>JBBTUT010000028.1:0-7158 GCA_038063615.1 Patescibacteria group bacterium | reverse complement strand
GCGTGGACCTGTGCTTTCTTGATAATAGCCTGTTTCTGCTTCGTTGTGATCATTGGAGAAACCTTAGCATATCTTCATCAAAAATGCAAGGAGCTGGGTTTGGAAGCTATTTTTGGGCACTTTTTGTCATTTTTACGGAGTATAGGGCTCTTCCTCGCTCGAAACGATCTCAATACCGCTTTGATCCAAAAGTTCGCGTGAAAATTCATCGCGCGGTTTGGAGCGAATGGGGGTATCATCGTCCTTTTCAAGAAAAACTCCTTGTTCTTCGAGTGCGCGGAGAGCCGCGTCGGGATCCTCTTCTTTTATTTTTGCATCAGAAATACCGGCATCTCCGCCGGAGCTTTGAGACGAGGTGATAAGGATGTATTCATCTGAGGAACTCATGCGTTAAGTTTAGCGCAGTTGGAAATAATTAACAATACAATAACAGAGATCCATGTGGCTGATGTTGAAAACCGAACGCCTGTGTTATACTTTGAGAGTATGCGTACGGATAAAGAACAGGCAACAAAGCTTCGCAAGCTTGGTAAAAGCTATGAGGAAATCGAAAGGGAATTGCGCATCCCAAAAAGCACCCTGTCCGGATGGTTTAGTGGCGCTGCGTGGTCGCAAAAGATCAAAAAAGAGCTTGATGTCGTCGCGCGCAAGAACCACACGGTTCGCATGGAGGATCTCAACAAAATCCGAGGGGAACACCTCGAAAAGCTTTATTTACAGGCACGAAAAGAGGCACAGGAGGATTTTGAGGCACTAAAATACCACCCGGCATTTATTTCGGGGGTAATGCTGTATTGGGGAGAGGGCGACAAAGCATCTCTTCATCGGGTCTCACTGACCAATACGGACCCCGCGATGATCAAAATATTCGTGACTTTTCTCAAAGATGTTTGCGGGATTGAGGAAAGAAAGATCAAAGCATGGCTTCTTTTGTACCCGGATATTCACGAATCAGAGTGTAAAGGATACTGGATAAAAGAGGCAGGTTTGCAAAATATCACCTTTAATAAAAGTATTGTCATAAAAGGAAAACACAAAACCAAGCGACTCGGGCGTGGCGTCTGCACGGTTCTGGTCCCCAGTAGATATTTTAAGGAAAAAATGTTATTGTGGATTTCGTTATTCCCTGATATGCTTGCCGAGAGGGAATTATACGGTAGAAATGCGGATATATGAGTACATATATCCGAAGCGTTCGCGGAAAATAAATATGTGCGACATTTTTACCTTGTCGCTCACTTGCGGATATAATTTAGTGGTAGAATTCCTCGTTGCCAACGAGAGAGTGGGAGTTCGATTCTCCCTATCCGCACAAAGAAACAAAAAGCACCGAGATTTCCTCGGTGCTTTTTGTTTCTTTGTGCGCCCGGAGGGAATCTGTCACGAGTTACTAAGCGATTTCGCCGACGAATCAGCAGGTTAGCTCTTGGAGTTACGGCTCACTCGCTAAGTACTCCCGACCCGGAGTCCAAGACACAAATCTGCTGATTCGTCGCCGACAAGTATTCGCTTCGCTCATCTTGTATACCGGCTCCGTCTTTCGATTCCCTCCGGGCGCTACAAAAATATACTCCACAAATGCTCTGTATTTGTTTCGTTATTTTTGTGCGCCCGGAGGGAATCGAACCCCCAACCCCTTGGTTCGAAGCCAAGTACTCTATCCATTGAGCTACGGGCGCAAATGTTTCTCGTGAAACGGGTAACTTGCTTAGAGCCAGCATACCGCGAATTGGTAAAAAAGCCAAAAATACACTAAACTATGCTGTATATGACAAGAGGCGCGACAAAAGCAGACATCTCCTATCCAATCCCAAAAGAGGTTTCACATGTAACAGAAACCTTGAGAAACGCCGGTTTTGAGGCGTATTTGGTGGGTGGCTGTGTGCGGGATATTTTGAGAGGTTTTAAGCCGAAGGACTGGGACGCCACGACTGATGCGAAACCCGAGCAAATTCAAGCACTTTTTGAAGAGACATTTTATGAGAACGACTATGGCACGGTGGGTGTGGTCAATGAAACGGATGATGAAACACTGAAAGTGGTCGAGGTGACCCCGTATCGCACCGAGGGGGCGTATTCCGACAAACGCCGGCCGGACTCCGTATCGTTTCACGGGAAACTCGAGGACGATTTGAATCGTCGCGACTTCACGATCAATGCCATTGCGTATGATGAGTCTAAAGGACATCTAACGGACATGTTCGAAGGTCTAAAGGACATAAAGGACAAAATCATCAGAACCGTGGGTGAGCCGCGCGAACGATTCAACGAAGATGCCCTCCGTATCCTCCGCGCGGTGCGCCTTTCCACCGACCTTGGTTTCACTATCGAAATGGATACCCAAAATGCGATCATCGAAAAAGCTTCGGACTTGAAGCATGTTTCGATGGAGCGCATCCGCGATGAGTTCTCCAAGATTATAATGACTAAAAACCCGATGATTGGCATCGTGATGTGCCAAAAACTCGGAATTCTCAAGTATATTGTGCCTGAAATAGAGAGCGGTATCGGTGTCGAGCAAAATGGCGACCATATTTACACGGTTTGGGAGCACAATTTGCGCGCGCTTCAGCATTCGGCAGACCGCGAATGGCCGCTTCATGTACGGCTCGCCTCCCTGTTTCACGATGTTTCCAAGCCGGAAACGCGTCGCTGGTCGGACGAAAAGAAAGATTGGACCTTTTACGGTCATGATGTCGTCGGCGGAAGGGTTTCACGAAAAACGCTGGAGCGCCTAAAATACCCAAAAAAGATAGTAGAAGTGGCTTCTGCTCTCGTCCGCTACCACCTGTTTTTCTCCGATATTGAGAAAATCACGCTTTCTGCCGTGCGTCGTATCGTGAAAAATGTTGGTCCTGAGAATGTTTGGGACCTTATGAAAGTCCGCGCTTGCGACCGTATTGGTATGGGGCGCCCAAAGGAAACCCCCTATCGCCTGCGTAAGTATGAGTCAATGATAGAGGAAGCGATGCGCGCGCCCGTTTCTGTCGGAATGCTCAAAATCGACGGTCTAAAGATTATGGATGTTACCCGTGAAACACCCGGACCAAAGCTTGGTTTCATACTACACGCCCTCCTCGAAGAGGTTTTGGACGATCCGGAGCGCAATACCGAGGCGTTTCTCGTGAAACGCACTCTCGAACTCGCGAAACTTCCCATCGAAGAGCTAAAAAAGCTCGGTGAAGAGGGGAAAGAAAAAAAAGAGGAGACCGAAGAAGCCGAACTCGCCGAAATCAGAAAAAAGCATGGGGTGAAGTAATTTTACGAAGGCCTTGCATTCGTAACGAAGGGCGGTCCTTCGTAAAACAAGTCCTTCGTAAAAAAGCATTGCGAGAGGGGCACTTTCTCTATATACTTGGAGTACTGAAAGTATGGGTTCTTAATTTACGGCGATCTTATACGGACAAGGAGTCTTAAATTTTTATAAAAACATGGAAGATATGAAATTTAGTAAACCAGAAGGGACGGTTGAGCCAATAAGTACAGCGTTTATTCCAAGTGACAAAGAGGTGCCCTCTCATATAGAATCCTTTTATGGCGATGAGAGCAAGGCAGAAAAACAAAAAGAAGAAACGATAAAAGAAAAACTCAAACGAGAGATGGAAAATCTCGAAAGGGAGGTGGTAAATGTGACAGGAGAGACTCGTGAGAAAATCCAAAAAGATATAGATGCCATTAGGAATGAACTTGGACAAAAAGAAGAGTCGCCAAAAGAACAAATAGAAAAAACGCCCGACGAAGCTGACAAAAATACAAGGATAGACGAGATAAAAGCTGAAATACAGCAAGAAGAAAAATTAGGGAAAGAAGCGGAAGAAATTAAAAAAGAGCTGGAAGAAATGCCGACAGAAAAGCTCGAAGAGGTCGGCATTGGCTTGCGTAACTTCGGGTTTTTTGCGAAAGAGTATAAAAGCAAGGTGATGGCTGGGATTTTTGAAAGTGCGGGCGACAAAAAGCAAATTCAAGAAGCTGAAGGGTTTACCGGCTCGGTAAAAAGATGGATGCAAGGGTACGCTCAATCTTATAGAAAAGACGAAGAAGCTGCGAGAAAGAACATAGAAGAAACTGAGGAATTTAAATTATCACTAAAGCAGGTTGGGAATGTTGGTTTTGTGGCTGGTGAAACAATGAAGCACGGGAGAACGGTTGCCGATGTTCTCGGATGGACAGCAGGTTCGCCATTGAGGTACGCAATGTTCGGCGCGCAGATTTTCGCAAGAGGAGCGGGGGCGGCAAAAGAAGCGAGGTTGATGAATACGGCAGTCATTGATAAAACTAGGATTCAAGATATGGATGAAGCCGCGGAAGAGGCTTGGAAAATATATGAAAACGCTCAAGCAAAAGCTGAAGGAAAAGGAGAAAAAGTTTCAAAACAAAATTTGGAAAAATCCTATGTTGAAAATTTGCCCGCTGACCTTTTAAAAAGACTTGAGAAATCAGAGCCGGGAATGGCTACGGGGATTCTACAGAAAGTTTTGAGAAAAGATTTGGAATTTGCAATAAAGCACGGAAAAATTAAAATCGGAGAAGATGGAAAAGTTGAGAAACTTTTTGAAAATTCTTTTAACGATCGGCTCAAAGAGTATGACCGCTTAGTAAGCCGGTATGGCACCGTTGACGCTTTGGCAATGGGCGCGAAATATGCGGAGACAGCAGGAAAGGCCGTGATCGCCGCGGTTTCGATAGAAACAGCAACTTTAGGTGTAAAAGCATTATTTGATCGTTTCCCCGATATAATGGGGCGGCTTGCGAAAGCTACGGGAGGCGCATTGGCCGGAGGGTTTGTTGGGAAAAAAGTTGGGGGTAAAAAGGGCGCGGTTATGGGCGCGGCAATCGGTGCAATACTCGGTGCATCCGGTGGCGGAATGGATGAAGAAATTCCCGGTGGCGGGAATGATGTATTGACAGAATACCAAGAAGGCAAGAGGTTTCCGATGGGGGAACGACCGGTGGAAGTCACCGTCCCTGCGCCCGTGCCTGAGAAATTGGAGGGATTGCAGGAGTCGTCTATCATACAAAAAGGTGAGGGTATCGAACACGCTTTCATCCGTCAACTTTCAGATAAACCGGAGAAATTCGGCTTTACCGGTGATTCAAAAAACGACGAAGCGGTCATGGAGTGGGCGGGCGGAGAGGCGCACCGCATTGCCATCAAGGCCGGATATGTTGATATGGAAACGGGGGATGAGATCAGGGTAGGAGGAAAAGGCGGTGACGCTGCGTACGAAATAGTGAAAGATTCGAACGGCAATTTCAAAGTCAATGAATATCTAAAGGATGATCAAGGAAATTTCAAAGGACAAGAAATAAACGAAGTAGCAAAAGATTTTAAGAGTGCTCAATTTGAAACAGATAGAGAGTCTCAAGAATACGAGTATGAGAAGCCGGAGGAGCAAGCGACCGGTCCTGTGATAGAAGCACCAATAAAAGAAGCGTTAATCGTTCCTGAATCATCGGATGAGGCGATCGCAGGATACCAACCACCAGTTTACGACACCCCAAGATCAGCAATAGGGTCAGAAACTTTGGGAAGAGGGGAAGTGTATGCGGAGGGGGTTGAGGAGCCAACGCAAAAATACACTTACAATATGCCAAAGAGTATCGATTCCGAACAAATACTCGGAGCAGTGATACGGCAAACTAACAATGATATCGATAAACTCTTTGGTACCAAAAGATTTTTCGGAGTTGGTGGGACAAAGGGAGTTGATTCTTTGGACTGGAACGCACCAAAAGCCGGATTTAAAGACATACCCGTAAAAGATATTTTAGATAAAGACTTATCCGTGTATGAAAAAACCGGACAAAAGGATTTAGGTGTTGGCATTGAAAACTCGGGTTCTACAGAGAAAATGCAAAATTATCTTAAGGCAGTCGCTGAGGAAACGGGTATCAACCCGAACACGGGAGAGAAAACAGGGGATTTCCTCACGCGCGCTTTGATGGAAAAGATAAATAGGGGACCAATCGTTCCCGAACAGCCCGTCAATGCGCCGGAGGCAGAATACCAAACATTAGAGGACCGCGCCGAGGCGACAGGAGGACCAACCATTTCTGAAGAACAAGAAACTCCTGAAGAAAGAGTCGAACCGAAAGTAGAACCTGCCCGCAATATGCCGAGTGTTGATCACGAGCAAGTACTCGCCATAAAAACACAGAAAATAAACAATGATATTGATAAGATGTTCGGGTCGAGGGGATTTCTCGGCATCGGGAAGGCGTCTGGAATGGAGTCCTCCGACTGGAGCGACCCAAAGGTTGGCTTTGCAAATAAGACGGTTGCTGAGGTTATGGGAACGACATCGGGGAAACCTCGTGTCTCAAGCTATGGCAGAGTAGTAGAAAGGAATTTTGGCATAAAGAGCTCCGCGGCAACCAAAGATATGCAGGAATACCTCACCGCCACATTTAAAGAAACAGGGGCTCAGCCGGAAAAGGGAGAGAATGTTGCAGACTATCTGAAGCGCACAGTGGCGCTCCGCAAGTAAATAGATATGGCTGAGAAATTGTAAAGATTAAAATTCGGGGTTTACCTTTGGATTTTTTATTCTTCCTAATTTATTTCACCTCCAGCACTATCGGGCAGTGGTCGGAGCCGGGGAAGGAGGACATTAATGAGGTGTTTTTGACGCGGGGGAGGAGGTCGGGGGAGATGAAGAAGTAGTCGAGGCGCCAGCCGACATTGCGGTCGCGAGCGCGGGTCTTACTGTCCCAAAAGGTGTATGCGTCGCGGGTGTGCGGGTGCAGGTGGCGGAAGATGTCGATGTATCCGTGATTGATGAGCTCGTCTATCCATGCGCGCTCCTCGGGCAGGAAACCGGTATTCTTTTCATTTTCTTTCGGACGGGCGAGGTCAATCGCTTCGTGCGCGGTGTTGATATCACCGCAGATAATAATCTTTTTGCCCTGTTTGCGTAATTTTTCGATGAATTTGAGGAACGCATCGTAAAAATCAAGTTTGTACTTCAATCGTTCGGGCCCGCCTCCGCCATTGGGGAAGTATCCGTTCAAAAGGACAAAGTCCGGATAGTAAAGGACAAGCAGGCGCCCCTCTTGGTCCATGTCCGATAGACCCATACCCTCCTCGACTTTTTCCGGCTTTATTTTTGTATACACGGCGACCCCGCTATACCCTTTGCGCATTTTTGAATGAGTAAA
>JBBTUT010000027.1:0-16580 GCA_038063615.1 Patescibacteria group bacterium | reverse complement strand
TAGAACACAGTTACTTACTTAACGGTAGATGCACTTTTAACTTTGGTCTGACAGCAAAAAGTGGTATAGTCCATTTGTCCATATCAGATGGTCGCTCCGCGGGGCAACTTGCGGGGAGGAAAGTCCGAACACTCCCCAGCCCCTTTCGAGGGGCTGGGAGAAGGGTAGCGGGTAACGCCCGTCGGGAGTAATCCCAGAGGTGCGAGCAGAGACGCTTCTAACGAAAGAAGGAAGCACCCACTTGTGGGTGAGTCCGTAGGGCAACATACGGGGTGAAACGGCTAAATCCTTACCTGGGTGCAAGGCCGTGTTCGTAGTAATACGAAAGTGCCGCTCGAGGGTGCGAGCAATCGCATTCCCAGATAAATGATCATCAATCACTTCGGTGATACAGAATTCGGCTTATCGATATGGAAATAAGAAAAACCTCAGGGCGACCTGAGGTTTTTCATTATTTTTAAAATTCTCCAACTTTGACCTATAGGTCAAAGTTGGAGAATTTTAAAAAAATAGAAAATAGTATTGGTCTTTTTCCAATTCCCCAATTTGACCCTATAGTACCAAATTGGGGAATTCAAACTCAAGATGAACGATGTGTGCTGGCCCACCATTCTATTTTTTGCATAGAATGTATCTTCCGAGTATACTCTCTATATAATTTATCATGGTAAAGAAACTTTTTTCTCTTTTTTCGCGCGAGTGGAACGGGCTTCATGAGGCGGCGTTTCTCCTTGGGATCTTTGCGCTCACCTCGCAGGTGCTGGCGCTTTTTCGCGACCGATTGCTCGCGCACCTTTTCGGAGCGAGTCAGACGCTTGATGTTTACTATGCGGCATTTCGTATCCCTGATTTTGTATTTGCGGGAATCGCATCGTTTATGTCCGCGCTCGTACTTATCCCCATTCTCACAAAAATGGCGGGGGAGAGCGATGCGCGGGCGCAAAAGTTTCTGAATGATATTTTTACGGTATTTTTCTCAATTCTTGTCACCGTATCCGCGGGAGTATTTTTTCTCGCACCGGTGCTCGTCAGTAAACTTTTTCCAGGGTTTGATTCTATTGAGCAAACAGAGCTCGCGATGATGACACGGCTCCTCCTTCTATCACCGATTCTCCTCGGTCTCTCAAACCTGTTTGGCAGTGTCACCCAAATGCTCCACAAGTTTTTCGCATTTGCGATTGCCCCCGTATTTTATAATGTGGGCATCATCGCGGGCGCACTGTTCTTTTATCCCGTATTTGGACCGATGGGGCTCGCATGGGGGGTCGTACTCGGCGCATTCCTGCATTTCTTTGTGCACTTTTTCGTGAGCTCGCGCAATGGTTTTACTTTGAAGCTCTCTTTTGCTCCATCGTTTATGGATGTGTGGGAGGTCATCCGCGTATCGCTTCCCCGCACGATCGGGCTCTCGGCAAATCAAATTGCGCTCTTTGCTCTGGTCTCCTTTGCGACAAAACTCGAACACGGCTCGATCACGGTATTCAACTTTGCGCTCAATCTGCAGTCGGTACCTCTCGCTATCATCGGGGTCTCCTATGCCACCGCGGCATTTCCGGGGCTCTCAAAACATTTCGCCGAAGATGAGATAAAAAAGTTTCTCGAAAAAATACTGTCCGCCGCGCGCCATGTCATTTTTTGGTCGCTCCCAGTTCTCGTGCTCATGATCGTGCTTCGCGCACAGATCGTGCGTACTATTTTGGGCTCGGGGTCGTTCGACTGGACAGCGACGAAGCTCACCGCCGCATGCCTCGCGATATTCACCGTATCGATCGTGGCGCAGTCTATAGGGCTTCTTTTTGTGCGCGGT
This sequence comes from Patescibacteria group bacterium, assembly GCA_038063615.1. GTDB lineage: Bacteria > Patescibacteriota > Minisyncoccia > Phycocordibacterales > UBA1550 > UBA1550. The sequence goes on along the minus strand of JBBTUT010000027.1, from coordinate 14,773 downwards.
TTTTATGCGACGGGGAGCAATACGATTCCACTTGTCGTGAATATGCTGTCATCAGCCATCATCATCCTCGGCGGATATGGCTTGGTGGCATGGTATACGCACTCGCTGTTCCTGCAGTATTTTATCGGCTCATTGCTTCGCGTCGATGGACTCACGGGCGCATCGGTGCTCATGCTTCCGCTCGCATATTCGATAGGAATGCTCCTCAATACTATTTTGCTCATCTACCTTTTCCGCAGGCGTTTCGGAAGGTTCCTTTCTCCTGTGAAAGACACGCTCAGGCACGGCTTATTCGCGGCACTCATTGCCGGCGTCGTGACGTATGAATTTTTGGAAGTGCTTGGGCTCTATCTCAACCTCAACTCATTTGCCGGCATCTTTTTGCAAGGGCTCGTTGCGGGGATTGCAGGACTCCTCACTTGGTGGATCATTTTGGAGCTCATGGGCAATGAAGAGATCCGCGAAGTCCGCACCGCACTCCACCGCAAGTTCTGGAAGGTGGGCGTGATCATTCCGGACAGGGAGGAGATTTAGTGTGGAAAGTGGAAAGTTGAAAGTAAAAAGTCTATAAAGTAAAATATAGGTATGGCGCTTGCGCCATACCTATATTGTCCATATTTACCTACTCCTCGAATACCTCAACCTCCTCTTTAAGTACTTTCAGTAAGATTTCTTGGAGATTTTTATCAGGATCTCCTTCGGAGTGCTCATAGAAGATCATTTCCATAAGATCCTCGTCCCCGTTTTTTTTGAATCTTCTGAGAAGAAAATATCTTTCCACTATTTCAAAATAAAAATCTACCTCTGGATATTTGCTGTCGTTGCCATCAAGTGCAATAAACAACTTGTTTGCGAGATTTTTCGTGTTCTCGTTGTTTAAGAGGTTGTCGTAGTGGGGGTGAGAAAGGGCCGTTGCTATCCTCTCTGGGAGTACCTGATTTAGCCAATGGGAATAAGTATTCTTGTTTTTAATACAAAAGGCTATTTCCTCATCTATTCTTTGCCTTATTGCTCTCCTGAATACCTCCACCAGTAATTTTTGTAAAAACAACGCCCCTGCTGTCACCTGCACTCCTGCTATTTTTTGTAATATTGATGCCTTTACAAATATCCTTTTCATTTAATACCTCCTTATATTAAAGTTTAATCCCATCCTGGTTCTCTATTGTCGTCGTTTGACAGCTGGAGTGTCTAGGGATTTTTATCTAAAAGCAGTTAAGCATAAAGCACACCTTTCGTCAACCCCTTAGAAATAGAGAGTTTTTGTGGTATGGTAGACGAGTCAAAAGTGGAAAGTGTAAAGTGTTCATGGCCAAGCCACGAATCAGCTGATTCGAAGTGGGTGCAAAATGTATCTACTTTTCACTTTACACTTTCCACTTCGCACTAATCTTCATGGACCTCAAACACATCCGCAATTTTTCTATTATCGCGCATATCGACCATGGCAAGTCGACGCTTGCGGATCGCATGCTCGAGGTGACGGGTACGGTGGAGGCGCGCAAGATGAAAGAGCAGGTGCTCGATTCGATGGAGCTTGAACGCGAGCGCGGTATCACGATCAAGATGCAGCCGGTGCGAATGGAGCATATGCACAAGGGAGAAAAATTCGTGCTCAACCTCATCGATACGCCGGGGCATATCGACTTTTCATACGAAGTGTCGCGCGCAATGAAAGCGGTGGAGGGGACGATACTTCTCGTGGACTCGACGCAAGGCGTGCAGGCGCAGACGCTCTCGGTGCTCGCCATGGCGCGCGAGGTGGGGCTCGTGATCATTCCCGCGGTTTCCAAAGTGGACTCGCCGATCGCGCGTGTGAGCGAGGTGAAGGAAGAGGTGGCAAAGCTCCTCGACATTGATGCGAGCGAGGTGCTCGAGGTGTCGGGAAAGACAGGGCAGGGGGTGCCCGAGATCCTCGCCGCGGTCATCGAGCGCATCCAAGCACCGGTCTCTGAGCAGGGCGCGGACGGACCTTTTCGCGCACTCGTTTTTGATTTCGGCTATTCGAGTCACAAGGGGATCATTGTCTACATCCGTGTCCTTGACGGTAAAGCGTCAAAAAATGACACGCTTACATTTGCGCAGGCGCGAGAAAAATTCGGCGCGCTCGGTGTCGGCATCTTTCATCCCGAGATGGTGGATACGGAATATCTTTCCGCTGGCGAGGTCGGGTATATCCTGACGGGCATCAAAAAACCGGGCATCGCATCGGTGGGCGATACCATTACCGCTTTGCGCAGTGCACTGCCGCCACTTGAGGGATATATGAAGCCACGCCCCGTTGTATGGGCGTCGGTGTATCCGGAAAGTCAGGATGATTTTATGGCGCTCAAGCAGGCGCTCGAGATCTTGCGTCTTTCGGACTCATCGCTTTCTTTTGAAGAGGAAGTGTCAGGAGTGCTCGGTCGCGGGTTTCGATGCGGATTTCTCGGAATGCTCCATATGGAAATCGTGACCGAGCGATTGCGCCGTGAATTTACACTCGAGCTCATCGTGACGACGCCGTCCATCACCTATGAGGTGGAACTGCGCAATGGCAAGAGGGAAGTCATCTATTCACCGCACCTTTTCCCCGACTATGGCACGACGAATAAAATTTTTGAACAATGGGTCAAGGTGAAGATTATCACTCCTCCCGCTTTTGTAAGTCCCGTGATGACGCTTCTCTACGAGCACGAAGCGGTCGTGGGCGCGACCGAGCTTTTTGGCGACAATCGCACAGCGGTCGAGGTGGAAATGCCGCTCCGCGAACTGATGCGAAACTTTTTCGATGATTTGAAAAGCGCGTCGTCGGGGTTCGCATCGCTCGCATACGAACTGAGCGGTCTCCGCGAGGCGGATGTGGCGCGTTTGGATATTTTAGTCGCGGAAGAAGTGGTGCCGGCGTTTTCAAAAGTGGTTTCGCGCCGTCGCATCGAACGGGAGGCGGAGGACATGGTGGAAAAGCTCCATGGTATCTTGCCGCGCCAGCTTTTTACGGTAAAGATCCAAGGGCAGGCGCTCGGGCGCATCATTTCATCACGCACGCTCACCGCGATGAAAAAAGATGTGACGGGGTATTTGTACGGCGGAGATATTTCGCGCAAGAAAAAACTATGGGAGAAGCAGAAGCGCGGAAAGAAAAAGCTCAAAGCGCTTGGCTCGGTGGATATTCCGCACGAAGTGTTTTTGAAAATGGTACGGGGAGGGGAAAAATAGTCAAAAGTCGAAAGTCCCTAAAGTCAAAAGCGGGGCCTGTCCAAATTCAAAATTCTATATTACATATACTACACCTTCCGCCTCTCTTGTCCTATAGGACAAGAGAGGCGGAAGAATGAAAGATTCCGCCCAAGAATCTACATGGACAGACTTGGTGCAGCATAGAGAAGCACCATGCTGATGGTGACAAGGATAGCCACGACGACGCCGAAGGTGTTCCAGTATTTTTTGTATTTTTTGTCGAAAAGCATAGTGTGGGTGTATAATCAACTAATATTCGCACATATTACACGATAAATGATTCCATTTCAAGAGCGCAAAAAATTGAGGAAGATCCTCTACTCAAAGGTATCCTTGGCCGTCCTTCTTGTGATACTTTTTGCGGTAGGGCAGGGGTTGTGGCGCATCCAAGAAAAGGTGTCTGTAGCGCGCGCCGAACGCGATCTAGCGGCACGGTCATTTGCAGACCTGCAGTCGCGCACCGAGGAGCTTCAGGCGAGCTTGGCGCGACTCAAGAGCGATAGCGGGATCGAAGAGGAAGTACGGCAGAAATTCACCGTCGCGCGCCCCGGGGAGGAGGTAGTGGTCGTGGTTGACGAGAGCGCAAAAAAAGGTAAGAATGGTGAGGCGACGGAGGCGAGAAGTTTCTGGGAACGCATCCAGTCGTTTTTTGTTGGGGAGTAAATGAGTATATTTGCGGGTATAGTTTAGTGGTAGAATGGCTGCTTCCCAAGCAGCAAACGGGAGTTCGATTCTCCCTACCCGCACAAAAATACTGAAGTAAATATGAATATATTTACTGATTATATTTTTGTAGCGGGTAGGGAGAATCGAAGGCCGCAAGCGGGCACACCGTGTACTCACGGGGTCGCTGAGGCGGGGTAGCGAACACTTTGTATTTTGTGAGTACTCGAAACAAAATACTTAGTGATTCGTGACCGATTCTCGTATTCCGCACCGAGCTGGCATCCAAGACTCCCTTATGGTAAAATGTAGGGGTTAGGAAATTTGATAATTTAGACTTTAAAATTTATGAAAGAAGTAACAATTTATACGACCCCAACCTGCGGTTATTGCAAAATGGCAAAAGATTTCTTTGTGGAAAACAATGTTCAGTATGCTGATTATAATGTCGGCACCGACCTCGAGAAACGCAAGGAAATGATTGAGCGGAGCGGTCAAATGGGAGTGCCGGTAATCTTTGTCGGTGACGACATGATCGTTGGCTTTGATAAGGCGCGCCTTTCAGAATTGCTTGGTTTGTCCCAAGGATGAATCTGGTGAACCATAGTTTTTGAAGTAAATATAGATTTGTGTGCGAAAGGCGGCTTAAGCCGCCTTTCGCACAGAAGCCCTCGTAGTTCAATGGATAGAACAGATCCGTCCTAAGGATTAGATGTAAGTTCGATTCTTGCCGAGGGCACAAAGCGGAATCCAAAGAGCGCGAGAGCGCTCTTTGCGCTTTGTGTGGGCGCAGTGATGTTTCGTCAGTAGACGAAACCACGAGCCGGGTGAGAAAGCGAACACTTGGAGCTTTCGCAAGGCCGGAGCGCGGCGGCGCGAGGTGGGGTAGCGGACGAATCAGCAGGCTCGTTCTTGGAGCTTTTTTAGCAGAAAAATATCCGTGACCGAGCACACTTAGTGACTCGTGACCATACAAAATTAGCCGAGCTCTGCTCGTCCTCATAAATTTGCATTTTGGATAAAAGAGTGTTACTCTCACGGAAGAGTTTTTGAACAAAATAAAATAAAAAGTGGAGGTTTAGGATGAAGAAGATCCATGTAATAGGGATTACCGGCACAGCTGGCGCAGGGAAAAGTGATAGTGCAAAATTTCTTAAAATTCTCTACGGGGCGGAGCATTTCTCTGTGCGAAAGTTTCTCGAGGAGGAAGGTGCCAAAAATAAGATTTCGCTTGAAGGCCGAGGCGGACTTCATAAGATAGGAAATTTATTGAGAGAGAAGCACAGCCCGGGATATATCGTTCGCGCTTTTGTGGAGAGGATGATAGGGAACAAGAAAGAGGGTTGTTTTGTTATTGAATCCCTCCGATGTCCGGGGGAAATAGAGTATCTTCTTAAGAAGTTTGGCACAAATTTTACTCTCATTGGAGTTGATGCGCCAGTAATCATCCGACACGGTCGCAGTCGTGTACGGGGGACGATGACGGACGATGTTGATTTTGATGAGTTTGTTCGTCTTGAGAGTCTCGAAACTTTGGGCACTAATCCATGGGTGCAGAATCTTTCTGTCTGTATGGACATGGTCGCGCCACAGTTTCGTATTCGGAATCAGTGGACGACCAGACATCTCATAAATCGCACCAGAGAGATAGCAGGCGAGATTGGGCTAGAACGAATCAAGAAGCGTAGAAGTTGATCGTACAGTGAAATCCGATGACCAAGAGGCAATACCCCTCTTGGTCATTTTTTTATTGATTTTTGCCCCAAATCTGGTACACTTGCGATATGGAATTGGATGGACGCAAAATCGATGAATTGCTGGAGATTACCAAGGAAAACAATAAAATTCTCCATGGGATGCGCCGTACACAGCGTTTCAGCTCGTTTTTTACGCTCGTATATTGGGCGGTCATCCTCGGATCCATTTTTGGAACATACTACTATTTCCAGCCGACCATTCAAAAATATGTGAAGACTATCCAAACTTCAATGGGGATCATTCAAAGTTTTGAAAAAGCTGCCGGTTCTATCCCCACGGATATGCAGGCGGTGAAGAATTTGATGGGGAGGTAAAAACGAGTCGAAAGTCCATAAAGTCAAAAGTGAAAAGTAGATGCATGGGTGCCCACTTTATAGACCTTAAGACTTTTGACTTTACAGACTAGTGTTTGCCGAGGTAGCTCAGTTGGTAGAGCATGCGCCTGAAGAGCGCGGGGTCACCAGTTCAAATCTGGTCCTCGGCACAAAATAAAGGAGCCGGACGCGAAAGCGTTCGGCGACTTTTATTTTGTAGCCGAGGACCAGATTTGAAAGACGGAGGCGGTATACAAGACGAGGAGGAACGCCGAGTGCTTGTCGCCGACGAATCAGCAGATTTGTGTCTTGGACTCGGGGTCGAGAGTACTTAGTGCACGGAGGATGTACTCATCTGAGCACACTTAGTAACTCGTGACCAAGCATCTGGCCCTCGGCACAAGAATGGTGCTATTTTCTAAAAATTTTTATTTTGAAAATTAACACCCAAAGAGAAGTAATCCCCAAAATAACAGCGAATATAGTTAGTCCAATATCCCACGAGCCATTACACGGAAAAGAAGTTTCAGCCCAATTCTCGACACAAGGAAAGATATTATTAACAATTTTCTCAGAGAACCACAGGCCACTCCCGAGATTCCCGAGATAAATAAATGTTACTGAAAGGAGAAGTGTCGCTGACCAAAAGAATGTAGCCTTCCGCATGTGTTTTAAATCGACTTAATCTTCACAGTCTGCGTGCGGCCTTTGTCAATCTTTGGGAGCTTGATGGTGAGGAGTCCGCGGCGCTCGGTGGCTTCCACATCTTCTGTCTCGATTTCTGCGGGGAGAAGGATCGTGCGGGAAAATGAACCCCAGTAGAGCTCTTGATAGAAATAGTTTTCAGTGGCGATGCCTTTTGGTGCTTCGCGCTTGCCTTTGATGGTGACCATATCGCGGGTTGCTGATATGGAAAGGTCCTCTGATGAAACTCCTGCCACCATTGCTTGTATCACAATAGCGTCATTTGTCTGGTACACATCCACGGCGAGCTCGCCTTCGGCGGCTTCGGCGGTCTCCCATTCTGCAAACGATGATTCGCGCGAGGGATCTTTTACTTCGACATCCTCTTCAAAATCAGAAGAACGCCTTTTGAGCGATATGGTTCCGGTGAGTCGTTCGAAGAAAGTTGGTTTCATATTTTTAATTTATTGTGCAGGTTTTTTGAAGGCGTTTGATCATTTGAAGCAAAACGATGATGACGAGGATCACTCCCCAAAACCGCGCGAATACCAAAAGGGTTTCTTTTGTTCCGTATGCTTCCATTATAGATAAATTAAAGTATGCATGCAAGAGCGTTGCAAGGAATATCCCCAGGGTGACTGCGGGGGTTTTGATAAACCACGGACATCGGAATGAAAAAGCTATGGCGATACCGACAAAAGCGGAGGAGGTCACATGGGCAATCGTCGCGCCGACGAAGCGAAGATTCCCATTGAGTAATGCCGTGGCCCCCCCTGTTTCAGTGAGGTCTTTGAGGATATAGAAGGTGTTTTCCATTGCCGCGAAGCCCAATGCCGCGGTAATGAGGTAAACTACAGCGTCAATCGGTTCGTCGAAATGCCTGCTTTTGAATGCGATGAAGAGTACGGTCGCGTACTTGGAAAATTCCTCGATGAGAGCCCAGAGAGTGATTTTTATGGTCTCTTCGCTAATGGTGATAAGTGAAAATTTGAGTGTCACCGTATCCACTGCGGTCATGATGATAGGGAGAGAAGATATGGCGAGCTTTTGAAGGGGGAGTGCGAAGTATACGATAGCCATGCCGGCAAAAAAAGAGATCGCGATAAGTCCTTTTGGCTCCGGACAGTTTTTGTCCGCGCGAAGCCAAAACCAAAGCCACACGAGCGAGGGGAGGACGCCTCCCATCAGTGCAATGAAAAGCGGTTTCCAGACTAAAAAGGTTTCGGCCATGGTTCGATGATGAGGAGAGACTTTTCGTGACGAGGAAGAATACTCCAAAGTTCTTCGGTGATGAAGGGGATGAACGGATGGAGCATTTTGATATTCGTCGCGAGGATGTGCAGGAGGACCCACTGTGCCGACTTCTTCGATGCTTCGTCGTCACTGCTTAGACGCGGTTTCATCTCCTCGATAATTATATCAGCAAATGTGTGCCAGAAGTAATGGTAGAGCTCCTCGCCAGCGAGGTGGAAGCGGAAATTTTCGAGGTGCGCGGTGATGCTTGTGGTTGCAGTATTGAGCTCTGTGAGAATCTCCTCATCGCGCGGAGTGAGAGCTGGTCTTGGCGTGTCGAGCGTCGTGTCGCCGATATTCGTGAGGACAAAGCGCGTCGCATTCCAGATCTTATTGCAGAAATGTTTATATGCTTTTACTTTGTCTTCAGAAATACGACTATCTGTGCCCGGAGTGTTGCCTACTAAAAGCGCCATACGACCTGCGTCGGCGCCAAATTTTTGTGCGATGTCGATGGGGTCGATACCATTACCGAGAGACTTGGACATTTTGCGACCCTGCGCATCTCGCACTGTGCCATGCAAATATACAGTGCGAAAGGGGACCGTGCCGAGCGCATAGCCAGACATGAGAATCATTCGCGCAACCCAAAAGAATAGAATTTCAGAACCTGTTTCGAGGACATTTGTAGGGTGGTAAATTCCCAGATCTTTTGTCGCATCGGGCCATCCGAGGGTTGAAAAGGTCCAAAGACTCGAGGAAAACCATGTATCAAGCGTGTCCTGGTCCTGCTCCCATCCGTCGCCTGTAGGGGCTTCCAGACCGCAATAAAGCTCGTCATTTCGGTACCAAACAGGAATGCGATGCCCATACCAAATTTGACGGGAAATGCACCAATCGCGAAGGTTCTCGATCCAATGGAAATAGGTTTTTTCAAAATGCTCGGGAATGATAGTGATGGAATTTTCGGCAACTGTCACTTTCATAATTTCCTTGAGGGTTGTTTGTGATCCTGAAGCGATGCCAGCGATTTCAGAGTGATTCATGTTGAACGGCTTGTTTACCGCAACCCACCATTGGAGTTTTGGAAGTGGCTCGACAATCCCGCCCGTTCGTTCAGCGGTCGAAACATTTTGTGGGATTTCCTCCTCTTTGATGAGTAGGTTTTCTTCTCGAAGCCATGCAGCAATGATCTCGCGCGCTTCAGTTGTTTTCTTATTGCGAAGATGCTCGTTCTCGACCGTCATGCGTGCAAATTCATTGATGACTTGGACAACAGGGAGTCCGTGCCGCTCACCCATTTCCCAGTCGATTTGGCTATGAGCGGGAGTAACTCCCAGCGCGCCAGTGCCGAATGACGGATCGACCTCTTTGTCCGCAATAATTTTAATATGGAGTGGAACGCCACAAAACACGACATGGTAGTCTTTCCCAACGAATTCTTGATAGCGCGTATCGTCGGGATGCACCGCAACGGCAGTATCCCCGATCTTTGTTTCGAGGCGCGTGGTAGAAATAGGGATTGGAAAATCTTTTGAGTATTTGAAAGTATAGAGTATCGCTTTGCGCTCCTCGTACACGATTTCATCGTCAGAGATGGTCGTTTGACCCTTTGGGTCCCAGTTTACAATGCGATGCTTGCGGACGATAAGCCCGTCGTCATACATTTTTTTGAAAACAGTGTTCACTGCACGATTGCGTGCAGCATCGAGAGTGAATGCTTCGCGAGACCAATCGCATGACGCGCCGAAAGCTTTGATCTGAGAAACAATAGTGTCGTGGCTTTCTTGTGCGAACTGTTTTATGCGACGGAGAAGCTCCTCTCTTCCCAAATCATGACGGGATTTACCCTCTTTTTTATAAATATCTTTTTCAACTTTTGACTGTGTCGCGATGGCGGCATGGTCGGTGCCGGGAAGCCACAATGTGCGCTTGCCCCGCATGCGTGCAAAGCGTATCATCACATCCTGAGTCGTGATCATGAGCGCATGGCCCATGTGAAGAATACCCGTAACATTTGGCGGGGGGAGTACGATGGTGTAGGGCTCCGCGTCGGGTTTTGTAACCCCTTTTTCAATACAAGTTTCCGGATTAAAAAACCCGCTCTCTTCCCAGAGCTGGTAAATGCGCGCCTCGGTCGAGGTTGGCTCGTAGGGCTTGTTAAGTTTTTCGGGGATCTCAGCCATAATATGCTGATTTTACCATATTTAAGATTTTTCTCGAAATTTCAGCCCACCTGTATCCCGCCACTAACATCTATTTTAAGCTATATAACTGAGTACAATATAGTCTGCGTTCGCTCGGAAATGAAAGTTGCTACTTTCATTTCGCTCGCTCACTTGACTATAGTTTAAAATAGATGTTAGTGGTGGACATTTTCTGCTGTTATCTATTCCAAGTCATGACCTGGAATAGATAACAGCAGGGACAATTTTTGCAGGTATCCCCAAATTTCAGCCATGACTGGAATTTGGGGATAGTGAGAGAAATTATTTTTTCTTCCTCAATTCCGCGAGGGTCGGGCGGGAGTTTTTGGAGAGGCGAAGGTGGCCTTCGGCGGTGATGATCTTTTGCTGGTTGTTCGAATGGATGAGTCCGACGACGCCGATCATCAGGCCGTTGTCTGTGGAAAGCTTTTGGTCGGGGAGGAAGAGGGTTACGCCGGGGAGCTCGCGGGAGATCGCAATGTGAAAAGTCGAGCGGATTTTCCTATTGGCGCTCACGCCGCCACCGAGGATGATCTCGTGGACTTTGTGTTTCTTTGCGGCGGCGAGCGTTTTTGCGAGAAGGACTTCGGTGACGGAGTCTTCAAAATCTTTTGCGATGAGCGCCTTCATCTCGGGAGTGAGGTTGCCGATTTTTTTGATCAGATACAGCACAGAAGTCTTGAGCCCCGCAAATGAAAAATCAAAATCTTTTGAGAGGAGCATGGGGCGAGGGAGCGGTTCGGCGAGTTTTGCGCCTTTCGGAGCTTGCTCGGCTAGTTTGGAAATTTCCGGTCCGCCGGGGTATGAGAGCCCGAGCATGCGCGCGACCTTGTCGAATGCTTCACCGACGGCGTCATCACGCGTTTGCCCGAGTATTTCATAGGTGCCCGCGCGCGGTATGAGTACGAGCTCGGTATGTCCGCCCGAAATGAGGAGTGCGAGCGCAGGGTAGTGGGGGATCGAGAGTTGGTAGTCGAACATCGGAGGTTTTTTGCCCCCCGACTTTTCACTTTCCACTTTTGACTTTCGACTAAGGAGCGAAGCGACGACATGTCCCTCCATGTGATTTACCGGAATGACCGGAATGCCCCAGAGCGCGCCGAGCGCCTGCGCGGTGTTGATGCCCACCCAAAGCGCCGGCTCGAGTCCCGGACCTGATGTGACTGCGATGGCATCTATGCGAGGAATACTGACATCAAGGAGCGTCGTTTGGAAAAGCTCGAGAAGCTCGGACTCTTTGTGAAATATTTTTGCGAGAACCTCTTTTTCTTTCGGACCAAGAACTCGCGGAACTTTGAGTTGCTTCAAAAGGTCCGCTTCGCTGAGCGCCTGAATGAGGAGTGGCATCATGTTTTTCGCATGTTCGCGCCGTGCGACACTCGGAAAAACCCCGCCATATTCGGCGTGGATGCTTGCCTGCGAAACGAGCACATCGGCAAGGACTTTTATCTGCGCGCGCGGAGAAATAGCCCCCAGAGCCCCGGTGGTCTCCAAGATGGCAATACCTGTCTCGTCACAGCTTGTTTCTATCGCAAGGATTTTCATAGATGATAATGGCGGTATCTTAGCACATTTTTGCCAGAATGGTTGTTTGAGTAAAAAAAAGACCATGGCTGTAAAAACCCATGGCCTCGAAGTTTTTCCTCTAGCAACGAGGGAAGGCAAACTTCAAAAGAGCATCTCTTATCGCTTGCTCCTTTTCCGTTCTGTCGCGTTTGTCATTCTTGAGGAGGAGAAAGACTGTGTATTCTTCGGATGATGTTAACTTTAGGAGACTGACCGTCTCTTTGAGTTCCGCACCTTTTACCTTAGTGAATAGTTTGGACGGCACTCCCAAGCTATTATTCCAGCCCATCTTTGTACCTATTGCAACCAACTCTCTGAGAAAAGAGGAAAGAATCCCTGCTTTTCTTTTGACTTGGTCGGAGACAAGATGTCCTTTTTTGAGTGCCTGCGTATCACTTTCGTTAGAAGAAGAAGTATTAGGCGACTCAAAAGACACTACTTTCTTTTCGCTGGGAAATGAAACAGGCGGTTTAAACGGAGTCCCGTCTAACCCTACATTTCCAGAAATGAGCTCAGCTTCATTCTTTTTTAGGACATCATAGATATCCTGCGAAGGCCCCACATGGGGCTCCCACTCTTTCTCTGGCACCCCTATCCAGTCCTTGTCTTTATCCATTTCGCACCCCCCTAAAATTTTATGGAACTTTTAACTAACTATATTATATACCTATTCTTCACACTTGTCAACCATTTTAATTTGGGCAGTAGCGCGAAGCTCTTTTTATAAGGGCATTCTTAACGGCTATTTCTCGGTCATTTTCTCGGTCATTCCGTTCCGGTGTCGGTTCACTTCGGAGAATGTCGTACACTATACAGTCTTCTCTCCATCCCGTAGCGCTTTCTGTTACTATTTTTTCTAAAGAAGATCCTTCAACTTCGATAAATTTTTTTGTTGGGCCTTTTGTAGTAGTATCCCATCCTTCCGCTGCTCCTCGGGAAACCGAATCCATAAAAATAGGGAGCACAGTTTTTGCCGCCAATTCAAGATGTTTTGGAATAGGTGTGGCTTCTTCGATGACCTCTTCGGCGTTTTCTTTAATGAGATGGTTGCGTGGGATAGGGACCTCAAATTGTTCTCCTCCGTCAAGAGCCACTCCTGGCTTAAGTTGTTCTGTTAGATTTTCCACGGGGCTTTCGTGGATGCGCACCTCCTCCATTTCTGGTCCACTCAGCCAGCTGTCGCTCCCTTCTATTTTCCTCATCTCGTGTTTTGAGTTGTTTGTAAATCCTTCCATGTTTATATTTTTATTATTTTAATTTTAGCAATCTCGTCCAGTTAATAGTATCTTTTTTGGTGAAAAAGGCAAGGATTAAAGGGGTACGGTTCACAGGTATCTTTGAATTCCTACTGACTCGCTTTGCTCGACTGAATCAGTGTGATCACAAGTTACTAAGTCTCTTCGAATGGGTACATTCTCACAGACATAAGTACTTGCCGACCCCGCCTCACCTTTTTCTCTGCTGAGAAAATATGGTTGCGGCTTCACAAATCGCCAAAGAGCAAAACTGTTTGCTCTTTTAAAAACAAGGAAGGGCGCTTCATGGAAGAAGCGTCCTTTCTTGTTTTTGCGATTTGTGACCCTACGGGGAATCGAACCCCGATTACAAGCTTGAAAAGCTCGTGTCCTAACCGTTAGACGATAGGGCCAATATACTCAAAACTAACTTGGGCAGTATACCAATTTTTGTCAAAAATGCAAAAAAGTGCTAGGATGATGAGCGACGCTGTTAGGGTAAAAACATTGAAAATTGAAAGAATCTGGAGAAGTGCGAGAGTGGTTGAATCGACCTGACTCGAAATCAGGCATGCCGGAAACGGCATCGAGGGTTCGAATCCCTCCTTCTCCGCAGTTTCAAAATTAAATACGGGCGGTTAGCTCAGATGGTTAGAGCGCTACATTGACATTGTAGAGGTCGGAGGTTCGATTCCCCCATCGCCCACAAAATAATTAACGCCTTTAGGCGTTTTTATTTTGTGGGCGATGAGCAAGGCGCCTGCGCGCCTTGCGTGGGGAATCGAAAGACGGAGGCATCCCGAGGCTTTTGCGAGTGGAGCCGAGTCGGGGTCGAGAGTACTTAGTGCGCGCAAGGTGTACTCACCTGAGCACACTTAGTAACTCGTGACCGAGACCCCATCGCCCACAAACATTAGGCAACAATGCGAAGCATTGGGGCCTTTTTGTTTGTGAGGCGATGGGGGAATCGAAAAGCGCAAGCGCGACGGCGCTGAGCTGGGGTCGCGGACGAATCAACAGATTCGCTCTTGGAGCTTTTTTAGTAAAAAAATATCTGTGACCGATACGAGAGCGAAGCGAACTTCCCCCATCGCCCACCTGTGAACAAGTGGATGTTGTTGATGTTCAAAATTCTTGACAAAAGTTGTATTTCATGTATAATATATCCAGTTTGTTTTGGATGAATTAATGTTCTTAAATAACGCCTAAGGAGGGCAAAATGAAAAGACTTACTGGGAATGAGAGTTATCGTGCAACTGGTTATACCAAGTCCGAAGGTCACGCCATCCAAATCACTTTACCGAATGGCAAATTCTGGTATACGGGGGTCGGCTCAGGGGCAGCTGCTTCTGCTGCAAGACATGGGATGGAATGCAAGGTCGTTGGTTATTACGGTGCGTGTATTTACATCAACATAAATGACCGTGCCCACGATGGCTTTCCAATCGAGATCGATGGTATTGAAGTCTCGACCTTCCTCGATAAAATCGCTACTGACCAAGAAGTAAGGAAATTTTCGTTTTAAACAACTCATTTGCCAAGTAGCAGGGTCACACTATTTTTTCATGTGTGACCTTTTTTTATTATTCATCTAAACTCTTAAGTGCAGGAAGAAAACAGATCCACGCATCATTCATCCAGCGGAGTATCTCGTGAATATGCGAGCATTAGTTAATTTAAACAGCCTACCCCCAGCCTTAGATTTTCAATTGCTATTTTGATATAGTCTCTGTGATTGGCGAACTCCGAAAGCCACGCAATTCGCCCACAATAATAAAAACCGCGAAAGCGGTTTCTTGTTATTACCTCGTATTCAAATTTTTATAAATATCCTCGAGCGCGCGGACGGCGTCGCCGGCGGCGATGTTGTTTTGGTGGTAGAGGATGTCGGTGC
>JBBTUT010000026.1:0-7995 GCA_038063615.1 Patescibacteria group bacterium | reverse complement strand
CTCGATGCCACCCACAGAATTAATTTGTTTATCCCACTATAGTATATTATAGGTATGTAGCTGTACGCGAAGAGGTTAATTGGTGATGGTATAAACTTAATCATTGTCATCATCCCTTGACTCTGAAGATTCAGAGGTCTTTGATTTTTCTGTGCGAGATTCTGTATGTTCTGTCGGTACTGCGATTACTGGAGCTGTCGTTGTCGCCGTAGATGTCGCGATACTATGCATGACCTCTACAATCGCGCGAAGCTCCTCCTCCTTTTCCCTGTCAGAGTCTTTCTTGTGTTTCTTTGGAAAAACGCTCGGTATTGCTATTTGGGTTGAGGCGGTACTCGTCCCCACAGTTGCGCTCGTTGTCGTTCCCGTCATCATGTTCACCGCAGGCCTTGGCTTCCGTGTGCTTGGCACAATATCTTCATCATCTCCATCTTCCTTGTCATCCTCGCGACGATACTTGCGCTTGAGTTCTTTGTGTTTTTTCTCCGCATGCCCGCGACCTTCGCGCAACTGCGCAAGGATTGATTCGAGCGATTGCATATCAGTAGCCAAAGCAGTATTCACTGAAGCCGTACTTGTCGCCACCACTGCCGTTGTCGTCGCTGATTTTGCAAAATCATGTCGCGTACTGTCCGTTGAAACGCGACCAGTCGACGCGGTACTCGTCGCCACGGCTCCCGCAACCTGCGTACTCAACCCAGCAAGCACTTCTTCGTGGGTGCGGAGCATATCGGCAAGCTCACCCGCCGTCAGGATTGCATCATCACTATCGTCATCTTCTTCAAATTTTGCAATGCGCCCATGTACGCGCTCTGTGTACGCGCCGAGATTTGTACTGGCGATTTGCCTTGTCTCTTCGGAGACATCCGTCTTTATAGCAAGCTTCTCCACTTCTTCGAGACGGCGCTCGACGAGACGAATGCCCCATTCCGCTTTCGCTTTAGGTGTCACCGCCACAGCTCCGCGCACGCTCTCGTTCACATGAACTTTTACGGGGAAGAGCACATCGCCGGGCAATGCGTTTTCCGCCGCAAACGATGCTGACCCTCCCATCAAAAGTCCCAGTATCACTAAAATTGGCATAGTTTTTTTACTTCTTAAATTATTAATCTGGAAAGGCGACAAAATACTTCCGTACGCCTTCACAAATTGTCGACGCTCGAACATCCCGCTTCTTACCGGACCTGTCCCGTTAGAAGTCGCGAGTACTATCCGCGCATCACTTCTAACGGGATTTGTTTCAACATGGCGAAGAAGCGCGCTTTTCATCTCTGCTTTTTCTACAGAAGACAAACGAGTGTGCTTTGCTCCCTTCTTCAATTGTTTGATGATGTGTTCCATGTGTTTAATTTCTAAGCGCCTTCAGTTTTTCGATAGCCCTATGTATCCGCACCGAGATGACATTTTCCGATTCGTGAGTGAGGTGAGCGATTTCTTTTACCGAGAGTCCGTCGATATGTCGCATCACCAGTGCTTCGCGATATTTGTCAGGAAGCCGCTCGAGGAGCGCTTGCGCGTGCTCGTACTCATCGCGGGATTCGATGTCATGCATTGATTCAAATCCAATATCAAAACCTTCCTCATCGCGCATTTGGTCGAGCGACACGACCTTCTTTTTTCGATACTCGTCAATGATCAAATTGTTCGCGATGCGGTACAAAAGCGCCCGCATATTGTCGATTTCCTTCCCTTGCGACATGTAGTCCCAAAGCCGAACAAAAGACCCTTGCGCTATATCCTTTGCCTTCTCGCGGTCTGATACGCGGAAAACGCAGTGCCGAAAGATCGCATCGGCAAACTGGTCATATGTTTTAATGAATTCTTGTTCAATCGCATTGGACTTCATGCCTACAGTCTTGAAGACGGACTTAGAGTGCCGTTCTTACAGGGAATACTAGCACGAAAAAATTCGTAAAGTTAGAGGTCTCGCTTATTTAAGTAACAGTATATTCACAGAAAAAGATTCATATTTACTTTTTTCTTTATGAATAAAAGTTTCTGTGACTTCTTTGACACCCTCAACCTTAACACGAACTGAATAAACCCCAAAAGGAAGATTCGGGAATGAAACCACTGGTCCTTTTTCGTCTATTGATGAAATAAGTAAATTGTCTGCAAACAAGTCGATATGGACAGGACCAAAATATGAACTATCCTCAAAATCACCATCTGTGAGAGTAACTAGTATATCGCCATATCCAACAGCACTTTGTGTGCTTGTCGAATTTATTGTAAAAGAAACTGAATTACTAATGCCATTATCGTTTATAACTGAAACATTATAAAGACCCGGTTGCAAGACAATCCCCTTAACTCCTGCACCACCCTTACAATCAGAAACAAATGGGTCTTGAGAACTTGGTCCTGAACTAAACAGTATCGATGTGTTGTTGTTTTTAGCTCGAGCACCACAAGCATATGCAACAATAGTTGGCTGCGACATAGAAGTAAATTTGATGTCATTATTCCCAACAAATCCACTACCTGTAATTGTTACAAGGGTTTGCGGAGTAGTACTTGATGGAGAAATTAGGGAGATTACCGGCCTTACTTGGTTTGTGACCTGTTCAGCTGGAATATTCCGGTTAGATACAGGTGCTTGTGTGCTATCCCTCTGAGAAAACTGCGTATTCTTAAAATAAAAACCACCGCCAATAACCAACGCTACGAGCACAATCACGAGCGGAACAATGAACCCTTTTTGTGAATTTCTCATACTCGAAGTATAGCACACGAACAAAACTCCCACCATTTTCAGTGGTGGGAGTTTTATGAGCGCATCTACTTTTTACTTTTAACTTTACACTTTCAACTCGCGCGCCTTGCGCGCACTACCCCACAAAAGTCAGCGCCTTCCCTTTCTGTCCTGCACGACCAGTACGGCCGATGCGGTGGACATAGTCGTCGTAGGTTTCAGGGATGTCGAAGTTGATGACATGGGAGACACCGGCGATGTCGAGACCGCGAGCGGCTACATCGGTAGCAACGAGGACCTGCGCCATACCCCTCTTGAAAGTATCGAGTGCGCGTTGGCGCTGACCTTGGCTCTTGTCGCCATGAATTGACTGCGCTTTGAAACCTTTTTTGGTAAGTGCGACGGAGAGTTTTTCTACGCCGTGTTTGGTCCGTCCGAAGATGAGGACTTTCCTAAATTCCGGCTGAATCAAAAGAGTGTGAAGCACTTCGAGCTTGTCCTCGCCCGGTTTGATGCGCACGACATCTTGCTCCACATTTTTTGCCGTGTCCTGCGTCTTGACCGAAACCATCACCGGCTCCCTGAGGAAGTCTTTGATGAGCGCGCCGATCTCCGGTGAAAGCGTTGCAGAAAAGAACAGCGTATGACGGTCCTTTGGCATCAAGTCGAGCATGTAGCGCATATCGTGAATGAATCCCATATCGAGCATTCTGTCTGCTTCGTCGAGGACGGCTGACTTGAACTCGGCGAGGTTGATGCATTTGCGCTCGATGAGATCTTTTATACGCCCGGGTGTACCGATGATGAAATTGTTTTGATAGCGAAGGTCAGAAATCTGGCGACCGATAGGCGCACCACCCACGCAACACACAGAGAAGATTTTGAATCCTTTTACAAAACCCTTGAGCTCCATTTCAATCTGCTGAGCAAGCTCGCGCGTCGGCGCAAGGACGATCACCTTTTCTTTTGGGTTCAAAAGCACTTTATTGATAAGCGGGACGAGAAATGCGGCAGTCTTGCCGGTCCCTGTGTTCGCAATACCGACGAGGTCCTGCCCGTGCAAGATGTGCGGGATTACACGATCCTGAATAGGAGTCGGCTCATTGTAGCCCTTTGCCAAAATGTTTTGCTTCAAGCGTTCGTCAATAAGAAAATCCTTGAACAAATGCTCCGGGACAAAGACTGCCGCCTCTTCGACGATGACCGTCTTGTTGATGAATTTTGAAATATCGATATGCTGACCCTTGCGCGCACCGCGCCCTCCGCCACCTGAGCGGCTTGGGCCGCGACTGGGACCGCGCGAACCAAACGAACCACCGCGCGAACTCCCGCGCGACGGACCGACACCACGGCTAAGAGGCGCTCGGGCGCTTGAATACGAACGCGGACTTGAACTTCTTGAGCCTTCGCTGCCACGCGCACTCGAGCTTGAGCTTCCGTGCGAGCGCGAACTTGACCCTGAATGCGCCGACCGACTTGGACCCGCACTTCTGCTAAATGTTTTTCTATGTTCCATATATTGTTCTAAAAGACCTGTTTTTACAGACCTAAATTAATTCTTCGTTAATTTCTCTGAAGCCTCTGTGCTTTACGAAGAATGTGCTTTTAGGACAACCCCTTTTCAGGACGAACCTGAGACAAAAACTCTATGAGATGAAGTTAAAACAAGTATATACTATTTAAGCTTTTTTGTCAATTTTTTTGGTCTGACATTTTTTTGGGCGGTACATCCAAGTCCCGTGCAAGTCCTAGATCACTATATAGACATCGTCGCAGTCATAGTTCCCCGTCTCAGCACCGCCGACGCCATTTGGTCCATGCGACTCGACAGCAACGACTGCCGGAGCCGATGGGGCGCCACAATTTTTGCGCGGATAATAATCACTGTCAAACCAATACGGATTCCCCCATGGGTCGAGGGCGCTCGGCATATAGGGACCCTTCCACGCCGCCACTTCAGATGCCGTCCATTCGCAGGGAGGATTGGTGGTCGCATCTGTCACTCCTACGACGGGGACGGCTATTATGCCGGCATTTGCCACCGAAAATCTAATTTCATTACTGGAGCCGGTCACTGATTTTTCAACGGGGCATCCGTTTGGCCACTTGCCGGTGTCGGACTCGAGAGAAGCGATCGCCGTGCGCAAGTTGCGAAGTTCTGCAGTCGCTTTCGCGGTCTTTGCTTTAGCGCGCGCGGTATTGATAGACGAAAGAACGATCGAGGCAAGGATGCCGATGATGGCGATGACCACGAGGAGCTCTATAAGAGTGAAGCCGCGATTCCTTTTCATTCTGTTTATTGCAACATAATCAATGTGAAGTTCTCGCCGTTTTGAGTAAGTCGCGCAAGGTAGACAAACGATCAGTAACTTTATCTAAGACCTCTTTATCTTGTGGTGTTGCCATGCCGTTCCTAACAAGCATACTCCTGTGATCAGCCAAGTTTCTTTCCATTTCTTCAGCATAACCAATATCTGAAAGATTGCCCTCCCGCAACTCGTCGGCAACTTTCTCGTATTTCTTCGCAGAAATATTGAGTTGTCCGAGTATCTCGTCTGACGACATAGTGTCCAAAGCTTGCTCAGGCGATTCTCCCGTATGCCATTCAAATTTATTCATATTCATAAACACAGTATGCCACAGATCACTTCTCCAAATCAAGCACCTCGTCAATGCGAATCTGCTTCACGAATTCTGGCACATGGGAGACGAGGATCATCGCGCCTTCGTATTGGCTAAGTGCTTTTGCGATGACGGGGAGATGGCGAAAGTTGATATGGTTCGTCGGCTCGTCGAGAATGAGGAGGCCGGGGCGCTCGAGCACGAGCTGGGCGAAAGCCACGAGCCCTTTTTGCCCCTCGGACAAGCTCCCAATCTTTGTATAGATAACATCTGAGGTAATAAGAAAGCTTGCCGCGACTGCGCGCATTCGTTCCTCGTCGAGCTTGCCGTCCACCGACTCTATTGCGCGCGCGAGTGACTGGTACACCGTGTCGTTGAAATCGAGCGTGGAAAAATCCTGACGGTAGTAGCCGATGCGCACGCCATCCGCGATCTTCGTGCCTTTCGCCTTGCCGGTTGCAAGCGCTTCAAGGAGCGTTGACTTGCCGATACCATTTGGTCCCGCGAGAAGCAAGTGATGTTTTCTTTTGAGTGATATTTTCGCCGTGCGCTCCACCGGCTTGTGATTTTTGAGTACCGTAAATGACGAGATGTGCAGTATCTCGCCCGTGATCTCGGGCTGTGCAGGAATCGTAAACGCGCGGATGGTCTTGTCCTCTTTGCGAATATCCACCTTTGCCTCCTCCATCTCCTCCGCCTTTTCGCGCATTCGTTTCGCGACCATGCGCATCTGTCCTCCCTTCATCGCAAAGAAGTTTGCCTTGTCTTTATTTGCCTGAATCTCTTTCGCGAGCTGAGCGTTCTTCATATTTTCTTTTTCGATCTGCGCCGTGATCTGCTTCACCACCGCGAAATAGTCGCCGACATAGTGCTCGACTTTGCGCGTAAAAATATTCAAATAGAGCACGCCCTCGGTGAACGAGTTGAGAAACTCCGCATCGTGGGAAATAACGATGCAGGTCTTTTCATAATTTTTGAGAAAATCGGTAAGGTGCGCGATGCCCGCTTTGTCGAGGTTGTTGGTCGGCTCGTCGAGGAGGAGAACATCGGGGTCCTGAATGAGCGCCGAAGCGAGGAGGAGGCGCGCCTGCTGTCCGCCGGAAAAAGACTTGATGATGCGGTCATGGGGAGCATGCAGGTTTACCACCTCAAGCACTTCATCGATTTTCGGGTCAATGTCATACACTTTCTTCGGGAAACACTTTTCGAAAAATTCCAAAACGGTGAGCTCGAGCTGATCGCGCGGAATAACCTGCCGTGATATCGCAATGGATACTCCTTTACCAATATGGACATTCCCATCCTCGGGTTTCAACGCACCGGTAATGAGCCCGAAAATGGTAGACTTGCCCGCGCCGTTCTGCCCCATCAAAGTAAGCTTCGCCCCACGACGCACCGGAAAACTCACATCATCCAAGATGGGTTTATTGTGCCCGTATTCAAACGATACATTTTCGAATCGTACGATAACTTCGCCTTGTGCCATATGAATTAGTTCAAAGTGTAATGTGTAAAGTGTAAAGTAAATACTGATACACAAATGCTAATCTCGTGGAATCTACTTTTAACTTTTCACTTTCTACTTTTGACTAATGTGTACCTTACCGCATTTTGACTAAAAAACAAAGGTTTTTTGTTGAAGTCAGGCTTCAACAGAGTTACGCCGCGAGCCAGCCGCCGTCGACATAGATCGTCGAGCCGGTGATGTAGCTTGCTTCGTCGGAGGCGAGGAATGCCACTGCGGCGGACACTTCTTCGGGGCGACCCATGCGCTTGAGGGGTACGCCGGCGAGCATTGCGTCCATCACTTCTTTCGGAAGGTTTGCCGCGCCGACCATTGGTGTGTCGATAGCTCCCGGGGCGATGACATTCACATTGATACCGAGAGGTGCGAGCTCGACAGCGAGCGTCTCACTCATGCCAATGATACCGCCCTTTGACGCAGTATAGTGCGCACCTCCCGCGATGCCGACGCCGACTCCGCCCGATGCGATTGATGCGATGTTGATGATGCGCCCCCATTTATTTTTTGCCATCTCCACAGCCCCACGCTGTGCACACAAAAATTGTCCTTTCAAATTGATATCGATTGTCCTATCCCAATCCTCCTCGCTCATTTCCAAAAATGGTTTTGATTGATAGATGCCGGCATTGTTCACCAAAATATCCAATCGCCCGTATTTTGCAACAACCTCGTCAAACACTTGATTCACCTCGGCTTTATTTGTGACATCAAGTTTGAAACAAATCACATCACCACCAGCCACGCGCACTTCGTCCGCAACAAGCTCGCACTCTGCGAGATCAACATCGGTAATGACCACCTTTGCCCCCTGCCCCGCCAGCGCCAGCGCATGCGACCGTCCCATCCCCCTCCGCGCACCGGTAACCAATGCGACTTTATTTTGTAGATTGAACATATTGGTATATAAATTTAATGCCCGCTGTTAATACTACAATTATACTCCTTTTCAAAAACGAAAGTAGGCAAAAAAATCATAACAATAGCTCCTGACCCCATTTACCATTTACTAAATTAAAGGCTCCTGGTCCATTATAAAATTTTTCTGACGCCCACAAGAAAATAAATACCAAAACTTGCCAATGCAAATGAAGCAAAACCTGGTCTAATGGTAATTTAAGCAGTCTGTTTTCTCAGAATCTCTGTCGCAATCTTC
>JBBTUT010000025.1:0-28275 GCA_038063615.1 Patescibacteria group bacterium | reverse complement strand
ATATGTAGTATATATGAAATGTTCAAAACAGACTGCTTAAATTACCATTAGCTCTATAATTAGCATACCATGAAAGCCCCGCTCCTCATTTTGCGCGACAAAAAAACCACGACGGGGGAGTTTCGCAAGGCATCAAACGAGATTTCCGGCATCTTGGCAAAAGAAGTTTCTCGCCGTTTGCACAAGAAAGAAAAAAATGTCGTCATTGTGCCAATTCTCCGCGCGGGACTCGCGCTCCTACCTGCTTTCATTGATGCTTTCAGAGAAGCGCGCGTCGGCTTTATCGGTCTCAAGCGGGATGAAAAAACATTCAAGCCGAAAGAGTACTATAAAAATATCCCAAAGATTTCGAAAAGCGACATGGTCATTGTTTTGGACCCGATGCTCGCGACAGGGAGCAGTGCGGTCGCGTGCATAGAGGCGCTCATAAAAGCCGGCGCGCGCGAAGAGAGCGTCACCTTCGTCGGCGTCATTTCCGCTCCGGAGGGCCTCATTAATTTACAAAAACATTTCCCTCGCATCGACACCGTCATCGCCGTCCACGACGAAAAACTCGACAAGCATAAATACATCGTACCCGGGCTGGGGGATTTTGGGGATCGGTATTTTGGAGGGTAGAAATTTTTGCTTGACTTTCGCAGGCGCCTTGCTATACTGTATGTACAAATGGCCTTAGGGCTCGGTTCGTCGCAAGACGGATCAGACAAGTTCAAAAACGCGGTTAGAGCATAGCTTTAATCGCGTTTTTGATTTTTATGTACGAGTCTTTGTCGGCAACCCCAAGCTTGTCTATAAATCTTTTTGTATCAATCAAGCGAATTTGTGAGATAATTGCCATGCGCGGAATACCATCATCAATAATTGAACACTGTACATAATATTTGTTGCCCTCCTTTACTTTTGTTGTCAAAGGAACAGCAAGCACCGCGTATTTGTTAAATTTTTTCAATATTAAAACTGGCCTGCGAAATTCCTCGCCTTTGCCGTCTTGCTCAAACCCTATATTAACCCCGAGTGCCGTCCACCAAACTTCTTTCTCACGAAAAAAGATAGTATCCATATCTTCTCGTTCGTTCAGCACTTTCTTTTTCTGGTGCCATTCGCTGTATTCTTTGTTCATAAACATAATTCTATCACACTAGTCATAAACACCAGAATATTTCTACCAATTTGAGGCGCTTGATGATTAAACAAAAGGGTACCTGACCTCGAATTCCGACAAGCACGGCTACATCGTGCCATGGCTGGGAGATTTCGCCGATTGGTATTTTGGATGGTAGATTTGCTATACAATTTCAATATGTTGGTCCAGGTATAGACGGAGGAAATACCTTATAAAAAACTTGAGTCACGATAGGATGATATATTGGTCTAGGCATCATCATAGGACCTTTAGGCCGTGCATCATCCCAGCTACTTCCTACAGAAAGAAAATTAAAATAATTTACTACCTCAAATCCAAGCCAAACAATGATAATAAATCCTATTATTTTTTTCATA
Source organism: Patescibacteria group bacterium (assembly GCA_038063615.1). Classification (GTDB taxonomy): domain Bacteria; phylum Patescibacteriota; class Minisyncoccia; order Phycocordibacterales; family UBA1550; genus UBA1550. The sequence goes on along the minus strand of JBBTUT010000025.1, from coordinate 26,775 downwards.
TGTATCAAAAGTATATCACGCAAGAAATATTTGTCCAGAGTGATGAATGTTTCTGTCTGTGGAGTTAGCGAGCGCGAAACTAAAACTTGGAGCGAGGTAAGTTCTTTTTAGGGGGTTTTGAGCGTGGCGACGCGAAAACTTCAGACTTTTTTAAGCTTCAAAAAAGTCGTACCCTAAAAAGGACTTGCCGAGCGGCCTTTACCTCAGCTCCTCCTTCAAATGCTTTACAAAGTCCGGCAAATCGGCGAGCTTCACTGTTTCTTGTGAGCGGGTCTCCATGTTGCGGGCGATGATGGTGTTTTCTTGGGCTTCTTTTTGTCCGAAGATGATCGTGTAGGGCGCACCGCTTCGTTCGGCGATGGCGAGTTGTTGGCCGAGGCCGTCTTTCGAGAGGGACTGCGCTATCGGCACGCGCGCTTTGCGGAGGACTTCGATGATGCCAAAACTTTTTAGCTTCGCTTCGTTGCCGAGCTGGATGAAGTATACTTTCGGTTTCTTTAAAATGCGCGGGTCGAGGGGCTTGTGAGCGGGGGACATAATGACACGATCAACACCGATGCCGCCGCCTACCGCTGGTACATCTTTTTTGCTGCCGAGTGCGCGTGCGAGGTAGTCATAGCGTCCGCCACCGCCGAGCGAGAGGGGGGCAGGCGCGCCTTCTTGAGGATTTGGGTCGAGCTCGATGATCTCGAAGACCGTGCGCGTATAGTAGTCGAGTCCGCGGACGAGGTTTTTGTTGATTCGGTACGCGATATTCATCGCCTCGAGGTATTCGATGACCTCTTTGAAGTGGTGGCGGCAGTCATTGCAGAGAGAGTCGATCGGGGTCGGCGCGTCGATCTTGACCTCTTGGCATCGCGCATCTTTGCAGTCGAGGAGGCGAAGCGGATTTGTTTTGATGCGTTCCTTGCAGTCGGGGCAAAGCTCCGCGATGTGCTTTTTGTAATAATTGGTAAGCTCGCGCATATAGCTACCGCGGCATTCTTTGTCGCCGATACTGTTGATCTCGACAGAAAGATTTTTGAAACCCGCCTCTTCGAGGATGAGGGTCATCGTGCGGATAATGAGCGCATCGGCGATGCTTTTTGTCGTCCCTAAAATTTCGAGTCCGAATTGGCGAAGCTCGCGGAGACGGCCTCGTTGGGGATTTTCGTGGCGGAAGTAGGGACCGTAGTTGTAGAGCATTACCGGCTGGGGAAGCGCTTGCATACCGTTTTCAATATACGCGCGCATGATTCCCGCCGTCCCCTCGGGGCGCATTACGAGATGGTCGCCACCTTTTGTTTTGAACGAATACATTTCTTTGTCGCGAATGTCGGTGCCGATGCCGAGCGACGCGGTGAAGACCGTTTCCCGTTCGAGTATCGGTGTTTCGATAGGGCGAAATCCGTAGTACATCGCGATGTCGGATGCTTTTTCAAAAAATCCTTGGTACGCATAGTACTCCTTGTCGAGAATATCACGCATTCCTTTTGGGCTTGCGATGTCTTCTTCACGAATCTTTTTTGGTTTTTCCGGTGTCATATTTTATTGTTGTCTAAATTGTCCGGGGAGGATGTCTATCGTCGTGAGAGGAAAGAGTCGGAGAAATGCTTTTCCCACGATGAAGTCGCGTTTCACCGGTCCCCATGCGCGCGAGTCGAAGCTTCCGGCGCGGTTGTCGCCCATCATAAAATATTCTCCCGGCAAAAGCGCGCGCTCGATCGTGTCATCTTTTGTATAGGCGACATAGGGTTCCTCGAGTGTGAGCGCGATTTTGCCATCTTTGTCTTTTATGGATACTTTCCCATTCCCGTTCACAGCGACCGTTTCTCCGGGGAGTCCGATGACACGCTTGATGAAATATTGTTTCGGATTTTTCGGATATTTGAAAATGACCACATCGCCGCGCGTCGGGTCGCCGAGGTGATACGAGAGCTCGTCGACGATGAGATACTGCCCGCTCGCAAAAGTGGGATCCATCGACGCGCCCGATACGATGAATGGCTGTGCGATGAATATGCGGACGGGGAGGACTATGGCAAGCGCGATGAAAAGGAAGCGAACAGTTTCCCACGCCTCTTCGCGAAATGTATTTCTTTGAGGAGTTTCGATTGTAACTTCTTCAGGCATTTGAGGTTCTTGTATTTTAAAACACAAATAGACTTGATGCAAAGGCGGAATGTGTGGTGTAGTAAAAAGGGCGGCGCATAAATGCGTCGCCCTTGAACAAAAAACAAAAACTCAAATCTTGTAACTTGTGATGATTTCATCGATGAGCCCGAACTCCCGCGCTTCTTTCGCGCTCATCGCTTTGTCCATGCGAAGTGTCTCTCGAATCTCACCCTCTTCTTTCCCTGTGCGCAGTTTGTAAATATCAACGATAGACTGCTGTTTTTCACGGGGTCCCCCGAGAGTCTTGCTCAGGTCTCCCTCAATCTTCGTTATGAACGAATTGATGAGATCTGATATCTTTCCGATGTCGTTTCCTTGCCTTGCGATTGCTTCGGCAATGGTACATACCTCTCCGCGTGCGCGGTCTAGAGTGCTGTTGATGTCCGCATCGTACTTGTCGAGAGACATCTCGCTGACGCGGAGACTATGTATCTGGATCTCCGCGTGCTCTAAAGCATACCGCACGGTGCATCCTTGAAGGATCACGCTTGCGATAGAATGTGCTTGCCGGCACACGATTCCCTCAACTGAGATCTTGGTATGTCGGAGCATATCGTACATATCCAATCCAGCAATCACATTGCCCCCGATTGAGTCTATGTATAATTTCGCTTTTTCACGATTTTGCGACTCTAGCCATGCGACCGCCATACAGAATTCACGCGCGGTGTCGCTCGTGATCTTCCCTTCTAAGTAGATAATCCCTTTGCTAAGCATATCGCTCACCAGATCTTTTTTTTCGAGCATACAGCCCACCTCCTTCCTTTTTTATTTTTTTTATCTATGATACAATCTATATTGAGACTAGCATTAGTTTTAATTAATGTCAAGTGCTACGCGTGGAACAATTATCAATTCTTTTTAATTATAAAAACCATGTTTGAAGACGCACCTAAAGGTAAAGGAGAAAAAGATACTTCCTTTTTTAAAGAGGATAAAAATACAGGAGAGAAAGAATATAACATCAATGAGAGTGGTATCGTTCTTACTGCTCAAGAAAAAAAAGAGAGAGGCGATGAGTGGGAATCACCATTTAAGAAATTCCAGGAGGAAGAAAGATAGCTAGCATGCAGTACCTGATCGTCGGACTCGGGAACCCGGGGGAGGAATATGCGGGCACGCGCCACAATGCGGGGCGGATGGTCGTGGAGCAGTTTCGCAAGAAAAATGATTTTTCGGAATGGACCGAGGACAAGTCGCTCAAGGCACTCCTGTCGAAGGGCTCGTGGGGGAAAGACAAAGTGATCTTGCTTTTGCCGAACAACTTTATGAATGTGTCGGGGAAGAGCGTCGCGCCATTTGTGAAGAATGCGAAAGATGCCGAGCGCACCATCGTTGTATACGACGACCTCGACCTGCCTCTCGGCACCATGAAGATCTCGTTCAATAGGAGCTCTGGCGGGCACAAGGGTGTGGAGTCCATCATCAAAGCGCTCAAGACGCGCGCGTTTGCGCGCTTGCGCATCGGTATTTGTCCGGCGACGCCGAGCGGTAAACTCAAAAAACCGAAAGGCCTGCCCGCCACTGCCTATCGCTCAAATGGATCAGTCAGGCGATGGCAGGCGGGGGAAGACGGCATCCTCGACTTCATCGTCGGCGAATTTAAAAAAACCGAGCTTGAAGAGATGAAAAAAATCACAAAAAAAGGCGCCGAGGCGCTGGCACTCGTTCTCACCGACGGGAGAGAGATTGCGACGGGGAAGGTGAACTGAGCATAGTCTTTAGTTCATAGTTTATAGTCAATAAGGAATAAAAAAATGCCAGACATCTCGTGTGAGATGCTGGCAATTTGATGGGAGCTCTATTACTGCAAGGTATCCTTCATTTTTATGAATAGACTCCATGCTCAGCGCGCAGTTTTTCTATACCCATTTCTGTTTCTACTTCTTTTCTTTTGGCGAGAGCTTTTACGACATCGTTGAAAACAAATCTTGTAAACTCGATCGCCTCCTCTCTTTCTATGTGGTGATAGTTAGCAATATTTTCTGCAAATTCCTCTACGACCTCATTTCTGAGAAGCTTTTCGACTGCGGTGACCTCATTTATCCCATTGAGGTCACAGTACTTTATAACTTCCCTTATTTGCCCGAGATATGCAATCTCGTCTGCGCGTTCTTGTGTCATAGCCATATGAACCTCCTCTTTTGTTTTGGTGGCGGCAGAAACCTAAAATTGGAATTTGTTTTTTTAGGTTTCATTTTTTGCAGAAACGCAAAAAGGTAAACATAGAAAACCTTCCCTTTTTCTTGTATTGTCGATCTTCTGGATTCGATCGGCATATAAATGAAGCGTTTCTTTCTTCTCCTGTACCACCTGACAAAAAGTATACGATATTTTCTGAACATTTTATCCCCCCATTAAAAGAACCACACGCCTTGTGGCAAGGAAACTCTCCTTGAGCCTCAAAATCTCTGTATAAAGTATACCATACAATGGACTAAAAAGCAAACTCAAAAAAAGACGGACATATTCGTGTCCGTCTTTTTTCCTAAAACCTAAAACCTAAAACCTATCAACCGACACCTGTCTACGCTTTCTTTTCCACCAATGAAAGTGTCATCTTCTGATCTTTTGCGTCAAAGATGGTGATGATGAATGGATAGGTACGGCCGAGCTCGAGTGCTTTTTTGAGCTTTTCTTCGGAGCCGAATTCCGAGACATGCACGAGTCCCGCGATTCCTTCTTCGAGCGATACGAGCGCGCCATAATGGTTGAACTTGATGACGATACCGGTGACCGTGTCGCCTTTTTTGTACCTCTTCTCCGCGTCTTTCCAAGGATTCTCTTTGAGCGCCTTGAGCGAAAGCGAAATCTTGCCATCTTTGATCTCGATGACCTTCACGCGGACTTTTTCGCCGAGCTTGAAGAGTTTGCGCGGATCCTCCACGAGTCCCCAGCCAATCTCTGAAATGTGCACGAGTCCTTCGATGCCGTCCTCGAGCTTCACAAAGACACCGAAGTCTACGACGCCGGAAATAGAACCTTCGAGCTCGTCGCCGATCGAGTACTTGCCCGAGATCTCGCGCTTCTCTTTCACGCCTTGTTCTTTTTCCGAGAAGATGAGCTTGCCTTCTTTTGGTATCGCGCCGATGATGGTGACCGCAATGCGCTTGCCGATGAGCTTTTTCAGCTCGACGAGGATCTTGTCCTTGTCGCCGTCCTCAATGCGCGGATAGTGCTCGCTCTTGAGCTGTGATGCGGGGAGGAACCCTTGGATCCCTTGCCATTCGATGATGAGACCGCCTTTATTGGCATCTTTCACGGGAAGCTCGAGAGATTTCTTTGACTTGATTGCTTCCTCCGCTTCGCTCCAGATGATAGCTTGGCGCGCCTCTTTGAGAGAGAGCTCGATGTAGCCGTCTTCATTTTCCGTATCAACAACCTTTGCGGTGATGATGTCGCCGATGTTCAATTTCTTGATGACATCGCGCGCATTGATGAATTCACGACCAAAAATGATACCCGTACCGATAGGGCCGAGGTTCACATACACCACGGACTTCTCCACACCGAGCACCGGCCCCTCCACAAGGGAATCAACCTCAGGCAGGTTTTTCATGTCCTGCATGAGCGTTGCCATAAATGACAATGGCGCTTCTGCTACTTTTTCTTCTGTTTCTTTTTTCATATATTTAAATAAAAATCCCGTCGAACCATTACAGTACCAACGGGTATCGTAATGACAAGCGGGAAAAGTGAACTTCGGGTCTGCGCGTATCGGTCGTGTCGGGCTCGCGCAGGGTTATCCGTTCGTTCTGCTTGCTGTTAACTTGCCTAATATATAGGAAATGCGGAGAAAATGCAAGGAGAGAACATTTGACCTTTGACATGTGCATTTACGAAGGCAAGGCCTTCGTAAAATATATGGCTAGATACGGATTGCGCCCTGTCAATTGTCAATTGTCAGTTGTCAATTGTTCCCCTCATCTGCTACACTGGCATCCATGATCGTCACATATTACGGGAAGCAGTTTTTCAAGATACAACTCGGGGAGCGCACTATTGCGTACAATCCGATCGGCAAGGACTCAAAGGAAAAGGGGTCGCGGTTTGGTGCGGACATTGTTTTGTCATCGCTCCGCCATCCGGATTTCAACGGCGCGGACCAGTGCGCCTACGGCGATCGCGAGCCGTTTGTCATCGCGGGACCGGGGGAGTATGAGGTCGGAGGTATTTTTATCAAAGGGTTCGGTGTGGATACTGTTTATGGCGGTGAGAAAAAGATTAATACGATCTACTCGGTGATGTTCGAGGGCATCAATCTCTGCTTCCTCGGTTCTCTCGGTTCAGGGTCCGCACTTTCAAATGAGGTGAAAGAGGGACTCGGCGAGATTGATGTCCTTTTTGCGCCGATTGGCGGGGGAGACGCACTCGGCGCCTCCGAGGCGTACAAACTTACTCTGGCACTTGAGGCGAAAGTGGTAATTCCGATGGATTATGAAAAAGCAGACCTCGATACCCTCATCAAAGAGAGCGGAGAAAATGCCGAGACGGTGGACAAGTTTACTTTCAAAAAGAAAGATTTGGACGGGAAGGAGGGGAGTGTGATGATAGTCAAAAGTTCATAAAGTCCATAAAGTCTATAAAGTCAACGCACCCGCACCTGTGTTTGTACCTGCTTTTGACTTTAAGGACTTTAGACTTTCTACTAATTTCCTATGCTTGAAAAACTGCGCTCAAAACCACATCATATCAAACAGGGTCTCTCGCTCGCTTTTACGATATTTATTTTCTGCGGGATCCTTTTCGTCTGGGTGTCTTCGTGGGATGCGCGGGCGCGGGACAAGGAAGTGCGCGGGAAAACTGTTTCTCCTGTCATAGGTATAACTTCCATGTTTGACGGTCTTGTGTCGGGTTTTAAAGAAAAAATGTCGGGCACGCCATCGTTCGTGGAGACGGATGGGAAGGCGGCAGGGACTGCGCCTGTGGTCACTGCAACCTCAACCGATGTTTTCGACCTTTCGGGGGTGGTCATTATTGATTACTCAAAAACAAAGGTGTTGAAGTAAGTTTTTGTTTTAACTGTGCTATACTACAAATAATGAAATACATTATTAAAATACTTTCCGCATTTCTTGCTACTTTTATAATTTTTTATAGTTGGCTTGCGGTCGCATTAGTATTCTTTAGTGGTTCTTATAGTAGGACTATTTCTGACATGGTGATTGTAATTTTTATTGGAGTCTGGGTTTTTATACTGTACGCTATTATCGGATTCAAAAAAAAGAAATAAAAGCATTAGTAGCCATAAGCAAGAAAAAACTAATACTTTTATCGTAGTGAATTTTGTGCTAGACTGGCAGAATTATGGCGCGAAAAGTTGAAGAAAAAATAGAAAATGATGAATCAGCTGATTCACGCCTTGGGCGCGAACAAGTAGTTGCGCATATCAATGTAATAGCGCAGGACATTTCAAAAGAGATGCGTACTTCGTATCTCGACTATGCGATGTCGGTCATTACTTCGCGCGCGCTTCCCGATGTGCGCGATGGATTGAAACCTGTGCACCGCCGTATCCTCTTTGCGATGAGCGATATGGGACTAACGGCGTCGGCACGGTTTAGGAAATCAGCGGCAGTAGTCGGCGATGTGCTCGGTAAATATCACCCGCACGGCGACTCTTCGGTGTATGAGGCGATGGTGAAAATGGCGCAGGATTTTTCTTTCCGCTATCCGCTCGTCCTTGGTCAAGGCAACTTCGGTTCGGTCGACGGCGACTCCGCGGCGGCAATGCGTTATACCGAGGCAAAAATGTCTCGTATTTCCGGAGAGCTTTTGAATGACCTCGACCGTGATACGGTAGACTTCAACCCCAACTATGACGGCACGCGCAAGGAGCCGTCGGTGCTTCCCGCCGCTTTGCCAAACCTCCTCTTGAACGGCACGCTCGGTATTGCCGTGGGTATGGCGACAAATTTTCCTCCGCACAATTTGGGCGAGCTCGTGGACGCGACAAACCACCTCATCGATGAGCCCGATGCGACTTCCGAGGACCTCCTCAAGTTTGTAAAAGGTCCGGACTTCCCGACGGGGGGCGTGGTGTTCGGCGAAAAAGACATCAAGCATGCGTACTCATCCGGTCGCGGTGGTGTCGTCTGTCGCGGGGAGGCGGAGATCATCGAAGAGAAGAGCTTGAGCCAGATCATCATCACTTCGCTCCCGTTCCGCGTGAATAAGGCAAATCTCATTGTGAAGATCGCCGACCTTGTGCGCGAGAAAAAGCTCGAGGGCATTCGCGGGCTTCGCGACGAATCCACGAGGGACATTCGCGTGGTCATTGACCTCAAAAACGGCGCATACCCGCAGGTGGTTTTGAATTATTTATACAAACATACCGAGCTCGAATCTACTTTTCATTATAATATGGTCGCGCTCGTCGATGGTGTACCGCAGACGCTTTCGCTGAAAGGCGTCCTTTCAAACTTCATCAGCCATCGACAGGTCGTGGTGCGCCGTCGAACCGAATATGACCTTCGTAAAGCAGAGGAGCGTGAGCATATTTTGCTCGGTCTCAAAAAAGCGCTCGACCACATCGACCGCGTCATCACCATCATTCGCGGGTCCAAGGATGTCGCGCTTGCCAAGGCAAACTTGATCAAGGAATTCAAATTCTCTGACATTCAGGCGACGGCAATCTTGGAGATGAAGTTGCAGAAACTCGCCGGACTTGAGCGCAAAAATGTGGAGCTCGAACTCAAAGAAAAACAGGATTTTATCAAAGAGTGCAAAGACCTCCTCGCAAGCCCGAAGAAGATCTTGGCAGTGGTGAAAAAAGAGCTTGGTGAAATGAAAGAAAAATACGGCGATGCGCGGAAGACTCGCGTGGTGCGCCAAGGCGCCGGCTCCATCTCGCTCGAGGATATGATTCCCGACGAAGAGTCGATGCTCGTGTATACAAAAGGCGGCTACATCAAGCGCACCAATCCGAGCGAGTATCGCAAGCAAAACCGCGGCGGCGTGGGCGTGGTGGACTTGGATACGAAAGACGAGGACTTCATCACGCTCTTTATGTCGGCGACGACGCACAGCGACATGCTCTTTTTCTCGGACAAAGGCAAAGCATACCAGATCAAGATGTACGACATCCCCGAGGGCAAGCGCGCGACCCGCGGCAAGTCCATTATGAATTTCATCGCGCTCTCCGGCGACGAGAAAGTCACCTCCATTTTGGCAATGCCGAAGTCGCTCAAGGAGTCCAAGCTCGCGCTCTTTATGGTGACCAAGCAGGGCACGGTGAAAAAATGCTCCGCCGAAAGCTTCAAGGATGTGCGGCGCAACGGTATCATCGCGATCAAGCTCGAAAAAGACGATGAGCTCCTCGCCGCGCTCTTTGCGGAAAAAGGCGACGATATCATTTTGACGACGGCAAAGGGGCAAGCGATTCGTTTCAAAGAGTCGGACGCGCGCGAGATGGGTCGCGCCGCAGGCGGTGTGCGCGGTATGAAGCTCGGGAAAGGCGACTTCATCGTCGGCGCGGATGTGGTGAAAAAAGACAGCGAGAAGCCGGAGCTTTTGGTGATGAGCGAAAACGGCTATGGCAAAAAGACGGCGCTCAAAGAATACAAAATACAAAAACGCGGTGGCTCGGGTATCAAGACCATCAAGGTGACCGCGAAAGTGGGTCGGCTCATGGTGGCGCAGGTGGTCACCCCCGCATTCGAAGAGCTCGTCGCCATTTCAAAAAAGAGCCAAGTGATCCGCATCGATATGAAGTCCGTCCCCACGCTCGGCCGCGACACGCAAGGCGTGCGCATTATGAAGCTGAGAGAGGGGGATACGATAGCGTCGCTGAGCTGTCTCTAAGAAGTCGAAAGTTAAAAGTGTAAAGTCAAAAGTGGGTGCGGTTATACAACAGTTTGCAACACTTTGCATCACGATGTACAATGTAATCATTCATGGAATTTGAACAAGAAATAGGTTTTGTTTTTCGTACCAGACTTTCGACTTTTAACTTTTAACTTTTTACTTGTACATGGATTTGCCAAACTTCACAAACCCGATAGCCAACATCAACGAGCTCGGTGTGTACGAGGGGATGTTCGTCGCAGATCTTGGCGCGGGGACGGGCGCGTACACTATTCCGCTCGCGGAGCGTGTGGGGGACAAGGGGCGCGTGTACGCGGTCGAGGTGCAAAAGGATTTTCTCACGAATATCAAAACCGCGGCGGAGGCGCGCGGACTGAAAAATGTTGAGCTCCTCTGGGGAGACATCGAGCGACTCGGCGGGACGAAGATCAAAGACGAGAGTGTGGACGCCGTGGTCATTTCCAATGTTCTTTTTCTCGCCGAGGACAAAACGGGGCTTCTCCGCGAAACTCGGCGCATTTTGAAAGTCGGCGGCAAGCTCCTTCTCATCGACTGGAGCGACTCTTTTAATAATCTTGGACCCGCGCCGGAGATGGTCGTCACGGCGGCCACGGCGCGCGCTCTGTGCGAGGCGGAGGGATTTGTTCTCAAAAAAGAAACTCCCGCCAGTGAGCACCATTACGGTTTCGTATTTTTAAAATCATAATATTGTATGAAGAGTCCAAAAACATTTCAAATAGTGATCATCGGCGTTTTTTTAGTTTTGCTCATTTTCGGCTTCCTCGGATTTTCCGGGAAGCTCGATAGTATTTTGCCGTCAAGCGGGAAGAAAGACATCAACTATGGCGAAGTCACTCTGTGGGGGACCATCCCTTCGAGCGCAATGCAGCAGCTCATCGCTGGCACCCTACGCGATGTGAAAAGCGTCACCATCAAGTATGTGGAAAAAAGCGCGGCAACTTTCGATAGAGATTTCGTCGAAGCGCTCGCAAGCGGCATCGGTCCCGATATGGTCCTCATACCGCAAGACGAAATATTAAAAAAACTCAATAAGCTAACCACCATTTCGTACCAGACCATACCCGAGCGCGACTTCAAAAATACATTTTTGGAAGAGGGGGAGATGTTTCTGCGCCCCACTGGCATCGTCGCACTGCCGTTCATCATCGATCCAATCATCATGTATTGGAACCGAGACATTTTCACCAATGCATTCCTTTCTTCGCCTCCGTCTACTTGGTCTGAGTTTTATGACCTTGCGCCGAAAATCACTGTCCGCGACCGCAGTGAGAACATCACCCGAAGTCTCGTTGCGTTTGGCGAGTACCGCAATGTTTCCAATGCAAAGGAGATTGTGTCGATTATGATGATGCAGGCGGGGAGTCCTATCGTCCTCGATCAAAACGGCGCGCTTTCTGCGGCGCTTGTCACGGCAAGCGAACTGAATGTTGAAAATCCTGTCATTACCGCGATTCGTTTTTTTACCGAATTCTCAAAAGTGGACAAGACTTCGTATTCATGGAATCGCTCGCTCCCGGCTTCGCGCACGGCGTTCGAGTCGGGCGACCTCGCGCTCTACTTCGGCTATGCGAGCGAGTACAAGTCTATCTTGCAAAAGAATCCGCACCTCAATTTTGATGTCGCGATGGTCCCGCAGGCAAAAGATGCACCCACGAAACTCACTTTCGGCCGGATGCAGGGGCTTGCGATCGTGCGCGCAGGCAAAAATCCTCAAGGGGCGCTCTACGCGGCGCGACTCCTCTCAAGCAAAGAGGTTGTCGCCGGTATGAGCGCGATCACAGGGCTTCCGCCCGTGCGCAAAGACTTAATTAGTCTACGGCCAAGCCGCGAATCAGCTGATTCGCCGACAGGTGCGGAACAAACGATTTTCTACAACTCCGCGCTCATCGCGCGCGCATGGCAGGATCCATCGTCCGCTGAGACCAACACGCTTTTTATGACTATGATAGACGACATCACGACCGGACGGCTCAAAATGACCGAAGCCCTCGGCGTGGCGCAGAACAGTATGAAGAATATGTTGCAGGCGTATAGATAACAAACCACTGACCACTAACAACTGACAACCAATACAATGCAAAATACAATACTGAATCAAAAAATAGGGGTAGCAGTTCTTTCACTCGCTATTTTTATCGTGCCGACCGTGGTATTTGGAGCCAGTCTTATTCCGTGCGGACAACGGACAGGCTCGGCGCCCATTACTGTTGGCGGTGCTTCCTACCAGACCACCAATGAATGCGGTTTCAATGATTTGATCATTCTTGCGAATATCATCATTAAATTCTTGATGATCGATGTAGCCGTGCCTCTCGCCGCGCTCGGCTTTATGTGGGTGGGCGGAAATTTGATAGTCAATCAAAACAAAGAGGGCGCGTGGACCGAAGCGAAAGAGAGCTTTGGGAATATCGGTATGGGCTTCTGCATTATGCTCGGCGCATTCGTTCTCCTCAAGCTCGTGCTCTTCACTTTTTTGAGCACCGAACAGATAAACTTTATGAAGTTTATGCTTGATGTAACCTAGTAGTTGCAAAATAATGACCAAACAGGATATAATAAAGCAAATATGAAGAAACTCATTCTCTCTCTCGGTATTCTCGGTGTCATTGCTTTCGCACTTCCTGTTTTTGCTGAGGGTTCTTTGCAAGTAAATATCCCTAGTGACAGTTCCTTGCAAGTAAATATCCCTAGCGGGTCAGTAGTAGCGACTTCTCTCAAAAACCCTGTCAAGGATGAATATAATACATTTTCCAAATTCACCGCCGGTGTTGTAAAAACCGCGGTCAATGTGATGTTGCCATTCGTCGTCCTCGCCTTCATCTATTCTGGATTCATTTTTGTAAAGGCGCAGGGGAATGAGAAAGAGCTCGAAGAAGCAAAAAAGGCGATTTGGTGGAGCATCGTCGGCGCATTCATTCTCTTTGGCGCTTGGGGCTTCGCGCAGATCATCAGCACCACGGTCTCTACACTGACGGAAACAACGCCGGCACCAATACAAGTAGATTAATCACTATGAAAACTTTCAATCGCATCGCAATCATTATCGCCCTCAGCACTCCATTTTTTGCATTGGCCGCAAAAGACTTCAAATGGCTTGTCGGTTTCATCATCAGCAGTTTCGTCAAGCCCGCTACTTGGCTCATTATGTCGCTCGCCGTCGTATTCTTCTTGTGGAATATGGCGATGGCGGTCAAAAACAGCGACAATTCAGAAGAGCTCGAAAAGTTCAAAAGCAAAGCGGTGTGGGGCATCGTCGCTATCGCGGCGATGGTATCAATGTGGGGTCTGGTAAACTTTGTCACTGGTTCGCTTCAGCTGGATACGACCATACCGGTTACAATCCCAGGTCTTCCCAGCCCGCAGGGATAATCAATAATAATATGTATATGAAAAAAATTTTTGCACTTAGTTTGATGTTTATAATGTTTGCGCCGGTTGGGGTGTTTGCGGAACAATACTGTACTTGGGATGTTCCTAGTAACACATATGTGAATTATACTGATTCTCCGGGAACATGTTCTGCTGATGGTATCCTTCTGGATCCTGGTGGAGAGACCATCACATCCGACTTTGTCGGACCCCCAGCATCATCAGGGTCAGGTCTCTCAGGCGGTGCCTCAGATGTGTCCGCTCTCGTTTCATTTCTCGGGGCAGCGCTCAATGTCGCGACACGACTCATCCTCGGAGCGGCTGTCGTATTCTTCCTTTGGGGAGTATTCCAGTTTGTGCAGTCTGCGGGGGATGAAGAGGCGCGCAAAATAGGGAAGGATCACATTATCTACGGCGTCATCGGTATCGCCATCATGGTGTCAGTGTGGGGGCTGGTAAACTTTGTTACGGGGTCAATTGGCCTTGATACCACGAAGGTGCAATCGGTGCCGAAGCTTCTGGATATGCCGGTTTAAGTCGAAAGTCTATAAAGTCTATAAAGTGAGTTCGGATTCGTATCCACTTTCGACTTTAAGACTTTACGCGGACTTGCGCTTTGCGCACCGGTTTCGTATACTTATAAGCATACGATCGGGATTTAATCATCGTAGTTAATTAATAGTAAATATTTAGTATATTATATGAAAAAAATTATTGCATTGGGTGTTTCATTTATGCCGTTCATTGTGTCGGCGCAAACCTTGGGTGTTACCGGTGCCGGTACCAGTTTGGACACTTCTATTACATGGCTTAAGGCTGCGATGAATATGGGGATTTCACTCATGATCGGGGCGGCAGTCCTATATGTCGTGTACAGCGCCTTCGGATTTGTGATGGCGGCTGGCGATGAAGAGGCGCGCGCGGAAAAGCGAAGCGGTATCATCTACGGCGTCATTGGTGTTGCCGTGATGGTTTCGGTGTACGGTCTCGTAAACTTCCTTACGGGCTCTATCGGTGTTACGGCTACACCAATCACAGCACCGGTAGCATTCTAATCTCGAATCGGTTTCCCTGCGACATCTCGTTAAAGAATCCTCCCTTCCATGAACATCATCAAAAAAGTTAATGATGCTATTTTGACACCGCTCATCGTCCTCCTTTTTGCTTTGGCGGTGGCGTACTTCCTCTTTGGGCTTATGAAGTTCATTATGAATCAGGATAGCGAAGAGGATCAAGCAGCGGGGAAACAGCATATGCTGTGGGGTGTCGTTGGTCTCGCTATCATGGCAAGCGTATGGGGAATTCTCAATCTCATAAGCGAGAGTGTCAAAGGACTCACTTCGTAAAGCTGGTACAAAATATATTTGCAAAAATCTCGCGTCCTCTGGCGCGAGGTTTTTGTTTTAAGCAAAAGAAAAGCCCCCAGATTTCTCTGGGGGCTCACTAGATTTAATTGCAAATTAACTACCCTTTGTCTGTGCTCATTGTAATTTGCACAGACCTTGGAGGCCCATTTTTAAACATGAAGCCAATGCGCTTACCAGTCATCTTGGCGCCGGCGCCAAGGATTAACTCCTTCCTTCTTTTGACTGTTTCTCCGCAGTCAATAAAACCCTTGTCCTCCTCTGGCATACCGTCGTAGGTAAAGTCCATGAGGGCATCGCTTGGACAAGCAAAGTCGGTACTTACGCCATCAGGAATCACTTTGTATGTAAAGTGGTCACTGTTGGCGACAATCGTTTCTACTACTCGCGCCGGTGGCTGTGGTGCCACCTGCGCGGTGGGTTGTGGGCTCGGCTCATCCCCGCTCCAATTAAAGATGCTGGTGGGAGTCATCCCGATGAGTGCGAAGTCCACCGCCATGATCATTATGACCACCATAGCCTTTTGGTAGAATGGCGTCTTTTTCCGCTTCTCTTCATCCTGCATAAAGGCAGAAACAAAGACAAGATATGTGACCATGAACGCCGCGAATGTCCACCTGTCGCGGAGCATGAAACTAAACCAGCCAAGCTTATTGTCGGTAAGCCACAATACGAGGAACAGGACAATAAGTAAGCCGAAGGCGCGACCAAGGTATTCATAGTCTGGCGCATACGGTTTCAGCTTGTCGCCTATGTTCAACGAAGTGCCACCTCCTTTATTCTCGCTCATCTTAATGAAATAAAGCGGTATTCCCGCAAGAATGGCGAGAGTACCTAAAACTACCATAAGCGTAGTAGTCATTCCGCACCTCCTTTTTTGTTAGCAGTAGCAGTAGGAATATTGATGATCATTCGGGAAAGATCGAGATCTTTCCCGACGAGAGTGACATTTGCTCCGGCGTGCCTAATAGCATCGAACCCTTTGAGGACAATGGCTTTGTCGCTCATTTCCTCTGCCGCCTTGTTCACTATACGGATCGCTGCGGCTTCGCCATTTGCTTTTTCGACAACAGCGAGCGCTTCTTGCTTTGCAACCTCTCTTTTAATGGTGACATCACGCAGGTTTTCATTGCTCGGGTCGATTTTCACTACCTGAACAATATCAACGGAAACTCCAAATTGCGGGATAAGTTCGGCCTTCGTGAAGCCCAAGATTTTCTTGAGTGCCAGTTCCAGTTTTTTCCCCGCGTGAAGTTCTCCACTCGTTGGAGCGTAGAAATCATCAAGGGAAAGGCTCGAAAATTCGTCTCGTGCCCATCCGGAGATTCTTTCAATGCTCGCGTCAAACCATCTCTTTACTCTGAATAGTGCTTTTGCCGGATTGGTGATCTGCATCGTCACCAAGAGCTCGATATTGTACGGGATGCCCCCCTCAAGCTCAATCTTGTCCAAGGTTATCCCATAGACATATTTTTGGACCAAAATCCAGTTGATATCCTCGACACGCTCCTTAAGGTGATCGTCTGTCCACTTGAATGTGTAGCGGTGCACTTCATAGAAAGGCGGAACGCCTACCCACAATATTCCCTTGATAGGGAAGACGACACTGAAGAAGTGAGCTTTTGCCGAATAAGCAGAAAGAGCTTCTTTGTTCGGGGACACCTCGATATTGTATATTTCGAGATTGTCTATATCCTCTTTCTTGCCTTCGAGGTCTCCACGAAAATGGTGCCCAGTGTAGCGCAACTTCATTTTGTGGAATGCCTTATTGCGCATAATGGCAACCGACTCTCCCTCCTTTACCACCACCCAAAACCAACCCAGTTTGGCGTACAGGTAAATCACCAACTGGGCGAGATACCAAATGCCAATAACTAAAAGCGAAATAATAATAGTTGTCTTCATCACACCCTCCTTTTTTAAGGTTAATTTAATTTGCAATTGTCGAAGAACTGACAATTTTCTAGCGCAATTATAGCAAATTTTGTCGAGGAAGTCAAGGGCAAAAAATGGCGGAAAAAGCTTGGTTTTACGAAGGGCGGTCCTTCGTAAAAAAGGACCGCCCTTCGTAAAATGATGGTGAGCGTGGGGAGATTTGAACTCCCAACCTTTGCAGGATGCGCTTCCGGGTCAGCAGAGCCGTGGCTTGGCCATAAACGACGCACGCGTCCCGAAAAAATTTTATCTGGTGCTGGAGGCGGGACTTGAACCCGCATGAGCTTGCGCTCGTAGCGTTCTGAACACTATGTGTCTACCAATTTCACCACTCCAGCAAAATTTTGACGGGATAAATATACCAATTCCGCCACACGCCCACTCAGTTCAGAAAAACAAAAACAGTCCAATTCCGCCACACGCTCATGTGGCGTTCATTCTATCATATTTTGTGCTGGAGGGGGGACTCGAACCCCCAAACCTTGCGGTACCAGTTCCTAAGACTGGCGCGTATACCAATTCCGCCACTCCAGCGCTGGAAATGACCAATAACTTATAACTTACAGCAAATGGTGGGAAAAAGCGAGCCCTCGATTTTTTTAATGATTTAGTGTACCGTGTATGTTACGCTCGGGTGGTGGAATGGTATACACAGGAAACTTAAAATTTCCCTCCGTAAGGATTGTGGGTTCGAGTCCCACCCCGAGCACTATACAATTTGAGGATTTCTTGTTTTTGTGTATAATATCTTTCACATGCGCCCATAGCTCAGTTGGTAGAGCAGCTCGCTCTTAACGAGACGGTCGTAGGTTCGAATCCTACTGGGCGCACAAAGCGGTTTTTTAAAGAAGTGCCCTGCGGCACTTCTTTCGCTTTGTGCGAGGCGGAGTGATGTTTCGCTATCGAGCGAAACCACGAGCCGGGGTCGAGAGTACTTAGTGCTCGCAGGATGTAACCATTCGAGAACACTTAGTAACTCGTGACCACACTAAAATTAGTCGAGCTTGCTCGTCAAATTATTCTTGAGGCGTGGGCGAGAATCGGACTCGCGTATAGAAGTTTTGCAAACTTCTGCCTTACCACTTGGCTACCACGCCGTAATCAGTTGAAAGTTAAAAGTAAAAAGTTGAAAGTGGATACAAATACAATCGTATTTTTACTTTGTGTTTAAATCCCAAACCCTTCTATCCTATCCCTGATTTGCCAACTCGTCAATTCTTTGGCGATTGCGTTCGCCTTCGTCTATTTTGACTTCGAGGACGGGGAGGGATTTGAGGTGGGCGTGATCTTTCAAGTATTCGCGGAGGTCGGTGCGTTTGCGTTTGGCGAAATCGAGTGCGCGCTCCTCTTCGCTCGTGGGGAAGCAGGTAATGTATATCGTCCCGCGTTTGAAGTCCGGCGAGATGGTGGCGTCGGTTACCGTGATGAGCGAATGCGGTCCCGCCTCGCGGGTGAAAAACTTTGCCGCAATATCACGGAGCAGTGCGCGCATTTTGTCTTGTCGTTGGGAGGTCATTAAATTAGTCGAAAGTTAAAAGTGTAAAGTCAAAAGTGTACCCGAAAGATTATCGTTCATTCATCACGAATGCTTCGAGGATGTCGCCTGGGGCAATTTCAATTTTTGCTTCGATCATCATTCCGCATTCATTGCCCTCCTCGACCTTTTTTGAGGCAAGTTTTTGCTGTTGGAGCCCGTCGATCTTGCCACGACCTATTTCTACCTCACGGCGCATTATTTTCACCTGCGCGCCGACCTCGAGAATCCCCGAGAGCACTTTGCCACCAATCACTTGCTTGTGTTTTGCGATGCTGAAAGTCTTTAGGATCTTCGCAGTGCCCACGATTTCTTCGCCGAGCACTTTCGGGGTACGGCGGTCGAGCTCTTCGGCGAGCCATGCGGAAAGCTCGTAGATGATGTCAAATGTTTTGATGGTCACGCCGAATCGTTCCGCAATGTCCTGTGCGCCTCGTTCGACCTTGGTATGAAAGCCGAGGATGATGGCATTTGACGAGCCCGTGGCAAGCTTCGCATCGTTTTCTCCGATCGTGCCCACGCCCATGGCAACGACCTTCACCTGCACGCGCTCGCGCTCGATCTTGCAGATCTCTTTTTCGAGCGCTTCGAGCGTGCCCGCGACATCGGATTTCAAAATGACGGGGACAACGAGCGCGTCATCGGCGAGCTTGATGGTGCGTACAGATACAACGGGCTTTATTTTTAGGCGTGCTTCACAAATTGCCAGCTGTGCTTTCTCCGCATCTTTTTTGTTTGCGTATGCGCGGAAGGTGGTGCCGACGGCGGGGATATTGTCGAAGCCGGTGATTTGAATAGGGGAAGAGAAGGTCGCTTCGGGGACTTGCTTGCCGAGAAAATTCTCGATGGCGCGCACGGGCGTCATGCTTTCTTCGGCGACAATGAAAGAACCTTTTTTGAGTGTGCCGTTCGTGATGATGAGCGTCGCTGTGGTGCCTCGCTTGGTATCGATATGAGACTCGACGACGATGCCTTCTGCGGGGAGTGAGGTGTCGCCGGCGAGGTTTTCCATTTCCGCGACGAGGAGCATCATGTCGAGGAGGTCGGAAACGCCGGTACCGAGCTTTGCGGAGATTGGCACGAATGGCACATCACCGCCGAAGCCCTCGAGATAAATTTCATTCTCGGCGAGATTTTGTTTCGTGCGCTCAATGTTTGCATTCGGCTTGTCTATTTTGTTAATGGCGACAATGTAGGGGATGCCCGCTTCTTTGATGGAGCGGAGTGCTTCCTTTGTCTGCTCTTTTACTCCATCTTCCGCCGAGACGACGAGAACGGCGATGTCGGCGACATTGGCACCACGCGCGCGCATTTTTGAAAACGCCTCGTGTCCGGGGGTATCGAGAAAAGTGATGCGGTTGCTTGCAACCAAGTCCTTTGGCTTTCTTTCAACATGGTGCTCAACTTCGTACGCGGAAATATGCTGTGTGATCCCGCCCGCTTCTCCTGCGACGATATTTGATTTGCGGATGTAGTCGAGCAAGCTCGACTTGCCATGGTCGATGTGCCCCATGATGACGACGATGGGTGGGCGGGGGACAATGTGTTGTGGGGATGTTTTTGGCATAGGGAAAATAAGAGAGTTGATTATACACGGCGCGCCTGCGCGACGGCATCTTTTTCCTCGGCGGTCATTTCAAATTCGGAAGTGAAATTTTTGACCGGTTTTGCAAAGACGCTCACACGGTCGCGCGCATAGAGACTCGAGATGATCGTGCCGTCGCCGTTTTCAGAAAGGAGAGCGATTGCGAAGCTTTGATTGCCGCCATCGCCCGTGCCTTTGAATGCATTGAAGCGAATAGTCTCGACGCCTTGTACGCTCCGCCTGATGCGCTTTTCCGCATCGGCGAGGTATGTCGTCGTCTCTGTCTGGAATTTCTCAAGCGCGCGAATGTCATCACCGAGCGCGCGAATGGTTCCTTCGAGACTCTGCGCGTCCTTGCCCGCGAGGAGTTTTTTCATACGGCGATCCAGCACAAAGACCCATACGCCAAGGGTGACCACGATGGCGATGAGGGTGAAGACGAGGATTTGAAGTGAAAGCGGTGTCATAGTTTTGAAAGAGTACCATATTTTCTAGGGTTTTGCAAAAAACAAAATCCGCATTGCGACAGATTTTGTCGAGAGCGGATTTTTTATGGAGTAGGGCTATTTTCGTCTGCGACACATGCGAGAGGTGTCGGCTGGGATTAGGTTCAGAAATCTCCCTGAACCGTGACGGATGAAAGCCATTTACTTACTCTGCCACAAACTTTATCTATAGATAAAGTTTGTGGCAGAGTAATCCTGTAAGCGCAGATGTATTGAAAACAATCGCTGTGCGGGCTATGATGTCGGGATGAGGAGGATATATCTAGACAATGCGGCGGCGACGCCGGTCTGCGAGGGGGCTTTGCGCGCGATGACGGCGACGGCGAAGAAGTTTGCGGGGAATCCGAGCGCGATTCATAAGGAGGGAAGAATGGTGCGCGCGGTGCTTGAGGGTGCGCGGGCGGAGATTGCGAAGGAGCTTGTGGCGCATCCCGATGAGGTCATTTTTACGAGTGGAGCGACCGAGTCGAACAACATGGCGCTTCAATGCGTCATCCGCGCGGCACACGCACGGGGGGTTGCGCGCCCGCATATTATCATTTCTGCGATAGAGCACCCTTCTGTGCTCGAGACTGTTCGTTCGCTCGCTGGAGAAGCCGTGCGCGTGGAGATACTGCCTGTCGACGGGCGCGGACTTGTGAACCTGCGTGAGCTTCGTAAGCTTATTACTCCTGAGACGGTACTCGTGTCGGTGATGTATGCGAACAATGAGATAGGCACGATTGAGCCGATCGCTGACATCGCGAAAGAAATTCGACATGCGCGAAAGTTGAACGGAAATGCATATCCGTATTTCCATACTGATGCGGCGCAGGCGGCGAACTACCTCGACCTCAATGTTGCGCGACTTGGTGTGGATATGATGACGCTCTCGTCGGGGAAGACATACGGTCCTCGCGGCGTCGGCGCGCTTTTTGTAAAACGCGGGGTGAAATTAAATCCGCTTATGCACGGCGGCGAGCACGAGGGTGGGCGACGCCCGGGGACTGAGTCGGTTGCACTTGCTGTCGGCTTTGCCACCGCTCTTGCCGAGGCGCGCAGAGTGAGCGCAAAAGAATTCAAGCGCATTCAAAAACTTCGCGATACTTTGGCTTCAAAAATTTTGAAGAAAGTTTCGGGCACGAGTGTGAATGGTCTCCTTGAACACATTGAGTTACAAAACTCTACGCTCCCTCGTTATTGCGAGGTACGAAGCAATCCAGCACCCATAGATTGCCATGTCGGGGTACCTCCTCGCAATGACGGAAAACATGATTTGATATTTCAAAATATGCACAGCTTGCCAAACATTTTGAACATTTCAATTGACGGTGTTGAAAGTGATGCGCTCGTACTCTATCTCGACGCTGTGGGAGTTGCGGTGTCGGGCAAAAGTGCTTGTAAGAGTGGGAGCAGTGAGTCGTCTCATGTTATACTGGCAGTAGGCGGAAAAGGAGAAGGTGTGGTTCGTTTTTCACTGGGGCGCGAGACCGTAAGTGCGGATGTAATTCATGTAATAAAAGAACTTGCGCGTATTGTTCCACTCCTTCGTAATGTACGCACACAAAGTGATGCGATTTAATTTGTATTTTACTTTCGACTTTACACTTTTAACTTTCGACTAATTTATGTACGAACCAAAAAATTTTGAACGACTATTGGGAACTGAAGGTTTTTCCGATGCACTCCTCCGCAATCATTTCACGCTCTATGAGGGCTATGTTTCGAATGTGAACAAAGTGAGTGAATTTTTGAAAACTTCGGAGGTGGGCATTCCGCCGTGGAACGAGCTCAAGCGTCGTTTTGGGTGGGAGTGGAATGGTATGCGCCTGCACGAGCTCTATTTTGGCAATATGGTGAAAGGAGGAAGCGCTCTCGACAAAAAAAATACACTTGCGAAAAGGATCGCCGAGGATTTCGGCTCATTTGAATTATGGGAAAAAGATTTCCGCGCGACGGGAGCTATGCGGGGTATCGGCTGGGCTATCCTCGCGCGCGATACGGAAAGCGGACGCCTCTTCAATGTGTGGGTAAACGAACACGACGGAGGGCACCTTGCCGGCGCGACCGTCCTCCTCGTGATGGATGTATTCGAGCACGCTTTCGCGCTCGACTACGGCATCAAGCGCGCGGACTATATCACCGCATTCTGGAATGCAATCGACTGGAGTGTGGTGTCGACGCGTTTTGTTGCAGGGAAGTAATATCTTCGGTACAATAGTGAAGATAGTAGATTGAAAGTATTTGCACCTGCATTCATTCCATATTCCATATTCTAAATTCGATATTCTACCCCAACCCCATGGAACATCTCAACAAATCACAAATCATCCTCCTGACACTCTTCGTAAGCTTCGTCGCATCCATGGCGACGGGGATTGTGGTGGTGACTTTGATGCAGCAGTCGCCGGAGCCGGTGACACAGACTCTCACGAGAGTCGTGGAGCGCACGATTGAAAAAATCACCCCCGGTCCTTCCGTTGTTGTTGAAAAGGAAGCAAAGACCGTTATCGTAAAAGACGAGGACTTGATCGTCGATGCAATCGAGCGCAACATAAAAAGTGTTATCACATTTAAGACAACGATAGGGGAGGGCGGTACGCTTTCAGCGGGTATTGGCACGATCGTATCTCCCGACGGGCTCGTCATCACAGATCGTTGGAACCTCGGACTTGGCGAACTTTATACGACGATTGGCGGTGTCCAGTACATGCTCGAGGTCATCTCGAATGATAAGGGGAATTCGTTGGGCCTCGGACGCCTCGTCCCAGTATCTGCGACGACAACTCCTACATTCATCGCGGTAACCCTCGGCGGAACAGGTGCATTAAAGCTTGGACAAACGACTATCGTGATCGGCGGTCGCGACGGGAAAACGATCTCAACGGGAATTATTATGAGTCTCGATACGCATACGGTGGTGGACAAAGAAACAAAAGTTGAAACAAAAGTCTTAGATAATGTCGGGGTCTCTACGCGATTTGCGAGCGTGTCAAACGGCGCGCCGATCATCAATCTGAAGGGAGAAGTTATTGCATTCTTGAGTATTGACGAAAGCGTCAGCTCGCAATCCGGCGTCCCTTCTGTTGAAGCGCAAAAGCTTATTGATACTGCGGTGAAGGCTGATTCCACAAGAAAAATCTAGCCAGAATTTTCCGAGAATTGTGCGGATTTGACAATCCATTACCGCTATTGTACATTACCTTCAGTATTCAACATTCGATATTCAATATTCAACCCATATGATGCCTCCAATCAACAACTTCACCACCAAAGCGCGCGACATCATTCGCCGTGCGCATGAGCTTGCCGTGGAGCGCGGGCAGAACCATGTGAGCCCGATGCATCTCCTGACGGCGCTTGTCCTCGACGAGGAAAGCATCGTGGTCTCCATCCTCGACCGCCTCGAAGTGGACTCGATGGGGCTTGCCGAGGCCATCCTCGACCTCATCGAGCCGACGATATCGCAAAACCTCGCTCAGGCATCGTACCAGCTCTACCTCACGCAGGAGCTCGGGCAAGTGCTCGGCGAGGTCGCTCCGCGCATCGCGAAAGAAATGAAAGATGAGCAGATCTCCTGCGAGCATTTGTTCCTCGCGCTCTTTGATGTGGCGGGACAGGCGCGCGAGTTTTTGATGCACTACCATATCGACCGCGATGGCGTGATGCGCGTGCTCGAGGAATTTCGCAAGCAGAATATTTCCGACAGCACACCGTCAAAGAAATCGAAGTCACTTTATAAATATACGAGAAATCTCACCGAGCTTGCGGGCAAGGACAAGCTCGACCCCGTCATCGGTCGCGACAATGAGATCGGGCGCATCATTCAGATCCTCTCTCGTCGCACAAAAAACAATCCGATCCTCATCGGCGAGGCGGGCGTGGGCAAGACTGCCGTCGTGGAAGGGCTCGCTATCCGTATGGCAAAGGGCGATGTGCCCGAGTCGCTCAAGGGCAAAGAGCTTGTTTCTCTGGATCTCGGACAGCTCATCGCGGGTACGAAATATCGCGGCGAATTCGAGGATCGTTTGAAGAAAATTATGAAGGAAGTAGAAAGATCGGAAGGAAAGATCATTCTCTTTATCGACGAGATTCACAGTATCGTCGGCGCGGGCGCGGCGGAAGGGACGCAGGATATGTCGCAGATGCTCAAGCCCGCTCTTGCGCGTGGCGAGCTTCGCGCCATCGGCGCGACGACCATCCGCGAATATCAAAAACATATTGAAAAGGATCCAGCCCTCACGCGCCGCTTCCAGCCGGTGCATGTGAACGAGCCGTCCATTGAGGACGCCGTGGCAATCCTTCGCGGACTCAAAGAAAAGTACGAGCTCTTTCATGGGGTGCACATCACCGATGATGCGATCCTCGCGGCGGTCAATTTGAGCAGTCGCTACATCGCCGACCGTTTCCTTCCTGATAAAGCCGTCGACCTCATCGATGAGGCGGCATCGTCGCTCCGCATTTCGCTAGAGAACAAACCTCCGGTACTCGAGGACGCGGACCGCCGTATCAGGCGCCTTGAGATCGAAAAGGAAGCGCTCAAGAAAGAATCGGCGATAGAAGGCGACGCGGGCAAGAATGCAAAAGCGCGCACAAAAATTATTGATAAAGAGATCGGCGACCTCCGTGAAAAAACGCGTGAGATTGAGATCAAATGGAAGAACGAGAAAGAGCTCGTTGTGGATATTCGCACTATTAAAAAAGAGCTCGAAACAGCGCGTCTTGAAGCGGAATCTGCCGAAATGAAAGCGGACCTCGCCCTCGCCGCCGAGATTCGCTACGGTCGCATCCCTGCATTTGAAAAAGACCTTGCCATAAAAATCACGCGCCTGAAGAAACTCCAATCCTCTCGCCGTATTTTGAAAGAAGAGGTGATGGAGCAGGACATAGCCGAGGTGGTGGCGCGCTGGACGGGGATACCAGTCACGAAGATGCTCGAAGAAGAAGTGGGCAAGCTCGCGCGCATCGAAGAGGAGCTTTCGGCGCGCGTCGTGGGGCAGACGGAAGCGATTCAAAAAGTCGCCGATGCTGTCAAGCGCTCGCGCGCCGGCATCGCCGACCCAAACCGCCCGATCGGCTCATTCCTTTTTCTCGGACCGACAGGCGTCGGCAAGACCGAGCTCTCGAAAGCGCTCTCGCAATTTATGTTCACCGACGAAAAAGCGCTCATCCGCATCGATATGTCGGAGTATATGGAGAAGCACTCCGTTTCAAAAATGATTGGCTCGCCTCCGGGCTATGTCGGGCACGAGGAGAGCGGCAACTTGACCGAGACTGTTCGTCATCGCCCATACTCCGTGCTTCTTTTCGACGAGATTGAAAAGGCGCATCCGGAAGTATTCAACATTCTCCTTCAGGTGCTCGACAATGGCCACCTCACCGACTCAAAAGGGCGCACCGTCAACTTTAAAAACACAGTCATCATTTTGACCTCGAACATCGGCTCGGAACATATCGACAAAATGCAATCGATTGGTTTTGGCGCGCATACGAGCGACAAAACTGACTATGTCGAGGCGAAAGAGCGCGTGATGGGCTCACTCAAGGACCACTTCCGTCCCGAGTTCTTGAACCGCCTCGACGAAATTATTATTTTTGACATCCTCACTCCCGAAGTGATCCAAAAGATTGTCGGCTTGCAAGTCGATATCGTGAAAAAGCGCCTCGCGGAAAAAGAGATCACGCTCGATGTTTCGGGGGAGGTCCTCGCATACCTCGCGGAAAAAGGATACGACCCCCACTATGGCGCCCGCCCTCTCAAGCGCTTGATCCAAAACAAGATTCTCACCCCCGTCGCATCCTTTATGATTGCGCAAGGAATGCTCAAAGGCGGCCGCGTCGCCGTGACAATGGAGAAAGGGGAGATTGCCATTCGCGTAGAGAAAAAGACCGCCCTCAAGTCCCGGATGCGTGCGGTGGCGGTTTAATTGAATCATAAAAAAAATCGTGCTAGTATGAACAGGCGCCAAGGTGGCGCTTGTGTGTTTGCGTAGGTGACAGAGTGGTCAATTGTAGCGGACTGTAAATTCGCCGCCTTCGGGCTACGCAGGTTCGAATCCTGCCCTACGCACAAATTAAAAAGCCACGCCATTTGCCTTTTTTGGCAAGGTATAGTAGGATAGGGAAACCATGTCACAGGATCAACTTATAAAACTCGCCTGCAAAAGCTGTAAACGCATCAATTATTGGACGCGCAAGAACAAAAAGCTCGTTGAGCGCAAGATCGAGCTCGACAAGTACTGCAACTGGTGCCGTAAGCACACGGTGCACAAGGAGGCGAAGAAGTAAGAAAGGCAGAAAAACTCGGACAAAACCGAGTTTTTCTTTTCCCTGTTATTTGCTATACTCCGATTTGTAAGCGTACGGGCCTATATTAAAATCCGGTATAGACCCGTCAGTCGGACGCTGTGCAAGTGATTAAGCTTTCACGAGCTCCTCATTCAGCAGAATGACTCTTGGAGTAAATTAGGGCCTATAGTTCAGTGGTAGAATATCGCACTCCAAACGCGCAGACCGAGGTTC
>JBBTUT010000024.1:0-12429 GCA_038063615.1 Patescibacteria group bacterium | reverse complement strand
TGGCGGTGAGCGAGGGCGACATTGAAATTCCCCTCGTTTTTCGTATCAAAATAATCGCGGGAGCCGACCATGGCGAGCACTTGCCCGTTTTTCGGATCGATTGCGACAAGCGCCATATTTTTCGCTCCGTATTCATTTTCCATTTTTTCAGCAAAACCGCTGATGGAATCCTCGGCCTTTTTTTGGAGCTCATAGTCGAGCGTGGTGATGACCTTGTACCCGCTTTCTTGAACGGCGCGCTCGCCGTATTTGAGAGCGAGGTATTCTTTTATCCATTCCACAAAATGGGGCGCTTTTATACCGCGCGGTTCGCGCGGGAGAAACTCCACCTTGTCTTTGCGTGCTGTTTCGTACTCAGCATCCGTAATGAAGCCGAGTTCATACATACGGCGCAGGACGAGGTTTTTGCGCTCATCGAGCTTGTCTTTGTGGTTGCCGTAGGGGGAATAGTAGGTGGGGGCGTTGGGGATCGCCGCGAGGTACGCGGACTGTGCAAGGGTAAGGTCGCTCGTCTTTTTGCCGAAAAAAGTCACACTCGCTTCGCCAAGACCGTAGATGCTTCCACCGTAGGGAATCTCGTTCAAATAGAGGGCGAGGATCTCGTCCTTGGTGAACGCTTGCTCGAGACGGAACGAGAGAATGATCTCTTTCAGTTTGCGGGTGATAAGTTTTTCGTCGGTGAGGAGAGTTTTTTTGACGACCTGTTGCGTGATGGTCGAGCCGCCTCCACGAGCGCCTCCATAGAGGACCGCGCGCGCTATACCGCGAAAACTGATACCGCTATGCTGGTAAAATTCGGTGTCTTCTATCGCGACGGAAGCTTTCTTGACCCACAGAGAGATCTCCTCAAAAGGAACAATGGTGCGCTTCACATCTTGGTGGACATCGTAGAGGAGCACTTCACCGGTGCGGTCGTAGATCTTTGTGGATTCGGCGACTTTGCGCTCGTGGAATGCGTTGAAATCGGGGAGCTGCATGGATGATGCCCAGAGGAGAAAGATTCCCGACAGAAAGAAAAAACCGCCCACGCAGAAAAAGAAGAGATTTTTCCCATGGTTTAAAAATGAACGAAACTTCCTTTTTTTGTGGCGGGCGCGGTGCACCATAAGATAGGGAAACTATACCATAAATTTTGAATTATGAAACTCTTACTCGGTAGGTATTTCTGAGACACGCATATTTTTCTGCTGAAAAATTGCTCTGCTCGCGCCGTCGCGCTTGCGCAAGGTCTCAAAAATACCTACACTCAATGAGTTTCATAATTCAAAATATGGTAAGATGGGTTTCATGGAAAAGGAGCGGAAAATTGAAGAAGTGTTGAGCCGTGGGGTTGCTGAGGTGATTCATCTCGACCACCTGCGCGCGAAACTTTTGGAAGGGAAACCTCTTCGGGTGAAATTCGGCATCGACCCGACAAGTCCCCATATTCACCTCGGCCGCGCAACGGTCATCTGGAAGCTCCGCGAGCTCCAAGACCTCGGGCACACCATTGTTTTCATCATCGGGGATTTTACGGGCATCATCGGCGACACCTCCGACAAAGAGAGCGAGCGCCCGATGCTTTCGCGCGAAACGGTCGAGCAAAATCTCGCGACCTATTTTGAGCAGGCGGGAAAAATTCTTGATATGAGCAAGGTCGAGAAGCACCGCAATACCGAGTGGCTCGAAAAGCTTACCTACCGCGAGATCACCGAGCATGCGGAAGTTTTTTCACTTTCTGATTTTATTTCGCGCGAGAATATAAAAATTCGCTTAGACGCGGGCAAGCGCGTGTCGCTCCGCGAGCTTCTGTATCCGCTGATGCAGGGGTACGACAGTGTCGCGGTGGGCGCGGACATCGAGCTCGGCGGAACCGACCAAAAATTCAATATGCTTGCGGGGAGAAAACTCCAAGAGCGCTTTGGCAAAGAACCGCAAAGTATTTTAATGCTCGACCTGATCGAGGGACTCGACGGGCGCAAGAT
This sequence comes from Patescibacteria group bacterium, assembly GCA_038063615.1. Classification (GTDB taxonomy): domain Bacteria; phylum Patescibacteriota; class Minisyncoccia; order Phycocordibacterales; family UBA1550; genus UBA1550. The sequence continues at coordinate 10,465 of JBBTUT010000024.1, read as the reverse complement.
GAGTTCGAGCTTTGGGAATACGATCAATCTCACCGACACCCAAAGCGACATGTTCGGCAAAGTGATGAGCTTGCGCGACGAGCTCATCATAAAATATTTCGTGCATGTGACGCGCGTGCCGATGGAGCGCGTGAGCGAATACGAGGCGGGACTCGGGCGCGGCGAGAACCCGCGCGATGCGAAGCTCGACCTCGCAGAAGAAATCGTCTCTATCTATTACGGAAAAGAAGAAGCGGAGAGAGCGCGCGAAACATTCCTCGCTACATTTCAGAAAAAAGAAATTCCCGAGGACATTGAAGAGATTCGAGGAGAGGGGAACCTTGGCACGCTTTTAAAAACGAAAGAAATAGTTTCCTCTATGAACGATTGGCGCCGCCTCGTCGACGAGGGCGCCGTGAAGCGCTTGGGTGAAGGAGGTGAGGAAGAAAAGATCACCGACCCGCTTGAGCAAGCAACACCCGGCGTCTACAAAATAGGGAAGAGGCGATTTGTAAAAATAATATAATTTTTGGAGTAAAGGAAATTTTTAGGCGTTTTTTTTAATTCTTCCGCCTTCCATGTCCTATAGGACATGGAAGGCGGAAGAATTTGGGAAGTAATTTTGAATAATATGATCAATTAAAAAACCACCGCGAGCGATGGTTTTTTAAAAACGATGATTACTCTTCGAACCCACCCACACTCAACTTGAGGTCAACCTCTTTCTCGTCGAGTTCGTCGCCGAGGTCAAGGTCGTCGGCAAAATCAAATTCTTCATCTACTTCGACGACTTCGTCGTCAACTAATTCTTCTTCAGTCATATTTATTATGTAAATTAAGTGCCTGAATCGTCTTTATTGCGCCCAGACCAGATAGTTGTAGCAAAAAGTTTTTTTATCTGCAAGCCCATTTTTTTAAAACTGTGGATAACATGGGGAAAGCCCAAGAAGCTTTATTTTATACGGGTATTTTGGGGGCGATAATATGCAAAATGAGTGAGTCCGATAGCAATCGCGTCCATCTCATCGTCTTGTTTTATCGATTCCGCCCCCGAAACAAGTTTCTTCACCATCGACGACACCTGTGTTTTTGTCGCCTTGCCATAGCCGGTGGTTGCCACTTTTATTTGGAGCGGGGTGTATTCATAGATATCAAGCCCGAGAAGGCGCGCTTGATAGAGGATAGCCCCGCGCACCTCGGCGACGCGCATTGCGGTCTTTTGGTTGGTTTCGATGAAGAGATTTTCGATCGCAAGCACCTTGGGAGAAAACTCCGCAATGACTCGCGCCACCTCGCGCCCCACGAGCTCAAGCCGGTCAAAAAAAGGAAGTGTCGCTTTCGTCTTGAAGCATTCTGAAAAAAGTAATTTTTCTTTTTTATCTTTTTCTAAAACGGCGATGCCAAGTCGTTCGTACCCGGGGTCGATGGAGATGATGCGCATGATTTTAGTGTACCACTAAAAAGTCGAAAGTCCGTAAAGTCCGTAAAGTTTATAAAGTGGATACGAGTTGCACCTACTTTTGACTTTATGGACTTTACAGACTTTATCGACTCATTCTGCATTCGTATACACTTCCTGCACATCATCGTTGTCATCAAGCTCTTCGAGAAGCGATGAGAGCGCCTCGCCGTCTTCGTCCGAGAGGGGAACCATCGTCTGCGGTTCAAAGCCCTCGGCTGTTTTTGTAAATGCCCATACTGCCGCCCCTTGTCCCGCGAGAGCGAGCCCGCGTTTCGAGAGCGTATGCTTGATCTCCGCAACCGTGCGGTTTTTGCTGTCCGTGAGTCCCTCGATGAGTATCGCGCATCCGCCCGGACCGTACGCTTCATAGAGCACCGCTTCCATATTGCCGGCATCTCCGCCCGCGCCTTTTTTCACCGCGCGGTCGATATTGTCGATCGGCATATTTTCCTTTTTCGCCCGCTCGATGACCGCGCGAAGCGATGGCGAGGACAGGTTCCCCGCCACCTTTTTTGACTCCATCGCGATCAGCTTCACCATTTTGCCGAATATCTTGCTCCGCTTGCCGTCCGTGACCGCCTTTTTACGCTTGATCTGCGACCATTTATTGTGTCCTGACATATAATTGTTATTATTTCCTCAGTCTAGCGGAAAAAATTATCGGATTCAACTATTACAGTAATCGTGGCTGATTTTCCTCCGGCACCTCAAACCCCAGATGCTCGTACGCGCGGGGTGTGGCGAGGCGACCGCGGGGGGTGCGTTCGATGAGCCCGAGCTGGAGCAAGTAGGGTTCGTTCACTTCCTCTATCGTCGCTACTTCTTCCGAGAGGGCGGCGGCGATGGTGCCGAGGCCGACGGGACCGCCTTTGAATTTTTCGATGATGACCTCCAAAATTTTTCGGTCGAGAGCGGTGAGTCCGAGCTCGTCGATCTCAAGCAGGGCGAGCGCGTCCGCAACATATTTTGCAGAAAGGTCACCTTTGTGCACTTGTGCGAAGTCGCGCGCGCGTTTCAAAAGGTAGTTTGCGGTGCGCGGTGTCGCGCGGCTCCGCTTTGCGATCTCCCGCGCCGCATCGTCCGAGAGCGTGATGCCGAGGATCTTTGCCGAGCGCTTTATGATCTTTTCGATCTCGTCTTCGGTGTAAAATTCCAAGCGAAATGTCCCGCCGGAAAAGCGAGAACGGAGCGGGGAGGAAATGAGCGCGACGCGCGTGGTCGCGGCGATCATCGTGAAGGGTGGCAAGTCGAGCTGTATCGTGCGCGCGGAGGGCCCCTTGCCGATGATGATGTCGAGCACGCCCGACTCCATCGCGGGATAGAGCACTTCTTCAATCATTTTGTTGAGTCGATGAATCTCGTCGATGAAAAGCACATCACCGGGAGAGAGATTGGTCAAAATGGAGGCGAGATCGCCCACTTTTTCAATAGCGGGACCCGAGGTGGATTTCACTTGACAGCCCATTTCGTTTGCGATAAGATGCGCCAATGTCGTTTTTCCGAGCCCCGGCGGCCCGTAAAAAAGGACATGTTCCGGCGGGTGCGCGCGCTCTTTGGCGGCCTGCAAGAGGATCTTCAGATTCTGTTTGATCGTTTCCTGCCCGATATAGTCGTCAAAACGGCTCGGGCGGAGAGCTTGATCGAGAAATGAAAAATCCTCAATGTTTTTAGCGTCTTCGGGGTTGTTTAAATTAGAGCTTGACATAAAAATCGTTTTGTGCTAGACTTGTTCTATCAATGATGACTGGAAGGTCATTTTGTTCGTTAAAAAGATCCTACACATAAGCCTCTTCTAGTTGGGTCCTCCGGGATTCACATGGTTGCGGACGAGGACAGGGTGGTGCTTCGCTTTATGCGACAGCGGCTGCCCTTATCCTTAGACCGCTTCCTCACTCAAGCATTTATGTATTGAGAACTGATTGAGGTTTATGTCTGGGATTTTTTTGTGCATGGGTCTTGCGTACCTTGTCCCCCGTCAATTGTCCGCGAAGCGGTGTCACATGTCAATTGTCCCACTTATCCCTCCAAGTCTACCACGCGCTCTACTTCATCAAAAGATGTCGCGCCCGCGAGAATTTTCTCGATACCATCCTCGCGCATACTGAGGATGTTTTGCTTTTTTGCCGCTTCGCGAATCTCGCGCTCGGAGGGGATGGTGTCGAGGAGCGCTTCGATGTCGGCGTCCATCAGCACCGCTTCAAAAACGCCGACGCGCCCTTTGTATCCCGTATTGTTGCATTTCGTACAGCCGACCGCGCGCCACACTTTTTTCGTTTGCACCTCCGTGCCGACTTTCCCCTTGATCTGCGCGGCGACCTCGTCGATGATCTTTTGTTCGCGCTCGTTCGGCGCGTCTTCCTTTTTGCATTCGGCGCACAGCTTGCGGGCGAGGCGCTGAGCGAGTGCGACGGTGAGCGATGAGCCGATGATCTTCGGCGTCACCCCGATGTCGATGAGGCGGGGGATAGCGCCTGCGGCGGTGTTCGTATGGAGCGTCGAGAAGACCATATGCCCCGTGAGCGCCGCATTGATGGCGACCTTTGCCGTCTCGCTGTCGCGGATCTCGCCGATCATGATGACATCGGGGTCTTGGCGCATCGCCGCGCGAAGCCCCTCGAGAAAGGTGTACCCTTTGTCCGCTTCGACTTGCGTCTGGGATACGCCCTTCATATGGTATTCGATAGGGTCCTCGATCGTCATCATTTTGATCTCGGGCGAGTATATCCTTTTCAAAAAAGCGTATAGCGTGGTCGTTTTACCGGAGCCGGTCGGACCGGTGTTGAGAATCATGCCGTGCGGTTTACTGATCTCCTTTTCGACGATAGCGAGGAGGCGCGGGCTCATACCGAGGTCTTCGAGCGTGACATTGAGCGAGAGCGGATTCAAAATACGCATCACCACTCCCTCGCCGTACGCTCCGGGGATGATGGACACACGCATCTCGATCTCGATGCCCGACATTTTTATACTAAACCGCCCGTCCTGACTTTCAGAGCCGACATTGAGCTTGAGTCCCGCGAGGAGCTTGAGACGCGAGCTGAAGAGGCGGTAGATGGTGTGGGGGAGCGTCACCACTTCATGAAGCGCGCCGTCGATGCGGTAGCGGATATGGATCGCGTCCTCGGCGGGCTCGATGTGAATGTCGGACGCGCGAATGCCGATCGCGCCGGCGAGGATGACGCTGAAAAGATTTGAAATATAGCGCGCGGATTTTTCGGTGACAGTCGTTTGCAGGGCTTCCGACACCGCGACGAGCGTCGTGAACTTCTCGACGAGCCCCTCCATATTTTCTCCCGAAATATCAACCGTCCCCGCTTCGCTTTTTGTCGCGCCGGAGATCTCCGTGTACCGTTCCCATACTTTTTCCAAGCTTGCATGCGAGACGAGGTATTGCTCGATAATGAACCCGCGCTCCGTGAGAGAAGCGAGGACTTCTTTCGTATTTGCCTGTGTCGGCGAAAAGAGTCCGACCTTGAGCTTTTTCCCCGCGATATCGAACGGTGCGATGAGTGCCGCGCGCGCGAGGTCCTCCTTGATGAGTCCGACCGCAGTCGTGTCGATCGGAACGGCGGACAAATCCGCATAGGGGATGCCGTGCTTCGCGGACATGATCTGCAAAAACTCCTCCTCTTCTTTTTGGTGAAGTTTTGCAAGTTGGTCGTCGCCACTGGTGTCGTCAAATTTGAGCATAAATATCCTGACAGTATAAGCATTTTAGCGCATATTCGCTACTTGACAAAAAAGATAGATTTGGTATAATTACGGCAGAAGTAAAATATTGAAAAATAGGAGGTGGGCATCATGAAAAAGCTATTAGTTTTGATTTCCGTTGTTGCACTGCTTTCGGGCTGTGCAACAGACAACCCTCATTTGGCGAGGGTTGAGAAGCTGGGTGGCACTGCGACGGGAGGCGCTCTCGGTGTACTCGCCGCAAAAGCGGTGGGAGGAAATGAGTCTCTCGTGATAGGCGCGGGAATACTCACCGCAATCATGGGTCACGAGGCGGTCGCGGCCGCCCAGTGGGAAGATAGAGGGTATTCTTCTCCGTCGACTGTTGTCGTTGTCCCGAGTGGAGCGCCGTATGGGTATGGCGCGTATGGGGGACACTATGACCGGTACGGGAGAGTGTATGGCGCATACGGGGGCGCCGTCTATGGATATGACCCTAGGTATTTTTATAGGGACGGATACTGTCATGGCGGGGACTGGCGCATCATTCCTTGCCCGGGGGCGTATGTTTCGCCTCCTGCGATGACCATTATCACCGTGCCGAAGCCCTCAGCCGGAGGACCGACGGTCGACAATTATCACGACTGGGATATGATTCACCCTGAGTGTAAGACCAAACTGCAAAACGGAGAATCGAATTGGGGGGCTGATGGAAAGTGTTTATTACGCCTTGCTCCTGCTTTAAAAGAAAAGCAGAAGCTCTGCGAGGCGGATCCAAATGATCCAAAGTGTCCAAAGAAATATAATCCTGGCAAGTGGGCACAGATCTACCGTCGTCTCGGTGGTGAGCTCATCGCTCGCCAGAGAGAGTAGAGATGGCACCAGTATTAAGGCGTATGGAAAGTATCCCATGCGCCTTTTCTTTTTACCCTTGACTTTTTTATACATTGTGTGCTATAATTATAGGTATATGAATCCCGTTAGAAGTTTCGATACTTTTAATTATAAGTAGAGGAACGAGAAGCGGGGTAAATTTCATTTTTATTAAATTTTATAAAACTAAACTTCTAACGGGATGAATACATACATTTTTCAAACAATCCGTGCTATTGCAGTGCTCGGTATCGCGCTCTTTGCCTTTGCGGGCGAAGTGTTTGCCGCGCCGGTGCTTACCGGGCCTACAGAAGCGGTCCAGACTACCGAGACCTCGGCAACCTTGGTCGGCTATGTGGAAAACACATATAAGACTTCTTTAGTATGGTTCGAGTGGAGCGATAGTTCCTCAATGTACTCTTTTACGCCAATCGGCTTGACGAGGGTCTTCGACCGAGGATTTTTCAAAGCATCTCTTTCCGGATTGAATCCCGGTGCGACTTACTATTACCGCGCTGTTTCCTCAGAGGGCGGGACGACCGTGTACTCGCAAATTATTTCGTTTAAGACGAAAGGAGGTTCAATACCAGTGACGGCGACAACGGTTTCCTATCAGAACACGACCATTACAAATTCCTCGGTGACAAAACCCGTAGTAGCACAAACAAAAAAATCCACGACTTCGACCGTTGTTGCGAAAAAGACAACGACCGTAGCGAAGGTGGCAACTTCGACGCAAGAGGGCTTTACCAATAAAAATGCCAATGTTGCCACGGTGATCGGTGCGGGAGACATGCTCCCCAAAACGCTCATCGGCTGGGTCGCTCTCATCGTCGCACTCCTTATTGCAGTTCTCCTCGCTTTGATGATCTACGAATCATCCGAAAAGCAGAAAAAAGCGCGCAAGGCAAAGAAGCTTCAAGTGGAGGAAGTGGAACAGGAAGTCAGCGAAATCGACAAGATTTTGGAGAAAAATAGATAAAACTCCATTACTTTAGGAGGTCCGACCTCCTAAAGTGGGCAAAAGTCAACCCCCACGGCACTGCCGTGGGGGTTGACTTTTGTGTGTGGTATGCTATAATTGCGGTAGAAGTAAAATTTGAAAAAATGGGAGGTGGGTTATGAAAAAGCCATGGTGTGTAGTATTGGTCATCCTCGCAGTTTTTGCGGGGATGAAGTGGGCGGAGTATTCGTCCACGAAGAAAAAGGAGGGGCAAGCACAGTTTACCGAGCCGGTTCGAGATGTTGCCGGAGAGAAGCAGATGGCAAAGTTTTTGGCGACGGTGAAAGGGGCTGCCACCGAGAACGAGCGGTTGCGTGCAGAGAATGCTCTGCTCGTGGCGCAGTTGAAAGACTGTAAGCCGGTACCTCCGACAAAGCGGATTGTTCCGCGCGAAGGGAAACCTCGCACCTCGAAGCCGAAGTCCTGCGAGAAGAAGGTAGTGGCAAAGCCGAAAGAAAAGGCGCCGGCACCACCGAAAGCAATCGCTCCAACTCCGCCGGCTCCACAAGAGGAAAGTCTTGCGGAAAAGGTTTCGAGAAATTGCGGCGGAGGACCGGTGAAGTTTGTTGGTGGCAAGTGGATCTGCTTGGAGAAAGAGGTGGCAAAGGTTCAAGCCGAGCCGACTAAACCTTCTGCAGAGCCCGATGCTTTCTTTGCAAATGCCGTCGATGAGGATGCGGGGGAACAAGCTCCCGCCCGGACTCCGGCATATACGGCACCTGTGTATGCGGCATACGAGCCACTGTCACGACCGAATTGTATGACTGAGCCGTTCACGGACGGCAGTGGTAGGCCTTATGAGGCAGGATATCAATTCGACAACAGGAGCAACGGGAAGTGCCGATGCGGTAGCGAGGGATGCGATCTCAGGTGGCCATGGCAACGGCAACGGTAAACACAGCCATGGCAGTATCAAGGCATACGGAAAACATCCCGTATGCTTTTTCTTTTTTACCACTTGACTTTTTTATACATTGTGTGCTATAATCGCAAACATATGAATCCCGTTAGAAGTTCCGATGTTTTTAATTATAAGTAGAGGAACGAGAAACGGGGTAAATTTCATTTTTATTAAATTTTATAAAACTAAACTTCTAACGGGATGAATACCATTATATTTCAAACAATTCGTGCGGGAATGGTGCTCGGCATCGCACTCTTTGCCTTTGTGGGCGAAGTGTTTGCCGCGCCGGTGCTCGCGACCACACCGACAGAAACAGTTCAGATCACCGAGACCTCGGCGACTTTGGTCGGCTATGTGGAGAACCCTTACAAGACTTCGCTCGTATGGCTCGAGTGGAGCGAGAACTCATCGATGGCTCCGTTGACGGTCGCGGGGATGACAAGGGTTTTTGACAAAGGGTTTTTTAAGGCCTCCATTTACAATTTGAAAATTGATACGACCTACTACTATCGAGCGGTGGCTTCAGAGGGCGGGACGACGGTCTATTCACCAATCATTTCGTTTAGGACAAAAGGCGCGCCGGTTGCGACGACTCCGGGGACAGTGATCACGCAGGGGACAACATACCCGGCATATTCAACTTACCCAACTTACCCGACATATACGACATGGTCTTCGCTTCCTACGGTTACCACAAATAGTCCAAGCGCGGTCTCGCAAGCTTCGGCGACGCTCAATGGGTTCGTGTACCCGAACAATTCAAGCACGGACGCTTGGTTTGAGTGGGGAACAACGCCGTCATTTGGAAACAATACCGGCTCGGTAAATTATGGGTCGAATTCGACGAGCTACAGCAGTGTGCTCTGGAATCTCAGCTATAATACGAGCTACTACTATCGTGCCGTCGCGCGCAATTCATACGGGATTGTGTACGGCAGTACGCTTTCTTTCACCGTGCCGAGCGCGGGGACTACGGTAACAACGGGGACCGCCGGCTTGTCGCCCGAGGCAACCACGCTTTTTGCAACCGAGCTCACGGGAACAGAGGCGAAACTAAACGGTCTCATTTCTACTTCCGCAGACCAGTCATCAAGCGCGTGGTTTGAATGGGGAACGAGCGCAAGTTTGGGGAATACGACGCAGTCGCTCAATGTCGGAATGCTTCCGGTGGTCAAGCACTCGGACACGATAAGCGGTCTTGTTTTTGGGAACACCTATTACTATCGCGTCGTCGCGGAAAATCCGTATGGAAAAGTGCAGGGAACGATCATGAGTTTCGTTTCGGACGGAACGCCTATCGCGCAGGATACGACGGCGGTTATCAGTGGTGAGCTTGAGCCAAAGACGCCGGTGGTCAAAAAACCGACGGTGACCGTGATCGGTCGCGGAAGCGCGGAACAGTCGCTTGTGGAACTCACGATCGACGGCGGAGCGGAGGTGATCAGCGCGGGAGAAAAGCGTTCGTACCATATTAAATGGAAGAACAAGGATACGCAGTCGCTGAAAAATGTCGTCCTTCGCGTGACCTTCCCAAAGGCGATGAATATCGAGAGCGCGACGAAAGGGTCGTTCTCGAGCGTGGAGAATGCGGTGACGGTGGATATAAAAACGCTTGCTATCGGCGAGGAGGGAGAGACATTCATTTTTGCAAACGCAGGTCGCGGATTGAAAACAGGCGAGATCATCGTGATAACGGCGAATATGGTATTCACCGGCGCAAACGGCATACAGGGAGATGCAATCGCCTATGCGACGCATCGCGCGGGGGAAGCACCAAGCGTACTTAGCGCAAACATCTTTGACTCCGGATCATTTATCCCGACGACGCTGTTCGGGTGGATCCTCTTGATAGTCCTCGTGCTCGTCCTCGTGCTTTTGGGGAATCATTTGTACGGGAAGATTGCGGGAGAGAAGCACTAGAATATTGAATGTCGAATATTGAATATTGAAAAACAGAATGACGCCCGTGGGCGTCATTCTGTTTTTGTTTGTATCGTTCTATTTTCAAAATTCAATATTCCATATTCTTTCCCGATGGTATACCATAGGGACATGACAAAGGAGGTTAAAAATCTTGGGGAATTGCGGGCGCTTGCTGAAAAGCTATTGCGAGGTCTTGCGGAGCGTGAACCATCGGCATCATCGGGCAGAGCGACGGTGGTCGGACTTTCAGGCGACCTCGGCTCGGGGAAAACGGCGTTTACGAAATGTCTTGCGAGTGCGCTCGGCATTGCCGATGTGGTGACGAGCCCGACTTTCATTCTTGAAAAAGTGTACATCATCCCGCGCGGATCTCTCGTAGGCGAGCGCTTCACCAAGCTCATTCACATCGATGCGTATCGCCTCCACTCCGCAAGCGAAATGCGCGCGCTCGACTGGGACGCTCTCCTTGCCGACGAGCACAACCTCATCCTCCTCGAATGGCCCGAGCAGGTGAAGGAGGTTCTTCCGAAAGATATTATGATGCTTTCATTTGAATATGTTGATGAGGGGGTGCGGAGGGTGGGCGGTATTGAGTGATGTCAGACCAAAGTTAAAAGTGCATCTACCGTTAAGTAAGTAACTGTGTTCTAGT
>JBBTUT010000023.1:0-14109 GCA_038063615.1 Patescibacteria group bacterium | reverse complement strand
AAGATTGCGACAGAGATTCTGAGAAAACAGACTGCTTAAATTACCATTAGACCGATTTTGAATACCTGCGAGAACTCCTGAAGATGCAGGAAAAATAGACAGAAACAACGAAAGGCACCCATATAGGATGCCTTTCACGTTTAGTACCTAGATTCTAACACAAGTTACTAAAAAAAAGCAAGTGGAATAACAATGCGGCTTTTCTTGAGAATGGGGTGTGGAAAATCGCAGTACCTATACCGAAATAAACTAAAACGAAAAATCGCCACCATTTGGTGACGATATTTCGTTGGCACTTGGCTACGGTTTATGATTTAACCGTGGGAGAACTAAGTCCTCACAAGTGCCTACAAATAATATACACTATGTACGGAAAACTGCAACAAAAACAACAGCGATTTTTTACCTCGCATCATATAGATTCGGGAAGCGGATTAGTAACTCTGGACCGCTCCCTACGCGCATGACCAAGGGCGTATGGTCAACAAAAAAAATGGCAATGCTATTTTACGGCCTACTGAGCAACAGGCGGAGCCACAAAAGTCACTATTTCTGAAGCGAATGAAGCTTTGTCTTCGGTTTGGGTGGAATTATGTGAACGGCCGTATATCCAGACGGAATACTCTTTGCCGGGAATCAACGCAGTACTGTCATACACTTTGGAAATATCGGGTCCGACTGAAGTGAAAGGTGTTAGCATTCGTTGTGAACTGCTTCCGTCACTTGGCGCCACAATAACCCAGTAGCCCAGCGCTTCAGACCAACCGCTTGCCGGTTGCCATCTAAAAGTTGGATTTAATGAATCGGAAGGTTCAAATGTTATAGGAGTTTCAATAGGAAATGTTCCGATGAGAGTTGATGTGGAAATTTGAGTAGCCGGGCCTTCTGCGCCAGAGAGGTCAAGCGCTGTGACGAAATACAAATAATCGCCTACCGCATAGCTGGAAACTGGTTGTGAGCTGGTGCGTGATAATGACCACCTAGGGCCAGGGCAGACTGTTGGCCCCCCACCAAGTGATGTGAGGACCCATGTTCCATATGTTCTTTTTGTAGAACAAACGGTGATCGCTGACGGATTGCTAAATTCTCCGACGAGATTGAACGATGAGTCCTGTGGCCTTTTTTGGTACAAACGAAATGCGCTTACATCAGAAAGACTGTTCATATCAAACTTAAAATTTAAACTTTCTGAAATTTTTAGCCAACCACTTACACCGCTACCGTAACCAAATCCTACCCTAAGTTCTGTTGGTGCGGGCAGTGTGACTGCAGGTGGTGTAGTGGTAGCTGTCGGTGACGAGCTGTCAACGATAGTAGTTGAAGATGCGAAGCGCCATCCGCTCGCGCCGGGGTTTGCGATTGCTAAAAACTTGCCACCTGCCTTTTCGTAGTATTGGCACGAGGAACCACCGTCACCGCAAGCAGCCTGATTACCATTCTGTTCAAGGAAAGAAATAACTTCATAGTCATTACCCATTCGAGAGTAGTGAAATTTGTGTTCATCAGCATCGATTGGGTCCGATGGAACAATTGAGATGTATTTTGGCACAAGCCCAGGGATCCATTCTGGATTGCCATTTACATATTCGACACCATCATCTCCAGGCGGTACTCCTTCATTATCACTTTGGTAAAGAGCGATGGCATTCGTAATCTGGTTTACATTGGCTACTCGCTGAGTATCGCGGGCTTTCTCTCGCGCAGTGTTCAGTCTTACCAAAACAACAGAGCTCAGGATTCCGATGATTGCAACAACGACAAGGAGTTCAATCAGAGTAAATCCTAAATCAAATAACTTTCCATTAATTTTTATTTTGAGTGCGGAGCGGTGGTTGGTGTTTACTTCTTTTTTCATAATAAGCTAATTGTAACACATTAGTAGAGTAAAGAGGAAGGGCTAATGTCTGTAAGTCATCAACATAATATATCTCCATTTCTATCCCCCTCCAGTTCAGAGCTCTAAACTTACCCACGATGCGGAGCAATAAAATGAACGCCCACTTCTGGGGGCTTTTACTTTTTTATTTATGCTCCGCGGAGAAATGTGCCTGCACACATTTCGTGTAGGGATCGAATGGTGGAGCTATATTTTTCTAGTAAGAAAAATGTCGAGGCGGTACCCAGACAAATTTGAGTGACGACGAAATATACCTACCCACGGAGCGGTCGCACGCTTTACTTTAAGATTCTAAATCAAAATCCCTGTGGCAGAGACCGCATGGAAACAAGTTCTAGTAAATACAAGGCATTTTATGGTCTCTATTCACTAAAGATTGACTTTTAGAGATAAATAGACCATACTGTCCATGTAAGCATTATTTAAACCTATGGCTATAACAAAACCAATCAAAGATCGCCTTCAGATTCTCAAGGCCGAATATGACATCCTCCGCAAAGGGAAGGACTCGCTTTTGGTTATGATCGATGAGGCCGAAGTGCCGGAGAGTGTCTACAACTCCAACGCTATCGAAAACTCGACGCTCACTCTCAAGGAAACTGAGAAGATTCTTTTGGACATGGAGGTTGCTCGAAATGTTTCTTTGCGCGAGGTGTACGAAGCAAAAAATCTTGCTCGAGTTATCGGCTACATTCGCACCAAATCAAAAGATACTGAAGTAAATCGAGAACTCATTTTGCTTTTACATCAGATGCTCATCGGTGACATTGACGACAAGATTGCTGGTCGCTTTCGTGCCCATGGCGAATATGTCCGAGTCGGTACGCATGTTGCTCCTGCTCCGGAACAAGTAGAGAAACTAATTGCGTCTACCATTACCGAATACACGAGTAATATGTCTGCTTACTTCTTAGACAAGATCGCCAAGTTTCATTTGGATTTTGAAACTACTCATCCGTTCTGCGATGGCAATGGCCGTATTGGCCGTGTACTGATCTCTTATCAGCTCCAGCGTTTGGGGTTCCCGATGATTATCATTCGAGACCGGGAGAAAAAAGAATACTACAAATCCTTTGGCGACTATCGTGACAACAAAAATACCAAGACGCTTGAAAAAGTTGTCTATCTCGGTCTCATGGAGTCACTGCATAAACGCATCACTTACCTCAATGGCGACAAAATCATTCGGCTTTCCGAATACACGAAAAGTCACGCTAAATCTGCATCGGCAATTACAAACGCCGCTCGCCGACAAAACATTCCTGCTTTCAGAGAGAAAGGTGTTTGGAAGATCAGCGAGAATTTTGAGTATAAACTCGGATACAAGAAGTAAAAATATCCTTTATTTTGTGGTTTGTGCGTTACAAGTCACAAAGTCAATTAACCATAGTTGCATTTTTTTATTTATGGTAGAATACATTATATGAAAAAAATAATCATTGGGCTCGTTGTTGTAGGTATTATTGGCGCCGGTGTGTACTTTTTTATCAAAAATTTGCCTAGTGCTCCTGTAGAGAGCCCTGTTTCGACGGCTACCACGACCGAAACAAAAAAAATGCCTGAGGTGAAGATCAAGGAACCAGTCGACACAACGAAAACTGTCCTTGGAACCTCTGTTGAAAAGCGCGACATCACGGCGCACCACTATGGTGCAGGCAGCAAAGAGCTGTTGTTTGTTGGCGGTATCCACGGCGGGTATGAGTGGAACACGGTCCTCCTCGCCTACGAACTCATGGACTATCTCACGGCAAATCCTACGGTCATCCCCGCAAACTTGAAAGTCACCGTCATCCCTGTCTTAAATCCTGATGGCCTCAACAAGGTCGTGGGCACAGCGGGCCGTTTCGCAAAAGCGGATGTATCCACCTCGCACGAGGTCCGAATATCAGGCCGTTTCAATGCCAACACTGTAGACCTCAGCCGTAACTTTGATTGTGATTGGCAGCCAAAAGGTCAGTGGATGACCATGACGGTGAGCGGTGGAAGCAAAGTATTTTCTGAACCGGAAAGTTTAGCATTCAAAAATTATATAGAAGCCCACAACCCTACTGCTGTTGTAGTATGGTACAGCTCCGCCGGCGGTGTATTTTCTTCAAGTTGTAACAATGGGGTCGTTGCTCCTGCGACAAAAGCGCTCACCGATACATACGCGACTGCATCCAAATACAAAGCGTATTCCAGCTACGATTTCTACAAGACAACGGGCGATATGGTGAACTGGCTTGCAAAGAAAAATATCCCCGCAATCAGCGTGCTCCTCACGACGCATCAGGATACCGAATGGGACAAAAATCTCGCAGGCATCAAGGCATTGCTAAAATATTACGCTAAATAATGCGGGCTATCTTCAAGAAGTATCCAGTCATAACTATTTGTATTTTTGCCCTATTTGGCATCGGCGTGTTTGCCATTGGTGATCTAAACAAAGGAGAAGCGCCCGTGACGCCGGCGGTTCTCGTCAAACCAGCAATCATTCCATCGGTGGAGCGCGAGGTCATCGGCACATCAGTAGAAGGACGCGCGATTGAAGCGTATCTATACGGGAAAGGCGAAACCCACCTCTTATTTGTCGGGGGCATTCATGGCGGATACGAATGGAACAGCGTCATTTTGGCATACCGGTTCATGGATTATTTGGAAGCAAATCCAAACAGCATTCCAAAAAATTTGACTATCGCGGTGATTCCATCCGCCAACCCGGACGGCGTTTATCGCGTGGTCGGAAAGGAAGGTCGCTTTGAAGTCGGAGATGTGCCAAACAATCAAAAGCTTGCCGAGTCGGGACGATTCAATGCGCACAGCGTAGACCTCAACCGCAACTTTGACTGCAAGTGGAAACCGAAAAGTACATGGAAAAATAGGGTGGTAAGTGGCGGGTCAAAAGCATTTTCTGAACCGGAGGCGGCGGCTATCCGAGACTTCGTTCTATCCTATGGTCCGGACAGTGTTGTCTTCTGGCACAGCAAAGCAAATGCCGTGTATGCGTCAAAGTGCGAGGATGGCATTCTTCCAAAGACGATCGATCTCATGAATGCCTACGCTCGGGCGTCCGAGTATACAGCAATTAAATCATTTGACGCATACGAAACCTCCGGCGACTCCGAGGGGTGGCTGGCTTCGATCAACATTCCGTCGATCACCGTAGAGCTCAAAACTCACGAGACTGTCGAGTGGGAGCAAAATCTGGCAGGCATCAAGGCGCTTTTTGAATATTACGGCCGCTAACCGGCGATATGATTTTCTGGGGATTTCGTGTAAGATGATCTTGAATGCGGGACCAAAGAAACTCATCTATTTATGGAAGGACCTAAAATCAAAAATGAGAGCGGCGATAGGGTTTGTCCGGAATGCCAACAGCCGTTGAGTAGTGACGGGCTCTGTGAGTCATACATGCTGGGTTGCAAAAATTATGGCAAGCAGCTCGCTGAGCCATTGAAGCAACCGGAGGGGGAGCATTTTGATTTTGACACAAAAGAACACAGCCACAAAAAGAGCGACGCATTGATCGATAAAGAAAAAATATCTCTATCGGTCAGAGAGACGACTTTGGAGATCGTCAGAGGATCATCCGCCGTACTTGTGGACAAAAAAGATGCCGATGTCGTCGAAATAAAGAAAGTGGTAAGCAAGATAGTCGACAAGAAGGCATCAGAAGACAATCTGAATGTCGCGTCCATTATATTTTTTATTGAGGCGATACAGGAAGAGCTGTCAAAATTATCACAAGATGCCCTCTTTGAAAAAACGGATTTCCTTCGTTCCTTTTCAAGAAATCAGGAAGATAAAATAAAAGAGCTGGGGGCGAACAAGGTGCTCAACAGCATTCAAATTCTGGAAGCGATAAACAAGCTGGATGACGAGCTCAAGAAAAAAGAGGCGACGATCTCCCTCAAGGTCAATCTTCTCATGACCATAAGCTCTTGCGTCGAAAACATCGCCAAAGAAAAAACAGCCCACTTCCAAAGACTCGGGATTCTCTGACAGCTTGATTCCGCCCATTTTCTATTGACAATAAGTGTGTATCATAGTAATGTACTTGTAGAATAGAACATAAAAAATTCATTAGAGGAGGTGTGGGGATGCAGGATTTGGTAGAATTTGCTAAAAGAACAGGGTTTCATCCGAATACAATAAAGAGGGTGCTCAGGTTTGATGACAACCCGGTGCCATCGCGGATGATTCCTTTAGTCTACCGATCGGATTCTGAACGGACTCCGATCGAGATGGATGCAAGTCTCAGTCTCGCCGAAAAAGCTCGGGAAAGGTATTTCAAAGCTAGAGGCCACATCAACAAGTGTGGCACATTGCGCGCGTGGATCAGCCTTTGCGCGACCCGTGAAGAAATCACGGAAGCGTACCATGCGACCGAAGATGGAAGCGCCGAAGAACTCTTCGCGCTAAAGATACTCAACGAGATATTTATGCGCGATTTGGAGAAATCCTCCGCAATGGAAGAAGTGCTGAGTATTTGCGGAGAAACCCCAAGGGAAAGCGGTATAGAGCGTTCCGCCTTTCTCAAGTTATACGAACTGTATAAATACGAACAAAAAGGAGGTAGTAGTGAAAGAGCTCTGCACGCTTTACATCCTTGAGGATGACCAAAATAATCCACCAGCCGCAGACCCGTATTTATGGGGAACGGCCACCGTTGTTGGTGACGGTGGGCAAGTAAGTGTCGGGCAAAAATTAAAAATGTGCCTCACCCACGAAGAGGAGATGGATGAGGTGGTTCACCTTAAGATAATTCGGATAGTGGAAGGATCTCCCAAAAAATTAGTCCTCTGCTTTATGTAAGCAGGGATATTTAGAGAGTTGCTGGACACCGCAACTCTCTTTTTTTTATTTAAGGGGCTTCCCCCTCGTTCGAAACTAAGGTAAGATGGTCGTGCAATGGAAAAGAATGCAGGAAACGATGCGTGGTGGAGACCGTCTTTGCTTTTGTTTGCCAGTCGTTCAAGCTGGATAGTCGCACCAATTCTGGTTGGTATCCTTTTTGGGAAATGGCTGGACGCGCGGTGTGGCACGGAGCCATGGCTCTTTCTCACAAGCGTCGGCTTGGCTTTCGCCATTTCCATATTCGGACTGACAAAAAATGCGACGGATGAATACCAAAAAATAGAAAACAAAAAATAATGAACGAACTTCACGAAGTTGAACAAATACATACGACAAGCTCGAGCACGGCTCAGGGAGAAACCGCTCACGAAACCACTCTCTTTGCCGAGCAGATTTTCAGTGTCGGAAATTTTCCCATCACCAATTCCCTCCTCAGCTCTTGGTTCATCGTCCTCATCATCATCGTCGTCAGCTTGATCGTGCGCGCCAAGATAAGTCAGGTCCCGCGGGGTATCCAAAATGTCGGGGAAATCATCATCGAGGGAGCTCTGGGGATATTTGACTCCGTCACCAATTCAAGAGAAAAGTCATTGAAGTTTTTCCCCTTGATCTTCAGTTTTTTTATTTTTATTTTATTGAATAATTGGCTGGGGCTTTTGCCGGGCATCGGATCCATCGGCAAGGTCGTGAGCGAGCACGGGGAAAAAATCTTTGTCCCCTATTTCCGCGGCGGCACCGCCGACTTGAACACGACGCTCGCTCTCGCCATCATCGGCATCGTCGCAAGCCACATTCTCGGCGTGATGGCAGTGGGCGTGTGGCACTACTTGAACAAGTTTATAAACATCAAAGCGCTTTTGGAAATCCCCAAAAAGATTCGCACCGACCCGACCATCCTCATCGTCAATCCGATAAAAGTTTTCGTCGGGTTGATCGAAATAATCGGCGAAGTGGCGAAAGTGGCAAGTCTCTCGTTCCGTCTGTTCGGCAATATCTTTGCCGGCGAGGTTTTGCTCGCATCAATGTCGGCAATTTTGGCTTTCGGACTGCCTATTCCTTTTATGTTTCTGGAGGTGATAGTCGGGTTGATTCAGGCGCTCATCTTTGCTATATTGATTCTGGCATATTTGACGATGAACACGGTACAGGAGGAGCATTAATCATTTAATTTATAAAATATATGGAATCAGTAATGTTGGCAAAGGCTTTGGCTATCGGTTTTGGCTCATTGGGGACGGCAATAGGTATTGGGATGATCGGCTCGAAAGCGATGGAAGCGATCGGTCGCAACCCGGAAGCGGCAAGCAAGATCTTGGTGCCGATGCTTTTGGCGTCCGCCTTCGTGGAAGCCGTCGCCATCTACGCATTGGTCATCGCGTTTAGCATTAAATAGAGATTTGTAATGGAAAGCTTGATAGAAATATTTCACATTGACGCCAAACTGCTCTTGGCTCAGGCTGTTAACTTCGGCATCGTTTTCGCTGTTCTCTATTTTTTCGCTTTGAAACCGCTTGCAAAAGTGATGCGCGAGAGAACTAAAAAAATAGAAAAAAGCTTGGAGAACGCCGTGGCGATAGAAGAAAAAATGGAGCAGGTCAAAGAAGAATGCGCCGCCATCATCACCCAAGCGAAAAAAGATGCAAGTGAAATACTCGTAAAAGCCGACAAGCTGGCTGAGGAAAGGAAAAAAGAAACCATCGACAAAGCAAAGGAAGAAATCGAGCGCATTGTCGCGATGGAGAAAACAAAAAGACAAACAGAAACAGCACAAGCCATCAAGGAAATAAAAAAGGAGGTCGCGAATCTGGTCGTTCTTTCTCTCGAAAAAATTCTGGGAGAAAAAGTCGATGCGAAAAAAGACAGGGAGATCGTGGAGAAAATACTAATAAAATGATTTTGAATTACGAAGCTCTTACTCGACAGGCGTTTCTGAGACACGCATATTTTTCTGCTGAAAAATTGCTCTGCTCGCGCCGCCGCGCTTGCGCAAGGTCTCAGAAACGCCTGCGCTCGACGAGCTTTGTAGCTCAGAATAAATAAAAATATGAAGATTACGCCGAAATGCTACGCACAGAGCTTGTATGAATCAGTCGACGGCAAGACGGCTTTCGAGGTTGCCGTCATATCAAAAAAGTTTGTAGAATTGATCGCCAAAAACAACCATCTGACGAAAGCGAATGCGATCATCGGCGAATTTATAAAGATTTGGAATAGTGAAAAAAGGATAGTCGAGGCGACGGTAGTAAGTGCGAAAGAAATGGATGGAGAAACAGTGAATCGCCTGAGTGACCATATCGCTAAATTATCAAAAGCCAAAAAGGTCGCACTGCGTACGAAGATCGATAAAGATATTTTGGGAGGAGTGGTCATCACCTACGGCGACAAAATGATCGACTTGAGCTTAAAAACGCAATTAGTCGATTTGCAAGATAGAATGGTAAAATATAACTAGGTACAATATTTCGTCGTCGCTCGGACGCTGTGTACGAGAATACTCATCCACGCGCTCCTCGCTAGCCGAAATAAAAAAAATATTATGATCAGCAAAGATATTATCGTAGAACAACTAAAGGAGCAGATTGCCGGTTTCAAGGCGGAAGCGAAAAGCAAAACTATCGGATTTGTGACCGAGGTCGGCGACGGCATTGCGAAGATTGCCGGGCTTTCCGATGTCATGATGTCCGAAATGTTGGAATTCCAAACGAAAAAAGGGGTTATTTTCGGCGTCGCTTTAAATCTGGAAGAGGACAGCGTCGGCGCCGTTATTTTGGGCGATTTTACCGAGATCAAAGAAGGGTCGGAGGTGAAGACTACGAAAAGAATTTTGGAGGTTCCCGTCGGCGAGGCGATGATCGGCAGAGTAGTGAGTCCCCTCGGCGAGGCACTCGACGGCAAAGGAAAAATAGAAACGAGTAAATCGTATCCGATAGAAAAGATTGCTCCCGGCGTCATCGCCCGCCAGTCCGTGAGCCAGCCGGTACAGACCGGCATCAAAGCCATCGATGCGATGATCCCCATCGGTCGCGGACAAAGAGAGCTGATCATCGGCGACCGACAGATCGGCAAGACCGCTATCGCGATAGACACCATCATCAATCAACGCGGGCAAAATATGAAATGTATTTATGTAGCCATCGGACAAAAAGAATCGAAAATAGCCGGCATCGTGGCGAAACTTACCGAATGCGGTGCGATGGAATACACCACGATTGTTCTCTCCGGCGCATCCGACCCCGCTTCCCTCCTCTATATTGCTCCTTATGCCGGCACCGCTTTGGCTGAATACTTTCTCGACAAAGGCGAAGATGTTTTAATAGTCTACGATGATCTGTCCAAACATGCCGTCGCGTACCGCGAGATCTCTCTCTTGCTCAGGCGACCGCCGGGACGCGAGGCGTACCCGGGAGATGTTTTTTATCTCCATTCAAGATTGCTCGAGCGAGCGTGCAAGCTGAACAAGGAGCACGGCGGCGGGTCCATCACCGCACTGCCTATCATCGAAACGCAATCGGGGGATGTTTCCGCGTATGTCCCGACCAATGTCATTTCCATCACCGACGGGCAGATCTATCTCGAACCGGACTTGTTCTACAAAGGCAACCGCCCCGCGGTGAACGCCGGTCTTTCCGTCTCTCGCGTGGGCAGTGCCGCGCAGATCAAGGCGATGAAAAAGGTGGCGGGAAAAATGCGACTCGAAGCGGCTCAGTACCGAGAGCTCGCCGCTTTTGCGCAATTCAGTTCCGACTTGGACGCAAGCACGCGCGCGAAACTTGAGAGAGGCAAACGGCTCACGGAGATCTTCAAGCAAGACCAGTATTCCCCGCTCCTTGTAGCCAACCAAGTTCTCATCTTTTACGCACTCATCAACGGCTTCCTCGACGACATAGCCGTGGAGAAGATCAGGGAGTTTGAAATGGGACTCTATGAATATGCTCGCACAAATGGCAAAGAAGTTTTGGGTGAGATCGCAAGCACGGGAGAATATAATGAAGAGATTGAAAATAAATTGCGGAGCTTGATCGGCGACTATAAGTCAACGGTTATCGGCTCTTAACTATTAACCACACAAATGGCCTCAACCAGAGACATCCAAAGAAGAATAAAGTCCGTCGGCAATACCAAAAAGATCACGAAAGCGATGGAGATGGTGGCGGCGGCGAAGATGCGCAAAGCGGTTGAAGCCGTTTTGCGCACGCGTACTTACGCGCATTTGAGCTGGTCGACGGTTTTGAATGTGAGTCAATCGCTGAATAGCAAGGATGGCTTCATTCATCCCCTACTCGCAAAAAAAGACGAAGTGAAAAAGGTAGGCATCATTCTCATCACTTCGAACAGAGGGTTGTGCGGCGGATTTAATACGGCGATCCTGAACAAGGCGCATGAGTCCGTCAAAAAACACAAAGCGAAAACCGACTTCATTTTAATAGGAAAAAAAGGAGAAGCGGCCTTTCATTATCACCATTACAATATAGCCGCCGATTTTCACAAAAATGACATCGCGCTTGAAATAGCGGAAATCGCATCCGTTGCAAAAATGGTCATCAGTGATTTTTTGAGCGGAAAGTATGATAAGGTGATGGTGGCATATACTGACTTTGTGAATGCGTCCAAACAAATTCCGCGCGTGAAGCAGATCCTGCCCATCGAAATGCGCTCGCAAGACGAATTTTTGGGCGTTATCGAAAAAGAAGGGCACCCGAAGACAAGCAATGAATTCCCCGACACAAAAGATGAATATACATTTGAGCCCGACCCGAAAGAAGTTCTGGACGAAATGATTCCGCGCCTCATCGAAGTACAGCTCTATCAGGCGCTCCTCGAGTCGAATGCATCGGAGCACAGCGCGCGAATGTCCGCAATGCATCAAGCGACCGATGCGGCGGGAGATATGGTGGACGAATTGACCTTGTTCTACAACAAAGCGCGCCAAGCAAGCATCACGGCGGAGATAGCGGAGATCAGTGCGGGGGCGAATGCATTAAAAAATAAATAATTTATCAAAAATATGTCAGAAAAAAAATCGCAAAATGTAGGCGTCATACAGCAGATCATCGGACCCGTCGTCGATGTGCGTTTTGAAGACGGCTTGCCGGAGATCTTTAATGCGCTGGAAGTGGAGATCGGCGGCAAAAAAATAGTTTTGGAAACCGAACAGCACATCGGCTCCAATGTCGCGCGGACGATCGCTATGACTTCGACCGACGGCTTGAAGCGCGGAGACAAGGTCACGGACACGGGCGCGTCGATCAGCGTTCCCGTCGGCAAAAATACCCTCGGGCGCATTTTCGATGTCCTCGGAAACCCCGTCGACGGCAAGCCAGCACCCCAAACGGAAAAAAGATATTCGATACACCGACCGGCACCAAAGTTTACCGAGCAGTCCACGAGCGCAGAAATTCTGGAAACGGGCATCAAGGTCATCGACTTGATCTGTCCGATCGTGAAGGGCGGAAAAGTGGGAATGTTCGGTGGTGCCGGCGTGGGCAAGACCGTGGTGATCATGGAGCTCATTCACAACATCGCTTCCGAGCACGGCGGGTACTCCGTATTTGCCGGCGTGGGAGAGCGCACGCGCGAAGGCAATGACCTCTATCACGAGATGAAAGACTCTGGCGTTTTGGATAAAGTATCTATGGTTTTCGGTCAGATGAATGAACCGCCGGGTGCGCGCGCTCGAGTCGCTTTGTCCGCGCTCTCCATCGCAGAATATTTCCGCGACGAGCAAAGTCAAGATGTGCTTCTCTTCATCGACAATATCTTCCGCTTCACACAGGCGGGCTCCGAGGTGTCTACCCTGCTCGGACGAATGCCCTCAGCCGTGGGATACCAGCCAACACTCGCATCGGAAATGGGCAAATTGCAGGAGCGCATCACTTCGACAACCAAGGGCTCTATCACCTCCATCCAAGCGGTGTATGTGCCGGCTGATGACCTCACCGACCCAGCTCCCGCCACCACCTTTGCGCACCTCGACTCGACCGTGGTGCTGTCCCGCGGTTTGGCTGAGCTCGGCATCTACCCGGCGGTGGACCCTCTGGATTCTTCTTCGATCATTTTGGATCCGAAGATCGTCGGCGAGGAACATTATGAAGTCGCCCGCGGCGTGCAAAAAGTTTTGCAGAGATACAAAGACCTGCAAGACATCATCGCCATCCTCGGAATGGAAGAGCTTTCCGACGAAGACAAGCTCATCGTATCGCGCGCGCGAAAGATCCAGAGATTTTTGTCCCAGCCATTTTTCGTCGCGGAAACATTCACCGGACATCCGGGCAAATATGTAAAACTTGCCGACACGATACGGGGCTTCAAAGAAATTCTCGACGGCAAGCACGATGAAAAGAACGAGGGTGATTTCTATATGAAAGGCGGGATTGATGAGGTACTTTGAAATATAAAACTCTTACTCGGTAGGCATTTCTGAGACACGCATATTTTTCTGCTGAAAAATTGCTCTGCTCGCGCCAGTCGCGCTTGCGCAAGGTCTCAGAAATGCCTACCTCGACGAGTTTTGTATTTCAAAGTGAAATAAAAAATATATGTCTACCCAAAAAACCATAAAATTCGAAGTCGTTACCCCGGACAGCGTCGTCCTCAAGGACGAGGTGACGCAAATAACTGTGCCTACTCAAAATGGGGAGATTACCATTTTGCCCGACCATATTCCTCTGGTAGCAACCCTGTCGCACGGCGTAATAGAAACGAAGACAAAAGACGGAGAGATAAAAATAATGTCCGTCTCCGGAGGATTTATCGAAGTGCTCAAAGACAAAGTCGTCATCCTCGCGGACAAAGCCGAAAGAGCGGAAGACATCGACATAGCCCGCGCAGAGGAGGCGCGAAAAAGAGCCGAGGACCTCAAAACGCAAGCCGTCCACAAATACGATGTCAATTTCGCCGACATCAGCGCACGAATCGCCAAAGAAATGGCGCGCACAAACGCAGCCAAAAAATGGCGCAAGATAAAGGGGCTGGACCATTAGAAATTTACAAAAAAACCGCCAAGCAGGATTTAACCTACTTGGCGGCTACGGACAAATTATATTCCGCGAACCCTTTCACTAAAACGCTTGTACTCCTCGGCATCCTTTTTTGCACGCCGCAGGATAGATCCGACATCAAGAGAGATTGGCACTTCTATCGCTACCTTTTTGCCGGTGCGAGAGTCTTTAAGATTGTCAAAAACAATCCTTTTCACACCCTTCCTTTTGAGTCTGTTCTTTATCATTCCCCACTCACCTCCTTTTTATCTTATTAAAGACAGAACTGTATCCATCTCTTCTCAATATACCTTAACCCCGCTAAAATACAAGGTTTTTTGTGAGCTGTCAGACCAAAGTTAAAAGTGCATCTACCGTTAAGTAAGTAACTGTGTTCTA
>JBBTUT010000022.1:0-9713 GCA_038063615.1 Patescibacteria group bacterium | reverse complement strand
CGAAGCTCACGATACGCACCGAGCAAAAATACCGAACCACCATAAAAAAATACGATTGAACCGAGCGCAAGCATTACGAACGGTAATTTTTCAAATTGCGGCGGTTGCCACACAAATGCGCGTGCAAAAATTTCAGAGTATAAAAGAATAGGCACGGTAAGCACCAACACCACCCAAAACTTTTTCAAAAATGCCTCCGTATGATGCCCCTCGTGTTTATCATGAGTATGATTGTGTCCCGCGTCTGACTTTTGACTTCGAATCGCTGACGGGTCACCAGAGCTGTGTCTTGGACGCGTGTCTTGGGCATAAACACTTTTCGACTTTTTGGCTACCAGCGCCATCCCGCACTCCGGACACATCCCCGGCATCGTGCGTACAATATTTGGATGCATCGGACAAGTGTAGACTATTCCCCCTGTTGTCGTTGATTCCATTGTATTATGTTCGTGATTCATGTATGAGGTATTGGTTGTTACTTAATTCATGCCCCGCAACTACTCCCCCCTTGCTTCTCACCCGGCAGAGAGCTCATTACTTTCCCATAACCCGAAGCACTCGAATATTCTTTGCCAAGAATTTCTTTTGGGCTCACCTCGCTTGGCACGCGACCTTTCATTTCAAGATAGCGATTGATGTTTTCATATTGAGCGGTGAACCAAAATGAATTCATTTGAAGCGCGGCTTTATACATTTGATCTTCTGTCGCCCCTTGTGATGCGAGAAGTTCGAGAAGTCCAAGCATTGCCATACCGTGATTGCAATCGGGGAAAATGGTTGGATTGTCACAACACGGTCGATAAATATTGCCGCTTACGCTCTCGACCAGTGCTTGCTGTTTTGGCGTAAGGATGATAAATGTGTGTGCGTTATAATGATTCATCGCATCTCCGCGAGAAAGTGTCCACCCGCCTGTGGAAGCAAATTTGTTTGCACCGCCATATTGGGGGTCAGCCATTTGACCTTGTTCCAAAATAATATTTTTATTGCCGAGACCGAGCGCCCACAAAAGATTAAGGAGAAGTCCTGCATTTTCTTGCATCACCACAATGTTTCCCTTTACGGTAGTTTCAAGAAATCGCTTGTCGCTGGCGGTCAAACCGCCACGCCCTGCATAGAGCGCATCAAACTTTACGCGGTCAATCACACCAACAGAAACCATTTGCACACCAAGGTCGCCCCACGAAGCAGGCAACTCCACCGCCTGCGCTGAGACGCCCTTGTCTTGCTCCACAACGCCTCCTCGTGGGAACAATTTAGATACTGCACTACCAATGAGTGAGAATATCAAAACAGCTACAACAATAAGAACCCAGACCATGAGGTGTTCTTTTTGTTTTTTTGTGAGGCGCACATTGATTTGTTTTCTATCCATATATACATATATGATAGCACAGCGGTCAAGGCTTTTACTAAAAACTGCCACCGTGGCAGTTTTTAGTAAAACCATTCCAAATGGTCACTATACTTTTGGCGCACTGAAACGATTGTAGAGTGATGCGAACAAGTATGCCGCCACATAGGCATACACTACGATTTCAAGAAGCCCGATAGCCACACCTCCGAGAGTAATCTCGACACCACCCGCAAACTTATCCACATTCACAATATGCGCCACCCAGCCCAAAAGCTTCATCGCGAGGTCCGGCAACAAAGCCGTAAACCCGGCGCACAAAACATACATGATTCCAAAAGTAGTCGAAGCCGCCAACGAAAACTGATGTTTTTTAAGTTCCATAATATTATAGTTATTTTTAACTATTCGACCTACCATAAGTCTACTCCTCCCTATTTTATTGTCCATAGAAAAAGAGGTTGGCTTTTGACCAACCCCTTTACTGTTTCAGATTTGCTTCTGCTTGATCAAGAGCTTCCTCAATTTCCCGAACCAAGATGCGGTACTTTTTTGCATACGGCAAATAATATTTTCGAGTTTCCTCGATTTGCCGTATTTGCTTCGCATGCGAGCATGGACCGAGCGTGGTCATATTGTGCAGACGATCCGCGAGTTTTATCAAAAAGAAATCGCGTGGAGCAAAACGAAACTGCAAATGATACGCACGCCCATACACTTCCCTCGAAACAAACTTCCACCGAGGCGGTCTCGTCAAATAGCCGATGAGCATAGCCACATATGCGCCAAATTTCTGCTCGACCAGCTCGACTGTCCATTCGGGACAATCCTCAACAATGTCATGAAGAAGTCCGGCGATGATGAGGTGATAATCTCTTACTCTTGAGCAAGCGATCAGGATAAGCGCAGTCGCACGAGAATGTGAAAAAGATCGCTCGCCTCCATCTCTAAACTTTCCCTCAAGTGCTCTCTCCGCGCAATCGTACGCCTTTTCTATTTCCTTATACCGTGGATCCTCCGCGGACAGAAACAATGAGACCCTTTTGAAAAAAGCTTTTCTGCTTTCTTCTTTGCTCCCTCTCTCAAAAAGAAAGGGCATCTTGCATAGAAATACGGCTCTTCCCCGTTTCTTCAACATGGCGCCCTCCTTTTGATAGATTTTTAGTCAAAAAACTTCTACCTGAAAACTACCACAAAAATAGCGAGCTTGTCAAACACGCGCAAGCTACATCTATTCGTCTTTTGGCGCTTTCCCCAAAAGCGCGCGGGCGAGGCGGATATGGAGAAATGATACATTCGGTCCGACTTTGTTTTTGATGGGTGTGAGGAGAAGAACCTTCCCTTCTTTTGAGAGCTCCGTGATTGCCTTTTCAATTTTCAAAAAATGCGCGCGGGGAATTTCGTGTTTCAAGTATTGCATATCAACCCGCGACTCCTCCTCTACGAGTTTTTCGATGTGCGCCATTACCGTCTCGGCTGTCATCCCGCGGGCTTTTGCAATATCGCTCAAACTTTTTTTCTCGACGATGAGGAGCGCGGTCTCCTCGTGCGTGGCGAGCTTCTTTTCTTTTTTCGGCGGACGCGAGCGCACGAGAAATTTCTCCTGTAACTGCGCAAGCGCATTCTCCTCCATCTTCTCTACTTCCTCTTGGGCGAGGCGCGATTGCTCTTGAAACTCTCGGTCGAGTTCGCGCACTTCATCGTTCACGCGGAGCGCTGTTTCATTCATTCCCAATATCGTCAGCCCCTCGAGCGTGCGCACGCGAGAAAGCGCCACATACCCCATACCCGGCTCGAACGACTTCGACAAATCCACCTCGACCGCGTCCAAGCTCATCCCCTGACTCTTGTGCACCGTGATTGCCCATGCGAGGCGAAGCGGGTACTGCAAAATTTCCGCCTTCACTTTTCCCTCCTCCTCGATCTTCCACGAGGCGCGACCGATGGTGATCAATTTGCCAGAGGCGGTGCGGATGGTCGGACCATCGTCCTCGTCGCACGACACCACCACGCCGAGCGTGCCATTCACAAACCCCGCTTCAAAATTGTTCTTCACGCACATCACGCGCGCGCCGGGTTTCAAGCGCAAGACCTCGGGCGCAAGGCACGACTTTTTGAGCGTCGCCGCTATCGCCTCCTTGCCGCGCGACTCCATCGTATATTCAAAAATTTCTTTACTCTCAATCTTTTCGAGCTCAGCATCGTTCAGCATGTCCACATCCGCATTGTGCGTAAAAAGTTTCGTTGACGCAGTAAACTTCGGCGAACGCACGCGGTAGCGGGAACGCAAATGGTCTTTTGCTTTTTCAGAAACCTTGCCCAAGCGAATCTCGTTCAAAATAGAGGTCGTCGCATCATCTTGTTGGCGAAACTGTTCGGACAGGTAGCACACCGTGAACCCCGCTTCCTTCCACGCATCGCTCGCATACACAAAACGCGCATCTGGCTCGCCCGCGCGCGCAACGGGCGGCAGCTGAAAAAAGTCCCCGCAGAGCACCACCTGCAGTCCGCCAAACGGCAAGGCGCTTTGCTTCACCGCTTTGAGTACGCGGTCCACAAGGTCGAGGCGAAAATGGTGGAGCATTGACACCTCATCAATGATGAGCACCTTTGCGCGAGCAAACCGCCTGAACAAATATTCCTTCTCGAGCATATTTTCCAGATCATAGTCCGAGAGTTCCGCCGCGACACCGATTCCCGCCCATGAGTGAATGGTGACTCCGCCCATATGGGTCGCCGCGATACCCGTCGATGCGGTGATACCGATGTCGATGTCATGCTCGCGCAAGTACGCGATGTAGCGATTGACGAGATGCGTCTTTCCGCTCCCCGCCGGTCCCGTCACAAACACATTCCACCCCGTCTTCAATATCTCAAATGCTTCGTCTTGGGTCATTGTGCGATCAGCTTACCATAAGAATCACCGTTTCCCTTTTACAAAGACTGGATCATTTCTGCTTCTTTTTCTTTACCAAGAAGGACGAGGCCGTAGCCAAGAAGAACGATTAATACCGCGGCGAGAAATGCGATTGTGGAACTAAAGCCGGGAATATTGTAAGTCAAAATATCGGAACCAATGATATAGCCGATTATCCCAACCACTCCGATAGCGGTCATGATCCATCCCGACAGTTTTAAGTATATTTTTATGTTTTTCGGACTAAGAACAGTAACTATGCCGGCAATGCTAAAAATAATAAAACTAATTATCACTCCTGTCGATGGAAAACCCGGAGGAAAAGCTTTTATTTCACTAGGAGTTTCCTTGATGAAAAATCCATCAAGCCCTGTTTTAGAACCGCTAAAAATAGAGACAAGAAAAATTCCCATAATGAACAATATAATCATGCTCATTACGGGAACAACGGCCGAAGATATCCCCTCGTCCTTGTCGATAGTTTTTGCAATGTAATAGAGAGATATTCCGGCAAAAATAAAAGTGACCGCGGTGATAAACCTCATTGGGATCCATTGCGGCAAAATACTTTTGATCACTTGGATGTCCGCCATCCACCCAAACACCACCAATATACCCATTAATATAACGATGGTCGCTAAAATTTTCGCAACATTTACATTTTTCATAATGAGCATATTCTACACTCTCTCTTTTAAATAAACAAACCTTTGCGTTCGTGCCCCAAAGTTCATATATTGAACGATGCCAGCCATGAACCGCTCTCTACATCACCTGATCGGTGATAGCCAGCTTGATAGATTCTTTTTTGGTGGCTTTTATCCTTTTTATAAAAGGATACTCTATGTAGCGGTAAGTAATGGAGGAAATAAATATAATGATGATCCCACTGAGAAGTATCAGCGACCAAAATGCGATGGGAGAAAGAGCTTTGATTGGATAAAAATAATCAACCGAGTGTAGCACCCCGAAAAGCACGATACCGTGGAGAAGATAGATACTGTAGCTTATCGCACCCAAAAACTTCGCGACTTCCGTTTTTAGCAATCCGAAAAGGTCAGCTCCATAGACAAAAGACAGAAAGACGACCAGAGAGACAAAATACTGAGTGAGCGAGTACGGTTTATAGCTGATAAAATAGACGGTTATTATTCCCAGTATGGGAACGAGAGATGATATCGGCTGGGAGAAAAATGAAATTTTTGGATAATTTTTGTAAATATGAGCGGCCATAATGCCAAAGAAAAATATCGCCCAGTACCCTCTATCAGGCGAAGAAAGAGCGAAGAAAGCAAGCGGTAGGGACATGAGAAGCGCCTTTTTGCTCTTTAGGGCGACGGCGAGAACGGGTAAAATAAGATAAAACCCCCACTCAAAACTAAGAGTCCAGTGTATACCGGCATTTATCGGTATAACGCTTATGTGGTTGACGGAAGTGGTCGTGATCAGTCCCAAAGAAAGCCACGACAAAATATCTTTAGCGGTTTGCAACAGATCAATGCTGAAACCGGATTGAATTAAAATAGAGGCAATGACAATACCGGCGGAAAAAAGGTACATCGGCGCAAGGCGCAAAAATCTGCTCCGGTACAGAGCTCCCGCGTCCAGATTCCCTCCTTGCGCTATGGCTTTGGACCAATACAAGAAACTGGTGATCATAAAAAACAAAATGACTGCCTCTCCGCCAAGGTGCCGATAAAACTTTACCGGCACGATCTGCCAGACACCGGTCTGAAAATAAAAATAGTTGGTCACCGCGTGTTGAAAAAAAACATTGAGCGCCAAAAATCCTCGGAGACCGTCCAAAGTTTCAAATCTGCCATGCTCTTCCATGGCAATAAGCTTCTTAAAAAAAGGGAGGCAATACAGAAACAACAAGCTGAACCCGACAAGAATCCCGAGAATCAAAAAGTACCACCCGATACCGGTAAAATTTATAAGCACTGTTCGATCATTCTACCACAGGAATGTGTTGTCCGTATCATAAAAGTACGCCCTGCAAAAGACCGTAAGCGCGTATTGCAAAATATGCGAGGGTTATATTGAAAATCAAATTGCCAAAAGCCAAAGGTATCATCACTTTCCAAAATGGGTACTTGGCAATACCGGCGGAGATCACGATAAAATCGTTTGATATCGGCGTAAGCGCGGCAAACGAAAAGAAAAATACCTGCAAGAGTTTCGGGTATCCATCCGTATAAATATACACTCGATGAACGATCCTTTGCACACGACTCGGCATCACCTCACCGCCACTGTACCCGACAAAATAAGAAGTTGTATCGCCGAGGATCACGCCGACAGCTGCTGAAAGTCCCAGTGGTAGCGGGTCGAGCCCGCCGATAGCGAGAGTGATAAGCACTAAATGATAAGGGACTCCGCTAAAAGTGGTAAGTCCTCCCAATAAAGCCAAAACAAAAATAAGAAAATAAGAATTTTCTACGCCAACCCATTCAACAAGTTGCTCCGGAGACGAGTAGAAATAAAAATATATCGAGATGCCTGCAAAAAACAAAAAAGGAGCAGTGCTGATGAAAACCCGCATCCAATCTTTCTTTTTTACATTATTCATATTCTAAAAAGATAGAAATGATCTAGATTTATCGCCGTCAAAAACTCTTACCACTCGTGCTTCAACCGCGCCACCGTCCGCGCTTTGAGAGCCGAAAACTATGGTATAGCGGCCGAGAATGAGCTCATCTACTTTTATTGTATTCCTCCCCATTCGCATAATCGTCTGTTCATCAACTTTTATCACTATTTTACCATCTTGCTTTTGATCTTGTATGACGAAGCCACCCGAGCGAAGCTCCACAATCTGACCGGCATATTGGTCGCGGTACCATCGCTCCAACGACCCTGTTCTCACTCCGACAGCGAGCATCACGGCATCAACCAGAAACGCCGTCGCGACCAAAAAAACGCAGATCAAAACAACGCGTTTTAAAATTTTCCTGCTATTCCGCTCACCTCCATTTTTTTCTTTTAACGACATATTTAAGTTAATAGAGATTTCACGCTACTTCAGCCATTCTCTGAGGCGACTCATTTCTGCCGGTAGTCCGCGTAAGTAGAGCAGGGCGATTGCTGATGCCGGATTGATGAGACCTTCAAAAAACTCCCAGATTGGATCCCCGATAAAAGGCATGATTCGCATCACGGTGGTCCATGCTGTCCAAATGATTGCCCACACCAATACGATTCGTATCGGCTTGATAAGGATGATAAACCCGACAATGATATCTACGGCGCCTATGACCAAAAGTGCTTGCGTTGCGAGAGTGGCATCCCAACCGGTAAAGACGGAGATCCAGGTGATCCACGCCGCTTTCCCCTGAAGAGCAAAAGCTCCATGCCCGACAAATGTACCAAAGAGCCCGATACGCAACGCCCATTCCATTATGCTTTGTTTCATATGTAGTTGAATATTATTAATTAATACGCTGGCTAATGATATGATTGTACCACAAAAACACCCAGCCATTTTAGAATGGCTGGGTGTTTTTGTGGTATGGCTGCGGGGCTTGGATTCGAACCAAGGTGACAGCTTTCAGAGAGCTGCATCCTACCACTAGATGATCCCGCAATATGCGCCCAAACTTACAATCTACAACTTACAACAAAAAGCCATGGAAGTAAACATCTAAAGAAAAAGGTTTGCGGCTGAAGTCGCAAACCTTTTTAACCTAAAGGACGATGTAAGTGATACCCTCATCTCTCCTCTCTGCCGAGCACCCTCCCATTTTTTCAAAAAGGGGCAAGTACCCGTACACAGTGACAGGTGCTCCATCTCCAGCTTTTATTACGAAAAACTTTTTCGGAAGTTCCTTGCGAGATTTAACATAAAATGCTCGCTTGCGTCCCCCTTTTTCGCTCATATCCCGAACTTTATACAAAAAAAGTTGTGGGTCATGAGTATTGGGAAGCAAATCGGCCTCATATCCCCTGCGCGCGCCCATAAGACTTGGCAGGTTGAGCTCATCGAGGAACTCCGCATCTTCTGGCTTTTCACTGCTTCTCCCCCTTTTCCGGCAAAAACGAAAACGGCTCATAGACACCTCCTTTAAAAGTTAACAGCTATTCTAGGGTGATTCTGTCTGAAAGGCGCTCGATTGTCAATCATCTCGCGCGGGCAAAAATAAAGGGCTTGCGATAACCGCAAGCCCTTTTTTAAACTGTCGCGTCTTACGCTAGGGTAAGTATGCGCGCTTTGTCCTTAAAAGCATATAGGTAAGCTACTTCTTCCTCCCTGCCTTTTATGTTTATCGGTAGATATTGATAATAGGAAAACACGATACTGATTTTGTTCCTCACTACAATAAACCGCCTTGGCAGGTCCAGAGGGCTTTCGACGAAAAATGGCTGGCTTCCCCCATCAAGATTGCGGACGGTGTACCGGCTAATCTTACGACAAAACACTGGCGGACCTTTCAAAAGCACCGGACCGGTGACCACTTGGTATTTCCCGCAAACCCTCATGAATGTAGGCAGGTTAAACTCGTGGAGCCATCCTGCGGTCTCGATCGTTTTTCCATCCCCTTCCTTTTTTCGAGAAAACATAGCTCACCTCCCTTTTAAAGTTAAATTCAAAAAGCTTTCTGTTACAAAACTACCATATTAAAATGGTTTGGACAATAGTACTGAAATCATTTACGAAGGGCGGTCCTTCGTAAAAACAAAACCCGTGGTGTCTAACCACGGGTCACTCTTGCCTTCTTGTCTCCGGCAAAAAAAATCCCTCCAAAAGATTTCCTCTTCTTGGCATTTTCATGCAACTTCGTAAGCAATTTTATTACTTCTTTTTCCTCCTTTGTTTTTTTGCCCTTTAATTTTTTTCGAGGTATCGGCTTCCCTAATATTTCTTCCAGTATCACTTTCGCCATTTCCTTCTTTACCTTTTCATCCATTTTCGGCATCTTACACCCCCTTTTACAATTAAATTCAAAAACTCTCTGCTACAAAACTACCACATCGAGACAAAAAAGAAAAGACTGTCACACATCCGTGGTTATAGCCACGGATGTGTGACAGTCTTTCAGACTTCTTTCAGACTTTCATTTTTAAATTACTTCACCTTTTTGTTTCGCACGATTGCCGCTTTTACGAATGCGGTGAAGATGGGGTGCGGACTCAAAGGTCGCGCTTCGAATTCGGGGTGGAACTGCGTGCCGAGGAAAAATGGGTGGGTGCTCTGCGAGAGCTCGGCGATTTCCATCAGTGTGCCGTCGGGCGAGCGACCGGAAAAGACGAGCTCTTTCGCTTCAAGCGGAGCGATGTACTCCGGACTCACTTCAAAACGATGACGGTGGCGCTCGACGATTTCTTCCTTGCCATACGCTGTGCGTGCGATCGTCCCCTTTTTCAAAACTGCAGGGTACGCGCCGAGACGCATACTGCCACCCATATTTCCTTTCTCCATATTTTCCTTTTGCCCCTCCATAA
>JBBTUT010000021.1:0-10461 GCA_038063615.1 Patescibacteria group bacterium | reverse complement strand
TTTTTTCGCTTTTGTGGTATGCAGTCCTTAAATCGTTCACAGTCTGACGCTTCCACACATGGTCGCGCCAGACACTCTTCTCAAATGCTTGTGGTCTTCGTTTGTTTTGAAATTGTTTACCGCAATTCATACAGCGGTAGTGTTGTATATTCCTCCGTTTTCCGTTCTTCTTTACCCCTCTATTTTTACAGTAGGGACAGTTTTTTTAGACATGATTTGTAGTTTTTAAGGGTTTTACCCATATGTAGTATATATGAAATGGTCAAAACAGACTGCTTAAATTACCATTAGCTCTAATTTATGAAAGAGAAAAAAATATCAGCAGATTGGTATGTCGCGGCAACTCATTGGCTTACTTCAACTATCGCGATGGTGGTGTTCGGCATACTCATAACACTTATTTCGGGAGTAGTTTCACAGAGTCCCTCTTTTGTTCTAGTTGTAACTGTAGTCTTTTATCCTCTTGCAATGTGGCTAGCCGTAAAATATTCCGCTCGATATTTAGACAAAACTTATATAATAAGTAATGCAAAACAGGTTGTAATCCTATCAACAGTTTATATTATTATTGTAGGCGGAGGTTTCAGGGTTGCAGGAGTCATTTCCGAGGGATCAATTACTATTGAACATTTTGCTTTTTTCCTTGCCATTATTGCATTTTATTTTGCAAGTAAAAAATATATAAAAGAAAACTCTCCTCAGGTATCTTAATTATAGAAAATGGAATACTCTTGTTTGTTATGTAGTACACAAAATCAAGTAATTAGCGGGCTAGCCATTTTAGTGGTAGCTATTTTGTATTTTTTACACTTTCTTTATTTCTCACGAAAAGTACAATTAAAAAAAATAGCAACAAAGTATGGTCTTGAGTACGAAGGGAAAGAAGTTTTGTTTCGAAAACTATTTAAGCAAGAAGTAAAGTATAATTTGATAAGTGGATCAATAAACGGGAAAGGAATCTTGTTTTTTGATTATTATAATTCAGAACCGAAGACACTTTCTGAGAGGATTGATGAAGATAAGGAAACAAGTGATGTTATGAAAGGATTAGCTCAGAATTTAATCCGAAAGGAAAAATTGCCTGCAGAGAGATTTACTGCTATAGAAATAGGGAACAGTAGAAAAATGATAGGTGCTAGGGCCGGCACATGGAATTTGGCAAATTATTCAACATCCTTTTGTCCAATGAAAATTATCAAAAAAATATTTTCGGAATTAGAGAAAGATGGCTCAACCGCGACCTTTAACAATTTAAAAGACGGGGATCCGAAAGGGTTTTACTGGGGGTCGTATCCATTCGTTAGAATAATTAAGGGTAATGGGTAGGGTGGGTAGCCGGAGAAATGTGGACAGACACGGTTCAACACGCTCGTCCTTGGGATAATTACTTCAGAAATTGTGGGTTGCAATATATAGTGCTGATTTCGGGGCAAAAGGTAAATCGATGCCTTTAGCTTTTTGTTTGGGTGTGATAGGATATGAGGTATGAATATGCTAACTATCCCTAGAAATTTAATAAAAAATGATGATTTGGTCATTTTGCCGCGAAAAGAGTATGAGAGCATGAAGGCTCGGATGTTCCCGGTTTTTTTCTTGAAGGGCAAAAATGCGAAAAATCTGGATAAACGAGTAGGCGAAGGACTGAAAGAGTACAGCAAAGGGAAAACCGAAACACTGGAATTGTTTTTGCAGAGAGAATACCCGGAACTTCATAAAAAAACGAGTTGCCGTTGACATTATTTCCCCATATGCTAGGATGCTCGTACCAGCCCGCCACTGCCTAATCGTCCTCCTTATGGACAGTTAGGCGATGGCAGGCGGGCGGGATTTTGTTTAATCCGCGTTTCTCCTTTTTTGAGTGACCACTTGCTCCAAAAAGAAATAACGCGTGATATTAGCAAAATACTCGGGATTTTACTCAATGGCAAAAACATCAACCATCGTTCGTTCCCAAAAGGAACCAAAATTTAGTACGCGCATCGTGCGCCGTTGTTTCAACTGCGGTCGTCGTCGCGGGTATATGCGCGATTTCGACCTTTGTCGTATTTGTTTCCGCGAGCTTGCCAATGACGGCAAGATCCCCGGTATTAAGAAGTCTTCCTGGTAATTTTCTACTATTATGCACGATCCAATCGCAGACATGCTCAACCGCATCAAGAACGCGGGAAACGCCGGCAAGGAATTGACGGATATTCCGTATTCTCAGATGAAAGAGTCCATCGCTGAAGTCCTCTTCAAGCAGGGATTTGTCACCTCCTATGCAAAGAAAGGAAAGAAGGTGCAAAAGACTCTCGAAGTCGGCATCGCATACGATGGCAAGAATCCGCGCGTTGTCGGCGTGGCACGCATGTCAAAGCCATCAGTTCGCTACTATATAAAAGCGGCTGACATCAAGCCGGTGAAAAATGGCTATGGGCTCATGGTCATTTCCACACCAAAGGGCATTATGTCCGGTGATGAGGCAAGGAAAGGACAGGTCGGCGGCGAGGTGCTTTTTAAGATCTGGTAGTTCGACAAGCTCACTATAAATAATATACATATTATGTCACGAATTGGAAAAAAAGGAGTAACGATACCGACCGGAACAACGGTCACCCAAAACGACACCATGGTCACGGTGAAGGGTCCTTTGGGTGAGCTTTCGCGTGATTTCACGGGACCGGTGGATATCAAGATCGAAGGGTCTGCGATCGTATTCACCCCAAAGAATAGCTCGAAGGATGCAAAGGCGCTCTGGGGCACCTATGCATCGCACCTCGTAAACATGGTCGCCGGCGTGAACAAAGCGTTTGAGAAAAAGCTCATCATCGAGGGCGTGGGCTACAAGGTTGAGCAACAGGGGAATACGCTCGTATTTTCTCTCGGCTTTTCTCATAAGGTTCCGATGGAAGTTCCAAAGGATGTGAAAGTATTGGTAGAGAAAAATACGCTCACTTTTTCATCCATCAACAAAGAGTCCATCGGGCAGTTTGCCGCACAGGTACGCGCAAAAAAGAAGCCGGAGCCGTACAAGGGCAAGGGTATCCGCTACTCTACGGAGGTCGTCCGCCGCAAGCAGGGCAAGAAGTCCGCATAATATTTAAAAATATGACCATAAAACTTTCCAAAAGCGAACAGAGAATCCGCCGTCACCACCGCATCCGCGCAAAGGTGATCGGTACTTCGGAGCGCCCGCGCCTCGCTATCTTCAAGTCAAACAGCTACATTTATGCACAGCTCATCGATGACACAAAAGGCGCTACGCTTTCTGCGGTGTCGGATATGGGGCTCCATGGTGACAAAAAAGCAAAGACGAAGACTGAGCGTGCTCGGCTTGCCGGAGCGGCGCTCGCAAAGAGCGCGAAAGAAAAGGGCGTGAAGGAAGTGGTCTTTGATCGCGGAGGTTTTATCTATACGGGGCGCGTGCGGGCGTTTG
The DNA here is from genome assembly GCA_038063615.1 of Patescibacteria group bacterium. GTDB lineage: Bacteria > Patescibacteriota > Minisyncoccia > Phycocordibacterales > UBA1550 > UBA1550. The sequence continues at coordinate 7,046 of JBBTUT010000021.1, read as the reverse complement.
CAGACGGCGCACGAGAAGGCGGATTGGTCTTTTAGTTATATTGTAATATTTTTATGACAGAAACAACGACACAACAGAATACGGAAACAAAGACGACGGCAACAGCTACTCCTACGACGGCGCGTCCTGCGGGTGCTCGCTCTTTTGGTGGTCCTCGCGGAGCAGGATCAAGCCGCGGTCCATCTCGTGGCGGTGCAGGCGCGGGTCGCTCGGGTGGAGCTGGTGCGCGCAAGGGCGGACCTTCTTCGCGCGGTGGTCGCGGAGGTGCCGGCTTTGAGCGCGTTCGCCCGGAGTTCGATACCAAAATGATCCAGATCCGTCGCGTGACTCGCGTGGTTTCCGGCGGTCGTCGTTTCGCTTTCTCTGTCGCCGTTGTTGCGGGCAACCGCAAGGGTTCGGTTGGCGTGGGCATCGGCAAGGCCGCTGACACCGCAGCCGCTATTGAAAAGGCAACGAAGAATGCCAAGAAAAAAATGATCAAGGTTCGCCTTACGAGCGCGATGATGATCCCCCACGAAGTCGAGGCGAAAGAGGCGAGCGCGCGTGTCATGATCATGCCTGCACCGGGTCGCGGAATGGTTGCGGGAAGCTCGGTCCGCAATGTGCTCGAGCTTGCCGGCATCAAAAATGTGCGTGCAAAGATTCTCTCTGGCTCAAAGAACAAGTTGAACAATGCGCGCGCGGCGGTCAAGGCGCTCGGTCAGATTCGCGAGAAGAAGCCCAGTCGCGCTTCTGTGGCGAAATAGGAGAATCAGCTGATTCATGACTTGGTCATAAAATTAAAATATACTACTATGCAGATACACGAAGTAAAAACAAAGACGAAGCGCCAGACAAAAAAAGTTGTCGGTCGCGGAGGCAAGCGCGGCAAGACTGCCGGTCGCGGGACAAAGGGGCAAAAGGCGCGCGCGGGTCATCGTATTCGTCCTGCAATGCGCGACATCATCAAGAAGCTTCCAAAACGACGCGGTGAAGGCGTTTCGCGCAATCATTTCAAGACAGAGGCGGATATTTCCGTTGTTTTGAATACGGGTATCTTGAATGCAGAATTCAAAGCGGGGGAACGGGTGACGCCAAAGATTCTCCTCGAGCGCGCGCTCATTGAGAAGAAAGGCAATACTATCCCTGCCGTGAAGATTCTCGCAAAAGGCGAGCTAGACAAAAAGCTCGAAGTGCGCGGATGCGCGGTCTCTGAAGGGGCGAAGGTGGCAATCGAGAAAGCCGGCGGTTCGGTCAAGTAGTGTTAGGAAGGACTGTCCTTCTAAAAACAATGGAAACGATAACTCGCAAATTGAAGATGATCATGGAGGACGCAAGTTTGCGCAACCGCGTGTTTTTTGCGCTTGGAGCACTCGCCGTCTTTCGTCTTCTTGCGAATATTCCCATCCCTGCGGCAGCCGGGCAGAACCTCAGCTCGCTTCTCGAGAATGATCAGGCGCTCGGATTTCTCAACCTCCTCACGGGTGGCGGACTTTCGGCTGTTTCCATTGTGATGCTTGGTGTAGGACCGTATATTACGGCATCAATCATCATACAGCTTCTCACGATGATGTCGCCGAAGATCAAGGCGATGCAGAGCGATGAGGGCGAGATTGGCCGTCGCAAGATGACGCAATACTCGCGATATCTTTCAGTACCGCTCGCTCTGATGCAAGGGTACGGTCTCATCGCATACCTTGCCAAAAGCGGTGTTCTCGTCGGGCTCACGCCGTTTGAAATGCTTACCAATACGATCATCGTCGCCGGAGGCGCGATGCTCCTCATGTGGATCGGCGAGCTCATCTCGGAGTTCGGCATCGGCAATGGCGCTTCCCTCATCATTTTTGCGGGTATCGTTTCAAGTATTCCGGTGCGCGTGAGCGAGTTTGTCTATGCGTATCTCTACCCCGTGCTCGACCCGAGTATTTTGCCAACGATAATCGGCGCGCTCGTGGCAATCGTGATCCTCATCATTGCGGTTGTCTTTATGACCGAGGCGGAACGCCCCGTGCCGGTGACATACGCAAAGCAGATGCGCGGCGGTCGCACGACGGGCGGTGGATCGACCTATCTCCCTCTCCGCTTGAATCAGGCAGGAGTGATCCCGATCATCTTTGCGCTTTCCATCCTTACTTTCCCGACCGTGATCGCCAATGCCCTCGCTACGATGGGTGGCGGTACGGTGCAGGCGGTCGCCCTCTTTATACAAAAAACACTTTCCAATAGCTGGATAAACGGCGTGCTGTACTTTGCGCTCGTCTTTATTTTTACTTACTTTTATACAGCCGTCACATTTGACCCGGATGCGATAGCGACAAATCTTCAGAAAAATGGAGCATTCATTCCCGGCATCCGTCCTGGCACGCATACGGCAGAGTACCTCGCAAAGATCCTCACGCGTATTACGCTTGTCGGCGCGGTATTCCTCGGCGCGATCGCGGTCTTGCCTCTCGTAATGCAAAACTTGACCAATGTTTCAAGTCTTGCGGTTGGCGGTACCGGGCTTCTCATTATTGTTTCGGTCGTCATCGACCTCATCAAAAAAGTCGACGCGCAGGTGACAATGCGGGAGTACTAGTTTTAAAAAGCTTGAAGCTTTTTAAAAACAATTGACAATTGACACCGCTTCGCGGACGATTGACAGGGAACACACCCCTTGTTAATTGTCACATGTCAAATGTCAAATGTGTGAGAGTGTGCTACACTTTTGCTATGTTACAAACAGTCATATTCATCGGGCGTTCGGGGTCGGGGAAGGGGGTGCAGTCGGGGTTGTTGCAGGAATTTTTGAAGAAAGAAGATTCTGAAACGCCGATCCTCTATATTGAAACGGGGGAGCATTTCAGACGGCACATTAAGGATTCCGGGTACACATGGGACCTTGCGCGCAGAGTGAATGAAACGGGCGGTCGCCAGCCGGATTTTCTCGCCGTTTGGGTTTGGACACACTTGTTCGTCGAAAAGATGCGCGGGGGGGAGCACCTCGTTTTCGACGGCACCCCGCGCTCTCTCGGCGAGGCAAAAATGCTCAGTACTGCGCTTCCTTTTTATGAACGCAAAGATCCGGTGGTCGTGTTTTTGAATGTTTCGCGCGAATGGGCGGAGGAACGATTGCGCGGTCGCGGTCGCCCCGATGACACGAACCCCGAAGTCGTCAATCGCCGTCTCTCATGGTACGAGAAAGATGTCGTACCTGCAGTCGAATACTATCGCGAAAATCCAGCGTACCTTTTCCTCGAAATCAACGGCGAACAGACGCCTGCCGCAGTGTTTGACGATATCGTCAAACAGCTGCGAAAATAGGATGAATATTGAATATTGAATATCGAATATTGAATGCGGGAAAGGAGATGATTTGAATCAATTTTTTCTCTCAATATTCAACATTCGATATTCTACATTCTGTTATAAACAGCATGAAACATGGGTTAATAAAAACTCAAGATGAGATAGCAATCATCCGCGAGGGGGGCAAGCACCTCGCGCGTGTTTTGTCTGCGGTGCGTGACGCTGTAAAACCCGGTATCACCACGCGCGAGCTCGACCAGCTTGCCGAAAGACTTATCCGCGAGGCGGGCGATGAGCCGGCATTTTTGAACTATGCGCCCGAGGAGGTGAAGGTTGCGTATCCGGGGACTCTCTGTGTGTCGGTGAATGATGAGATCGTTCACGGTATTGCGGGCGACCGCGTGCTCAAAGAGGGCGATATCGTCGGTATCGACCTCGGTATCAAGCACAACGGGCTTTTTACCGATTCTGCGATAACGGTGCCAGTCGGGAGCATCGATGACAGCGCTTCGAATCTTATCAAAGCGACCGAGGGCGCACTCGTGGCAGGGATCGATGCGGCGCGTGGAGGTAAGACGACGGGGGACATTGGTTTTGCTATTGAAAGCTATGTAAAAGATCGTGGTTTTGTCGTCGTCGAAGAGCTCGGCGGGCACGGAGTGGGGCACTCTCAACACGAGGACCCGCACATTTCAAACTATGGCGACCGCGGACATGGCGACCGCCTCGTTCCCGGCATGGTGATCGCTTTGGAACCTATCGTCAATGAAGGCACACGCTATATAAAGCTTATGCCCGACAAATACACTTTCGTCACTCGCGACCACAAACGCTCCGCGCATTTTGAACATACGATTTTGATCACCGACGGCGCACCTGAGATTTTGACGAAAGAATAGGATCCGACTAATTTTTTGCGTCGGTGTGGTATACTTTTTTGTAATGGCATTATTCGGTTCAAAAAATGAAGGAATGATTGGCGGTGCTTCGGGTACTCCTGAAAAATTCACCTCTCCGCATGAGGAGATCGCGTATTTGCGCGCGCAGATCGCGGAAAAGGAGAGTACGGCGAGGGCGGAGGGGCTTGCTGTCGAAAGACCTGCTATTGCGCAAGAGAAAATCGCCGAGTACCGCGCGACGCCTGCAGAAAAGATCCTTGCTCCCGACTACCATCTCAAAGTGCACGAGATCAACGAAAAGGTGCTGAAGATGGGAAAGGAGCACGAGGAAACCATCAACGAGCTCGTGCGCGTGATGATGGAGCGGGGCATTAAAAATGCACTCACTCTCCTTGAGAAATTGAATGACCCGCATATTGAGGACGACTTCCATCGGTTTCTCGTGCAGTTTCTCGCTGATGAAAGCATTGCGGGCGGCATCTCAAAAGAGCGCGTGCTTTTTCGCGCACTCCGCATGCGCCTCTATGAAGTGACGCTCCCGCCCATCGACGCAAAGGGCGAGTCGCGGAGCTTCGCCGACCTCGTGACCGGCATGGAGCAGTTTTATGCTGGGATGCTATCGGTAGAAAACCCATCCGCGGGGTGGCTCGATGTCAAAAACTATTTTACACTCGAGCTCGCGCTCTCCAACTTTTCAAGCGAGATCATTTTTTATGCCGCAATACCAATCGAACGCGCGGACCTTTTTGAGAAACAAGTGCTCGCTGTCTATCCGGATGCAAAACTTCGCGAACACAAAGAAGACTACAATCCATTCAGCGAAAAAGGGGTAACCCTCGTGTCCACGGCGGAGTCCGTCGGAAGCCCCGTGTTCCAAATGAAAACCTTTGAGGTATTTCCACAAGACCCCTTGAGTGTGCTCCTCGGCGCTTTCAGCAAAATGAAGCATGAGGGCGAAGGGGCGGCGGTGCAATTTGTCATTCGGCCGACAGGCAAAGCACTGAACGATCGCTACAAGAATATTCGCGAGGAGATCAAAAAAGGCACTCCGATAAAAAAGGCGCTTGAGCATGCAGTGGTACGATTTGCGACCGAGTTTGCGAGTGCGACCAAGGAGCTCATTTTTGGATTTAAAAAAAAAGAAGAGACGATCAATGAGGAGGCGGTTCAAAGCATTACGGAAAAGATCGCATCGCCCATTGTTGACACCAATATTCGCATTGTTGTTTCGGCTGATACCGAGGACCGCGCGAAAGCGATCTTGACCGAGCTTGAGGCGGCGTTCAATCAATTCACCAAACCCCAAGCAAACGGCGTCAAATGGAATCGCTTGAAAAAAGGCGGTCTTATGAAAGCGATCTATCAGTATTCTTTCCGTATGTTTGAAGATGACCAGAGTTTCCCGCTCAATCTCAAAGAGCTCACGACGATGTTCCATTTCCCTGTAACGACGGTGTCGGCGGCGGAGCTCAAAGAAGCAAAGGCGGGCGTGGCGCCGGCACCGCTCGATGTCTCCGCCGAAGGGGTCATTCTCGGCAAAAATATGTACCATGGTAAGGAAACGATCGTGCGGATGGGTCGCGAAGACCGCGTGCGTCATTTCTATGTCATCGGTCAGACGGGTACGGGCAAGACTTCGATTTTGAAAAATATGATCGTGCAGGATATGAAAAATGGCGATGGCGTATGTTTCATCGACCCGCACGGAAATGATGTGCAGGATATTCTCGCACTCGTACCCCCGGAGCGCATAGACGATGTGATCTATTTCGATCCGGCATATACGGCGCGTCCTATGGGGCTCAATATGCTCGAATACGATGAGCGATTTCCCGAGCAAAAAACTTTTGTCGTGAACGAGATGATGAATATCTTCAATCAGCTTTTTGATATGAAAGTGGGTGGCGGAGCGATGTTCGAGCAGTATTTCAGGAATGCGGCGGCGCTCGTGATGGAGGATACGGCGTCGGGGTCGACGCTCCTCGAGATCACCCGCGTACTTTCCGACAAAGCGTTTCGCGATATGAAACTTTCGCGGTGCAAAAATCCGATCATCGCGCAGTTTTGGGCGAGCGCGGAAAAGACGACGGGGGATCACGGACTCGCAAATTTCGTGCCGTACATTTCGAGCAAGTTCGACAACTTTATTTCAAATGACATCACGCGTCCAATCGTGCTCCAGCAAAAGTCCGCTTTTAATTTTAGGAAAATTATGGACGAGAAAAAGATCCTCCTCGTCAATCTTTCCAAAGGGCGCTTGGGTGACATCAATGCAAACCTGATCGGGCTTGTGCTCGTGGGCAAGCTTTCGATGGCGGCGCTCTCGCGCGTGGATATGTTTGGGTCGGGACAAAAGCCCAATGATTTTTATTTGTATATCGATGAGTTTCAAAATGTCACGACGCCGTCGATCGCAACCATCCTCTCCGAGGCGCGCAAATATCGCTTGAGTTTGAACCTCGCGCACCAGTACATCGCCCAGCTTTCCGAGGAAATAAAGAAAGCGGTGTTTGGCAATGTGGGTTCGATCGTGGCATTTCGCGTGGGAGCGGAAGACGCGGAAGCTATCAAGGGTAAATTCGAGCCCACTTTCAGTCCCCAAGATATCACGCGCCTCGACAATTACAATGCGTATATAAATATGCTCGTTGCAGGTCAGCCGTCAAGACCGTTCAACATCGCAACTCTTCCGCCGGAACAGGGGAATCCAATGCTCGCGGGAAAACTCAAAGAGCTCTCCTATCTGAAATACGGCGCCCCGCGCGAAGAGGTGGAGGCGGAGATCATGGCGCGGTTTCGAGGGGAGAAGGGGTAGAATATTGAATATCGAATTTGGAATATAGAATGTGCGGGGAATTAGTTTGCATTTATTCAATATTC
>JBBTUT010000020.1:0-6508 GCA_038063615.1 Patescibacteria group bacterium | reverse complement strand
TCGTATTTTTTTATGGTGGTTCGGTATTTTTGCTCGGTGCGTATCGTGAGCTTCGAGCGCTACTTCCCGGGATGATGACGCTCATTGCGCTCGCTATTACCGCGGCGTATTCATTCAGTGTTTTTGCAGTGTTGGCAGAGCGCGAGCATACGCTTTTTTGGGAGCTCTCCACTCTTATCGCCATCATGCTCCTCGGGCACTGGATCGAGATGAAGGCGGTCAAAGGCGCGCAAGGCGCGCTTCGGGAGCTTGCGAAACTTTTGCCGGATACTGCTGATGTGGTTCGCGATGGTGCTACTCAAACTATTTCTCTTTCAGAACTTCGTGTGGGCGACCGCGTACTTGTGCGTCCGGGAGCAAAGGTCCCTGCCGACGGCGTGATCATCGAGGGGCACTCGGAGCTCGATGAGTCTATCATCACGGGCGAATCAAAACTCATTTCAAAAGGAGCTGGGGCAGAGGTAATCGCTGGGTCCATCAACGGTGATGGGAGCTTGACGATAGAAGTGCGAAAGATCGGTGAGGGGACATTTCTGTCCGGCGTGATGCGTTTGGTCGCCGAAGCGCAAGCGTCGAAATCACGGTTGCAAATTCTCTCAGACCGCGCGGCGCTGTACCTGACGGTCGTTGCGGTAGTGGCGGGCACGGCGACTTTCGTCGCATGGATTTTTGCAGATGCGGGAATCGTGTTTGCGACGGAGCGCCTCGTCGCCGTGCTTGTCATCACCTGTCCGCATGCGCTCGGGCTTGCGGTACCGCTCGTCGCGTCCATCTCGACCACGATGGCGGCGCGCAATGGGTTCCTCGTCAGACAGCGCATCGCCCTTGAGTCGGCGCGCACCATCGACATTGTGCTTTTTGATAAAACGGGTACGCTCACGCAAGGTGCGTTTGGCGTCCATACAATTATTCCCGCCGGTTCATTTAGTGATATTGATGTACTTAAAAAAGGAGCAGGGCTCGACCAAGGATCCGAGCATCCGCTTGCAAAAGCTATTGTTGTCGAGGCGCATAAGAGAGGCGTCACCCTTCCCGCGATGAAAAGTTTCGAACGAGTGGCAGGCAAGGGCGCGCGCGGAGATGTCGGCGGGGAGACCGTGCTCATTGGGAATGAAGCGTTTATGAATGAGGTGACGATCATTCTTCCTCAAGAGTTTCTCGCAAAAACCAGCGCGCTTGAAAGCGAAGGCAAGACGGTTATTTTTGTCGCATCAGGCGGGCACCTTGTTGGCGCCATCGCACTTGCCGATACTATCCGCGAAGAATCGCGTGAGGCGCTACAGATGCTTCGCGAGCTCGGCATCCGCACTGCAATGATCACGGGGGATTCGCCCGATGTTGCAAAATGGGTTGCGCGCGAGCTTCGTATTGACGAATATTTCGCACGCGTGCTCCCGAGTGAAAAATCCGAAAAAGTAAAAATGCTCCAAGCAAAAGGGCATAAGGTCGCGATGGTGGGGGACGGGGTGAATGATGCGCCCGCACTCACACAAGCAGACCTCGGCATCGCCATCGGCGCGGGCACCAATGTCGCCATCGAGTCTGCGGGCATTATTTTGGTGCGCAACGACCCGCGCGATATCCCAAAGATCATCCGTCTTTCGCAACTTACCTATACCAAGATGATCCAAAATCTTTTTTGGGCGACGGGATATAATCTCCTCGCGCTCCCCCTCGCCGCAGGCGTTCTCGCCTCGCGTGGTATCATTCTCGAGCCAGCGGTCGCCGCGGTGTTTATGTCGCTTTCGACTGTCATCGTGGCGCTGAACGCGCTCTTGCTCAGACGGAAGAGTTTGGGTATAGTATAGAAATCATATGAAAAAATATCTTGCATTGATATTACTTGTTGGATTTGCGGGAGGGGCGCTTTTTAGTATTTCTGCGATGGACCATGGACATGGTTCTCAGTTGAGCAGTGATTGTCCCATGTCACCGCTCTCTGCCGCTGTTTGCCCGACAGGTGTTTTGTCTGTCGCCTCTCACTACATCTCGATGTATCAGGCATTTACCAATGGCCTTGTTTCTTCGGTGGTGACCCAAGTGTTGATGACGGTCATCCTTTTTGTTTCGATAGCATACGCATTCCGTAAATACATTGTTTCAATACAGCATCTGATTCTTTCGTTTTGTTCACGGCGACTGCATCGCAATTTTGATGCGAGCTTGCGCGGGTCACGGGAAATTACTCGCTGGCTCTCACTTTTGGTAAACAGCCCATCAATAATTTAGTTGTTTTTTAACAGACTAAATTATTGAAAAAATGAAAAATATAAAAATAGTTATTGCGCTGGTCGCAATCGTGGGAATCGGGGTACTCATTTATTTTGGAAATGGGGAAAACGACAAAGGAGTTTTGGGAATTAACGGCAAGGCATATGTCGCTGTTGAAGGTTCGGGAGAAATAGCGGTGATAGATACGGTGACAAAGCAGGTTTTGAAAAGAATTGATTTGTCGGAGGATAAAAATGGCATGACGGTCGGCTATATGCCGCACAATGTGCAGGTTGCGCCGGATAATAAAAGCGTATGGGTAACGGCGAATGCGATGGATGAGGAAATAAGAATGTCTTTTCGGATCATCCAGATAGCGCGCGCCGATACTGGGCATGGCGATGAGGGGGTGATTGCAGAAAAAAGCAATGACGAGGTCATTGTCATAGACCCGTTTTCGGATGCAATTGTGAAAAGAATTGAGATTGGACAAGATTTGCATCTCTCTCATGTCGCACTGACACCGGATAGTGCGTATGCGGTTGTCGCTTCGCAGGAAAAAGGTATCATGTACAAGATAAATACTGCTTCGTTTGAAGTGGAGAAAGAGGTTGCGACAAAAAAGGGCGGTGGGCCTCACGGGCTTCGTATTTCACCTGACGGCAAAACTGCGTATATCGCAATGCTTGGGGGCAAAAGCTTAGGGGTTCTCGACATCGCAAGCTTTAGCTTGAAAGACATTTTACTCAAAGGGGCGGCGGTGCAGACGGGAGTCACGCCGGACGGAAAGTATGCTCTCGCCTCCGTGTATGATGCAAAAAGTTTGGCGGTGTATGACATCGCTTCGGCAAAGTTGAGCTACATTGATCTGCCGAAAGAGGCGAAAGGCCCCGTGCAGATCTACCCAACGCCAGATTCTCGATTCGTGTTCGTCGCCGACCAAGGTTTTTACTTTGACCAGCCAGTTGGCGATACGGTCTACAAGATTGATCTGCAGGAAATGAAGTTGGCGCAAGCAATCAAGGGCGGGTCGGCACCTCACGGGGTGGTCGTATCCAAGGACGGAAGATTCGCGTACATAACCAATTTGCAGAGCGATGATGTGTCGGTGATTGACACGGAAGCAGGAAAAGAAATCACAAAAATAAAAGTGGGCAAAATGCCAAATGGGATCAGCTTGTGGTATGGCGATTCAAGTATCTCAGGCAAGGGGAATTACAGCGAGCTTGTCTCCGTAGAAAAATCTTTTGATTTCGGCACGGTCTCAATGGTAAAAGGGAAGGTGAGCCATTCGTTCAAGATAAAAAACATGGGGAGTACTCAAATCAAAATCGTAAAAGTTTACACTTCCTGCATGTGTACGGAAGCGACGATTGTAAACGGCATATCGCGTAAAGGACCGTTTGGTATGCCGGGGCATGGCGGGCTATCGAGCATAGGCGAGACGGTAAAAGCGGGTCAAGAAATAAGCATTGAAGTAGAAGTAGACCCAGCAGCGCACGGACCGCAAGGCACCGGTCCTGCAAAGAAAGTCGTCTATATAGAAACTGACTCAGCAATAACGCCGACACTGAAATTGGAGCTTGATATCAATGTCACCCCATAAAATAATTTGGTAGTCGGAGTACCAAATACAAAAACGCGGGCAAAATGCCCGCGTTTTTGGTATAGTACGATCATTATGAAAAAATCCATCAAAAATGTTCGTCTTTCCCCTTTCGTAAAACCTGAGCGATACCAGCTATCACTCAAGCCGGACCTTGATGCTTTTGTGTTTGAGGGAGAGGAGACTATTGCGCTTTCGCTTTTGAAAAAAATGAAGGAGATTACACTTCATTCAAAAGATCTTGAGATAGAGAGCGCTGTCATCGTGCAAAATAAAGTAAAAATTTTTGCATCTCGCATTACTTATGATGAAAAAGCGGAGACGGCGACATTTATGTTTCCCAAATCGTTGGAAGTGGGAAAAGCAAAACTCACACTCGTTTTCCGTGGCGTGCTCAATGATAAGATGCATGGATTTTACCGCAGTCGTTATGAAGTGGACGGAAGAGAGTACCATTTGGCGACGACGCAGTTTGAGGCGACCGACGCGCGTCGCGCATTTCCATGTTTTGACGAGCCTGCGGCAAAAGCGATCTTCGATATAAAACTCATCGTGCCCAATAAAAGCATGGCAATATCAAATACGATGCCGACTTCCATTCGTGAACATAGTCCGGGGTATCAGGTGGTGGAGTTTTCGCCTTCGCCAAAAATGTCGACCTACCTTGTCGCGTTCATCGTGGGTGACTTGGAATACATAGAAAAGAAAACAGAGGAGGGCGTGCTCGTGCGTGTGTTCACGACGCCAGGGAAGAAGCATCAGGCTGAATTTGCTCTCGACTGCGCGGTCAAGTCACTCTCATTTTTTACGAAGTATTTCGATATCCCATATCCGCTCCCCGTGCTCGATATGATCGCAGTTCCGGACTTTGCTTCGGGTGCTATGGAAAACTGGGGCGCGGTGACCTATCGCGAGTCCGCGCTTTTGGTAGATGCTGATGCAACTTCTGCATCGACAAAACAATGGGTTGCCGTGGTCATTGCACACGAGCTTTCGCATCAATGGTTCGGCAACTTGGTGACGATGGAGTGGTGGACGCATTTGTGGCTGAATGAGGGGTTTGCTTCGTATGTTGAGTACCTTGCGGTGGACCATATGTTTCCCGAGTGGGAGATGTGGACAGAGTTTGTTTCAGGCGATCTCGGGAGCGCACTCTCTCTCGATGCGCTCAAGCATACGCATCCGATAGAGGTACATGTGCATCATCCGGATGAGATCAGCGAAATCTTTGATACGGTGAGCTATTCAAAAGGCGCGAGCGTGATTCGTATGCTTGCAGAATATCTCGGTGAAAAAGATTTTCGCGATGGATTGCGCTACTATCTCAAAAAACATAGCTATAAAAATACCTCAACCGTTCATCTCTGGGAGGCGCTTGAGAAAGTTTCAAAAAAGAAAGTGCAGAAAATGATGAGTGCGTGGACAGGCAAGCCCGGGTACCCGCTCCTTACGGTGTCGCGAAAGGGGAATGAGCTTGAAATTTCGCAGTCGAGATTTTTCATCAGTCCGCTTTCTAAAAAAGAGTCGAATGATCGCACGGTATGGCAGGTGCCCGTCGGTATTCTTGGCGAGGGTCGTGCGGATAAAGAAAAGTTTATGCTCGACAAAAAGAGTGCGCGCTACAGCACTTCATTTGAGGGCGGATGGGTCAAGGCGAACGCAGGGGAGTCGAGCGTGGTGCGTGTGAATTATTCGCCGGAGCTTTGGGAAGCTCTTTGTTCTCCCGTGTCGAACAAAGAGCTTCCTCCTGCTGACCGCTTGGGACTCATCCGCGACAGTATGGACCTTGCCACTTCTGGTGAGCTCGATACGCCGACTGCTCTCGCTTTTGCATCTACCTACAAAAATGAAACAAGTTATGCTGTGTGGAGCGAGCTTGCTTTGGGGCTTGCTACGGTGGGGCACCTCATTGGCGAGGAATCGACGAACCCTCTCTATGAAAAATTTTGTCGCGATATTTTTGCGCCGATGGTGAAAAAGGTGGGATGGAAAAAGAGGAATAATGAACAACATACCGACACGCTTCTTCGAAGCCTCATTCTTTCAAATGCGGGGCGATATGGTGATGAAAGCGTGGTCGCGCGAGCACGCACATTGTTTGGTGGAATAAAGAAAGGAAAGAACCCGATTCCTGCCGACCTGCGCGGTGTCGTGTACGCGACGGTTGCGCGCCACGGAGGAAAAGCGGAATACGAAAAACTGATACAAATGTACAAAGATGCGGCGCTTCATGAAGAGAAAAATAGGATTGGCGCCGCTCTCGGTCGTTTCATGCAAAAAGAGCTTCTTGAAAAAACCCTCGCATTCTCGCTTTCAAACAATGTGCGTCATCAAGAGACGATTCGATTTTTTGGAGCGGTACTCGGGAATCCGAAAGGCAGAGACCTCTCATGGAAATTTATGAAACAGAAATGGCCTGTGCTTCTCGAGCGATACGGAGGAGCAAAAAGTCTCTCGTCCCTCGTTTCATATCTCGGAGTCTTTGTGCGTGAACGCGATGCCGCGGACATCGAAAGATTCTTCAAAAAGAATCCAGCCCCCGGAGCCGCGCGCGCAGTCGAACAAGTCCTCGAACGCATCCGCACAAAAGCCCTCTGGCTCGCCCGCGACAAGAAAAAGATCGCCAAGTGGCTTCGGTGTCAGACCAAAGTTAAAAGTGCATCTACCGTTAAGTAAGTAACTGTGTTCTAG
>JBBTUT010000019.1:31517-33785 GCA_038063615.1 Patescibacteria group bacterium | reverse complement strand
TCGCCTTCAAATCCTGTGGTGCGGATAAGGTCTGCTGTTTGAATGTTTTTTTCCATAATTTTTTCTAGCGTGTGCCGATAATGATCGTTGCGTCAGACGAACCACTCTCCGAGCTCGCTGTTGTCGCCACTGCATCAGGATAGGTTTTGCGCACCGCATCAAGGAGAAGCGCCCCGTATTCTTTCTTGCTTTCTTTGAGGAGGATCGTGGTCGTTGCGTATAGTGTTGATTCATTTCCCGTTTGCGGTTTTTTGAAACCGCTGTCCTCGAGCGTTTTTGCAAGCGTGGAAGCAACGCCTTTTTTGGGCGTACTGTTCTTCACCATTATGGTGAGGGCGCTTTTGTCGAGCACGGCGACGGCGAGGGTATTCGTTGCGTGCGTGTCGGGAATGGCTACCCCTGCTAAAACTTCCGGCATCGTCGCGATTTCTTGCGAGGTGGCGACGGGGATGTTGAGTTTCTTTGCGGTGAGTTTGTATCGCTCGACATTGAGTGCTTGCGATGGACCGCCTTCCTCTGGAGAAAATGCTTTGTTTATGTTTCGTGAGATGAATCGTATCGTAAAGAAAAATATGATGGCGACGAGTGCAAAGAACAGAACGAGCACTCCCGGGTACACCAAGTCAAACGGCTTAATGTTTTTCAGAGACTGGATGAATGGTAATTTTTTTTTCATATGATGGTTATTGTGCTGATCTGGTATAGAGCGACGCACGGAAGGACGCGCTCGATGCTCCGCGCCACCCCAGGGGGTCCGATGACGAGATGGTCAGGTTTTCTATCTTGGTAAAATAGGGGAGGCGCTCGAAGTCTTTGAGGTAGTTGGTGAGTCCGGAAACATTGAGCGCGAGCGTGCTTGTATAGCCGATCGTCGAGAGCGGAAACGGCGAGGAAACAGATGACGGGACAGGATTTTCAAAATTGGACGATTGGGTCGCGCCGTTTTTGAGAGCGATACTTTCGAGCGCGGAGATGAATTCAAAAATACTGTCTGATGGAATAAAAGAGCTTTCTATCATGGTGTCGCTTTCCCCGACTATTTGCACATCGCGCGCGATCGTTGAAAAAAGCTCGGTGCGCTTTTCAAGCTGAGTGGCGAGGTGGCGGTTTTGGATGACCGCGCTGGAAATACGCGTGATCTCGCGCGCGAGAAAGTATGAAGCGAGCACGGCGACGCCGATCGCGGCGAGGGCGACAGCCGCGTGGCGACCGATGAGCATGAGGAGATTTCGTGTAGTGAACATGTTATCTATAATATCATTTATAATACAAAATACCCGGGTCTTTGAGGCGGAATGAAATAGAGAACGGGAGGTTTTCTCTTTGCGCGATGTTGGTGATGGGGAGCCCGACATCGGCGAGCATCACGGAATCTTGCAGTGATTTTTTGAATTGATTGAGCGTCGCACGGTCGCGCGCGGTGCCGGACATCGCCATCGTGCCGGCGAGTGAACCGGCAGAAAAATTTGAGACTACGATGCCATCGGTGGTGAGTTTGGTGAGCTCGGTGAGCACGGTGCTCCAGACGGGAGTTTCCGCCAAGAGGAGAGACGCGGTTTCCGTGAGCGCGTTTACGCGTTCGATGCGGGATTCTTGTTCGGCAAGCTCGGGTGATATTGGTGATGAGGAAAGGGTGGTGATCGTGCGGTTCGCGTTTTGTGAAAGCGAGAGCATAAAGAAGTACGCGGAGAGGAACGCCACTATGAAAAAGACAGACACGCCGATCGTCATGTTGCGGATGAGGACGGCGAATGTCGTCGCTTTTTGGTACGCATATGCTTCCTCGGTGCCGACAGGAAGGAGACTGACGAGGTTGTCTGCACCCTCGGGGATTTTTCCGCGAATCGCGGCACCGAGCGCGATGAGCCATTTTGACCCCGGCTCCGTGAGTGCGGTGTGTTTGGCGTAGTCGTCGCGAATGCGCGCGCTTGCAAGGTCTGCTTCGTCCACCGGTTCTTTTGCAGTTGTTTCAAACGCTGATTTGGCGCGCATGGTCTCGGAGTGGATCTGGCTTTCGGGAACGAAGCGAAGCGGAAGCGTGCGCGAGAAGCGCAAAATACCGTCTTTGAGTGCGAAGATAGTCGCTCCGTCCGGCGTTTTTTTGGAAAAAAGTGTGATGCGTCCCGGAGTCAATTTTACAGCGCGCGCGATAGAAGCGAGATGGGACTCGAGCGCGAGGGTCTTGATCCCTGCAAGCTCAAGCGCTGAAATATATCCCTGCACGACAGTGCGAGGCACGGTGGAAAGGAGGATTTCATTGGTAGATGG
>JBBTUT010000019.1:0-31417 GCA_038063615.1 Patescibacteria group bacterium | reverse complement strand
ATGTTTGCCGCGATCGGTTCTTCGATGAGAACAAGTTCTTCCGATACTCTCCGCTCCACTTGTTCTTTTTGTCCCCGCACCCCGTCAGTTGTTTGTTGTTTGTTGTCAGTTGTTTGTTCCACCCTCCGTTCATTTTTATATTTTTTGTTTTGCGCGCGAAAAAATGCGATACGAATGACCGAATCGCTGATCTCGATTCCGGCAACAAGTTTTTCTTTTGTGAGAAGGTTTAGGAAATTCATGGGTTGGGGAACAATTAACATTTGACAATTGACTTAATGCCACTGCATCTTGTCACTTGTCCGCGAAGCGGTGTCACCTGTCACATGTTTTGTACTCAAACAGTATACCAAGTTATTTCTTTGCATGCTACAATGTAAAAGCAGAATATCGAATATTGAAATTGCGCCCAAGACGTGAATCTGCTGATTCAGGAATGGGTACGGGCTTTATTCAACATTCAACATTCAACATTCGATATTCAATATTCAACCCCATGAAGTTGCGCGCCAAGACAACACTTTTTTTTGGAATATTTTTTCTGACAATAGTACTTGCCGTTGCGGTGTTCGTTGAGTACACAGTGGGGGATACTTTCAAAAAACAAATAACCAGCGATTTCTTTATCATCGCCGAACAAAGCGAGAGCACCTACTTCGCTTTTTTGGAAAAAGTGAAAGCGCGCACACTCGACTGGAGTTCTGATGTAAAGATTCAGGGTATGGCAAAGGGGATACTTGATGCGGGGGTAGGAACATCCGACCGCGCGCGCCTCGAAAAAGAATTCGCGGCGTATGTGGCCAAGAATAAAATGCCCTACGACAAGACTGTTTTCCTTGTTGACCTTCTCGACCGAAACGGCATCGTCATTGCTTCCACGCGCCTCGACCGCGTTGGAACGGATGAGCTGGAGGAAGAGGTACGGCTCAAAGCGCATCATTTCAGCAAAACGGTCACCTCATCGTTCAGCGAAGTGTTTGTAAGAGGTTTCATTTTTGAGGAAGACGAAACATCGGAGCCGATGACCCATGTGACCGCGCGATTGTTTGCCCTCGGAAAGGAAGGAGCACATGAGCCGATCGACGCGGTGCTCCTCGTCCATTTTGCCAATACGCGAGAGATCGCTCATGCTCTCGGTGTCAGTGTCGGCGATGACCAAACGGCTCCGACGACAAACAGGGTTTCAAGAACGGCTCTTTTGGAAAGTTATAAAACCTCCGATATTTATTTGGTCAATAGCGACTATACGATGGTGACCCCGTCGCGCTATATGCAAAATGTACTTTTGCACCAGAGGGTGGACACGCTTCCCGTGCGCGAATGTATGGAGAACGGAGGAGAAATAAGCGAGGAGTACGACAATTATCAAGGGCTTCGCGTCTTGGGCGAGTCGATGTGCTTCAAAGACGATGGGCTCGTGCTGGTGGTTGAGGTTCAAGTGGATGAAGTTTTTGCTCCATTTGATATGCTCACGCGCATCGTATTTGCCGGAGGACTCGCCATGCTTGTCTTCGGCGTTCTCATCGCGGTATTTTTCGTGCGCGATCCGCTCGCGCGCATCAGCAATATCGTTATGGTCGCAAAGCGAGTGACAGAAGGCGACCTCGATGTGCAGGTAAAAATACAGACGAAAAAAGACGAGATAGGGTACCTCGCATCGTCGTTCAATACGATGATCGCCTCCATCCGTGGCGCGCGAAAAGATTTGGAAGTATCCAAGCGCGATGTCGAGGAAAAAGCAGAAGCACTTGAAAAAGACCTTGCCGAGCACGAGAAACAGCAAAAATTTCTTGAGGAGTCAAAAAAAGCAACGCTCAACCTCCTCGAAGATTCGTGGAAGGCGGGAGAAAAGCTTCAGGTTGAAAGCAATAGACTGCAGACCGTCCTGTCATCTATCGGGGACGGGCTCATCCTCATTGACGGAGAATACAAGATCACTTTGGTAAATCCGCGCGCGTTTCAGCTGTTTGCGATGCCGCTTCAAGAGATCATCGGCAAAGACCTGCGCGAGGTCATGAAGCTTTGGAAAAATAAGAAAACAGAGATTTCTCCCGCGGAGTGGCCGACCGAAGAGATGTTCCTCACAAAATTGATCGTGACGACCACACTCGAGGACGAGATATCTTTGACGACCGCGCAGAGAGAAAAGCAGATTCCCGTCGTGCTCTCGGTCGCACCTCTCGGCGGAGGACTTTCCGGCGGGGTTATCGTCGTCCGCGATGTGACCGCAGACCGCGAGCTTGACGAGGCGAAGTCCGGTTTCATTTCCGTCGCATCGCATCAGCTCCGCACTCCGCTCACTTCTATTCGCTGGTACTCGGAAATGCTTTTGTCCGGCGATGTGGGTATTTTGAACGATGCGCAGAAAGATTTTATGACCGAGGTGCATAGCGGGGCGGAGCGATTGTACCAGACAGTGGATCTCCTTCTCGGCATCTCGCGCGTCGAGAGCGGCAAGATCAAAGCGGAGAAACAGCCGATAAATCTCTCTACATTTACGGGGGAAATAGCAAAAGAGCTCGCTTCGCAGATCGATGAAAAAGGAAGCACTCTCTCGGTGCTGTCTCCAGAGGGCGACCCCATTATTGTATCGCTCGACCCGCTCACGCTTCGCCAAGTGGTGCTCAACATCTTTTCAAATGCGATTCGCTATACAAGTCTGAAAGACGGCATTATTGAGATCGCGTGGAGAAAGAAAGAAGAGGCAGAGGGACAAAAAAGCGAAGTCGTTTACTCGGTGCGCGACAACGGCATCGGTATCCCCGAGGCGGAGAGGAGTCGCGTTTTCTCGAAGTTTTTCCGCGCGGAGAATGCCCGCGCTACGATTCCCGACGGCTCTGGGCTCGGACTTGCGCTGGTGAAAGAGCTCGTAGAATCGTGGGGTGGCAAAGTGTGGTTTGAGACCGAAGAGGGAAAGGGGTCGACATTTTTCTTTACGGTACCAATAGTAAGTCTATAAAGTCGAAAGTCCATAAAGTCTATAAAGTAAATGCATTTGTACCCGCACCCACTTTTGACTTTAAGGACTTTATGGACTTTCGACTTGGCGAGAAGTGCTCGCCCATGCTACAATAAAAAAATCATGGAAACTGAGGTGAAACCCAAAACAATTCTTTTAGTCGAAGACGATGTCGCGCTCAATCGCGCGGTGGTCTTCAAACTCAAGCAAAGGGGGCATCGCGTTATTTCAACACTCCGCGCAGAGGAGGCGCTCGAGGTGCTTCAATCCGAACATGATGCGGTGAATATCATCTGGCTCGACCTCTTGCTCCCCGGGATGAACGGCATCGAGTTTCTCGCCGAGATTCGCAAGCATGCTGATTACAAAGATTTGAAGGTCGTCATTTGCTCGGTGTCGGGTCGTGAAGAGTCAAAGGGTATCGCGCGCGGGCTTGGCATCGCTGATTACTTGGTCAAGAGTGATTATGAGATAGACGCTCTCGTGGAAAAAGTTTTAAGCTACGCATAGATAAAGATATGGACACAAACAAGAAAAAAGTGATGATTGTGGAGGACGACGAGCACATCTCCAAAGTGTATGAGATAAAACTCGCCAAAGAGGGGATGCAGACTCTTTTGGCACGCGACGGAGAAGAAGCAGTCGCAATGATTGCGTCTGAAAAGCCCGACCTTATCATTCTCGACTTGATGCTTCCCAAAAAAGACGGCTTCGGCGTGCTCGAGGATATCAAAAAAGTCCCCGAGCTTGCCGGCATCCCCGTCATCGTGCTCTCAAACCTCGGTCAAAAGACCGACCAAGACCGCGCGCTCGGAATGGGCGCCAATGAGTATTTGGTAAAAGTGGACTATCCCATTCAGGAAGTGGTGGATAAGGTGAAGGGGTACCTCACGCGGTAGCGCGAGAACAACTGACAACTGACAACTGACACCCGTGCACCCGAGGTCCGACCTTTCTGCACCCGCACCGTATTAAAGGTCGGTCCTCTGTATTTGGTATTTGGTCAAATGTCACATGTTATATGTCAAATGTGGATAACTTGCTTCCATTTCCAAAACCACTCTGATATAATAAAAAGGTTAATTATAAATAATTTTAATAAATATGAATTTAAATATGAACATAAAAGAGAAACGAGAGGCGGGTTTCACCCTCCTCGAGCTCCTCATCGTCGTTTCCATCATCGCCATTTTGTCCGTCGCCCTCGTACTCGTTTTGGACCCAGCAGAAACGCTAAAGAAATCCCGCGACGCTCAACGAATGTCAGATATGAGTACGATAAAAACCGCACTTGGAATTTATACTACAAGCACGACGACTCCTTATTTGGGGGGTCTTACTAATAACAATGGCTGTAAAGCGACTCCTGCTACAGCGTGGGCATATAGTGCTACTGGTCCGTGGATTCATTACTCCCTTTCAGGTACTGCCGCCGTTACAGACTTAAGTCTTGATGGTGTCACGGCAGTTACCTCTTTCGCAACTTCATCTGCATCTGCAAACTATACTCTTACAGATGGCAATGGCTGGATTCCCGTAAACCTTGATTCTCTTATTGGAGGTTCCCCGATCTCAAATCTTCCCATTGACCCGGTAAATTCACTCGGTACCGATACAGCACTTAATATCTCAACTTCAACTCTCGCATATCGTTATGCATGTTCGATAAATCCGCTTGCATATGAAGTTGACGCAGTGTTCGAAAGCAATACATACACCACTGGAGCTGATAACAAGCTTACAAAAGACGGGGGCAACAGTTCTAATTATTATGAGGTGGGTACAAATTTGAAGATTCTTGGTGCAGGTGGTGCTTCTCCAGCAAGTTTCTAACCCTTATCAACTAACATTATCACCATGATTTCACTTACAAATATGAAGAAAAATGCACACGCAAAAGGCTTCACCCTCCTCGAGCTCCTCATCGTTATCGCAATCATCGCCATCCTCTCGATTGCCCTCGTGTTCATGCTAAACCCCGCAGAAACTCTAAAAAAAGCCCGCGACGCTCAGCGTATTTCGGACTTGAAAACAGTCAAAACCGCCCTCGGCATCATGCTCACGGCATCTTCGACTCCAAGTTTGGATAATTTTGCCGCAGCTGCCGCAGCTAGCTCAACATGTCTTACTTCTACAACATGGGGCGGGACAACCTCAAACAACACTGCAGCAAAGATTTCATACAGTGTCTCTTCTGTTCCAACCCTTGCCGTGGCGCTCACCCCAGGCGCTGACACCGCTGCTGGTGCTCAAACTTTTGGCACTACAGGATATTATTCAGCCACCCCTGGAAAAGTTGACGGGAATGGGTGGATTCCAGTAAATCTCAAAGCCTTAACGGGAGGAACACCAATCTCAAGCTTCCCCGTTGATCCTACAAATACAGTAACTGCAACAGTGGCATCAGGCGACCTCGTATACCGCTACGCATGCCAGAATGGTTCAAATACTGCGGGTAAACCAGCATATATCTTTGAAATAGATGCCGTACTCGAGAGTCAGGCGTACAAAACCGATGAACTAAAGATGGCAAAAGATGGTGGAGATAATGATAGCTATTATGAAACAGGGAATAGCTTAAATCTATTGCCAATATCTGGAGCATTCTAATTAACTCAAGTTTCTAAAAAAACAACCCTTCCTAATGGGTTGTTTTTTTGTTTTCCATCCTGTATTGAAGTCAGACTTCAATACATAAGGAGGCGAGTAGCGGGTACTATTATTTTTTAGTATAATAGCTTCCATGTCATTCAACTTTATTTTCTCCAATTTCAACATGATTGCTCTCGCGGCATGGATAATCTTTTTTTGTATTGTTGTCGTACGATTTTTCCGTCCGTTTTGGGTAAAAAATATTTCGTATAGTTGGCTCGCTGGAATTGCTGTCACTACCCATCTTTTCTTCGGTATATTTCTCACATGGGGGCAGTACATTGTTTGGAGCAAGAGTGAATTTACAAAAATATTTCTTTCGTCACCACTTTCTCCGGATGTCCCATTTCCATCATACCTCGAATTCCTTCGCCCGCTCTTTGACGGCGCTCACGGATACTTTGCCTTCTACTCATTCCAACATTTTTTCTTGAGCACCATCGCACTACTTATCGTAACAGGGCTATTTTATCTTTTCCTTGTCGCGCGCGCGCGATATCGCTCATTCAACTTTAGGGAAGGGGACATCATGCTTATCGTGCTCGCAATGCTCATCTCCGGCTGGCCGGGAGTCATCGTGCTTTTGCCCATAGGGCTTATCTCCGCCATCCTGCTTTCTCTCGGCGCCCGTGTCCTCTACGGCATCGAACGCATCCCGCTTCCCCCCGCATTCCTCCTCGCCGCCCCCTTCGCTCTCCTCTTCGCAATCCCAATCCTCACCGCCCTCCACCTCTACCCCCTCCTCAAACTCTAACACCCCATAGGTGACACCCCATAGGTGAGTCCTATGGAGAGTAGGAAGTGTGGTATAGTAAAATTATTATGAATAGAAAATTTGATTTTTCAATTGGGGAATTTTATCACATTTATAATCGTGGGACAGAGAAGAGGCGCATCTTTTTAGATAAAAGCGATTATCGACGCTTTGAGAAACTTCTTTATTTGTGTAATTCTGAAAATGGTGTAGTTTTTCGTGATATCCCTATTGGTGAGGCCTACGAGCACGATAGAGGTGATACGATTGTTGATGTTGGAGCTTATTGTCTGATGCCTAATCATTTTCACTTACTTTTGCATGAAAAAATTGAGGGAGGGATTAGTCTTTTTATGCAAAAAGTACTGACTGCATACTCAACATATTTTAATAAAAAATATGGGCGCACCGGAAGTCTGTTTGAAGGAGTATTTAAAGCAGTACATGTAGATACTGATGAATATCTGAGGTATCTCTTTTCCTATATCCATCTTAATCCTGTGAAGATCATTGATCCAAAATGGAAAAAGAACGGCATCATAGATCGTGCTGCTGCAAAAAAATATCTCGCAGAGTATTATCACTCAAGTTACTTTGATTATATGGGAAGGAATAGGGAAGAGGGTCGTATCCTCAATAAGAAAGCATTCCCGCAGTATTTTCTCAATTTTAAGGATTTTGACCAGTTTATTGATGAATGGTTATCGTTTAAAGATTTTATTTAGCGCCCCTCATAGCTCCCCATGGGTACCCCCCATAGGTGAGTCCTATGGGGGGTGGTGGATGCGGTGTAAT
Source organism: Patescibacteria group bacterium (assembly GCA_038063615.1). Lineage (GTDB taxonomy): Bacteria > Patescibacteriota > Minisyncoccia > Phycocordibacterales > UBA1550 > UBA1550. The sequence goes on along the minus strand of JBBTUT010000019.1, from coordinate 24,257 downwards.
GTTTTTGTGTTAAGTTTTTGTTTTTGATGTTTTCTTGTAGTGTTTATTTTGTTTTTGCGTGATATACTGTACTGAACATTATGCACATTGCTGAAGAGAAATTGAAATCGATAGTGCTTGAGTCGGGACTCGTGAAAGAGGAGGACTTTGTTGCTGTGGCAGAAGAGTCTCGCCGTTCGGGGCAGTCGGTCGCGAATATTTTGATCGGGAGCGGGAAAATTCCAGAGGATTATTTTACAGAATTGCTGAGCCCGTACTATGGCGCACCGGTGGTGAATTTAAAAAAGGAGACGCTTGACCCGGCGACGGTAGAGCTTATTCCCGAGGCATATGCGAAGTCAAAAGACATCGTGCTCTTCGGATATGACAAAGAAAAGGGGATCGCACGGCTCGCGATGCTCGATCCGTTTGACTATGACACGATCGAGTATGTCCGCGCGAAACTCGGCGCATGGGTCGAGGCGCACCTCACCACATTTTCGAGTCTCCGCTACGGGCTCAAGCACTACAAGAAAAATATCGGCGTTGAATTTAATGATATTATCTCCGAGAATGTCGAGCAGTCTCTCGTGATAGCGGACGATAAAGATCTCTCAAAGACGGCGACGGCGATTCCTATCGTAACAATCCTCGACAACATCATGGATCATGCGGTGGCGCTCTCGACTTCGGATATTCATTTCGAACCGCTCGAACGCGAGCTTCTTGTGCGGTTCCGCATCGACGGCATTATGCACGAGATTTTGAGCTTGCCGAAAGCAATCGCGCCCGTCCTCGTCGCGCGCGTAAAAATTCTTGGCAACCTTCAGATAGACGAGCACCGCGTCCCGCAGGACGGTCGTTTTCGTTTTGAAATGGACGACGGATCAAACCTTGATGTGCGCGTGAACATCATGCCCGTCTTCCACGGGGAAAAAGTCGAGATGCGCCTCCTCAAAAGCTCGGCGCGCCCGCTCACGCTCAAGGACCTCGGCATGTCGGATGAGGGCATCGTCATTCTCTACGACGAAATAAAGAAACCGCACGGGATGATCCTCGTGACGGGCCCGACAGGACACGGCAAGACAACGACGCTCTATGCGGTGCTCCATATTTTGAATACGCCGTCGGTCAACATCACCACCATCGAGGACCCTGTCGAATACGAGTTTCCGCGCGTGAACCAAACACAGGTCAATCCGAAAGCGGGGATCACTTTTGCAAACGGCCTCCGTGCGCTCCTCCGCCAAAATCCCGACATTATTATGATTGGTGAAATCCGTGACAATGAAACCGTGGAGATTGCCGTGCATGCGGCGCTCACGGGGCATCTCGTCTTGTCGTCGCTCCATACCAATGATGCACCGTCAGCGCTTCCGCGCCTCCTCGATATGGGCGCGCCGGCATTCCTCCTTTCCTCGACGGTAAACCTCGTCATCGCCCAGCGCCTCGTGCGCCGTATTTGCGCCTCGTGCACCGAGTCCTACCCCGCAAGTCCGGAGATCACGCGCCTCATCAAAGCGCAGATTGAGCTTGTGGGCAAGGTCGCAGAGAACCTTCCCACGACCCTCTTCCGCGGTCGCGGATGCAAAGTGTGCGGGAACTCCGGTTTTCAAGGACAGGTCGGCATCTTCGAGCTTTTCCGCGTCACCGACGCCGTCCGCGAGCTCGTCCTCCGCGAGGCGCCGGTTTCCGAGGTGCGCAAAAAAGCGATAGAGGACGGCATGACCACGATGTTCGAGGACGGTCTCGACAAAGTCGAAAAAGGCGTGACGACGATCGAGGAAATCCTGAGAGTTGTTAAGGAGTAACAACTCTCAACAATTGACATTTGACATGTAACATTTGACAGAATACACAATGCAGATACAGAATAAAAAATTTAGATTCAGGCAGTTCCCTGTGTATGGTGATGCGCGTGTTTTTGTGCGTAATGTAAAAATATTAGCAAAGAAGAAATTTCCGCACTCGGAGCAATTTTCATTGACCGCGCAAATGTCTCGCGCACTCGATTCAATCATTCTCAATATTGCTGAGGGTTCAGATCGTATGACCGACAAGGACTTTGCACATTTTTTGAATATGTCGCATACTTCTCTTAATGAGGTTGTGGCATGTTGTGACATTGCATTGGATAGTGGATACCTTGCGAGTGCGGAACACAAAGATTGTTTGAGTGGGGCTGAAGTACTTGCAAACCAGCTCACCGCATTTCGTAAAAGTTTACTAAAATCACCAAAAAAATGAATGTTTGGGACAATTGACAATTAACACCGCTTCGCGGACAATTAGTAAAATGCAAATACAAAATAAGAAATCCGATGTCGTCCTCACTATATGTTGTTTGTTTGTGTTTGGAATCAAGTCAAATGTCAATCGTCAAATGTTAATTGTTTTTTCAGTATGAGTACTTTTATTTACGAAGCATATAATAAAGACGGAGGAATCGTGCATGGCGAGTACGAGGGGTCGGCGCGCGACGAGGTCGTGGCATACCTCGTCAAGCGCGACCTCACGCCCATTTCGGTAGACGCGCTCAATGCGCGCGGGAAAGGAAAAGGGCTTTTGGCAATCGAGTTTTTCGGCAGTATCAAGCCGGTTGATATCATGTTCCTCGTGCGCAACCTTGCCGCGACGACAAAGGCGGGGCTCTCCATCGCAGAGGCGATTGAGATCATTATTTCCGACACCGACAAGCCCGCGTTGAAAAGAATCCTTCAGGAGGCGCAGTCGCTTTTCAAAAGCGGACAGACGCTTTCAAAAGGGTTTGAAGCGCATGCAAATCTCTTTCCGCCGATCTTTATGGGGATGCTCCGCGCCGGTGAAATGTCGGGACAGCTCGACAAGACGCTCGTTGAGCTCGGAAAATACCTCGCAAAAGAATACAACTTGCGGAGCAGAATCAAGTCCGCGCTAATGTACCCGGTCATTCTTCTTGTCGCTTCGGGCGGTGTGGTGACGCTTCTCCTCATGTTCGTCTTGCCGCGGCTTACCAAAGCGTTTGCTTCGAGCGGGGTGGAGCTTCCGTTCATCACAAAAGTGTTCCTCGGCATATCGAATATGCTTGTCTGGAGCTACACACTCGACGCTGTCCTCCTCGCATTTCTCGTCTGGTTTTTTGCATATTTCCGCACCACGCGCTTCGGTAAAAAGATCTTCTTTTCGGTCATTGCGCATATGCCCGTCGCAAGCAACCTCATCAAAAAAGTGGCGCTTGTGCGTTTTTCGCGCACCTTCGGCAACCTGATAGCAAGCGGTATCTCTGCCGTCGAAGCGCTCGAGCTCTCGGCGCAGTCCATCGGCAATCAAGGGTACACCAAAGCGCTCGATGCCGTCGGTGTGGATATTAAAAACGGCATTCCCATATCGGAGTCACTCGCAAAATTCCCCGATCTCTTCCCGCGCCTTCTCATCAGTCTCATCATCGTGGGCGAGCGCACCGGCACGCTCTCCGAGATCTTGGGAACATTTTCTGATTTTTATGAAGAAGAGGTCGACAATAAGCTCAAAGATTTGACCGCGACGCTCGAGCCAATCCTCCTCCTCGTCATGGGTCTCCTCGTCGGCTCGATCGCCTTTTCTATCATTCTACCGATTTATCAGCTCGTGGGGCATTTTACCTAGGAGAACAATTGACGGGCGACATGTCTATGTCCAAGACACGAATCAGCTGATTCGCAATTGACAGGGAACAAAATGAAAAAAGAACAATTAACATGTGACACCGCTTCGCGGACAATTAACGGGACACGAAATGCCACTCGCATACCCGTGTCTCCTTTGCGTTTGTCTCCCGTCAAATGTCAAATGTCAAATGTCAAATGTTTCCAAAAGGGCTTTTCCCTTTTGGAATTGCTCATCGTCGTCGCAATCATCGCTATTTTGGGGACAGTGGGGTCGGGATACTATCGAGAATTTATAAAAAATGTAGAAATACAGTCGGTCTCGAAAACACTTGCGAGCGACCTGCGCCATGCGCGGTCGAAAGCGATGATAGGGGAGGATGGGTTCAAATGGGGGGCGCACATCGTGAATGTGAACGGAGGCGACCAGTATTACGAACTTTTCTCAACGCCGACAAACTATGCCGGCGGGACCGTGACAGCAACGACGACGCTTTCAAGAGGTCTTGTTTTTTCCGACCCATCGGCCGGCTCAAACAAGGACATTATTTTCACAAAAATCTCCGGCACCACGACCGTGGCGACCGTCGTCATCGTATCCGAAGGCAAGTATGCCACGACCACGGTCTCGAGCATCGGCGCGGTGTATTAGGTATAATATAGAACATATGGATGATTATATAAAAGATTTTGATGGTTGGAACGACCGAAAGAAACAATTGGAAAAAGTAGGACAGAAATTTCTCTTCAAACAAGGAGAAGTGTGGTGGTGTGCTGTTGGAACGAATGTTGGAGATGAATCCTGTGGCAAGGGTGATGTTTTTGGGCGCCCCGTGTTAATTTTGAAGAAACTCTCAGGCGAAAATTATATAGGCATCCCACTTTCAACAAAAAGAAAGACGGGGACATGGTTTATTGATGTAGTAGTTCATGGAGAGGTTGTGTCAGTCCTGCTTTATCAAATAAGGATGTTCAGTGCGAACAGGTTCCAGCGTCGTCTCACAACACTTGATGTTGCCGATTTTGCTCGAGTAAAAGAAAAACTCGAGACTTTGCTCGAGCTTTCTACTAAATTATCACCAGAGCCGGAGCCCTGGATCGGTGGGTCACCCCAAAAGTAAACTAAGTATAGATTATGATAAAAATAAAGTCAAGAAAAACTATAGGTACCCCACTGAGTCCAGTCAGTTGTCAGTTGTCAGTTGTCAGTTGTTCGCGTACCCGTGGTGCTCTCCTCCTTGAGCTCCTCATCGCGATATCAATCCTCGCCGTCGTCCTTTCCGTGGGGTCGCAGGCGGTGTTTGTGAGTTTGCAGAGCGGGAAAACCTCGGGCGAAAGCGATGTGGCGATAGGGCTGGCGAACGAGGCGCTCGAGGCGGTGCGGGGGACGGCGGAAGAGAAATGGCAGAATATCTACACGCTCACCAAGTGGACACAGCATTATTACCCCGCACCGTCGGCAGGCAAATGGACGCTTGCTGCGGGCGATGAGGCCATCGCGCTCAACACGGCAAATTATACGCGGTATGTTACAATACAAAATGTATGTCGCGACACAACGCCGACATCTCGCGCAATTACCGGCATTACCGACACGGACGGCACGCTCACGACCTGCACAACGAGCACCGGACTTTTTGATCCCTCGACGCAAAAAGTGACGGTGACCGTCTCGTGGCAAGGGTCGGGAAGTCCCGTGACGGTGAGTGACTACTTCCTCCGCTGGCGCAACAAGGTTTGTCCGCAGACGAGCTGGGCGGGAGGCGTATCGAGCGGAGTAAAAACTTGCCCCGATACGACATACGAGTCAGCTACAGATATTACCGCAGGGGCAGGCTTGCAAATTACACCGTAGTCTCTGTTGAATTCTGGTTTCAACAGACATTGTGCTTGATTTCACCCTGTGCTAACATAAAAAAATGGAAATACTTGATGAAAAAATGAAAAAGCAGGTACGGTTTGCTTCCAAGAAGCTCGGCGTAGCGGAGAGTGAAATCGTCAAGCGCGCTGTTTCAAGTTATCTCGGTAGCTTTGAAGACCTTGTAAACTTACAGAAAGAGCTTCACTCATGGGATATTTTATCAGCCAAAAGTATGCGAAAATATAATTTCTAATATGAAGCCCGGCGATATATGGGTTGTTCATATTCCGGAACTTGGTACGCATGAGCAAAGCGGTGTTCGCCCCGCTATCGTAGTTGCCACCGTGGCAAAAACTATAGTGACCATTATTCCCTGCACCGGCAATAAGGCAGCGTTGCGTTTTCCATTCACTTTGCCTGTTGTCCCAACTGAAAAAAATGGTTTAACTTCTACCTCTATCGCGCTCATTTTTCATATTCGCGCAATCGATACAAGTTTGCTAAAGAATAAAATAGGGGAGCTTAATAGAAAAGATTTTGCATTGATAAAGAAAGAGGCGCGTCGTTTGATTGGATAAAATATTGTTGAAGCTTGACTTCAACAGGCAATCACAATAATCACATGATCACCTCAAAATCACTCCATCACTCCAATATCGCGCTCCTCTTTCACGAGAAGTCTTTTGCGCTTCCGGAGAGCGCGGATTTGATGGCTTTGTACCGAGGGGAAGAGGCAAAGGGCGCGCGCTTGGTGGACGATCCGGTCCTCCGCGCAAAAGTGCTCACGCTCCCTGCGATAAAAACTCGCTTTACCGTCGAGTATCCGCGTGTGCGCATCGACGATGAGTCGGGGGAGGAAATAGAGAAATCACGCCTCGCAAAAGACGCGCGACATGCGTACGACACGCTCTTTAGCCGCTATCCGCTCAGTGCGTGGGGCATCAATATGGATATTTATTTTCGTACTCAAAACCTGATCCAGTTGAGGGAGCTTTTCTTGCCCTTTTTTGCAGATGAAGCGCTCGATGGCGCAGACTTGCTTGATACCGGCATTCAGTTTACTCTGAAAAGAAAAAAAGTTGTTGAAGTATGGTTCCTCAAAGTCACGGGCCCGCTAGAGGTCGCGGTGCATGTGAATCGTCATTTTACCGATGTGCCATTTCCCGACGAAAAAGGACTTCAAGACGCATTAGAAAAATGCTATACTGAAACGGATAATATGATGAAGCATTTTTCGTTCGCATAGTTTTTTTTACGATAAACTTTTTTATGTCATTTTCTTCAAGCGGCGTCACATTCAACCGAACAAAATGGATACGAAATCGTATTTTTAAATTTCTCTTTAAGGGTGCCGAGGGGATCCTTTCGGTGCTCTTTGTCATTTCGCTCGCAGCGCCAATGATCTTTCCCAAAGATGTGAATGCGGCACTCGGTGTTTCGAGCAAGCTTTCATATCAAGGGCGCTTGACCAATAATACCGGCGACCCTTACTCAGGAACTTATTATGTGTGCTTTTCGATTTTTGACGCTTCTACGGCTGGTACAAAGCTTTGGCCAACAGCTGTGCCTACCTCCAACACTGTAACGGTCACCAACGGTGTGTTTGATGTTGGAATCGGTGTCGCCAATGCGCTCGACTTCGATTTTTCAACCAACGACACTGTGTATTTGAATGTGGGGGTTTCCGCTTCAAATGTTACTTGTGATAACGGCGCAATGGAAAACCTCACCCCTCGTCAGCGTATGGACGCCACTCCCTATGCGCGCGTGGCGGCAAATGTGTGGGGAACCGCGCTTCGTACCAATGCCACCTCAACAAGTATCGGAGCGGGGTCCGGTGCAGCAACACCCATCTGGCTCAATCTTGATTGGAAGAATACTGCCACAACACTCGGCGGTGCATGTCCGTCAGGATCTGTTAATGGCTCCGTATGGTACAACTCAAGCGGTACGCGCGCACTCGCTTGTATAAATAATATTGTTGTGGGTATCGACAATACAAACGAGATCACCGGTATAAAAGAACAGAGCGCGGGTTCACCAATCACTGCCGGCGCAGTGAATTTTTCCGGCTCCAACAACATCACCATCAGTCAGACCGGAAGCACACTTCAGTTTTCTGTGCCAACACCAGTGCAGGGTTTCGGTATGTCAAACATCGGCAACACGCTGGGAACGAGCGGTTCAGGCACAGGCACTATTGTTCTCGCGGGTGGCAACAACATCACACTTTCTCAAGCCACAGGCGCAGGCGCGCGCACCATTACTATCATTGGCCCCGCCGCAGGCGGTGGGGCAGCCCTACAAGGTTCTGGCACATATTCTCAAAACACCGGCACGGTACAATTCGGCAATAGCAATGGCATCACTTTTGGCTTGAGCAACAACGGCACAATGACCGCGTCGCACAATGGTCTTACTATACAGTCAGCTCAGCCAGTCGCAATTTCAGGAAGCAACGGCAGTTTCGTATTTTCAACAGTATCTTTTGGAAACTTAAATGGTCTTAGTTTCTATACCTCCAACGGTTCAATCGTTGGCTCGTATACCGCGGGTGGTGGAGGAGGTGCGGCGCTTCAAGGTTCTGGCACTTATTCGCAAAATACTGGTACTGTGCAATTTGGCAACAGCAACGGCATCACATTTGGGCTTAGTAATAACGGCGTGATGACTGCATCCCACAACGGTTTGACCACAGCGATGGCATCCAACGCCGGTTCTAATTTCCTAGCCGCTACGGGCGGGTTTAGCGGTACCAATATCTCGGGAACAATTCTAAGCAATGGACTTCAAATGAGCGTTGCCGCGCCCGGTGGCGGTGCCGCTATACCGCTCAACTTTTATCAAAACTTGAGCGGTACTGCCGGTATGGCGGGGCTCGCGTTCACCGGCTCTCATAAATCGCTCTTTGTGTTCCCTCTAAATAATTTCCAGGGATTTCCGGGGGACATCACCGCCAATACTATGTATTTGAACCTCTCACAATCAGGATCCACTGCCACGATGAGCCTTGCATTTACCAGCAACTTTTACCTTGGTGTGTATACATTGAATACCGGCGTCAGCTCGCTCTCCCTGCTTAATTCCGTGAATGCCTCTTTCGCAAAAAACCCAGCTGCCACAAATAATTCTACGGCGTTCGTAGGTCCTCGCTTCTTCTCTATTCATTCATCACAATGGTCATCTCAACCGGTCTTTAAACAGGGGAGCCAGTATTTTGTGGGTTGGTTCTGGTCCTCTGCCGGCGCATTGAATCAAACCGTCTCACTCTTTGGTTTTAGTCAATATTCTACTGCACAGAGAAGCAATATGATTGGCACGAGCGGTACTGCGACGAGCCAAGGATGGGCACCGTTTTATGGCGTGTACACCGCCACGACCGGGGCTATGCCGACTGCAATCAACAACAGTCAATTTAAGAAGGTGACAGCGGGTGGCCCATTCGTCCCGCACATTATTTTTAATGCATCAAATGTAACCAACTTCTAGCTATGACTAAAAGAAATTTTATTATCTTTGCTACTCTCGTTCTGTTTTTTATAGCTAGTGTTGCTTACTATTTTTATCGCCCTGATTGGCAGATTAAAAAAGTCGTTCGTGGCGGTGAAATGAACGGGAAATCAATACAAACTGTTGTTGCCGACCGAAGTTTTCGTGACTTTGAGTTTTCGCCGGTGATGAACGGCATGACTGCTTATATTGCGGACTTGCCAGCCGACACGGTCATCACTTCTCTTCACGCTTCGCTCGGGGAAGTTTTCGAAGGTGAAGATGGCGCGATGCCCAGTCTTCAAATGATGATTCAAAATGATAATGGTACGGCGTGCACTATGGATGTCAATAATATCGTCGATGATATACAAACGCTCGCGCAGGGGAAGATTTGCGCGATTGGCGAGAAAAGCACACTTATGATTCGCGACGCTTCCGCGATGCATGGCTTCAAAAATGGCAGTATCAAGGTGCTACTTTCATTTGTCACTCTTTAGCGGTATACTGCACTCGCAAAGATATTAAAATATGGTAAATCCACAGATCGTAGTCCCTGATTATCGGGGCTATCATAACCAAAATCCAGAGGGAACAAACGCTCGGCTTGAGAAGGAAAAGTCGTATCGCGACCTGTCCACTATTATTATTTGCCCGACACGAGGGCAGGTGCCTGCAAAGGTAGTGCAAGCTTGGATGGGGCTGATGCGTCCGATGAATCAGAAAGTCATCGGACCGCTTTTTGCCATTGGTATGGAAGTGGGGGAGGCGTACAACAGTATGATAGAAATGATTCTGCAGAATCCAGAGCTTAGCAAGTGGAAATATATTTTGACCATTGAAGAGGACAATATGCCCCCGCCGGACGGGCTATTGAAACTTTATGAGCATATAGACGAATATGATGTCATTGGCGGACTGTACTGGACAAAAGGCGAGGGCGGGCAACCGATGATTTACGGAGATTCAAAAGTTGAACCGCTCAACTTTATTCCACAGATGCCAACAGTTGACGGGATACAGCAAGCAAACGGACTTGGAATGGGTTTTAACTTGTTTAAGTTGGACATGTTCAAAGATGAAAAGATTCCAAGACCGTGGTTCAAAACGGTGCAAGAGTACTCGCCACAAGCTGGAGCTCGGATGTATACGCAAGATCTGTATTTTTATGAAAATGCAGGGAAGGCGGGCTACAAATTTGCTTGCGATACGCGCATAAGAGTTGGACATTATGATGTGAATACAGACATCGTGTGGTAGAATCATTGTAATTTCATGAGTAATAATAAAAAAACAAAATTTGTTTTAGCTCTAGCTCTCGCGGGCTGGCTTTTTGCCGGTTATTTCTTTTTTGCAGGTCCGACCGTGCCGGTTGAGAAAGAAGCGGATGCGGTGGCACAGTATCCGTACATCAACAAAGCGATCACTGCGGATATTGGCAAGCATTTTATCATCAACTTTAAACCACTTAAGGATAAATTTTTAGAAATTCAAAAACGCTATACGGGGAAGACTTATGTGTATTTTGTGTACTTGAACAATGCCTCATGGGTTGGGCTTGGAGAGAAAGAAATGTTTTACGCGGCGAGTACGGTAAAGGTGCCGATGGCGATGAGTCTTTTGCGCGCTGTAGAGGAAAAGAAGCTTTCCATGGCAGATAAATACACACTGCAGGATTTTGATATGAATAAAGACTTTGGTGAACTTTACAAGGATGGCGCTGATACGGAAATTTCGGCTGGCCAATTACAAACATTAATGTTGGAAAAATCAGACAACACCGCTACTCTTGCAATAGCTCATATTTTGACTGGCATCGGAATGACGGATCCGCTTATAAATGTCTATAAATTTATGGGATGGGAATACAATAGTCTTGGAGAGAACCCAAATTATTTGAATATCAATTTGAAAACCCTAGCCAATATGTTTGTTGCGCTTTATGACGCTCAATATGTGAATGTTGGTGACTCCAATGATATTTTGAATCATCTTAGCAACTCATCGTTTGACGATAAGATTGTAGCTGGTGTTCCAAGGAATGTGAAAGTTGCCCACAAGGAGGGTAACGGTGGTTCATACAAGGCCTATTCCGATTGCGGTATTGTATATGCGTCGAGTCGACACTACATTCTGTGTGTTGCGGTTGATGGTGGTACAGAAAGTGTTGCCAACGATTTTATTTCCGAAATTTCTCGCGCTACATATGGATTTGTGATGAATAATTAGGAGCGCAGAAAATAGCAAACAGTAAGTAGAAAATAGAAGAAAATGTCACAGACAAAATCATTTAGAGACCTTATTGTGTGGCAGAAGTCACGGGACTTGGCTGTTTTGGTGTATACACTAACCAATAATTATCCTAAGTCTGAATTATATGGGCTAACAAGCCAGATGCGCCGTGCGGTAATTTCTATTTCTTCCAATATTGCCGAGAGTTATCATAGATTTCATAAGAAAGAAAAGAATCAATTTTTGGCGTTTGCATTTGGGTCAGGGGCAGAGCTTGAAAGTCAAATCGAGGTTTCGAAAATGTTATTTCCAGGTTTGAATTATCACGAAAGTGAGGTATTATTGGTTGAAGTAATGAAGATTCTTAATAGTTTTCTCCAGAATCGATAATTCTGAATTTTGAATCCTTCTTCTACTTTCTATTTACTAATTACTATTTTCTAATCCATGAAACTTGACTTAGGATGCGGACAAAATAAACAGCCGGGGTTTAAGGGGGTGGATATTGCGCCGGGGTCTGGCGTGGACTTTGTCGTCGACCTTGAGCAGTATCCATGGAAGGAGTTTGAGGACGACTCTGTCGAGGAAATCTATGCAAGCCACTATGTGGAGCATGTGGGCGACCTGATGAAATTTATGGACGAAGTGTGGCGCATCGCTATTCCGGGGGCGAAGATCACTTTTGTCGCGCCGTACTATACTTCTATCCGCTGTTGGCAGGACCCGACACACAAGCGCGCGATTTCAGAAGCAACATGGATGTATTATAACCGCGAGTGGCGCAAGGCGAACAAGCTTGACCACTACCCGATAAAATGTCATTTTGAAGTCACCAATATGGTCGCTTTTTTCAATCCGCCGTGGGACAAAAAATCAGAAGAAGCGCGTCAGTTTGCGCAACAGCATTATTTCAATACCGTATCCGATATTTTAGTGGAATTGAAAGCGGTGAAGTGATACAATACAGCTATGGAGAATGAACAAATGGAAGTGGAATCTACTCGTTCACATTTTCGTGATTATCTTCGTGCGACAGAGATTGGCGCGGTCATTGTTTTGGCTGTCGTCGGTGCTTCCTATTTTGCTTTCCGTGGCAGTGCGCCACTTATGGTGGATGTTTCAAGTCAGAAAATAGCCGAGACGGTCGCGACAAGCACTGCGCCTGTCGCAAAGCTCGTGGAGACGGAGACTTTTGTAGTGACCAATATGGGCAAAGTGGAAGGGAGCGCAAAGGAAAACATCGCGACTGCCGACCCAAAGATATTCAAGGCGCCGGAAAATTTCAAATCATTTTTGTATGATGCGACGGTCGGGAAAAAGATCGCTCTCGCGGGGACATGCAGAGACGCGTACTATGCACTCCTCATTTTCAAAAGCAGTGATGACTACCGCAAGGATCCTGCGCGGTCATACTATAACACCGCATACGAATGCCCCAAAAGCGGTATCGTCGCTCTCGAAGTAGACCTCCAGAGTATCAACCTCCAGTCGGGGAGCTACTACCTTTTTCTCGCCGACCAAGGGAATACAGGGAGTTGGTACAATCCGCGGTAGGGAGGTAGAAAATAGAAAATAGAAAGTAGTAAATAGAATTTAAAAATAGTAAATTAAAAAATCATTATGCGTACAAAAATAATTCTTACATTTATTGTGGTTCTCGCCATCATTCTCGCCGGCTCATTCTTTTTTGTAAAAGGAGGGCTTGGTTCTTTGCGTGGAGCAGATACCGCACCATGGTACGCCGTACACTTGAGCAATGGGCAAGTATATTTCGGGCATCTGTCGCGAGTTTCCCCGAATACCATTACGATGGATGATACCCGTTATCTCGAAACATATCAGGCAGGGGATAATTCTGTTTCGCAAAGCGAAAATTTTGCGGTTCAGCAGGCACCAAAGCAAATATACAGTCTCGTAAGGCGTGGTGACGAGAAGTCATTGGCAACCGACCATACGCTGTACATCAACCGCGCATCAGTGTTGTTCTGGGAAAAACTTTCCGCCGATTCGGATATCGTAAACTCTATCAAGGCGGTAGCGGGACAGAAAGCAGAAAATAGTAAGTAGGAGCTGGAAACAAGTATGAAGAAGTCACATTCAGTAATCTTATTTAACCAAAAACAAGTTCGCCGTTTTTATGACGAAGAAAAAGAACTTTGGTATTTCTCCGTTATTGATGTAATAGAGGTTTTGACTGAAAGTAAAAATCCTCAAGTATATTGGAGAGTTTTGAAAAAACGGTTGCTTGACGAAGGGTCGAATGAAACCGTTACAAAATGTAACGGGTTGAAAATGGTTGCTCCTGACGGTAAAATGCGCTTGACTGATGTTGCAGACACAGAAACCTTATTGCGTTTAATTCAATCAATCCCGTCTCCAAAAGCGGAACCATTCAAATTATGGCTCGCAAAAGTCGGATATGAGCGAATAGAAGAAACAGAGGACCCGGAAATCGCTTTTGATAGAGCGATGAAAACCTACTTGCAGAAAGGGTATTCAAAAGAATGGATAAATCAGCGAATAAAAAGTATTGAAGTACGCAAAGACTTGACCGATGAGTGGCAGGAGCGAGAAATGAAAGAAGGACTGGAATACGCGATTTTAACAGACGAGATTACAAAGGCGTGGGCAGACAGAAGCGTGAAAGATTATAAAAAATTTAAAGGACTGAAAAAAGAAAACTTGAGAGACAATATGACCAATCTCGAATTGGTATTGAATATGCTTGCGGAAGCTTCAACTACAGAAATATCTAAAAAGAAAAAACCAAAAGGAATAGAGAGTAACAAACAAGTTGCCAGAGCTGGCGGAATTGCGGCAAGAAAAGCACGGCTTGAAATAGAAAAACAAACAGGTGAAAGCGTAATAACGGCAAAGAATGCAAAAATTTTAAAAGGCAAGCGGGGTACTTTTTTAGCTGGTAAATAGTATATAATGTAGGTGTTAGGGTACATGAATATGAAAAATAAAAAGACGATAATTGTATTTTGTATTTTTGCTCCCGCTTTCTACTTTCTACTTTCTACTTCGTACTTCGTACCCTCGGTGCGGGCTTTTGAGTCAACCTCTACCACTTTTGAAATCCACGCAGGCGACATAGAGAGTACGGTTGCTTCTTCAACCTCGGCGACATTTAGACTTCACAATGCGGGAGGACAAACTGCGACGGCATCTTCATCGCTCACTACTACATCTATTTCCTCCGGTATTTTGTATTGGCTCTATGGATTTTTTACTGCGCGGTATGAGCAGATCCATTATCGCTGGCGTGCAGATGACAATACGGAGGCGCTTGCGACTTTTCCCATCAACATAGACACACAGCATGTGAGCTTCCCGAAGAACACGGTGAAGCGCTTGCGTTTTGAAGTATCAAATGAGGGATGGACACGGGGGGCTGACCCTGCTTTTACGCTCGAGGCGGCGCAGACGGCGACCTGCTCAGGCGGTACTTACGCGCCAGTATTGGCTGATTACTCCGGGCATTGGCATATCGCCACTTCAACGCAGTTTACGGATGGCGCAGCGACGACAAATGTGAGCGGTTGTTCTCTTCAAAGTGATTGCGTTACCGACGAGAATGGAAATTTTGTCGCCGGACAAATAAAGGACACCGGCAATACGACGAGCGCCGTTCACCTCACCTCGCGAGATTTTACGGAGGTGGAATACGGAGTCATGGCTTTGGATGCGGCGGTAAATGGCGCGACCTACTGTTTCCGTCTCAACGATGGTCTGTCGCCAACAAGGATGGCGTATACGCAGTACCCGTCGGCGGTCATCGCGAGCGGATTGCCCGTGACGGGGTCGCTTGACTCCGCGGTATTTGACACCTTCACGACCGCCGCCGCAAACCAAGGTCCGGCGTACAATTCTATTATGTGGAATGGCGCAGAGGAGGGGACGGGGAAGGTGCGGTTCCAGCTTGCGACTTCGGATTGTGCGAACGGGAAGACGAATTATCCCGACTGCAATGACGCGGGAGTATGGACTTTTTATGGAAGCGATGACGGAGGTGCTACATGCGACTCGGGGTCTTATTATGATACGCTTACCTCGGGTGCCGGAGGCGGTCCCGGCAAGCCCGTCGAGATATCATGCTCTGCATCGCAGTCTCAAAACAATAAGCGCTATTTCAAATACAGAATACAGATCTGCTCGTCAGATTGTTCCGCAAGCGGGGTGACGAGTCCGATTGTAGACGATGTGGTGGTGAATTGGGCGCCGTAGGGGGAATTGGGAGAATATAGAATATTGAATGTCGAATTTTGAATATGAAATACAAGAACAAGAATATCGAATATCGAATATCGAATACTGAATCTAACATACAAGATTCAGTATCTTCTCCGATTCAACATTCAACATTCAATATTCAATATTCTCCGCGTACTCGCGGGATCTCCCTCCTCGAGCTTTTGCTCTACATCGCCATACTTTCGGGACTGATGGTCATCGTCTCGGATGCGTTCATTTCGCTTTCAAAAGGGCGCGGGCAGGCGGAGGCGCGGAGCGAGATAAATAGCGCCATTCGTTTTGCGGCGGAGCGCATCAAACAAGATGTCAAAAATGCCTCCGCTATTTCGGCGCCTGTCCTCGGCACCCCCGCGAATACGCTCAGTATGACGGTGTCGGGAGTGCCGGTCGTGTATGATATGCTTGGGGGAGCGCTCCGTCGTACGGAAAACAGTGTGGTCGCGACGACGACAGGGAGCTTTGTTTCGGTCGATACGCCGACATTCACACGGCTTGAGAATTATAATAGTGTTTTAGGCGCCACAACGACCGCTATCCAGACCGTAATGACATTTCGCTACAACTCGTCGAGTACGGATTGGATATATGCGGATACTTTACGAACGACAGCAACGCTACGCTAGAATGTAGAATATTGAATATGGAATATAGAATAAAAAAAACAGAAAAGAAAGAAAAGAGGATCTTCTTGTGCCCAATTCGATATTCGATATTCGATATTCAATATTCCACCCGGCGCGGTGTCGCGACGCTCCCCACGGTCATCCTTCTCGGTGTGATGGCGCTCATGGTTGCAGTCGGGATAACCACACTTTCTTTTACCGAGCTTATGATTTCGCAAGGCGGGTCGCAGTCTTCTCGCGCTCTTTTTTATGCCGAGTCCGGCGCCCGCGACGCGCTCCTCAAGATAGCGCGCAACAAAAATTATGAATGCGTTGCGACAGACTGCTATACGATCTATTTTACCCCTTCCGCGTCATGCACAGGGGTGAACGGTGGATGCGCGAAAGTATCTGTTGGCGCCGGCACGACCTCGAAGATCGCCACCTCGACGGGAGTGATGGGCGCAAGCACGCGCACCATGCGCGTAAGTGTCACCCTCGACACCAACGGTCAAATCGCCACCAGCACCACCCAAACAGTCTGGACGGAGATGTAAAAATAGAACGAGGAGAATCACATGAAGAGCACGAGGCGCGGGTAACAAAAAAATGCATAAACAAAATCCCAAAAAATCACTTCCCTAAAATTCTCCAATTTGGTACTATAGGGTCAAATTGGAGAATTCATTATGACAATAAAAGATATTATAAAAGATACTACGAAGGAGGATGTTGTGGAGGTCATCCTGTCGACACTCTTGGTGGCTGGTGTACTTGCGGTTGCGGTCACGATGCCGAATGCTGTTCAACTCTTCAAATATTTTGGACCAAAGACACCGCACGAGCAGTGGAGAATTCGAAGGTCGGCAACCCGTCTCGAAAAACGCGGCTTCATAAGAAAGAGATTTATGCGTGGACAAGAGTATTATGTATTGACGCAGACAGGCAAAGAGCGCGCGATGCGTTATGAACTAAAATCAATGGTCATCAAGCGTCAAAAAAAGTGGGATGGTTTGTGGAGGATCGTCATGTTCGATATTCCCGAAAATAAAAAGCCCGCCCGGCGCGCCATTGGGTACGCTATTCAAAAACTCGGGTGTCTTCAGTATCAAAAATCTGTTTTCATTACTCCCTACCCATGTGAGGAAGAAATTGATTTTGCCGGAGAATGTTTTGGTGTGCGAAAACATATTCGCATCATTACCGCAAAAGATGTTGAGAACATTGATAGTTTTAAAAAACATTTTAATATTTAATTATTATGCGAAATCTGTGTCTGTGGTTGAATTTTGCAGTTATTTTAAATTCTCCAATCGTGCCCTATAGGGCACGATTGGAGAATTTTTTGGGTTGGTGGAATTAAGGATTATAGTAAAGATTAAGGATTGTAACAAAAATAATTTGGGAAATTCGTTTCCCTGTGATCTTTATTGCAGGGTTGTTTGATTACTCGTACCTGAGTGCTTCGATGGGGCTTTTTTGGGCGGCTTTGCGGGCGGGGTAGAGGCCGAAGATGAGGCCGATGGCGCCGGAGACGCCGATGCCGAGGAGTGCGGCGGAGATGGGGAAGCTGAATGTCCATGCGATGTTTGTGAAGCGCGTGATACCGGTGGATATCGCCCACGACAGGAATGTGCCCATCGCGATACCAAAAAGTCCGCCCATGCCGGTGAGCATTATTGCTTCAAGCAAAAACTGCGTGAGGATGTTGCGATAAGTCGCGCCGAGCGCTTTGCGAAGACCTATTTCTTTGGTACGCTCGGTCACCGAAACGAGCATAATGTTCATAATGCCGATACCGCCGACGATGAGTGATATTGCGGCGACGGCGGCGAGAAAAATGGTGAGGACCGAGGTGATTTCAGAAAGGCGTCCCGCGAGGTCGACTTGCGTGATGACGAAGAAATCATCTTTGTCGGGGTCGGTGATGTCATGCGCTTCGCGAAGCGTGAGCTTGATCTCCTCTGCGGCTTCGTTGATGAGCGCTTCGCTCTGCGCTTCGGTGATGATACGGCTGAAGTGCTTGATGCCGAGGACATATTCTTGCGCGGTCGTATAGGGGATAATCGCCGCTTCGTCGAAGTTGAAAAAGTCCTGTCCGCGCTGTGCGAGGACACCGATGACGCGGAAGTTGTGTCCTTTCATTTTGATCACTTTGCCGACCGCATCGTCCGCGCCGAAGAGCTCGGTTTTCACTTTGTTGCCGATTACGACATGTTTTGCGCGCGCACGGATGTCTTCGTCGGTAAAGAATGAGCCGTCTTTGATGGGCATATCAAAAATCTTTTCCATGAGAGGGGACGCGCCAAAGATGGTGAGGTTGAAAGTGTCGCTTTGGTAGGAAGCGCCAGACGCGCCGAAAACGAGCGGCATAACATATTTCAAGCTCGGCGTGTTTTCTCTGCGCTCAAGAAGGTCGAGGTCGCGTTTCTTGAGCGAGTCGTTGAATATTTGCCCCGCATCCGACGGGCCTGTCGGCTCGCGCCCGCCTCCGATGATGACGGTGCGGGTGCCCATGCCTTTTACTTGATCGAGAATGAGGTCCTGCGCGCCTTGCCCGAGGGACATCACGAGCATGATCGCGGTCACGCCGATGACAATGCCGAGCACGGTGAGGAGCGAACGAGCGCGATTCGCTTCGAGTCCTCGGAATGCAGTGTTGATGCTGTGTTTGAAGGTCATGGGATTGGGTAGAATTTAGAATATTGAATATTGAATGTTGAATGGGTGCGGGTGCGCTGGATTGCTTCGTATCGCGCTTTAATCGACACTGCGCATGCAAATCAGCAGATTTGTGGCTTGGCCATAAACTTTTGCAAAATCAGCAATGACAGGGTTCATACACTTCACTTATTTAGACTGCCGCCATTTGCGCGACGGGGAGCTTTGACCTTTGTGTCGCTCTCGACCAAGCCGTCTTTGATGCGGATGATGCGCTCCGCGTGCTCTGCCGTCTCCGTCTCGTGGGTGATGAGGATGACCGTGTGTCCGGACTCTTTGTTGAGCTTTTGCAGGATATCGATTATCGCGCCGCCAGACTTTGAATCGAGATTTCCCGTGGGCTCATCGGCAAAGATGACTTCCGGGTCGCAGACGAGGGCGCGCGCGATGGCAACCCTTTGGCGCTCACCGCCGGAAAGCCGTGTCGAGTCGAACAGCGCGCGATGCTCGAGTCCGACCGAGCGGATGGCTTTCATCGCGCGGTCGTCCCACTCGGCTTCGGGAAACTGCGAATAGAGGAGGGGGAGCTTCACATTTTCCAAAACGGTGGTATTGGGGAGGAGGTTGAATGACTGAAAAACGAAACCAAGTTTCTGATTGCGGATCTTCGCAATTTCATCGCCCGCGTACTCCCGCGCCTCTGTGCCGTTGAAGCGATACGACCCGTCTGTATAGTCGTCGAGGAATCCGATGAGATGGAGGAGTGTGGATTTGCCCGAGCCGGACGGACCCATGATGGCGACGAATTCACCGCGCTCTATGGTAAAAGACACGCCATGGAGGACGGGAGTTTCTACATCGCCGTCGCTGTAGACTTTTGTGAGTTTCTCTACTTCGATCAGGGGCATATTATTTAACTGTGGTGAGAATGCGCAATCCTTCTGCAAGCCCGCTCAAAACTTCAATGGACCCATCGGACCCTTTGAGCCCCACCGTAATTTCGGTTTCCGCGGTCGTCTCGTCGGCGTTCATAACCGTGACAAACTTTCTGCCGTCTCTCGTGATGAGAGCGCGCGCAGGGATGAAAATGGCATTTGTGCGAGAGGCGGTCGCAACATCGATATTTGCCGTCATACCGGATTTGATGCGCGAATCATTTTTTGTGAAATGCAGGGTGACTTTGTAAGTAGGGACATTGTCGATGATGGTCTCGGCGGGATTTATGGCGACCACGCGTCCTTGGAATATGACATCGGAACCGTAGGCATCGAGCGTGATGCGCGCTTGGTCGCCGACTTTTATTTTTGCAATGTCGGCTTCCGGCACATTCGCTTCCATCTCAAATGATCTGTCGGAGATGATGCTTAAAAGTGGAGTGGCGGTATTTGCAAATTCACCCGTTACCGCATCGACCTTTGTCACAGTACCGCTTATTGGTGAGAATATTTTGTGTTTGCGAAGCTCTCCTTGGGCTGCGAGGACGCGGGCTTCCTGAGCCGCGATAACTTCTATCGCGGTGCCCGCATTGAGAAGGGAAAGCTCATCGCGCACTTTGGCAACCGAAAGAGCGAGCGAAGCGATGGATTGTTTTTTTGTGTTTATCGCGGAGAGGGCGGTGGTGATGTTGGTGCGCGCGGTATTGTCGTTGGTGCGATAGGTATCCAGCGCCGTATTTGTGATGGTGCAGTCGAGCGAGAGAGCGCGGCCCACTGATTCAAAGAGCGAGAGCGCGCCTTCCAGATGCTTGCTTCCGCGAGTAAGCGCGTTCATGAAATCGGTTTTTGAAGGCGCGAGGGGGAACGATGCGGTTTCGGCGCGCCATGCGTCAAAATCAAACTCGCTTGTCTGGCGGAGGAATTCACTGTTTCCCGCGAGCTGGCTGTCGCAGACAGAAAAGGTATATTTGTATGAAGAAGTCTTGTAGCCGGAAAAGATCCCGGTGATTTTGGTGTGGAGCGCGTCATCTGCCTTGGTAAACGCGTCATTTAAAATATCGGTGATCCCGCCATAGGCATTGTCGAGGTCTTGCGTGTATTTTGCAAGCTCGGCTTCTTTGACGGCGATCTCTTCGGGACGGGACCCGCGCTTGAGCTCGGCAAGGCGCGCTTCGACTTCTTGCAAACTTGCTTGCGCTCCCGATGACTCGATCTCCGCGAGAAGTGATCCCTGATTTACATGGTCGCCAACCTTGACGAAAACGGCTTGAATGCGCCCGCTTTTTTCAAAACCAAGGTCGACGGTCGATGCCGCCTTCACGCGTCCTGTGACGCCGACTTCCTGAATAATATCGCCGCGTTTTACCGTGGTGATATTTTGCGTATCTGCCGGCTCACCGCCACGAAAGAGGTAAATGCCGGTAATAATGACGGCTAAAATGACGCTCGCCCAAATGATCTGTTTTTTTGAAAATCGTTTCATCCCGTTAGAAGTTTAGTTTGATAAAATTTAATAAAGATAAAAATCTACCCCGTCCTTTGTTCCGCTACTAAAAATAGAAAGTATCAGAACTTCTAACGGGATTCATCTGGTAATTATACCATAGGACCTATGCGCGGAGAATGGGTTGGGCTGTGGCTCGATAATAGATGATCTTTGCGATTTCGGTCGTCACGAAATATATAGCGACGATGCCGAGAACAAAGCCGAGGGATCCTGCGCTCGGACGAATAAAGTGGAACGACTCTTGCCCAAATGAGGTGAAGGGGATTGCGATCGTTGCGATGAATGCGAGTGCCGACAGCCCCATGAGAGTCGCTGATGGGCGAATCGTTTTAAAGAACCACTTTCGTGACCGTATGGAATAGAGGAACAAAAGCTCGGTCAAAATGCTTACCATAAACCAATGCGTCTGGAGCGCTTCGGGGCTCACTTTGTAGAACGAAGCAAAGGTAATGAAGTCGAAGACCGTAGAAACAATACCGAGCGCGGTGCCGAACATAATGATTGTGCGTACATTGTATTGTTTCGGTTCGCGAAGCTCCTCGGGGTCGACGCTGTCGCTTGCGATGGCGATAGCGGGGAAGTCGGAGAGGAGATTGACGAGGAGAATCTGGAGAGGCAACATCGGAAGGAAAGGAATAAAGAGGGAAGAGATGGCGACTGCATAAAAATTACCGAAGTTTGAGGAGAGCGTACCGCGAATGTATTTGACGGTATTCGCGAAAATTATGCGACCTTCACGAATACCTCCAATGACCGCACCCAAGCTTCGTTCGAGGAGGATGATATCGGCCGCTTCTCGCGCAATGTCGGACGCCGAGTCGACCGCGATGGCGACATTTGCGATCTTGAGCGCGGGGGCATCGTTGATGCCTTCTCCGAGAAAACCGACTTGGTACTTCTTTTGCAAGAGCTCGATGATCCGGTACTTTTCTTCGGGCGAGACGCGCGCAAAAACGCTGATGCGCTCGAGGGTTTCTTCGCGCTCGCTTTCGGGGAGAGCGAAAAATTCGTGCGCGGTCATCACGGCCTCGGGGCTTTTTGTCAGCCCCACTTCAAATGCGACTTGACCGGCGACCTCTTTATTGTCGCCGGTAAGAATTTTGATTGCGACATTGAGTTTCTGCGCTTCCTCGATAGCGGTCTTCGCGCTCGCCTTGATCGGGTCGACGAATGAAATGCACCCGATGAACGAAAGGTCTGTTTCGTCGCGCTCGCTGTCGTAGTCGCGGGATGAAAGTGTTTTTGACGCGACGGCAAGCACGCGCCGTCCCGCACGGCCCTCGAGTGCCATCCATGAGAGGATGCGCGCTTTGTCTATTGGGTTTACCTCACATACATCTAGTATTGATTCGGGTGCTCCACGGACAATGAGTGTTGTTGCGCCATTTTGTTCAATGAGAACACTGCTTTTTTTGCGTATTGGGTCAAAGGGGATATCGCGGAGGCGCTTGCATCCAGCAAGGCGTGCTTGGTCATTTGTGTCGAGTGCTTCCCATAGCGCTACATCGAATGGGTCTGGATTTTGACCTCGCTCTTTCACTGAAAGATATGAACCACCCATATTTGACGCAAAGATTGCTTCCTCTGCGATAGAGTTTTCTGCAAGCCCGCATGTATTGTGCACGGTGAGCTTGTTTTCCGTAAGCGTCCCCGTCTTGTCGCTGCAGAGCATTTGAATACTGCCGAGGTCCTCTACCGCTGAAAGTCGTTTGACCACCACTTTATTTTTCGCGAGGCGCCGTGCTCCGCGCGAGAGAGAAAAGGTCATCACGACGGGGAGCGCCTCGGGCACGACGGAGACCGCGAGCGCAATCGAAAATATCGCAAGCGAGGCGATATTTGCGTCCCACCCTTTGACGATGAGGTTTGCGATAAAAATAAAGAAGAGCGTCCCGACGACAAGGTAGAGAATGAATTTACTGAATTTGCCGAGCTCCTGCTCGAAGTTGCTTTCCTTTGTAGTCTCGCCCGTAAGCCGTGCGATGTCCCCTATCATCGTATGCGCGCCTGTCGCGAAGACGATACCGACTCCGCGACCCGATATGACCGTGGTTCCGGAAAAACCGATATTTTTTGCTTCATACAGCTCATTTGTTTTTTGAGTGAGCGCTGTGTTTTCTTTTTGCATCGGCACGGATTCGCCGGTGAGCGGTTCTTCGTTTATGGCGAGGTTCAGATTTTCAATGATGCGAATGTCGGCGGGAACGCTGTCGCCCGCTTCGATGATGATGACATCTCCGGGGACAAGATGTCTCGCATCGATGGTCGATACTTTGCCGTCACGGCGGACTTTTACGCGCGTCGCGATATATTTTTTCAAAAGCTCGACCGTTTGCTCGGAGCGGTATTCTTGATAAAAGCCGAGTGTCGTATTGATGAGGAGAAATATGACGATCATCCATCCCTCGGTAAAATCTCCAAGAGAAAAAGAAAGCACCATTGCCGCGATGAGCAGGTATATAAATGATGACTTGAATTGCCGGAGGAATATTTTAAGCGGGCTGACTTTGCTTTCGGCAATGCTGTTGAACCCATACTTTTTGCATCGTTCGGCGACTTCGTCCGCAGAGAGTCCGCGCGCGGGGTCAACGGAAAATAGCGCCGTAATTAAGTCGAGGTCGGTGTTTGTGTATTTGGAGAAGTCCATTAAATATTGTTGTTAGACGGCGAAACTCTTTCTCGGTAGATACTTTTGAGGACACGCATATTTTTCTGCTGAAAAATTGCTCTGCTCGCGCCGCCGCGCTTGCGCAAGGTCTCAAAAGTATCTACCTCGACGAGTTTTGTGACTTAAAATGTATTATACACTTTTTCCTTTGTGGCGGAAAAGGCGCAGTGAATTGGCAATCGGGATGAAGTCGGTGAGGAAATTGTATGCGGCGGCTTTGGATGGGTTGAATACTCCCGTAAAGACGAAATAAAGTCCGACACTGTTTATGATAGCCCATATGGCGAAATTCCCGCGCGCGACAGAGAGGACTTTTTTTGCGAGACCGCGGAGCTCGAGTATCTTGCTGAAGTCGTCTTGCATGAGGACGATGTCCGCTGACTCTATCGCGGCGTCGGTGCCGATACCGCCCATCGCAATGCCGACATCCGCGCGCGTGAGGA
>JBBTUT010000018.1:0-6440 GCA_038063615.1 Patescibacteria group bacterium | reverse complement strand
AATGGTACGAAAACTTCCCCCAAGTTTCAGACGATGAGGTCATTGCGGCCATTCGTTGACATTCACCCAAATGCGAGTAGTATGGGTTTTAGAGGTACAAAATTAGAAATAAAAGGAGGTCTAATATGGATAGAAATGAAGGATACAGAGCGGCTGTTAGACAATGTGCCAAGGAAAACTCCGATCAATTTATCAACAACAGTCAAATTGATTATGTCGCTATTGTGATGGAGGAATTTTTTGATCGTGCAGATGGGGTAGTCTTTCTGGTGACAGACTCTCTAAACCCGTTACTGTACGGCAGAAAAGAGGTAAAAAGGGCCATCGAAAAATTCTTGCAAAAAGAAGGGAATAGTTTGCAGATTATTGCGCAGTTCAACAAAAAAAGCGCAAAATCTCTTTCTATTGGTGGCGATAATGATTTTCTTATTTCTCTCAGGGAACACGCAGGCCGTATTTCTATATTTCGATTTAGCGACAATGGTAGCGGAAACAGACCGAAATGGAAATACATAGCTAGTTGTATGGTGACAAAGACTGTCACCGGTAAATACGCTGCATGGTACCAGATTGACATCAAAGACCATATTAATACGGCAACTTTTAATGCCGGAGATATGGGCAAAAAACTTTTTGAGGCTTGCCTTGAAAAGATTATGTCGCAAACGGTAAAGAAAATCAAGATAAGAAAGGTTGACCATGAAGCCGAAGAGATATTAATCTAAAAAAGGAGAGGTGACGAATGAGGAGAATTGATGGGGGTGTAGCGCAGGCGAAGGGACTTGTATATGGACCAAACATTGTTGCTATGGAAATAACGAGCAGGGTGTCTCCCAGCAGTAATTCTGACAAAAAATGGGAACAAAGGTCAGAAGCATTTCGAAAGATAGACAACCCTAAGATAGGAAGAGGTGGGGATATCTACTGACATCAAAAAGGAGGAGGTGTGCCGATGCGAACAATTAAAAATGGAGTAGCAGACGAAGATGGTAAGCGATATCTTTTAAATATTGAGATTGCTTCATTGAACGATGGTTACTCTACTCACGACAATATAGAAAGAGACCACAGAGAGGAAGAATGGCAAAAAAGAATCAGTGATTCCCGAATAGCGAGGAAGGGTAAGTTTTACTAACACTCGCCCACAGGAACACGCTTTGGGAGCTTACGAAAGTAAGCTCTTTTTTTTGTCGCAACTTGGGTGTTTTGTTCCCAAGTTTCGTTCCCAAGTTGGTTCATTCCATATTCCATATTCAACATTCGATATCCCGCGCGTGGCGTTTGCATTCAAAACCCCCTTATGATAGTATATCGCCTATGTCTACGGTAAACGCAGAAGTCAAGAAAAATAACAACGAGAACGCGGTCAGCCTCATCCGTCGCTTTACCAAGCGAGTGCAGGGCTCGGGCGTCATTCCGCGCGTTCGCTCCATCCGTTGGAACCAGCGCAAGCCTAATCATTCAAGAACAAAGAAGGACGCACTCGTCGTTCTCGGCATGCGCAAAGAATACGCGATCCTCGAAAAACTCGGCAAGCTCCCTGAGAAGAAGGGCAAGGGTCAGAAGGGTCGCTAAATTAAGTCGAAAGTGCAAAGTTTTTATGTCCAAGAGTCTTCGGCCAAGCCGTGAATTTGCTAATTCAGAATCAGCTGATTCGAAGTTGAAAGTAAGTGCAAATACAAATGCATTCAAATTTATAGCTTTTGACTTTTAACTTTGCACTTTTAACTAGTTTTATGTCTCTCACCATCACGAACACTACAAAAGGCAAGCTCCCCCGCTTGCCTTTTCTCAAAATGACCAACGCCGTACTCGGTCCCGAGTACGAGTGTTCGCTCGTCATTGTGAGCCCGAAAAAGTCCCGCGAGCTCAACCGCACTTACCGCGAAAAGGATAGCTCCACCAACATCCTCTCATTCCCGCTGAATGAGCACGAGGGAGAGATCTTTCTCGACCTCAAAAAAGCCCGCGCGGAGTGCAAACTTTTTGACCGCTCCTATACGAATTTTGTCGCCTTCCTTTTCATCCACGGACTCTTCCATTTGAAAGGACTCGACCACGGAGCAAAAATGGAAAACGCCGAGAAAAAGATCCGCACGCTCTTTAAGATCTAAATTAGGGTCTAAATTTATTTTAAAAACATACCCATGTCGTACTTTATTCCATAGTATAAAGTACGACATGGGTATGGCACGCGAAAAAGGTCGTAAACTATCAGACCTTAAAAACCACCCTCAGTTTATCTGCCCCTTCGACATCGCCCCCAACAACAATTCGAAGGTGTTCACGCACGCCAAAACATTCTCCGATAAAATCAATTTCTTTTTTGCACGGAAAAGGCGTGATGAACACCGACTTCTGGTATTGCACGCAACCGAGCTTTTTTAATGCAAAATTTATTGCACGGCGTGCTTGCTTTTTCTCCTCTGGCACATCAAACATTATCAACCGCCATTTTTTATCCCATGTCTTTTGTGTCGCGATCTTCATCTGTTCAAGAGCGGAGCGCATCGCTTTTTCTCTCCCTTTTTGAGTTAAAACAAACATTCCTTCTTTGCCTCCTTTTGATTTAATAAATCCTCCCCTCTCAAGCCTTGTCACGGATCTTTTGATCCTTGTCCGTTCTACTGAATTTTTTGGAAGAAAATATTTGAAAAGCTGAACAGCGTTTGGCATGGTAACAGCGACTGCAATGACTCCGACAACAAGAAGTGTTGAAAGTATGATCTCCGCAATTTCTCCATGTTCGTATTTTTCCATACTAGGTACATACTTTATACCATAGTATAAAGTATGTACCTAGTATGAAATCAACCGCCCCACCGCAAGCGGACGGGGTAAGGGATGCGCCAATCTAATTGCTGGGTCAAAAATGCTCTGGGAAATTTGTGCACTTCTATATTGAACTGGGGAAAATTTGTGTTGGATGATTCACGCATCTTTGGTACAATAGATTCACACTTCTATGCGCGCACCAATCAAACGCATCGCCACCGGAATCGATGTAGGCACCCACGCCACGCGCGTGGTTGTGGTGGAGCACTCTCGCGGTGAAGCGCCGCGCATCATCGGCACCGGCGTTTCCGAGACGCGCGGTCTTCGCCATGGCTATATCGTGAACAAAATCGATGCGATGCGAAGCATCGAGAGAGCGATCGAAAACGCGGAAAAAATGGCGGGATTTAAGATCAAAAACGCATTTCTCTCTGTCGGCGGGATAAGTCTCGAGTCGGTGATATCACACGGCACCGCGATCATCTCGCGCGCCTCAAGCGAGGTCAGCAAGATCGATATTCGCAAAGCGGATACCGAAGCGGAAGAAAACCTCCCCCACCTCACCAACAAGCGCATCATCTACCGCACCCCGCTCCGCTACAAGCTCGACAGCAAAGAGGTCTTGGGCGATCCATGCGGAATGACCGGCACCAAGCTCGAGGTGAAACTGCTCTTTGTCACCTGCCTCGAACAGCATCTGGATGACATCATTCGCACCATCGAGGAGCTCGGCATCGAAGTCGACGAGGTCGTGCCGTCATCCATCGCCGCCGGACAAGTCGCGCTCAACAAAAAACAGCGCTCGGTCGGATGCGCATTGGTGAACATCGGCGCGGAAACCGTTTCCATCGCCGTCTTTGAAAATGACATCCCCATCTCGCTCCAAGTCCTCCCTATCGGCTCGACCGACATCACCAACGACATCGCCCTCGGACTCAAGATCCCCCTCGAAGAAGCCGAAAAAATAAAGATGAGCGGTCCCGCCGGCACTTATCCGAAAAAGAAACTCGACGAGATCATCGAAGCGCGCCTCGAGGATATTTTCGAGCTCATCGACGCGCATTTGAAAAAGATCGGGCGAAGCGGACTTCTTCCCGCGGGAGTCATCTTGACCGGCGGTGGAGCCGGCATCGCGACGATAGAGGACCTCGCAAAAGCGGTACTAAAGCTCCCCTCCTCCATCGCGCATCCGGTGGTCGCAAACGCCGGCAAGCATTTGGTCAAAGACTCTTCGTGGCTCGTTGCCTACGGCCTCGCGCTCTACGCCCTGCAAAAACCCGCCGACACTACCAAGACCGGCTTTGGGGACATTTTGGAAACTATGAAAAATTGGGTAAAGCCGTTTTTGCCGTAGGCAAAAACTAGTCCGTAAAGTTTATAAAGTCCATAAAGTGTTTATGTCCGAGACACGAATCAGCTGATTCGAAGTGGGTACAGATACGGATGCGTTTACTTTATGGACTTTCGACTTTATAGACTTTATGACTTGTTTTTGGTATCCTACTACTAATTAACAGTTTTAATACAGACAGAAATCCATGCCAAAAGTAGAACCAGAAGTAGAAGCATTTGCCCGCATAAAAGTCATCGGTGTCGGCGGTTCCGGTAAAAACGCGGTGAACCACATGGTGACTTCGAAAGTCAAAGGCGTTGAATTTATCGTCATAAACACCGACGCTCAGGACCTACACAATTCTCTCGCGCAGAAAAAAATCCACATCGGGAAAAACCTCACACGCGGACTTGGCACCGGCATGAACCCGGAGATCGGGCGCAAAGCAGCCGAGGAAACAAAAGAGGAAGTGCAGGGCGTCATCAAGGGTGCTGACATGGTATTCATCACCTGCGGTATGGGAGGCGGTACGGGCACGGGAGGAGGGCCCATCGTGGCGGGCATCGCAAAAGAGCAGGGCGCCCTCACCATCGGCGTCGTCACGCGTCCGTTTTCTTTCGAGGGTTCGCATCGCGGGCGCATCGCGGACCAAGGGCTCGAAGAGCTTCGCAAACAAGTCGACGCGCTCATCATCATCCCCAACGACCGCATTATGAGCGTCGCCGACAAAGACACCACATTCAAGTCCGCATTCACCATGTGCGACGAAGTGCTCCGCCAAGCAGTCGAGGGCATCTCAAATCTCATCACGACTCCCGGCATCATCAACATAGACTTCGCTGATATCCGCGCCATCCTTTCAGACTCTGGTTCAGCGCTCCTCGGTATCGGCTCATCGAGCTCGGAAAACCGCGCACAGGAAGCGGCTCTTGCGGCGATCAACTCCCCTCTCCTCGACCTCTCCGTCTCGGGAGCAAAAGGAATTCTCTTCGCCATCGCCGGCGGAGACGACCTTCGTATGCACGAGATTCAAGAAGCGGCAAAGATCATCACCGAGTCCGTCGACCCGGATGCGCGCGTCATTTTCGGCGCCATCCGCGACGAAAAGCTCAAGAAAAACGAGATCAAAATCACCGTCATCGCGGCCGGCTTCCCCGAGGGCGCGGAGAAACGAAATCTTTTTTCAAGCAAGACGATACAGCAAGGAGCACCGCGCGAAGAGACACGCGAAAAACGCGAGATCAACAACAGCTTTGTCGAGCAAGCGCCGAAAAAAGTCGAGGTGGCTCGTGAGAATGTGAAAGCAGTGCAAGACAAGGAGCCCGTCGCTATCATCGACCTCGATGCGGAAGGCGCCGACGACTGGAGCGCCGTACCCGCATTTCTCCGTCGCCCAAAGAAGAACTAGCTTGTAACTATTCGACTATTTTATTATTTCAATGGAACCAATCTACGACATCATCATCATCGGCGGAGGGCCGGCGGGAGCCGCGGCGGGCGTGTATGCCGCGCGCAAACGCATAAAGACGCTTCTCATCGCTGATTCATTTGGCGGGCAATCCACCGTTTCCGCCGAAATCCAAAATTGGATCGGCACGGTGACTATCTCCGGCGAAGAACTCGCCGCGTCTCTCAAAAAGCATGTCGAGGCATACGCCGGTGATGTGCTTGGGATGCGCACGGAACGGGTCGGGAAAATCGAGCCAAAAGATGGCAATTTCATCGTAAACACAGAAAGCGCCTCCTACACGGCGCGCGCGGTGCTCATTGCCACCGGAAGCCATCGGCGCAAACTCGAAGCCATCGGCGCGGACACATTCGAGCACAAAGGAGTCACCTACTGCGCTTCTTGCGACGGTCCGATGTTTGAAGGGATGGACCTCGCCGTCGTGGGCGGAGGCAATGCTGCATTTGAAACGGCGGCTCAACTTCTCGCCTATGCAAAAAGTGTGACGCTCATTCACCGAAGCGACAACTTCATCCGCACCGAGCCGATGACCGTAGAAAAAGTGCTTGCTCATCCAAATATGCGCGCGGTAAAAAATGTGGAGATACTTGAAATAAAAGGCGACAAATTTGCAAACGCCATCATCTACCGCGACAAAGAAACAAGCAAAACAACCGAGCTCCCCGTCGGCGGTATTTTTGTGGAAATAGGACAACTCCCCAATACTGAATTTGTGAAAGGCGTCGTCGACCTCGACGAAAGTGGTCACATCATCATCGACCCGCGCACCCAGCAGACACACACAAAAGGCATCTGGTCCGCCGGCGACTGCACCGACATCCTCTACCACCAAAACAACATCGCCGCCGGCGACGCCGTCCGCGC
>JBBTUT010000017.1:0-37960 GCA_038063615.1 Patescibacteria group bacterium | reverse complement strand
CAATGATCACAACGAAGCAGAAACAGGCTATTATCAAGAAAGCACAGGTCCACGCGACCGATACTGGCTCACCTGAGGCGCAGGTTGCTGTCCTTTCAAAGCGCATCGACGAGCTCGCTTTGCATTTGAAGAAAAACCTCAAAGACAACCACTCTCGCCACGGGCTCCTCCAGATGGTCGCAGATCGTCGTACACACCTAAACTACCTCAAGCGCAAGAACAAAAGCCGCTACGAGACTTTGGTGAAAAAGATCGGCTTGAAATAGCTCAACGACAAAAAGCCCACACTGGGGCTTTTTGTTTTCTCATCCTTGTGCAATACTAATAGTACTTTGAATTACAAAACTCGTCGAAGTGTGCTGTTTTAAGGGGGTTTTGAGCGTGACGACGCGAAAACTTCAGGATTTTTTAAGCTTCAAAAAATCCGTACCCTTAAAATAGCACGCTGAGTAAGAGTTTAGTAATTCAAAGTAAACACGGTGGTCATTTTAATAAATTAGATAGTAGGACCTAAAAACCCTTTTTCCATATGGCAATAATCAAACAAAAAGAGCAGCGCGTCGCTATGTTCATTGACGCGCAAAACCTTTATCACAGCGCGCGAAACCTCTACGGCGCAAAAGTAAATTTCGGCGCCGTCCTCAAAGAGGCAGTTGCCGGCAGGCATCTCGTTCGTGCGGTGGCGTATGTGATTACCACCGAAGGAGAGGAAGAAAAAAGCTTCTTCGAGGCCTTGAACAACCTCGGTATCGAGACAAAAACCAAGGATCTTCAAATCTTTTTTGGCGGTGCTAAAAAAGCCGATTGGGATGTCGGGCTTGCAGTGGATGCTATTCGTCTCGCTGCAAAGGTAGATGCCGTGGTCCTCGCATCGGGGGATGGAGACTTTGTCCCCCTCGTTGAATACTTGAAATTTATGGGTACACAGGTCGAAGTCATCACTTTTGGCCGTTCGGCG
Source organism: Patescibacteria group bacterium (assembly GCA_038063615.1). GTDB lineage: Bacteria > Patescibacteriota > Minisyncoccia > Phycocordibacterales > UBA1550 > UBA1550. The sequence goes on along the minus strand of JBBTUT010000017.1, from coordinate 37,002 downwards.
TCAGGCAAGCTTCGCGAAGCAGCTGACGACTTTGTAGACATGTGCGACGACCAACGCAAGTACCTACTCGGTTTCCGTGGAGGAAGCGCACGAGGTACCGTACGCGCTCACAAGCAAGCACCAAATCGCCACAAAGAAACTCCTCCGAAAGAAATCTAATATTTCTGAAAAACAAAACTCCCGACAGAAAATACTGTCGGGAGTTTTTTGTTGTCAATATTTCGTGCATCGTAATAAAATATACGATATACTATACGAGTAATGGAACCTACCATCCCCACTCCAAAGCGCGAGCCAGGCGTGTACCAAGGAACCCCTCAGGCTCCCCTCGAAAAAAGCGAGGAGGCGCAATCTCCGCGGATCATTCGCACGATGAAAATCGATGTCGCCGAAGCAATCAAAAAACAAAACGAAACCTTTGTTTCTATCGCTCTCGCTGAAGAAAAGAAGCAATTACAAAAACGCGGTGAAGCCCTCGCGGCACAGGCAAATATCCCGCCACTCGCCCAAAAACCACGGGGGCGTATGGTTATTATCACAATCTTCCTCCTTGTCATTGTTGCCCTCGGCCTCGCGTATGCATTCGTTTTGCCACGGATCAAGACCACAAACACAGGGGACATTCCGTCTGTGAATACCGGTTCCACTCCCTCCACGGAACCGGAAGGAGCTGGTACGGCGACCGTTTCTTTGGCTCCAGCACTCATCCCTCCACAATTTGAAAAACGCTTCGCCCTCGAAAAAGAAACGCCCGATCATGTTTTTGCAATGATTGCAGTCGAGCGTACGGGAGGTATGCTCGAGGGGACCGTCAAGAACTTCTATTTCACAGAAGAAGTTTCGTCGCAAGATGGCACCGCAAGTGCCGAGATCGTTCCCGCAAAAAGGTTGCTCTCTTTTGCAAATGCGTACGCACCGGACATCCTCATCCGCTCGCTTGAAGCGCCTTTCATGGCGGGACTCCTCGGAGAAAGCGGATCCTTGGCAACGCCATTCCTTATCTTAAAAGTTTCCAGCTATGATACCGGTTTTGCGGGAATGCTTGTATGGGAAACATCCTTACCGCGCCTTTTTGACACACTCTTCGGGACAAAAATTCAAGCAAGAGGGGGGAGTGAATCAAAATTCCGCGATGTCACCGTTCTCGGAAAAGATGCGCGCGCGCTTGGCGTTACCTCAGGCGCTACCGTCATCTACACATTCGCAGACCCGAGCACTATCGTAATCGCAGGCAGCCGTTCCGCGCTTGAGATACTCGTACCTCATTTAGCAAAATGACTCTTGGAGTATTTGCGGTAAAGTAATCTAAAGGACATTGTCCCAATATAAAGGACATCTTGACAAACAAAACAATAATTCCGACACACCCTGTCAACAGCCGGAAACGGTGGAGTATGGGGTAAATTGCGCAAAACTGTGGATAACTATGTGGATACTGTTGATAAAGGACAAAAAGAACCCCCTATTTGAGACTTTAAATCTTAAAAGACATTGGCTATAATTCTAGAAAACTCTTGGTAAATATAGGTTTTTTAGAAAACAGGCAATTTTGAACACAAAAACAGCCCAAAATGGTATTGTTTCCCGTGAAACATCGTTTTCTGTCAAAATCTTCAACATTTTTACGAAGGCAAGGCCTTCGTTTTGTATAGGCATGAACTTTGGGTATAATTACAATAGATGCCAAAGCCCACAGAAAAACAGAAGATCGGGAGAATTGGGGAAGATATTGCCGTAAAATACTTAGGAAATAAGGGTTTTACAATAATTGAGCGTAATTACCGCAAAAAATATGGCGAAATCGACATTATTGCCAAAAAAGGCACTATTCTCCATTTTATTGAGGTAAAAACCGTTTCACATGAAAACTTTGTCTGCTTCTCGGGGGATCCAGTAGGTAGCGTTTCCCTGCGCCCAAGGCGTGAATTTGCTAATTCAGAAACGGATCATTACCGCCCAGAGGACAATATCCACCCATATAAATTAAAACGGCTGGCGCGGACGATTCAGGTATATTTACTCGAAAAATTCTCAAAAAAAGAGCCCGAATGGCAGTTTGACGCCATCACCGTACGCCTTGACAGGGAAACACGGCGAGCAAAGGTGAAATTCCTAGAAAACATAATTCTCTAACAATTTCGCAAAAGAGCGTTTATGTGCTATTGTTTCGTAACAATTTCACAAGAAATTGGTGTGCTAGGTCAAAACTGTGTCGGGGTGTAGTGTATTGGTAGTATGTCTGCGTGGGGTTGAAGCTTTTGTCGGGGTGTAGTATACCGGTAGTACATCTGCTTTGGGAGCAGACAGACCGAGTTCAATTCTCGGCACCCCGACAAAAGTTTTAACCGGAAGTGTCTAAACACTTCCGCGGAAATTTCCAGAAGAAATTTAGACAGACCGAGTTCAATTCAGATTCAGCAGAATCTTGTCTTGGACATAGGACCCCCCGAATGAAGTTGCGGATTTTAAATAGTTAGTTGTCGCCACCCCCTCGTCGTTCAATGGATAGGACGCAAGCTTCCGAAGCCTGCGATGTAGGTTCGATTCCTGCCGAGGGGATAAAATGAAAAACTCTCACACCAGTGGGAGTTTTTCATTTTATGCCCGAGAGCAAGTGAACTGCTTCACTTGCGTGCCGGAATCGAACCGAAGGCTCCCGATTTCTTAGGCTGTACCCAACCTGTTGAAATCGCAGTGTCCTAGATTTATCGTGACCCCACCATTTTGGCGACGAGAGTATTCTCGAGTCGCTACAAAATGGATTGTCTCGACCGAAGGAAGAGGCGATTCCTACCGAGGGGACAAAATGTTTTTTGAAATTTTTATATGGTACAATAAAACGAAATGAAGCTCGGAACAAAAATCAACCTTGTAATCACAGTCGTGGTCGTTATTGTCCTCACGATAGCATTTTGGATAATCATTGACATCGAAGGGAAAAATCTCAAACAGCAAGTCGTGAACGATGCGGAAACAGTGACCGATATTTTGCGCATGGATATCGAGCGCATGTTCAATCAAATTCACAATCAAGGAATTTCCCTTCAGGAGACGATCGATCGCATCAGCAAGACTCCGGGAGTAAAGTACATCAATATCAATGATGCGGAAGCCAAATATACGGCAACCACCGATCACGCCCTCATCGGACAAAAGATCAAAGATTCGGATCTTGCGGTAATCGCCGATCTCAAAAAAAAGCGCACGGTTATCAATGTTAAAAAGTACGAAGACGGCATTTATGAGCTTGAGCGCCATATCCCCATTTTCATCAACGCGAAAGATTCAAAATCAAGCATCATCAATGTTATCGAAGTGGAGGTTGTCACGCAGTCAGACAGCGAAGCTGACATTCGCGAAGCGGAAAAACTTTTACAAATTATCACCGCGAGCGTCGAGCAAAATGTGCGGGCTATCATCGTGACCCGCAATGAAGATCTTGTCGTTCTGCAGCAAATCACTGACAGCATTATAAATTTCCATTTTTTCCACGACTTTATCATCTATAGCGACCAGCTTGAAATTATCGCCAATACAGGAGGAGAAGCCGGTGAATTTGCGGACGACCTTATAGAATACAGGCAGATCCGCAAAGACACGCTTGCCGGCAAGCTCCCTATGGGGGAAGTAGACCGTATGCACGAGGGCAAACCGATCATCATGCGCGTAGTGCCGATAGTATCGCGCGACGAAAAAACGGGGATAGCGAAAAATATCGGGCTCATCGAGATACACATCTTGAAAGAATCGTACGAAACGCGCCTGAGCGAATTGAAGTTTCGCATGCTCGGCGTCGGCATCGTCTTTACGGCGATCCTCGTTGTCGTGCTCGCGGTCATTCTTGAACGCACGGTTGTCGGCCCGATTCGCCGTTTCTCAAGTGTCGCTCAAAAAGTTTCAGGCGGAGACCTGAGCCAAAAGATCGAGGGTACTTCAAATGATGAGATCGGGCAATTCGGCAATGTGTTCAATTCAATGGTGGCAAACTTGCACGAATTTGACCGACTGAAGTCAGACTTTGTTTCCGTCGCGGCGCATCAGCTCCGTACTCCGCTCTCCGGAGTGAAATGGGTGCTGAAGCTTCTCCTCGACGGCGACCTCGGCCCCACGACCGACTATCAAAAAAGAATGCTCGAGCGCGGAATCGAAGCGAATGAAAAAATGATCCAGCTCGTGAACGACCTCCTCAATGTATCGCGCATTGAGAACGGGAAGTTCGGCTACAAATTTGAGAAGAATGATTTTACAAAGTTTCTCCAGACGCTCGTTGGCAATGCAGACCTGCCATCAAAAGAGCGCAATGTTGAAGTGGTCCTCAAAAAACACGGAGATGTGGTTCCCAGCTTCTTCTTTGACCCTGAAAAACTTCTTATCGCAATGCAAAACATTGTCGACAATGCGTTGAAATATACGCTTCCGGGGGGCACGGTAACAATAGAAGTGGAGCAAAAAGGGGATTATGTGGAGATGAAAGTTTCCGACACCGGCGTGGGTATTCCAAAAGAAGACCTGCCGAAACTTTTTTCAAAGTTTTTCCGCGCGGCGAATGTGAACCATCTGCAAACAGACGGTTCGGGCCTCGGACTCTTTATCGTAAAAAGCATCGTTTTGCGACACGGCGGACAAATATGGGTCGACTCCGCAGAAGGGAAGGGTACGACGATCACGGTGGTGGTGCCGACAAAGGAAGAGCTTTTACCAAGAGAGGAAGAGAGGGAGGGAGGGGAAAAATCCTAGTATAATACCATCTCTAAAAAATCATTTCCGAAACAATCCAAAAATTCGGGCTGCGACATTGTGAAAAATCCTCGACATATCTCTATATGCCTCGTATTTTTCACTTCGTCTCGCCTCGAATTTTTGAATTCTATCGGAAGCATTTTATTAGAGATGGTATAAGTTATAGTTTCATAGTATAATAAAAAAACCCAATATGGATACAGACATTAAAAAGAGAATAGTCATTGCCGAGGATGATGTCGTCTTGAACGAAGCGCTTGCGATAAAGCTCAAGAAGGACGGATATATTGTAGACAAAGCGGAAGACGGCATCGTCGCTCTGGAGAAGATCCACGCCAACAAGCCGGACTGTATCCTTTTGGATATTCTTATGCCACGCAAGGGGGGAATCCAAGTTCTCGAAGAACTCCATGCGGACCCTACTTTCCGCGATATCCCCGTCATCATCATTTCAAATTCCGGTCAACCGGTAGAGGTAAAGCGCGCGCAAGAGCTCGGTGCGCGCGGATTTCTGATCAAAGCCGTATTCAATCCGAACGATGTTCTTGAAAAAGTGAAAGGCGTTCTTTCCGGAAGAAAGGAGAATCTCCCCAAAGAATTGGGAGGGTATGCCCAAACAATGTCGGTGACGGGGGCTGTGGAAAAGCCCGTCACGAACATGGCGGACGCTCCGCAAGCCGATTCAAGCGCTAAAACATTTGTTCTCGTCATCGAAGATGATAAATTCTTGCGCGAACTTCTGGTCCGCAAACTCGCAAGCGAGGGATTTGATGTGCAGAACGCGATCGACGCGCAAGCGGCATTCACCATCTTGGCGGAACGCAAGCCGAAGATCATCCTCCTCGACCTCATCCTCCCCGGCGTCAGCGGATTTGAAATTCTTGAAAAAATAAAATCGGATCCGAAAATCGCCGATGTCCCTGTCGTCATCTTGAGCAACCTCGGACAAAAAGAAGACCTCGACAAAGCGATAGCACTCGGCGCGAAAGATTTCATGGTGAAGGCAAACTTCACCCTCGATGAGATCGTGACCAAAGTGCGTTCTATTGTATAAAGTTGTGCTATACTAACCCGTATGGAAAATATTTCTGAATTTAAAACAATGCTCCTCGCGGAGAAAGCGCGCCTCGAAGGCGAGCTCTCCGGCGTTGGACACAAAAACCCCGAGATAAAAGGCGACTGGGAGGCATCGGCACCCGACCTCAACAACCCCGCCGCCGACCCAAACGATGTCGCGGACAGCATCGAGACCTTTGAAGAAAATGCCGCAGTCGAGGTAGAGCTCGAAGCGCGCCTCATGGAAGTCGACGCCGCGCTCGCACGGGTGGAAGCGGGCACCTACGGCATCTGCCATATCTGCGGAAGCGCCATCGAAAGCGCGCGCCTCCACGCAAATCCCGCCGCACCAACCTGCATCGCGCATCGAGAAGGATAAAACGCTTTGCGTTTTATCCTTCTCGATGCAAGTAAAAAGTCGAAAGTCCATAAAGTCAAAAGTGGATACGGGTGCGTAGACTTTATAGACTTTCGACTTTATGGACTTTATAGACTTCTTCTATGCAATTCTCAAAACTATTTTCTGCGCAGATAGTCGGGCTTGCAGCTCATATTGTGGATGTTGAAGTGGATCTCTCTCGAGGGCTCCACGCTTTTTCTTTGGTGGGACTGCCCAGCACTTCGGTCGACGAGTCGCGCGACCGCGTGAGTGCCGCGATAAAAAACTCCGGCTTCACTTCGCCGAAACAGAAAAATCAAAAAATCGTCATCGCACTCGCGCCCGCCGAGCTTAAAAAAGAGGGCTCACATTACGACCTCGCGATAGCGCTCGCATACCTCGCCGCATCGAGCGAAGTCGTCTTTGACCCAAAAGGAAAATTATTTCTAGGCGAGCTCTCGCTCGACGGCAAGTTGCGCCCCATTCGTGGGACGCTCCTCCTCGCGGAAGCGGCGCGAAAAGCGGGACTTACCGAGATCTTCGTACCGGAAGGCAATACGCGCGAGGCGTCACTCGTTTCCGGCATCACCGTCTACGGTGCGCGCACGCTCCGCGAGGTCATCGAGCATCTCGACGAAGAAACTCCGCTCACGCTCGCAACTTGTGTCCGCGAACACAACGAGGAAACACCAAATGCAGATGACCACAAAGTAGACCTCGCGCATGTCAAAGGACAGGAGTTCGCCAAGCGCGCACTCGAAATATCCGCGGCAGGCAAGCACAACCTCGCGCTCTGGGGACCGCCGGGCACCGGCAAGACGATGCTCGCGCAAGCATTTCCGCATCTCCTCCCGATGCTTTCTGAAGAGGAGATGCTCGAAGTGACCGGAATCCACTCGGTCGCGGGAACGCTCCACGAAGAGATCATTACGCTCCCACCGCTCCGCGCTCCGCACCATACCGCATCGTATCCGTCCGTCATCGGCGGAGGTTCGACACCGAAGCCGGGGGAGATCACCCTCGCGCACCGCGGCGTGCTTTTCCTCGACGAGTTCCCTGAGTTCGACCGCCGTGTCATCGAGTCGCTCCGCGAACCGCTCGAAGAGGGGCACATTCGCATCGCGCGAAGCAAAGGGCATGACACTTTCCCCGCGCGATTTATCCTCCTCGCCGCAATGAACCCGTGCCCGTGCGGAAAGTACGGGAGCGAAGACCGCTGTACCTGCATGCCCGGCACGCTCGCCTCGTATCAACGAAAACTCTCCGGTCCCATCGTCGACCGCATTGATTTATGGGTCAAAGTCGCGCACATGAGTCACGACAAACTTTCCAATACCAAAGCAGGCGAAGATACGCAAACCGTGCGCGCACGCATCGCCGCCGCACGAGAGCGACAAAAAGCGCGCTTCGCCGCACACGAACGAAAGATCACCACCAACAGTGAAATGCGCGCGGACGATATCGAATCATTCATAAACCTCACCCCAAAACTTCGCGCTCTCTTCAACGCTTCCGCCGAGCGCCTCAAGCTTTCTCCGCGCGCCCATCACAAAACGCTCAAAGTCGCCCGCACCATCGCCGACCTCGATGCCTCAGACAGTATCCAAGAAAAGCACCTCCTCGAAGCCCTCGCATACAGACCGACAGAGCTCAGATAGCCAACAAAAAAATCCCAACAATTATTTGCTATAGCAAATAATTGTTGGGATTTTTTTGTTGGCTATCTGTTCCTAATCTCTAAAACGGGTTCCTCGCTCCACGAACCTCAAAATGCAAGTGTGAACCAGTCGATTTGCCCGTACTGCCGACTTCGCCAATCCACTGACCCTTGTCAACATGCACACCAATTTGTGTGTACACGGCGCTCAAATGTCCGTACAGCGTTTGTGTGCCGTTTGGATGTTCGATGACGATATAGTTACCATAGCCACCGCCACAAGAACGACCGCAACCCGAAGCGCGGAACCGGCTCACGATGACCGTACCTTCGGCCGCCGCATATACCGGCGTGCCTTTTGGCGCGCCATAGTCCACGCCGTTGTAGCCGTGAATGCCCTGAGATTTTTGCCCGCTTGGAACAGGGTGCGTGTAATATCCCAGATATGATGGGTAAGAAGCGATGGTGCGCGAACGACCTCCGCTCACAGCTCCCGAGGTCGGAACCGCCTCCTCTCTGCCGTCAGGAATGATGACAATGTCCCCGACAGAAAGCTTTTGCCCTGCGGTCATATCATTGAATTCGAGGATATCATCGATATCACCTTTGTATTTCTTTGCAATGCTCTGAAGCGTGTCGCCTTTTTTTACCGTATGCTGGACCCCGTCGATAGGCAAGACGATGAGATGCTGTCCTTCGCGAAGGGTTGCGCCGCGAGAAAGGTCATTTGCCCAGAGAATGGTGTTCACAGTAACGCCGAACATTTTGGCAACCTGAGTAATGGTATCTCCCGAACGAACGACATAAAGACTTACTTTCCCCTGATGAACACTCGATTCAATGTCTGCAATCGTGCCCGAAGGACCGACATCGGGAAAGAGGGCGCTATCATCAACGATGGTAATATCCCCGCCGCCCATAGCTTTCTTTGGGTCAACATTGTTCGCCGCCTCAAGAAAGGCGATAGTTTGGGAATTTTGAGATTCCGTGCTGATCAAAGAAGTGTCCGATTTGTCACTTTTCCACCCCAAAAAAGAAGACAGCGACCATGCGTGAGCGGTAGAAAGGGGGGTTCCGAGCCCTATTGCGATGCAAAACAAAAGAAACCCTGCACCGGCGAGCCTTGGAAAATATAGGTATTTCGCCCGGACTGTCTTATCGCGTCCATAGCCGGGGTCCTGAAATTGTGTAGAAATAAGGTTATTTTTAGAAATCGTGCAGTCTTGCGGTCGTGGCGGGAAATATCGTCTGTTTCGGAAAACCTGGGGCCAATCCCCGTGGTTCCCTAAATCCTAGCACAAAGAGACCCTCCTGTGGAGAGGCACCTAAAAATACTGTGGATAAGTCCCGCTCGCCCTGCCACCTTGCACTGCACGCATATTTTTCTGCTGAAAAATTGCTCTGCTCGCGCCGCCGCGCTTGCGCAAGGCAGTGCAAGGTGGCAGGGCTCGCTCTGAGTGTTGGGTTCGTTGTTTGTCGTTCGTTGTTCGTTGCCAGTTGTCAGTTGTCCGTCGCCATGCGATAATGTAAACAATAGTATGGATGCTCTTCACATTATCTCCGATCAGAAAAATACACAGGGAGGAACCGCCTCCTCCGGAGCGACGCAGGCGACCCCTCTTGCAGAAAATTCTCACAAAAAATCCAACCTTCGCGGAGGGCGAGGAAGAAAAGCGGGACCGGAACTCACGAGAGCGGTACACGATGTTCAAGCTTCTGAAGTGCGACTCAAGCACGACATCGCACGCCTCAAACTGGACGAGGACCGACTGGCGGAGCAAGTAGGTGACCTTGAAACACGACTCAAGGTGGCGCGAGAAGAAGGTCTTTTGAAATCAACCGTGAAGCGGCTCGAAGCACTGCTCACCGAGGCGCACGACAAGCTCAATATTCTCAAAGGTGTCATCCCCGCGGATTCAACCTCGCGCGACCGTATCCTCATGGAAGAAGTGCTCAAAAAATGGAAGGAGTATGAACACGAGCGCACCAACCAAGCGCGCGCGGAAAGCAAGATCAATCAATCCCCCGAAGACAAGCGCGCGGAGGGCGACTTCAACCGCGCGCGCGCCACAGCGCACGCGCTCAAAGAGGAGATTCATGCTCTCGTCAAACAAGGCGAGTTGGTCGCAGAAAATAGCACGCCGAGCCCCGTGCACGACGAATGGGTTTCGTATACGAGAGAACAGGCAAAAACAGAAGCGGAGGCACTCGCAAAAAAGCATTCACAAAACATTGACCTTCCCCCTGTTCTTCCTGTCCCGAGCGTTCCGCTCGTTCCCCCTGAGCCTGTGCCGGATGTCCAGAGCGCCCCTCCTGATCTTCCTGTCCCAACTCATGATATTCACCCGGCAGTCACAGACGGAGTAACGACAGAGAGGGAGCCGGAAGCCACCAATGAAGATTACCTCGCAAAAGCGAAAGCCGGCGATGAAGCATGGGAGACCGCACAGAAACAACTAAAAGAACTTGAGGAGAAAAATCACGCTCTTCAACAGGAAGTATCGCAAGAACCCCTCATTGTCCCGGAAGAAGCGGTGGCGGAAACAAACACAGAAACCACGGCAGAAGCGACACCGGCTATTATTGAATCCATTGAACAATCAGAGCCAATAGCGAAAGAAACGACAGAGGAGCCGGTTGTAAAGACAGAGGTAGCGACGATCTCCACCGAAAAACCGGAAGCGATAAAAACAGAACAACCATTGCCTGAAACTCCGGAGAGAAAAGCCGAACCGTATGCTCCGACGATTCCGAAAGAGATCACCCCGACCGACCAACTCGTCCTCGTCTACGCGGAAAAGCAGGTTCACGAGCATATAAACAACCTTTTTGGAGAGAAAGGGCACTTTGGATTCGGGGCAGTAGACGGGATGAATTCCCCCGATTGGAACGACCCGCAAGTCGGCTTTGCGGACAAGACCGTTGCCGAAATAATGGGCACAAAGCTCGAAGTATTTCCGAGTGACGGCAAAAAGCATTTCGGCGTCGAGGACTATGCGGCAACCAATAAAATGCAAGAGTACCTCGATCTCGCGCTCAAAGAAACGGGGGTTCATCCGCTGTCCGGAGAAAAAGCGATAGACTACCTGAAGCGCGCTTCCGCGATCACTATTGGTAAGTTTATGAAAAAGGTATAGTATTCCAATTATGGTCCTCAGCAATCAAGAACTTCACGACATTTTAATAAAAGAGCTCGGCATCAGCGGGCTTCCGAAGGAGGCACAAGACGAGATCGCGGGAAAGCTCGGCGAGATCATTTTGAAATCGCTTACCGTTGCAATATTTGAAAGTCTCTCGAGCGATGCGCGCGAAGAATTTGAGAAGATCAGCGTGAATGGCGACAATGCGCTCATCCAAGAATTTCTCGAAAAAAGCGTCCCCGACATGCACGCACTCATGGAAAACGAAGTAAGAAAAACACTGCAAAATTTCGGAGGAGCCGAAACGGGCGGAGAAGAAAAACCGAAAGAAAGAGGGGAGGAATAAAAAGTTAAAAGTCTGTAAAGTCCATAAAGTCGAAAGTGGGTGCGGATGCGGATGTTGGAGTATTGACTTTATGGACTTTCGACTTTATAAACTTTATAGACTTATCTCATGCCCCATCTCAAACATCTCAACGAAAAACAAAGAGAAGCCGCCGTTCACAAAGAAGGACCCATTCTCATCATTGCCGGCGCGGGCACGGGAAAAACGAGCACGCTCACGCACCGCATCCTCAATCTTGTGAAAGAAGGCGTCGCGCCGAGCGAGATCCTCGCCATCACCTTTACCAATAAAGCGGCAAAGGAGATGCTTGAGCGCGTCGATGCACTCCTCGCGAAACACGGATTTGATATCGGGATGCGCTATGGTGACTCGCGCCCGTTCATCGGCACCTTTCATTCGCTTGGGGTACACATCCTCCGCGCGCATGCGCAAGTTTTCGGTCTCACCAAGCATTTTGCAATCCTCGACAAAAACAGCGCGAGCGCACTCATCAAAGAAGCGGCAAAAGAACAAGGCCTCGACCCAAAACAATTCCCTCCCGACCGCATCGCAAACACCATCTCACGCCAAAAAGGAGCGCTCATCACACTCCAACAATACAAAGCTGATGTCGGCAATGCGTACTTCCCGATGATTGTCGCCTCCGTATGGGAGCGCTACGAGCGACTCCTCGCGCGCGAAAAAGCACTCGACTTCGACGACCTCATTTTGAAAACCGTGCTTCTCCTCCAGGGGCATCCCGAGGTGCTTGCAGGGTATCAGAAACGGTGGAGATACATTCATATCGACGAATACCAAGACACCAACGAAGTCCAGTACGAGCTCGCGCGACTTCTCGCCGGCGACCAAATGAACATCTGCGCGGTGGGCGACGGCGACCAAAATATTTACAGCTGGCGCGGGGCAAACCTGCAGAATATTTTGAATTTTGAAAAGGACTACACGGGCGCGCGCACTATCCTCCTCGAGGAAAACTATCGCTCGACGCAAACCATCCTCGCCGCCGCAAACGACATCATTAAGAAAAATACCGTCCGCAAAGAAAAAAATCTCTATACGAAAAATATCGAAGGGGATAAAATCACGCTCATCGAGAGCTATGATGAAAACGGGGAAGCGCGCGCGGTGGGGGAGCGCATCAAGGGACTCATCGACAGCGGTACCAACCCCGAGGACATCGCCGTCCTCTACCGCGCCAACTTTCAATCCCGCGCGCTCGAGGAAGCGTTTCTCACGATGGACATCCCATACCAAGTCCTCGGTGTGCGCTTCTTCGAGCGCAAAGAAGTCAAGGATATTCTCTCCTTCATCCGCGCATCCCTAAACCCCGACAGCTTGTCGGATATCAAGCGCATCATCGATGTACCGCCCCGTGGTATCGGCAAAGCGACTCTCGCAAAAATGTTCGCAAAAGACGAAGAGAGTTTGGCTCCCGCCGCACAAAAGCGCGCCACTGAATTTTGGGAGCTCCTCAATACCATCCGCGAGTATTCGCTTGTAGAAAAAACATCAAAGCTCATCAAATTCGTTTCAGAAAAAACGGGACTGGAAGCGTCCCTCAAAACAGGAAACGACGAGGATGGCGAACGCCTCGAAAACATCCACGAGCTCGTCACCCTCGCGACCAAATATGACATCTTGCCACCCGAGGAAGCCGTTGAAAAACTTTTGGGTGATGCCGCGCTCGCCAGCGACCAAGATTCATTGATGAAGAGCGAGAGAGCGGTGAAATTGATGACCGTCCACGCCGCAAAGGGACTCGAATTCCAATATGTCTTCGTGACCGGTCTCGAGCAAGACCTCTTCCCTCACCGAAGGATGAGTGCTGGTGCCGTATCGAAAGAAGATGGCGAAGAGGAGCGCCGACTCTTTTATGTCGCCGTCACCCGCGCAAAGAAAAAACTTTTTCTCTCCTACGCATCCGTGCGCACCATCTTCGGCCAAAGACAAGTCAACGCCCCCTCAGAATTCCTCTCCGATATCGACGAATCCTACACCGAGCACGAAACCCCCGACAGCGCCCACGAACCGGTGATCAGTATATCCTGGTAACCTTAGGAGGTCCTACCTCCTAAGTAGCCGAGAAATACAGGTGATTTAGGAGGTCGGACCTCCTAAATCACTCCTAGCTTTACTCGAACGCTTCGAAATTATCACGACGATACCCCCTTGATCTTATCCATTCCATGAAATCTTTTTTATACTTCTTCTCATTGGTATCAAACATCTCGAAAAAGAGTTTTTTGTTCGTCATGTGCGCAAATTCTCCGTTTCCTTCCCCTATAATATCCCTGAGACTTGACCAACGATATTCTTCCAAAAATTTTATGGCTCCATCCACATCTTTTATCCCATCCTCCTTCCAATTTGACTGGAATAGATCTAATGGGTTTGCGTGAATGTAAAATGGCAAATAAAGAAGGTGTGCGTCGTCCTCTACCCGAAGAATCTTTGTTTTACCCTGAAACAACACACCGCTTCTTTTATTTTCTTCATTAAAATACATCGTGTATCCGCCAAACACCTTTCGTGAAAATACTCCGGCACTCCCGTCCTCTCTCTCAACAAGAAGAATGTGCGGATGATTCGGCATTAATGCCCAGCAAAGCAAATCAATAATCTCTTTCTTCTTCTCGTATGGATGTGCACCCTCCATGTCTTGTATTCTTCTAAGATAATAAACTTGATCTACATTATTTTTATCATTAAAATCATACAAATTGTGCACAAAGCGTGTGTAGTCTATATCATTAAGAAAAACCGTGCGTTTTTCCACACCCCTATTCAATAGATGAAAAAAGTCCCCTTTCATAACAGCAATTCTACCACAATCCCCGCAACTTTAGGAGGTAGGACCTCCTAAAGTTGCGGGGATTTATGCTATACTGCCTTTATGCTTAAGAAATTAACGGCGATGATACTGAAAGGGGAGGCGGGGACGCAGACCATCGTGGGGTGGATCGCGGGGTTTGCGGGGGTCGTGATTCTCCGCACCTTCATTGAGCAATTTTCAAACCCGCCATACTTTGGAGTTGCAGCACTCGATGCTCAAACACTTATCGGGTACTCCCTGTTCTACCTGCTGACGATTTTCTGCATTGCCACCACTGTATCGATCATCACAAAGCAAAGAGACAGCAAAGTGATCAACCTCGCCCTCCTTGGATTCCCTGTGATACTTCTTGCACCGTCTCTTGATATCCTCATAAGCGCCGGGCGAGGATACACCATGGCATACCTATTCGACTCACACGCAAAACTTTTGCTTGATTTTTTGACCTTCTTTGGACCATTCAAAAGCCCCGGTATCACCATCGGTCTCCGTATTGAATTGTTCATTATCCTCTGCGGTGTCGGCTGGTATGTTTGGACCAAAACCAAAAAAACGACAGCGACATTCGGAGCAGTTGTGACGACATACGCTATCCTATTCGTCATGCTAGCATTGCCCGGAGTCATTTACACGATAGTAGATGTAACGCAAAATCTGGGAGAAACAACATTTTCATTTCTCCGAGAATCCATCACGGGATCAAACATCCCCGCAAACACGCTCAATGCGGCTTTTTCATACAGCTCATATGCACGCATGCTAGAGTTTGGCTTCGTCTCTCTGATCTCACAAATACTTTTTATCCTATTCTTTATTATCGGAGTGGTGTGGTCTTGGTACACGCACAAAAATCTGCTTAAAAAGATACTCGGCAATGCTCGAGTCGAAAGAGTATTGTTTTATACGAGCTTGATCACTCTCGGCGCACTCTATTCCTACACAATAAATCCTGTCGCACTTACATGGACTGAGTGGCTTGGGTTTATCGTTCTCGTCTTGTCGTGGTTTAGCGCATGGATGTACGCCGTTCATACAAATGACCTCACTGATATTGATACTGACACCGTATCAAATCCAGAGAGACCTTTGCCCAAAAATGCTCTCACTCCTCAGGTAATGCGCGACATTGGTTTTGGATGGCTTGTACTGTCGCTCGTCGGGGCGTACATCGTCGGATACTATCCTTTTTTTATGAGTATCGTTTTCACGAGCGCATATTATGTATATTCCGCACCCCCACTGCGCCTCAAGCGCGTGCCGATGCTTTCATCATTTCTCATTTCTCTCGCATGCCTTGCGACAATACTCGCCGGATTCTTTTTTCTTTCACCGAATAAAATGCTTGCCACTTTCCCTACATTGTACGCCGTCGGCATCGTAGTCGTACTCACTCTCGGCGTAAATATCCGCGATATAAAAGATATAGAGGGCGATCGAAAAGCGGGGATACGAACGGTGCCGGTCATTTTTGGCGCATACGGGAGACAAGTGGTGGGGATACTTCTCTCTCTCAGTTTTCTTCTCCTGCCGATATTTCTATCATTTTATACGCTCTACCTCTTCGCCATCCCGGCAGCGGTCATCGGATACAAGCTGTGCGTGAGACAACCCTACAATGAAAAATATATATTCATCTTATTTTTTACATTTTGCGCATCAAGCATTCTCTTGACCTCTTTTCTCCTCTCCCTCCTCAAATGATCCGCGCAAAAAAATCCCTTGGGCAGAATTTTTTGAATTCAAAAGCGGTGGCGCGCGATATCGTGCGGGCGGCTGAGATTTATGGAGGTGCGACCTCCATAAATCTGGAGGTCGCACCTCCAGATTTTGGGGATATGGTGCTCGAGATCGGGCCGGGGAAGGGGTTTCTCACGGGGGAGCTCCTCGCTTCTGGGGCGCGCGTAGTCGCTGTCGAAAAAGACGACCGCATGATCCCGCTCTTATCGGAAAAATTCGCTGACGAAATTACTCGGGGGCAATTCACGCTCATCCACGGCGACATACTCAAGTTTGACCCTAAAACCTACAAACTAAAACCCAACAGCTACAAACTCATCGCCAACATTCCCTTCTATCTCACGGGGCATATCATCCGCACCTTCCTCGAGGCAGAATCAAAACCCGAGCGAATGATCCTGATGGTTCAAAAAGAGGTCGCGACACGCATTGTCGCGCGCACAAAAAAACCCTTCGACTCCGCTCAGGGTAAAGAGAGCATCCTTTCCATCGCCGTCAAGGCATACGGCACGCCAAAACTCATAAAAAAAGTCCCCGCGCGCTATTTCACCCCCGCGCCAAAAGTCGATTCCGCCATCCTTGCGATCACCAATATCTCCGGAAAGAATTTTCCCGACAAAAATGCCGAAAAAGTTTTCTTTGAAATCGTCCGCGCCGGCTTCGCCCACAAACGCAAAATCCTCGCGGGAAATCTAAAGGAAATTTATGGAGGTCGCACCTCCGAGATACTGAGAGAAGCCGGTATCGCGGAGAATGCGCGCGCGGAAAATCTTTCTCTCGACCAATGGCTCTCCCTCGCGCAAAAACACGCATCCACTGTCCACAGAAATTAGCGTATTTTTGCCCACTTCCGTGGCAAATCTGCTATACTATCCAGAAGATATGCGTACGGTCAAGAAACTCAAAAAACTTTTCCCAATTTCCCTCGCAATCCTTCTCGGCGTGGCAGTTATCATCGTCGCGATCAAAGGGGGAAGTATTTTTGGAATGGATGTTTCATTTACCTCACCAAAAGAAACCGACAATTCATGGAAATCCGCCCTCTCTATCATTCCGGGAGACAAGAGCTTCGCACGCGTGGAAAGAGGAACTGTAAAAACAGAAAATCCCTCACTAAGCGCCACCTCGACAACTGGCATTATCTCCCAAAAAATCCTCCTCGAATACGCGGCAATACAAAAGAGAACGGGGAATACGGAGATCAGCGACAGCGATGCACAAGCTATCGTTGCCAGTCTGGTTCAGAATGTAGATCTCCCACAAAAAATAGTGTACAAGCTGAGCGATCTCAATATCTCCAAAGATAATAGCACTTTAGCCGGAGGAACATACAAAGAATCGCTTACTGCGCTGATCAACAAAATGATAGATGAGAATAATAAAGACCTCGCTAGGGGCGAAGATGCTCTTTCTGTCGTCACCATGGCGAGCGAGACGCAAAATTCGAGTATTCTTGAAAAATTAAATCCGATCATCACACGACACCAAACGCTTATAAAAAACCTCCTTGCTTTGGAAACTCCTTCCTCCATCGCAGGACCTCATCTGCACCTTTTGCAAAGCTATGAGGATCTGCGCGTCGCAATGATAGGCCTTCAGAAACTTATCACGGACCCGATCATCGGGCTCACGGCTATTACCGAGTATCAAAATGGGATTGGGGCTCTCTTTACGACCGTAGAGGAGTATAATAAATTCAACCCTGCGAATCAGTAGGCAACTCAAACAAATATGAAAAATCAATCCATCGCTAAAAAATTTATTGTTCTCGCCCTTGTTCTAAGTACGACTTTTTCATCATTGGGGGCACAGAGGGCATCGGCATGGGTCGATGTCGCAAACCTTGTACCAAACTGGGTCACCGGTGTCGCCACACCGGCAACGACGGTGACCACGGGGGCAGGAACAATTGTTGATACAGTTGGATGGACATGGACATCTCTCGGCAAGAACACCTTGGACGCTCTCGCCTACGGCGTCGCGCAAAGGATACTTTCCGCTCTTACGGAAAATATAATCGGTTGGATCAGGGGTGGTTTCGCTGGTAGTCCTTCTTTTGCCGTGGACACCCAGCAAATACTCGACGACATCACGGAGTCCATAGCGGGGGATTTGATTCGCGAGATCCAAGACATATCTGTCTGTGAATTTAGCGTGGACTTCGTATACGACCTCACCGACTCCGTATCTCTCGCCGCGGCAAAGAAAAAGAAAAAGCCCTATACTCCAAACTGTCCGTTTGACGGCAATCTCACTTTCGGCGCGTCGCAATTTTATGATGACTTCAACCGTGGGGGATGGACGGCATTTAGCGCGGCTCTCGGAGAGGGAGGCAATCCGTACGATGTGCAGATAGCCACCGCGGAAGAAACCTTACGACGCAAGCAGGAAAAAGTATCGGCCTCGGACAAAAAGCTCAGCTGGTCAAACGGCTTCACGGATATTCTTGATACTTCCGACTGTAATTACCCTGACGATGTTTTGAAAAAAATGGCGTTAACCGGCACTGAAACCGCCACAGAGTTGTCGGGCATGGGCTTCAATCCTGGAACCCAACCCCCAAGCGAATCAGAAAAAAAAGCATGGCAAAAAGCACACTGCAAAACCACCACACCCGGCAAGATCGTCGGCGACCAGCTCACAAAAACTCTCGGTCTCGATATGGACCGCCTCGGCTTTGCCGACAATATGAATAAAATCATCTCGGCATTTTTGGATGTGCTTACCCAAAAAGCTCTCCGCGCTGTCTTCGCAAAAGACTCGTCTCCAAGCACTCAGCTCACCCCGATACTCAACGCCAGCGAAACGGCAACCTTGAATATAAAGATTGCCGAAGATTCAACGGTGATGGCCGCGCAGACAACATACGACAACGCAGGCGGGCACTTTGAATGGGCGGTAACGCAGTACGATAGCGCAAAAGTAATTTATGACACCGCATGGGCAAGCTACAATAGTACAACCAGTCCGACAAACGAACAACAAACAGCCCTTGACGAGGCAAATATTATTCTAAAAACGGCGGCGGTAGAGATGGATCTGGCAAAGTCAGACCTCTCTACGGCAACCACAGCCCTCACCAGTGCAAAAAAAACAGCGAAAACGACATACACGGCGCAGATAGTTGCCGCGCGGAGCCACTAAAAACAAATGCAAAAATATTTTCTGCACAAAAACATATACATACTTCTCTCCGCGATCTTTTCTGTAATTGGGATCTTCTCTTTTGCTCTGAATGCGGAGGCAGCTTATGTTACCGCCTGTCCATACAATTTTCCCACGGCTGATTTCACATTAACGACTTTGCCCACAAGTGTGTTTTTGACATCAGAAAGAAAAAGTGAGTTTAACGCTTTATACTCCGCAGAGTATGCCTCTTATCATCAAAAAAAGGTACTTGATGAGGTAAATAGCGCATTTAGCAGCGCCGCTACCTCTTTCGGAGTTGGTGCTTCAGCGTCGGCAAAACAAGATGTCATTGCCTATGATACTGCGTATGATGCCGCCTGCCAAGACGCGAAAGAATGGCGTGAATACGAAGCAAGTTGTGCGTGGGTTACGGTAAATGTGTATGACGATGACGGAGTTAAAACAGGGACGAAACAAGTATGGCAATGCACCAAAGCCAAACCAATAAGTACCGGCTATTCTTCCAGCGATAACTATTATTCTGCGAATAATGCGTACCCCGACATTGGGACCGCTGAACAAGCCGAGGCAACCTCGAAAACCGAGCTTGAATCTGCTCTTAACGCATATTCATACGAACTTAACATTGTGGTAAAAGATTCAGTTAAAGGTCAAGTAGCTTATAAAAAAACGCAAGAAACCGCAGCGGCGACAGAGTTGGCGACAGAGACCTACAATACCTGTATCGCCGCCGCCACCACTCAAACAGCAAGAAACGCGTGCGATACAGAAAAACAAAAAGCTCTGGAGATTGCCGCCGCGGAAACACAAGGGCAAGAGAGCTCCACCACGATATCCCTCGAAGAAGAAGGGAAAAAAGACGCCGCTTATATAATCAAACAAACATATGTCACCTGCATCGCCAGCGCAAAAGATGATGCGAGCAAGGAACAACTCTGTGAAGATAAAAAGACTATCGCGCTAGACGCGGCAGGAATGGATGAAGGGGAGATGAATACATTAACAGCAGGAGAAACTATCACGGCGCAATCTGCCGTGTCCACCACCCTCACCCCCGACCAGCAAGCACAAGCGGCGGCGCTTCTCGCGAACCAAGAGATGGCGTCCCCGAAAGAAATGGAACTGCTTGCTGCGCTCAAAGAGGGGTGCTACAAAATAAACCCATTGTCGATGAACTGCCTCGCACAGCTCCCCTATTATTTCATCTACAAGCCCGCTTCATGGCTCCTCATCATCGCGGGGTATATGTTCGACGCCTCGCTCTCCCTCAGCATTGACAAAGAATTCGTCAATCAGCCATTCGTCAAAGAATCATGGACGGTCATCCGCGACTTCTCCAATATGCTCTTCATCTTCATCCTCCTCTATACGGGGATACAGACGATACTGGGGCTCGGCGACTGGCGCAAAACGGTCCTTCATATCGTCATCATCGCCCTCCTCATCAACTTCAGTCTTTTCTTTACCAAAGTCGTCATCGATGCGGGGAATATTCTGGCTGTCGGTGTCTTTCAGGCAATAGGGACAGAAAAAAATGATTTGGATAAACTGGTAAAAAAAGTGTCTGGCGGTGTCCCAGAGAGAAACATCTCCGGGGCTCTCGTCGCAAGTTTCAGCCCTCAAAAATTCCTTGAAAAGACGGGGAAGGTCAATGAATGGAACGCGGTGATAGTCTTTCTTATCGCCGCGAGCGTAAACGCCGTTGCCGCCTATGTGCTCTTCAAGGTGGCGCTCGTCTTTATCGGACGATTGCTTGCCTTTTGGGTCTTGATGATCCTTTCTCCCTTTGCCTTTATTTCTTTCACCCTGAAAGGGGACGCGAATATTTTTGGATGGTATACGAGCACCCTCATCAGCCAAGCATTCGTAGCGCCGGTATTTCTCTTTCTCCTCTACCTCGTTATGACGGTCATCAGCGCCGGAGGCGGTATCATGAGTGCTTTTGCAAAGTAATAGATTCCGTGCGCATGTCGAATGGGTCGAAATAATTTCTCCCTAATGTTACCGGTCAATTGTCAAATGTTCCCCGCCCCGTGTATACTATACCTATGCCAAATTTTCTTTTTGAAGGGCTCCTCGGGCCACTCTTCATCGCGGCGCTTCTCCTCACCGCGCTTTTAAAAATACTTAAGATCACCGAAAAGATGGCGGGTGATTTCGGCGCGATGGCTTCGGAGTATGCGGGGAAGGTGGTGGGGGTTGCGGGCACTGCGGCTCTCGGCGTGGCGACAGGTGGCGCGTCGGTGGCGATGAGAACTGGGATGGGGGCGATGGCGCAGGGACTTAGTAAGGAGGGCGGAATGCTCAAAGGACTCGCTACTTCTGAGCGCGCCGGAGCGCTTGGTGCGGTCGGGCGATGGTCTGGGCGACAAGCGTTAACCTTCACTGACAAAGCGCAAAAAGGGACTTGGGATATTCGCGAAACGGCAGCAGGAAAAGCAACGCTGGGCGCAGGAATGAAAGCTATTGGTATGGACATGGGTGATAAAAGATTTAAATCGGAAAAGGGCGGATATAAAGGGGCGCAAGAGCGCCGAGAAAAAAAAGATAATGAGGGCGCAGAAAGACTGGAGATAGGAAAAGAAGGTGAGGCGAAAATGACAGAAGTGGATAGAACTGCCCACGAAGACGCGTCTAGGGTTGCAGACGAACTCAAAGTCCTTGTAGATGAAGTAAAACAACAAGCAAAAGATGCCGAGAAAGATGCCATGGCTTCAGATGAAGGACAAGCGCTAAAGGGTGCCGCCGCAAATGTTTCTGCTCAAAAGACAGCTCTGGAAAAACTGAAGCAAAGCACGACTGCTGACCCAGCGATGATCATTCAGGCAGAAAGAGAACTTACCGGAGCAGAAAGAGTGTTGGCGACGACGAAAGAAAAATATGAGTCTGGGAAAGGAGCTAAATCTAAAGAAGCAGAAGAAAAAGCAAAGGAAGCAGAAAATAAATACCGAGCCGCACAAGAAGTGGCGAATAAAAAAAAGGAAGAATACGATGAGGCGCAAGCCGCGGCAAGCCGAAAGGTTGATGATATAAACAAGAGGAGGAGGGAGCAATATGCACGGGGTACGGCTAGCGGTGGTGGAGCCGCCTATTACTTTACTAAAAAAGGCAAGGAGGCAAATGAGGAGCGCGTGAGAAAAATCCGCAAAGGACGGAGTGCGAGCGAAAGAAAGGCAAAAAAAGGCAAGGACAAAACCCTTGAAGACCTATTCAAGGAGTGGTCAAAGGAACAAAAAGAAGTCGGTGGCGAAGGAACAGAAACGAAGAAAGAGGGAGGCGACAAACACTAAACTCTAAGATGGACGACGAAACACAACAAATCTTTAAGGAGCAATTTGGAAAACTACCTGCGGAGGTCGTGGGCTTCATTTCATCTGCAAATTGGGATGAAAATCTCGATGAGATAGGATCGCTCTACAACCTTTCTGAAGACGAGGCCTATAATTTCAAACAAGAAGCAACCCTCGTCCTCGCAGGACTTGTGCACCCCGATGAATTCGGCGACAATCTTGAGCAAGAAGCGGGGATACACGGAGCGGTACGGGACGCCATTGTAACCGCGGTGGAGCAGAAGATTTTTGCACCGGTGCGGTCTGCCCTTGTTGAATTTCTCTCGCAAGAAGGGGGAGGGGAAGGAGTAGAAAGTGAAAAGTTAAAAGTAGAAAGTGGGGAGAAAGAAGCAACCCCCGAGGAAGTGACTCTGGCAGAGACCCCCGAAGTAAAAGAAATAAAATCAACCGCATGGAAGTCCGGATCCGCCCCCGACAACCTCCCCGTCGCCGAGATCCCCGAGTATCTTGTCCCGCCGATTCCACCAAAAACCGCCGACCCAGAAGCCCTTTTGGAGGTCCGCCTTTTGGAGGTCCGACCTCCTAACGAGGAGGCTCCTGCGCACCCATTCGAAGAAAAAATGAAGCGCATATTCACCGCGGGTCGGCAGTCGATGGGAGACCTCACGCTCGCACCCGTAGCGCCGCAAGCACCAAGCACCGCGCATACCCCTTACGACCCGTATCGCGAAGCGATAGAGTAGGGGCGGCGACTTGAAACGAGTTTTGAAAAGTGATATGTTAAAAATATGAATACAATAACTATTCCTCGAAATACATACGCGCAAATTTTGGACACGCAGGAAAAACTACGCGGAGATTTGAGCCGTTTGCAAAAAATAGTTTTTCATATTGCCCAAGACGAAGTAAACCCGAAATATGCTACGAAGCTCTCTAAAATAGAAAAGGGTCTTTCTGCCGGTAAGGGCACTAACTTTAAAAACAAAAGTGAAATTAAAAAATTCTTTCGCTCTCTTTGATTATGGGAAATGCCAACAAAATGAATTTTGTTTTCTCTATAGAATTTAGAAAAATTCTTGAGAAGATGGCAAAGAAAGACCGTACGAGAGTAAAGAAAATTGAAGACCAAGTATACAAGATCATTTTAAGCCCGACCGTAGGCAAACCTCTCCGCAATGTTATGAAAAACTATCGCCGAGTTCATATCGAATCGTTTGTTTTGGTTTACAAAATAGAGAATGATGAAATTACTTTTGTAGATTATGACCACCACGACCGCGTGTATAAAAAGTATTCTTTTTAAATATGATGGTTAGC
Source organism: Patescibacteria group bacterium (assembly GCA_038063615.1). GTDB lineage: Bacteria > Patescibacteriota > Minisyncoccia > Phycocordibacterales > UBA1550 > UBA1550. The sequence goes on along the minus strand of JBBTUT010000017.1, from coordinate 13,357 downwards.
TGTTAGTTATTAGCTGTTGGTTGTATACTGTACGAATGGAATAGTGAAATTAGTTTGTATTTATTCTACATTCCATATTCAACATTCTATATTCTACCCAATCATGCAATTCCACATCCCTCAATACATCGACATCGAGGACAAGATCTTTGGTCCGCTCACGCTCAAGCAGGCGATCTATGTCGCGGGCGGGGGAGGCGGTATCTACTTGGCGTACCGCGTCATCCCCTATATTTTTATTTCCGCGCCCATTATGCTCGGCATCGCCGTCATCACTTGGGCGCTCGCTTTCTATCCGAAAGAGAAGCTCGGTAAGCCGTTCATCGAAATACTGGAGGCGGGATTCAACTATATGGTGGGGGCAAAACTCTATACATGGAAAAAAACGACAAAAGAACCTACAATGGGGGGAGGAGAGCAATTTCTCAGCTCGCCGATGCCGGGTGCTCCGTCTGTTTCCTCCGGCAAACTCTCAAGCGCGTCATTTAATGTCGATGTACGAGGACCGCAACAGGTCGAAGAGGATGATAAGTCCAAAAGTCTATAAAGTCCGTAAAGTCGAAAGTATATGAAAATAGAAAAATTTGAAGATATCGTTGCCTGGCAAAAAGCGAAAATTCTGTCGCTTCATATTTATAAAACATTTAATACAAGCAAAGATTACGGATTTAGAGACCAAATTCAACGCGCAAGTGTTTCGATAATGAACAATATCGCCGAAGGATTTGAGAGGAGAGGAGACAAAGAATTTAAGCAATTTCTATTTATCGCAAAAGGGTCGTGCGGAGAAGTCCGGTCAATGCTATACTTAGCGTTGGAGTTAGGATATATACCAAAAAATAAATTCGCGGAGTTCCACGAGCAATCTCTCGAAATATCAAAAATACTTTCTGGCTTCATAAAAACTTTATGAATTTCACTTTATGGACTTTCGACTTTAAGGACTTTACGGACTAATTTATATGGCAGTCAAATCAAAAGCGGCACAAGATTTTGTCCCAATCAAAGAAATTCGCGACGGCATCGTCATTTTGAAAGACGGGACTATTCGCGTGCTCCTGATGGCATCCTCGATAAACCTCGCCCTCAAGTCCGCGGACGAGCAACAGGGTATCCTCATGCAATTCCAAAGTTTTTTGAACTCGCTTGAGTTTTCCACACAAATTTTTATTCAGTCGCGCCGTCTCGATATTCGCCCCTACCTCCTCCTCCTCGAGGGACGCCTTCATGAAGAAATGAACGACCTTCTCAAAATCCAGATTCGCGAATATATGGGCTTCGTCAAGACGATAACGCAGTCGACGAATATCATGAACAAGCTCTTCATCATCGTGGTGCCATACGCACCGCCAAAGTCAGTCACGAGCACCGCGCCGTCATCAGGAGGTTTTGGCGGTTTATTTGGAGGGAAAAAGAAAGAGAACGGCACCATGCCTTCACCGAGCGCAGTCGAGGCGTTTGAAGAAGCGAAGTCTCAGATCGAACAGCGGGCGGGGATCATCAAGCAAGGACTCTCGCGTACCGGCGTCCGCGTCGTACCGCTCGGCACCGAGGAGCTCACCGAGCTTTATTATCGGCTCTTCAATCCGGGAGAAGCGGAGAAGAATGTGGGGTCGGGTAGGGACAATTAACAAGTGACACCGCTTCGCGGACAGGTGACAGGGTGCGAATTCTTTGTCAACCGTCACATGTCAACTGTCAAATGTTTGAGCCATTGTTCCCTATGAATATGTTACAATTACCACAAACCATGCTTGATTTTTTTGGAAAAAAACAAAATACTGTGCCGGCACCGGACCAAAATATTGTTCCCGTGCTTCCACAAGACCTCTATACGGACACAGGGCTCAACCTGAGCGATGTCATCGCACCGTCCGCCGTAAAAGTCGAGTCGAAACAGCTTATTTTAGGAGAAAAAGTTGTGCGCTCATTTTTCATCACTTCATATCCGAGCGTCGTCACCGACAATTGGCTTTCTCCGCTCATCAATCTCGACAAAGTTTTTGATATTTCGATATACATTCACCCCGTCGACACGGCGGCGATAATGAAAAAGTTTGAAAAGAAAGTTGCCGAGGTGCAGAGCCAGATCAATGTGAGGGAGAGCAAAGGCTTTGTGCGCGACCCGATGCTCGAGTCGGCGTACCGCGACCTCGAGGAGCTCCGCGACCGGCTCCAGCAAGCGCAGGAAAAAATGTTTGATGTGGGACTCTATCTCTCGCTCTATGCCGACTCGGAAGAAGAGCTCGGGCATGCCGAAGCGGAGATCAAGTCCATGCTCGAATCGCGCCTCATCTATGTGCGCCCCGCACTCTTCCAGCAGGCGGAAGCGTTCCAGAGCATCATCCCCGTCAACGAAGACAAGATCGCCGTCACAAAAAAGATCAACTCCGAACCGCTCTCGAGCTTTTTCCCTTTCGTTTCATTCGACCTCACCTCGGACCACGGCATTCTCTACGGCATCAACCGCCACAACTCGTCCCTCGTTCTCTTCGACCGCTTCTCTCTCGAAAACTACAACTCCATCACTTTTGCAAAGTCGGGTTCCGGAAAGTCCTTTGCGACCAAGCTCGAGATCCTCCGCTCGCTCATGTTCGACATCGATGTCATCGTCATCGACCCCGAGCGCGAATACGAATCCATGGCGAGTGCGGTCGGCGGACGGTATTTCAATATCTCCCTCAACTCCGAACACCACATCAATCCGTTCGACCTGCCGACCCCGCGCGAAGACGAATCGCCCGCCGATGTCCTCCGCGCCAATGTCATCTCTCTCGTCGGACTCTTTCGACTCATGCTCGGCGGTCTCACGCCGGAGGAAGACGCCATCGTTGACCGCGCAATCGCGGAAACATACGCGCTCAAAGACATCACTCCCGATTCCGACTTTTCCGCGATAGAGCCGCCGCTTCTTTCGGATTTCGAAATGGTGCTCTCGGGCATGGACGGCGCGGAGTCGCTCCTCACCAAGCTCACCAAGTACACGCGCGGATCTTGGTCCGGCTTCATCAACCAGCCGTCAAATGTAGACATCAACCGCAAGTTCATCGTCTTTTCCGTACGAGATATGGAGGACGACCTGAAGCCCGTCGCTATGTACCTCGTCACGCACTTCATTTGGAACGCCATCCGTCGCACGCTGAAAAAGCGCCTCCTCGTCGTCGATGAAGCATGGTGGATGATGAAGTCCGAAGACACGGCATCATTCCTCTACTCCCTCGCAAAACGCGGAAGAAAATACTATCTCGGCATCGCGACGATCACCCAAGATGTGAACGACTTTTTGAAATCCCCCTACGGTCTGCCCATTATGACCAACTCCTCGATACAGATCCTCCTCAAGCAGTCGCCGACATCCATCGACGCCGTCCAGCAGGCATTCAACCTCACCGATGAAGAAAAGTTTCTCCTCCTCGAGTCAGGAGTGGGGGAGGGCATCTTTTTCGCGGGAATGAAGCATGTCGCAATCCGCACCATCGCGTCCTATACCGAAGACCAGATCATCACCTCGGACCCCTCGCAAATCCTCGCCATCAAAAAAGCAAAACGCGAACTCGCGGAAGCGGAAGCAAAAACAAGTCTATAAAGTCTGAAAGTTAAAAGTCTGTAAAGTAACTACGGATGCATCCACTTTTGACTTTCGACTTTATGGACTTTCGACTAGTTTTCACGGTATACTATCTCATATGTATCCCTTGCGTACACTCGCACTAAGTACTCTTTTTTGTGGAATTTTATGTATGCCGTTTTTTATATTTGCTCAGACGCAGACGCAAGATGAAATAGACGCCGCTTACCAAGAGGCATTGAAAGACCCCCGAATGCAAGATGCGCTTAAACTCAGAGAAGAAGCGGATGCGATAATGCTGGACGCGGAAAAATACAAAAAAGATCTTTCCGATTTTGTAGACGAGCGCACAAAACAAATCCTGACCCCGGAAGAAGTCCAGAAAAAAGTATTGAGTGATTATTTGGATGTGAAAGTAAGTCCACAAAACCCAGGACCAAACGAGCAGATCACTATCACTATAGAAAGCTACCTTGCCGATCTCAGAAAAGCGACGATAAAATGGTTGGTCAATGGGAAGGTTGCCAGTCAAGGTCTCGGGCAAACGGTATTCAGATTCCAAAATGGGTCTTCTGGAAAAACAACGAGCGTTTCCGTCTCTATCGTCACAAATACCGGTGATGCTATTGAGCGAGGTTTTTCGTTTACGCCGGTAGGAGTTGCTATCCTCTGGGAAGCAAGCACCTACACCCCGCCATTTTACAAAGGCAAAGCACTGATGGTTCCGCAAGCGCAGGTACGCGTCGCCGCTGTTCCGGATATTGGAAGCGCAACAAACCCATTCGGCGCCGGCAACCTTGTCTACACATGGGAAAAGAACGGTCTCGTCCATGAAGGGTCCTCGGGCTTTGGCAAAAATGTATTTTCATTCACCGGACCGACACCCTTCAATGGCATCGATGTCCGTGTCCGCGTTTCCTCGCTTGATGATACAATGAATTCTGAGATGCGCGTTTCCGTGCCTCTCTCGCGACCATTCATCCTCTTCTACGAAAAGCATCCTCTTCTCGGCGTCCTATACAACAAACCCCTCAGTGATAAATTCACTCTGGACAAGCAGGAGTTCTCCATCAGCGCGGAGCCATTTTTCTTTTCAAATGAAGAGTCTGAATACTCAACGATCAGATACAATTGGGCGGTCAATGGGAATACAGTGCAAAGCTCCGGTCGCACCCTTACTTTCCGCAACGATACGGGGGCAAAAGGGGAATCGGCGGTCTCGCTTTCAATGCGCGGAATCAAGCAAACATCACAGAGCGCGAGCCGAGACCTCAAGGTACGCCTTGGCGAGGAAAGCTCGGAGCGCCCAACATTTTAATTTTAATATATGAAGACAAAAAATATCGCACCAATACTTGCAGGACTATTCATCGCTCTAGGAGCGGGGGTTCTCATCGCTCATGGCGCCGAAATAAACTATGCACCACTTGCACCACTCCCCATAGGCGATGCGGGTGCTATTCCAGCAAACTACACCCTCTCGTCATATCTCTCGGGAATGATCAAGCTCCTCATCGCCCTCGGCGCGGTGACAGCGATTCTCTTCGCCATCATCGGCGGTACGCAATATGTCGCGGCGGGGATAGCGCCGAGCGCCAAAAAGGAGGCAAAAGACCGTATCATGAACGCTCTCATCGGTCTCACTATTATGCTCACTTCCTACCTCCTTCTAAATTCAATCAATCCCGACCTCGTGAATTTCAATTTGGAATTAAAATCAGTTGCGACGACGACCGTAAAAGCTTTGGGTGAATTAAATAAATGGCCTGATGATACGGTGATACGAGAGGAGCTTCAGCATACAAATATCTTACTCAACAAGGACAACTGCGTGAACATGGACGCCACACCTTCCAAAAAGAGTATCACTGGGGGTTCAGGGTGTACCAGCGTAGCCGGACTGCCGAGGCAAGCGATTGATGGCCTACTTGCCCTAAAACATGAGTGTGGGGGTCTCAGTTGTCCTACGACAATTACCGGGGGAACCGAATTGGGGCACCAAACGCATGGTGTTGGTATTCCTAATGTTGACCTACGCCCTAATACTGAACTGGACAATTTTATCAAATCGAAGGCAAGGGCAAAGGATCCCATAATAACTGGTGCTTCATGCGGTGTCTCCACGGCTCCTCACTATTATTTGCTAAATGTCTCTTACACTGGGGTCTATGTGCTTGAGCCCGAAAAAAATGGCCAGCCAGAACACTGGCATATATGTTTTTCTTAAATAAAAATATGGACCGTCGAAAAAGAAACATTTTAATTATCGCCATCGCAATCCTCGTCCTCATTATTCTTGGCGGGGCATATTGGTATTTTTCAAGAAAGCCAGCGCCCGTCGGACCCCCTCCAGAATTCCCCGGCGGAGCGGGACCATATACAAGACCGGGAGGGGAGATCGAGCCGGAGGAACCGGAATTTGTCCCCGGCTCGGGAGCACCTCTTCCGCGCCTTTACGAGCTTCACAAAGTTCCCGTTGCGGGTGTTGGGTTTTTTGAATCAGGTCAAAAGGCAGACCGTACGGTCTCCTCCCGCTACATAGAGCGCGGGCTCGGGCATATCTTTGAAACACCGCTTGCGACCTATGTCGAGTCGCGCATCTCCAATGAAACCCACGCTGGTCTCTCCGAGGCGCTCTGGGGTAATGGTGGCAAAAGCGTCGTCATCCGATCTCTCAGCGACAAATACGGGAGCATCGCCATCAAATCCAGTATTCTCAATCTCGGCAGTACCATCTCTTCTTTTGCGCGAAGCACCTCCACAGAATCCATTCCGGAGTTTACCGAAACAGAGGAAGTCCTCTTGCCCGACTTTATCCCTTTCATGGCGACAGCAGAGGACGGAGCAGACAAACTCTTTTACCTCGAGAACGGCGCGAGTGCATCCGCGGGGTCCGTCGCATCATTTAAAAATGTCGCGAGTGCTTCAAAGATCTTCAGTTCCGTGTTTACGGAGTGGCTTCCGCAATTCCCAAACCAAAATTTGGTGACTCTCGCCTCGAAACCATCCGCAGGAATACCGGGACACCTCTTTTTCATCAATACAAAAACAAAAGCGCTCACAAAACCGCTCGGTGGTATAATGGGCCTCACGACACTGACTTCTCACGACGGCAAATTCATCCTCTATTCCGAAGCGATAGCCGAGCTGTCCACCCTTTGGGTCTACGACACCGCGACAAGGGCGGCGCGCTCACTTCCTGTTCGCACTCTCCCCGAAAAATGTACATGGAGTTTCAAGAATCCGACCCTTGCATACTGCGCCGTACCGCAAACTCTGCCCGTTGCACGCTATCCTGACCAGTGGTACCAAGGGACGGTGTCTTTTTCGGATACAGTATGGACGATAGACACCGCAACAGGTCGTGCGGAAAAAGTGATGACCCCAAGCGACTACAACGCTCCGTCTCTCGATATCATCAATCCCGTCCTTTCATCGGACGACTACTACCTGCTCTTTATGAATAAAGTAACGGGAACCCCATGGGTATATCGCACTGTTGAAGTCATCCCGCCATGGGTAGAGCCCGTTGCGCCCAAGGTTGCTCCGAAGGCAACGACAAAGAAGAGGTAGGAGAGATAGTCTAAAAGTCCATAAAGTCAAAAGTCTGTAAAGTGGAAACTGTATCTACTTTATGGACTTTTGACTTTCGACTTTATAGACTCTGTCGCGCTTTCCGCGCGACCCACAGCTCGTATGCGATAGAAAAGAGATTGCTTGTCGCCCAATAGAGTGCGACCGCAGCCGAAATAGAATAGGAGATGCCGAAGACGATGAGGGGGAGCATGTAGCGCATCTGCAGATTGAAACTGCGGGCAAAATCATCTTTGAACGACGGTTTTGCGCCCTCAATGAGCGCCACAGGAGGGATGGATAGTTTGATCTGAAAATATTGCGTAATAGCCGCAAGTGCCGCGAGAACAATGCTTTTATTTGAAAGAATGACCCCAAAAAATACCATATCCACCGTCTCGGGGAGATGCACGAAGGAATAGAGGTGTTCGGCATTCAAATTCGGGAGTCCTTTGAAAAACACATAGTAGAGCGCAAAAATAATGGGAAGCTGTACCACCACCAAAACGAGCCCCGAGAGCGGGTTGATCCCGTGCTCACGATAGAGCTCCATCGTCTTGCGCGCCTGCTCCTGCTTATTATCCTTGTGCGTTTCTTTGAGTTTTTCGAGATGAGGGGCAAGTGAGCGCATTTTCACCTGTGCTTTTGAGGACTTATGCGAGAGGGGGAGGAGCGCACCGCGCACAATGACGGTAAGGAGGATGATCGCCACTCCCACATTCGCTCCCGGCGTGACGGAAAGAATAAAAACAAGGGTATTATAAAGCGGTTGATAAAAAACGGTTGAAAAAATTGATTTCATTTGAATATGATAGCGCGAATATAGTCGAAAGTCCATAAAGTTCGTAAAGTCGAAAGTGAACGCATTCGCACCCACTTTATAGACTTTATAGACTTTTTCTGAGGGTGGCTTCGATCTCGGATCTCAAAACAGGGAAAGGTGCCGTTTCTGCTTCTTTTTTTGGGTAAAAGACCATCAAGTATCCTTTGTTGGTATCTTTAAGAAAATGCGCCAGTGCCGCATAAAATCTACGGCGAATGCGGTTGCGCACGACAGCAGTTTTCGCTGTTTTCTTTGAAACCACGACGGCGACACGCGTTAAGCCGTCATTTTTATAGATAACTCCCGAAAAGAGCGGCGAAAAAATACGGAGTCCCCGCACCTGAGAGGAGGGGAAGTCTTCTTTTGATATGCGGTTCTTTTTGGAAAGCATGAAATAAGTCTGAAAGTCAAAAGTCTTAAAGTCTATAAAGTAGATACGGGTGCACCCACTTTCGACTTTATGGACTTTATGGACTTTTAGACTGTCGTGAGACGCTTGCGACCCTTTTGGCGACGAGCTTTTAGGACATTACGGCCATTTTTGGTCTCTGAACGAACGAGGAATCCGTGGGTTGTCGCGCGCTTTTTCTTTTTTGGTTGGTATGTTTGTGACATATTGGGACACTATACACTATTTCCTAAAAAAATCTAGTGGTAGTTTTTCCTTATCGTGGTAGGGTATACTGGATGTCCACAACTTATCCACACCCTATTCACCATCTCATCCACGACATTGTGTTTCGTATTTGTTTTCTAAAGAATATAATAATGAGACCTACGAACCAACTCTTATGATCGACAATACACAACTTTGGGAAAAGACGCTTTCGGAAATTGAAGGGGAACTTTCAAAAGCAAACTTCAGCACTTGGTTTCGGAATACGGCGATACTGAAGCAAGACGACGGCATGGTGATTGTCGGCGTCCCCAATGAATTCGTCAAAGACTGGCTTCAAAACAAATTCCATAAAACAATTCTGAAATACCTCCGAAACCTCTCAGAAAATATCCGCGGAGTGGAATATTCCATATGTAAAATAGAGGAGAAGAGACCGGAGAAGAAATCTGTCGAGGTTTTCCCGCCACAGCAACACGCCGAGCTTCCTCTCGCCGACCTCTACATCAACAAAGAAGATGGGTTAAACCCCCGCTATACCTTCAATAATTTTATTATCGGTTCATTCAACGAGCTCGCATACGCCGCATCACAGGCAATTTTAAAAAAGGTCGGCACCAATGTATACAATCCTCTCTTTATCTATGGCAATACCGGGCTTGGCAAGACTCACCTGATCCAAGCAATGGGAAATGAGATAAAGAAAAGCTATCAAAACAAACGGGTTTTTTACACCACTTCGGAAAAATTTTCAGTGGACTACATCAACTCCGTACAGCAGGGCTCGAAAGCAATGGTGGTCTTCAAAAACAAATACCGGAATTATGACCTGCTCATCATGGACGACATCCAATTCCTCTCCAATAAAGAAAAGACCCAAGAAGAATTGTTTCATATTTTCAACGAGCTCTACCACAACAACAAGCAGATCATCTTCTCATCCGACAAGCACCCAAACTATATCCCCGCACTCGAGTCTCGTCTGAAGTCCCGTTTCAGCGCGGGGATGATCGTTGATGTCCAAGAACCGGAGTATGAATCTCGTCTCGCTATCTTGCAGGCAAAAGCGGAAACACAAAAGTTTTCTCCATCGAATGATGTGATCGAGTACCTCGCATCATCGGTGCAAGGGAACATCCGCGAGCTCGAAGGGTTGTTGAATGGCATCATCTGCCAATCCCAGCTCAAAAACCGCAACCTCACACTCAATGAAATAAAGCCATTCATCAAAAATACCGCAAAGCCAAAAAAACTCTTATCCGTAAAGGAGATCGTGAAAGTAGTGTGTGATTTTTATAGTATTGAAGAAGACTCTGTATATGAAAAAACGCGCCGAAAAGAGGTGGTGAAACCGCGCCAAATCGCTATGTTCATCCTCAGGGAAGATTTCAATATATCCTATCCTACTATCGGTCAGAAACTCGGCGGGCGCGACCATACGACCGTGATGCATTCCTGTGAGAAAGTGAAGGTTGATATTAAAAACGATCTTTCTCTTATGCAGGAGGTTGATCAGATTCGCGCGATGTTTTGAGTATGTGCATTAAGTGTGGATAATGAGTAAAAAATGTGTGGATAAATAAAAATAAAAATAAAAATAAAAAATATGAAATTCAACTATCAACAACTTTACGATCATTATCCACAGAATAATATTTTCAGATCAAGAAATAAACAGAGTAAAACAAAGAGTAATAATAAGTTATCCACATATACACACCCATAGTAATAATAATAAGTATTTAATAATTAATAATACACAAACATGAACTTCATTTGTAATCGAGAAACTCTACAAAAATGCATTATGGGTGCCGATAGGGTAACCGGTAAAAATCTATCACTCCCTATTCTAAATTCAGTGCTTCTTATTACAAATAATAAATCACTTACGATTCGCGCTACGAACCTCGAAGTCGGTGTCGAATTTCAAATACCGGTTGAAGTAAAAACAGAAGGAATTATCGCTATTCCCGGTTCACTTTTTTCAAATATCCTAATGAGTATCCCTGATGAGGAAAATATCACCATCACCGCTCTTAATGGTGTTTGTAAAATAATCACCAAAACAAAAAATATCACCGTAAAAGGATTTCTTCCTGATGATTTTCCTACAATACCGATTATAAGCGAAGGAGAAAGTTTTACGATTCAATCACAAAACTTTATTCAAAGCGTAAAATCCGTTTTAATGAGCGCTGCTGTTTCTGATATAAAGCCGGAAATTTCAAGCGTCTATATCTATCAAAACAATAAATCATTGGTATTTGTCGCCACCGATTCATTCCGCCTTGCGGAGAAAAAAATAAATTATTCAGGCAGTCAAATTTCACAGGGAGTCATTATCCCCATAAAAAATATCATTGAGATCGTGAAAGTTTTTGAAGCGACCAATGAGGATATTTCATTTAAGATCACCAAAACACAGATTTCCTGCGTGAGTAAATCGATCTATATAACCTCGCGTGTCATTCAAGGTATTTACCCGGATTATGAGCAGATCCTCCCAAAAGCGCATACCACAGAAGTGGTTGTTTTGAAACAAGACCTCATCAACACCCTTAAATTATCAACGCTTTTTTCCGATAAATTCAATAAAATCCAATTTATCGTCGATCCCGCTCAAAAAAAATGCTCGATCTCGACAAAAAACTCCGATATCGGGGAAACAGAATCCAGTCTTACGGTCACAATGTCCGGAGAGCCGGTAGAAATAGCGTTGAATGGAAAACACTTATTTGATTGCTTGAGCGCGGTAGACCAAGATAGTATCACTATTCAATTCAACGGCTCCAATAAGCCGGCAGTAATCCGCGGACTCGGCGACTCTTCGTTCACTTACCTCACGATGCCGTTAACGCGCTAAAATATTTGAATGTTTACATATTCAATATTTACACTATGTTACCAATTCACCAACTTCTCGCCCGATTCAAAAATCTCACCAATACTGAGAAGGTGAAAAAAGAGCTTGCGGTGGAGGTGTTCATAAAAAACAAGGTGCCGGTAACGATAAAACAAATCTCTTTTTCAAAAGATACTATTTTTGCGAAAGTTCCCCCGATCATAAAAACAGAGCTCCTTTTTAAAAAAGAAGAGCTCCTCACTGAAATTCAAAAAATCCCCGGTCTCACTAATATCTCCAATATTCAGTAACCATCTGGGCGAATATTGAATGTAGAATATTGAATATTGAATATAGAATATAGAAGTTGGAAGTTGGAATAAATCCAAACCAAATCAAAAAACAAATTCCCCCCCCTCAATCTTCAACATTCAATATTCGATATTCAACCCCCTTACTCCACCCGCAGTTGTGTCGTGTGCACTCCTTTATTAAAAATAGAGTCATAGCCGATGAGGGTGATGGTATTGTCTGTTGAAATAGAATTTATTTCTTCCGGGGTGAACGAGAAAGAGAATGGGGCTTCAAGTTTTTTTTCAATAAGCTGACCATTAATAAAGAAGTCGACGCGACCGAGTGGGTATTGTCCCGTGCTGTTTATCTGTAAAATTATATTTTCATTTGCGGAATGCGGCTGGGAGAAGTCTACGCCGGATACTGAAAGCACGGGCGCCGTCTCAGCGGTGTGTGCATTGTCATACTCTGTCGGGATGGCGCTACGATCGCCCTCAAGGATGTTTTGCGTGGCGACCCATGCGCGAATAGGTTCCTCCCAGAAAAGGAACTGTGAGTCATTCTGAGGGCTTGCGGGGCGCGGACCGCGCGGAGCATTTTTATCTATCCAATGCAAGATAGAGTGTATCTCGGGAACCACTACGATACTCCTTGTTTCTACCGGCGTATTTTCTGTCGCGAGTTTTCCCGAGACCGTGTCGACAATATATTTTTCACCGCCTTGCCATATGCCTGCAAGCGGAGCGGGGAGCGCGGTGAGGTCTTCCGTTTCCGGTTCGGCAAATCGCTCCTGCGGGTTTTGTTTGAAAATATTTTCCATAAACGCATGCCACACGACGGACACGGTAAATGCCGCCGAGTTCCCTTTTTTAATGGAAGAATTGTCATTGTTCCCTGCCCACATACCCACCGCAATGTTGGGGGTGTATCCCACCGTCCACACATCGCGGTAGTCATTGGTCGTCCCAGTCTTTACCGCCACATCTTTGCCGGGGAAATGGAGCGCTGAAGTTGCGCCGAAGGTCGGCGTGCGCGCTTTATTGTCAGAAAGAATACTGTTTATTTTTCGCGCAATTTCACTCGGGAGCACCTCTTCGCTTGATTCATGAAACTCCTCAATGATATTTCCACTCTTGTCCTCGACGCGGAGTATTGATTGGGTCGGATTGCGCACGCCATCGTTCGCGAAGACTCCGTACGCGCCGGTGATGTCGAGGAGGGAGACCTCTCCTCCGCCGAGAACGAGAGAGAGCCCGTAGCGCGAGATGTCATTGAGCCCCGAGATGCCCATCTGTTTCGCGGTGGCGATGGTGTCTGCCAACCCCGCGAGGTAGAGCGTTTTCACCGAGGTGATATTGCGCGACTGAGCGAGCGAGCTCCGCATAGAAATCGGTCCGCGATACCCTCCCTCATAATTTTCCGGCATATAACAATCCTCTTTTTTCGTGGCGGGGGTGAGGGGGGTGCCTTTCGCGTCGCAATCGGTGCTGAAATTTGTGGGAAGGTCGAATAAGATCGTTTCCGGCGTATACCCTTTTTTGAAAGCGGTCGCGTAGGCAAATGGCTTGAACGCTGATCCCGGTTGGCGGTGAGCGAGGGCGACATTGAAATTCCCCTCGTTTTTCGTATCAAAATAAT
>JBBTUT010000016.1:0-1785 GCA_038063615.1 Patescibacteria group bacterium | reverse complement strand
AGGGGGTGCACTTTTAACTTTGGAAGGGGTGCACTTTTCGCTTTGGTATTACAGGTTTTTTGTGAGCTTGACTTTTTTATTTAGGTATGATAAACTGTACCTACAAAAGTAGGAAGGGTTGGAGGAAGGAGTCGATTTTCCGAATCAGCTGAATCGTGGCTTGGCCATAAACTATATTTTGTATATTAGTAGTTAAGCAATAAAATAAAATTTATGAAAGGAACTATCAAAAAAGTTACTGACAAAGGTTTTGGTTTCATTACTGCAGAAGGTATGGGAAAGGATCTCTTTTTCCACAGCAACTCACTCGTAGGCGTATCATTCGATGATCTCCGCGAAGGTGATGCTGTTTCTTTCGAGACAGAAGAGTCTCCAAAAGGTATGAACGCAGTCAATGTACAGCGTGCATAGTCTTATTGTCTTTACAGACAAAACAAAAACCGCCCATAACAGGGCGGTTTTTGTTTTGTAAAAAAGCCCCGCAAAAGCAGGGGCTCAAAATACTTCTACGGAAAGTCAGAACGGCTTCCCTATCAAAACCCCCATCCACCGATGGTCGGAAATGCTTGTCTCCGAAGTTGGAATATTTCTGGCATTCGTTTCAAAACGAACATCTTCCGCTGACCAGAAATATTGGCTCCTGTTCAATCCGGAATAAAATCCACCGTTGAAAAAGAATTTTACTCTCCAATCGGATACGAGTCCGAAGCCACCCATAGCTTTTGTGCTCCTCTCGCTTTCTTCTTGCGCCTTCGCGTGTACGGTGAATACCAAAAGTACGCCAATAATAATCAAAAGCTTTTTCATCCCGCACCTCCTTTTTAAAAGCTCTGTCTCGACAAAAACCTCTCTCCGGATTATAGCACATAAGACCTGCTACGCGCACTTGCGTGATGGATGGTACAATGTGTAAATGGACAAAAAAGCAAAGCTTGCGTGGTTGCATGAAAAATGGCTCAGGGACTGCGCTTGCGCATTGCGCGAGACCGCCATACAGGGCGTGCCGGGAGATGGCAGTGCGGAAGCGCAAGTGGTGTTCATCGGTGAAGCCCCAGGGGCAAAAGAGGACCGCGAGGGACGGCCGTTTGTCGGTTCTGCGGGCAAATTTCTCGATGAAATGCTCGCAGACATCAAGCTCAAGCGCGAAGACATCTACATCACCAATATCGTCAAATACCGCCCACCCAACAATCGCGACCCATTGCCCGCGGAAATTGTCGCCTGCGCAAAGTGGCTTGAAGATGAAATAAAACTCATCGACCCCGCGCTCATCGTATTCCTCGGACGCCACGCAATGAATCACTTCTTCCCTGCTGAAAAAATTTCCGTCGCGCACGGAAAAGTCATCATCGCGGAAAAATTTGAAAAGATCCGCCGCTTCCTCCCCCTCTATCACCCCGCCGCCGCTCTCTACAATGGTTCTCTCCGCGAGGTACTCAAAACTGATTTCAAAAAGATTCCGGAGATACTCAAAACAATCTGCACAATATAAATGCAGCGGCTTGATACGAATAGACCCGAATGTTTCCGTATTGGTGAGCAAACTCGACTGATTTAGCGTGTACCACAAGTTACTAAGCCTCTTCGAGCGAGTACGCTCTCACCGGCGTAAGTACTTGCCGGCCCCGGCTCGTGGTTTTGTCTGCTATCAAAACATCACTGCGCTTTCCACAAGCTAAAAATTACGAACAGTCGTAATTTTATTAACGCTTGTGGACGATACAAGATTTGAACTTGTGACCCCTGCAATGTGAATGCAGTGCTCTAACCAGCTGAGCTAATCGT
>JBBTUT010000015.1:0-20780 GCA_038063615.1 Patescibacteria group bacterium | reverse complement strand
TAGGTGACTTTTTGGGAAGAGATAGCGATGAGTTTAAAAATAAAGAGAATGAGTTGAGAAAGAAAAAATTTGAGAAATTAAAACTGGAGGTTCAAAGTAAAGGAATTAAGAGTTCTAGTGAATATAAAAAATTAGCGGCACGAAATAAATGGACAGCTTACAATACACTCATAGATAAGCCCGAGTGGAAAGGACTAGGTGACTTTTTGGGAAGAGATAGCGATGAGTTTAAAAATAAAGAGAATGAGTTTAAAAATAAAGAGAATGAGTTGAGAAAGAAAAAATTTGAGAAATTAAAACTGGAGGTTCAAAGTAAAGGAATTAAGAGTTCTAGTGAATATAAAAAATTATCCTCGCAAAATAAATGGATAACTTACGATACACTCAAGGGGATGCCCGAGTGGAGTGGACTAGACGATTTTTTTGGGAGACAAAAAGAAAAAGCCCCCGATGCAGACATATCTGCATAAGGGTCTTTTTCGTAGTGATACCTGCAATATACACTCCTTGCGACAGAAAAGTCAATAGAAAATAATATATGCCAATACCAAAAATCGGAGAAGTAAAATACAAGGTGAAGAAGTCGAGCGCGGGGCTGGGGCTTTTTGCGGTGGAGCCGATCAAGCGGGGGACTTGGATTATTGAATATGTGGGGAAGGTTTTGCGGGGGAAAGAGGTGACGGCTCATCCCGCGAATAAATATTTATTTGAGACAAGCAGGGTTCGCATGCTCGATGGGAGCGCGCGCTCGAATACGGCGCGGTACATCAATCATTCCTGCAAGCCAAACTGCGAAGCCGAGATCTTCGGCGGGCGCGTATTCATCAAAGCCATCAGGCGCATCGAGTCAGGGGTGGAGCTTACCTATGATTACGGCGAGGAATACACCGGCGAATACATCAAACCCCACGGGTGTAGGTGCGTGCCGTGCAAGGGGGACAAACTAACAACTAACAACTAACCACGGGGGCAAAAAAAAAGGGGGGGGGACGGAGGCCCTAACTATGCGCGTGCAAGATTTTGTCTGCGATGGCATGGTTTGTTTCGCGGTGGCGCATCTCGTCAGACCGTGTGGTGATGATGACATCGCGGAGGCGAGCGTCGGATGGCAGACCCCAGTATTTGATCGCGACCTCGGGAGCGGCGACATTTTTTTGCGGGTTCTTTTCGACTTGTTCCAGATAGTGTGTATAGCTTCGCGTCGCTTCCTCCTCGAGATACCCTACAAGGCGGTGCGCCACGCGTGCAGAGAGGAGATAGATCGTAAAATAGAGGCAGTAGAAAATAACTTGAACCACGGCAATAATGAGGCGCTCGAGTGTTGTGGGGCGGGCAAGGTGGATGAAGATTATGAGGTGCATGCGCTCGTTCTCTGCTTCGTCGAGGAGTGTTTTGATCCAGCCGTGATCGCTTTTGATATGACGCAAGGATCTGAGATGTTGAAAGAGACCGCCAACCATCCCCGGTATTGCCGCAACGGTTTCCAGTACGACCGCGCGATGCCCGTAGCGTTCTCTGAAAAATAGATTTGCGAAAAACACAGCACCTTGGACAAATCCATAGGCAATATGGTCGCCTATTCCCGATGGCTTATGATGGTATGCGGTCGAGTGCGCGGGAATCGTATGGCTTGGGTGATTTATTATGTTGTTCATATTCAGGTTTTGTTAAATGTTCCCCCCGTTCTTCTTGCCCCGAGCGTTCATTTTTCCCGCGCCCCTCGTGTGTCCCGACCCCTTACTCCTTCGCCCTCTGTATCTCCTCTTTGATATATGCTCCCATTTTTTTTCACATTCTCTCCCAATTTTTGGGCGATGAATTGGTCGTCCGCGAGCGTCGGGGTCGTGTCCGCTTTTTTTAATTTTTCTACATCATTTTCAATCATCTTGAACACTTTTGCGGTGTCGCTCTCTGCGACATCGAGGCGGAACGCCGTTCTTTCGCGACGAGTTTTATGAAACCACCATCCTCCGATGAGTGCGCCCATAAGTACGATAAACGACACAATTATTATATTCGTGTATTTGCCGGCAACTTGTATCTCAGAGGAGTCGACAACGAGCGAGAGTGATCCGCGCGCATCTTTACTTTGGATGCTTGCCGTATAGCTCCCGTTGCGGAGCGGATCGCCAAAAGTGAATTCCCAGTTTCCTTGCGCGTCCACCGGTATCACGCTGCTGGTGATGACCGCCCCGCCTTTTTTAAGCGAGAGGAGTATTTCGGTCGAAGGCAGTGCCGTGCCTTTCACGGTCAATCCTTTTGACTCTTCTGAAAAAAGCGTGTCGGTGACAAAGGTGAATGCCGGCGATGCGATGGGCAGCACCTCGTAGTCGACGCTATTTTCGATGCTGTTGCCGGCATTGTCTACCGCTTGTATGAGAAAACGATGCTTGCCCGGATTTTGGTTTGGAAGCTGGTATGACCCCTTGAAATCTTTCGACGGAATCGTTGCCCAATTTTCATTGTCTACCCTCACGCGATATTCGCGGAGACCCGAGAGGGCGTCGCTCGTCTTGAATGAAAATGTCGGGGTCGGATTGTCGCTCTTTTCGCTTTCGCTTGAAGTGACATCAAAAGGGACGGGAGCTTTGGTGTCGACAGCGAGACGGTAATGGGATGTGGCGCCCCAACCAATATCATTTTGAAATCGCACATGGAGATACCAGACACCGTCAGAAAGCGTGCTGAACGACTTGCTGTCAAAGAGTCCTTCGCTTACCGCAGGAGAATAGTTTGGCTGTTTATTGATGGCGGTCGCAACTCCTGAAATATCGAGGGGGAGCGTCCAGCCGGCGGTAAAAATGTTTGAATGGTTGGACCATTCCGCCGGATTTGAATACAAAGGAATGACGAGCACGGGTTTTGTCGGCAAGCCTATTGGCGCCACGGGCTCTCTTTTGATCTGCACAGGAGGAGCAACTGTTGCGGGAGTGATCGTCGCGGCGACCGTCGCCGGCGAAATGGTGAACGCGGCGTCATTTGTTTTGAACAGAACATTCGTACCGCTCCCGTCTGATGCGGTGACGGCAGAGTCGACAATGGTGACTAGCGCTGTGCCACTACTCTTGGTCGTAAAGGTGATGCGCAGGACTTGGAGAGATGCGCCTGACATGCCGTAAGTAGTGATACCGCCAATGAATGATATTACCCCGTCTTCGTTCGAGAATGTCGGCTCCTCAAGCCAAAAATTAAGTATGGAGTCTGTCTTGTCGATGGACTTCACCTCTAGCATGTCTTTGGGGAAGCGAATGGTGGCTTGTCCGGCATTGATACCGGTTTCCTCGCTGTCAATTTTTAGGTCGACGATGATCTCTTTGTTCAATCCGAATTCACCCGTTCCGGGCGTGAAAAAGAGGGAAGCCGCTTCCGCGGTATTTGCAAAAAGTGCCATCGCTCCAAAAAAGATTCCAAGTTTAAAATTTCGTAACATGTTATTTCTTTCTTATTGTTTTTATAAATATACTAAAATCCCCGATATCAACCTTCCCGTCGCCGTTCAAGTCGATGCCCATTCTCCCCGGAGAGTTTTTCGACACCCACCGCGCGAGGAAGATGCTCCAGTCCTTGATATCAACTTTCCCGTCGCCTGAGAGATCGGCTTTTACGACAGCGAGTTTTGATACGATGACCGTTCGTGTCGTAGAAAAATCACTTTCTTTTCCACCGTCAAGATTTATTTGTTTTGTTCTAACCTTGTATTGCCCAAAATCAAGCGCTCCTGTGGGGATGTCAAATGAGTACACACCGCCTCTCCCCGCGAGCACTTCTTTCATTAGTATATCATTAAAATAGACGCGAATGGTATGGCTCGGGGATGCATAGCCAAAAACTTTTACATTTCCACCGCGAGAAACTTGCCCGCTGAGAATATCGATAGTAGGAGGAGCGATGATGTCTTTGAATATCTCATCGCCTCTATTTGCATCGACAAGAAAGAATTTTGTCTGGGACGATCTTCCCTCGGGGTCTTTTATGAGGAGACCAAAACTATGAGCGCCGGTCTGCAGGTCGGTGAATCTGATTTGGAATGACCCGTCAATGTTCGTGGTTTCTTTTTGGTCTGTCACATTTTCCGTGTTGAGCTCCTTTTGGATGATCGATATTTTTCCTCCGGGAAATGCTTTCCCCGAGAAGATGATGCTTGCGAGTCTTCTCGGGACAGACACCGCGGGCACCGCTCCGGGAAGCGCCACAAATGTCGCTTCGATAGTGTGGTCGGCAGTGACATTGGTGAATGTGTGATTTGTGGTCGTCGCGACAGGGAAACTATCGATGATCAATGTCCCCACATCATATCCGGAGTCGGGGGTAATCGTGTATGCTTGCGAGCCACCTTCCGAAACAATGGTAGAACCGCTCGGTGCTATCGTACCGTTTGCGTTTTGATTTGCGATGATGGTGAATGACCCGGGAGGTGTGGGGATGAGTGAGAATGTCGCGCTGATTGTATGGTCGGCCGTGACATTGATGAAATCGTGCGTCGTTGTTGTCGCTATACTTATGCTGTCAACGATAAGCGTTTCGATAGTGAATCCGCCATTGGGAGTAATGTTAAAAGTTTGCGAAGCGCCATCGGTAACCGTTATTGCGCCGAGCGGAGAGATCATCCCGTTTGGTCCCGCGCTTGCGGTGATGGTATGCGTAACGGGCGGGGTAGGGAGGAGCGCGAATGTCGCGTGGATTGTGTGTGTCGCCTGCACATCGGTAAATGTATACGAAGTGGAAGTCGCGACAGAACCGCCGTCGATGAGCAAGGTTGCAATATCGTATCCACTGTCCGGAGCGATGGCGTACACTTGCGAGTCGCCTTGCGCGACATTGGTCACGCCCGATGGAGTGACGGCGCCATTTGCGCCTGACGATGCGGTGATGGCGAAAGCTACTGGCGGTGTGGGGAGCAGAGTGAATGTTGCGTGGATAGTGTGCGGTGCTTGCACATTCGTAAATGTGTATGTCGTCGAGGTCGCAATAGAACCGCCATCAATAAGGAGTGTTGCAACATCATATCCACTGTCCGGCGTAATCGCGTACACTTGTGAGTCACCTTGCACTACATTTGTCACGCCGCTCGGAGTGACGGCACCATTTGCGCCCGACGATGCGGTGATGGCGAAAGTGGATGCGCTCGTCGTGAATGTCCCATCAGCCGAGTACCCCGTACCGGTGCTGTTTGTTGCGTAACCGCGGTAGTAGTAAAAGGTACTCGGACTCATTCCTGTTCGAGCGTGCGTGAATACGCCGGTCGTCGTTCCTCCCTCGGCAAGACAGTTTGTTGTTGGCGAAGCTGTCGCTCCCCAGCAAGTACCGCGCACAGAGATGGAAGCGGGAACACCGAGAGAAGCAACGGTTGCTCCCAATATTGCTCCTGTTGTGGTGATGGAGGTAACCGTGGGGGAGGTGACGGTGGGGACGGCGGGCGGGGTATAAGTTATTTCGACCGTAACATAGTCGACATCAACATCGGCGTTTTGCGCGGTCGCAAGAACACCGATAGCGATACCGAAATCGGGGTCCTTCACCCATGCAGTCGTCAAAGCATTTCCCCAAGTGTCCGCGGAACCGCCTTGGGTGATTATCGTCGCAGTATTTGTGGTCAAGGCAACGGGCGTAGAGCATTTGTTCGTGCCGACTTTTGCTCGAGATACATTAAGCAACTGGCACAGATCCATAGAACCCGAACCCTGCCCGGACCTATAAAACGCATTCATGCGCACCGTGACGCCGTTGATGGTGGAGCCGTCGGGAATCGCGCTGAAATTAAAACCGGTTGCTTTCAAAACGAAGGTCTGGTCGGGGGTGTCGTAAGAGGCCGCAGTCACATTTGCGGTTGCCGCATTGTCTGAATAGATGTTGGTGGGGGTGTTCCATGTATTATCGCTCCATGGCGATTCAGACACTGTCGTTCCGAGGGTCGGGTATATTTCCCCCGTAGTTGCCGCGCGCGCTGCGTTTTGGAAAAATAAAAAACCAGCTGCTACAAAGATGACAGCGAAGAACTTTCCTGTTGGTTTTCTAAAAAAATCAAACATTTATTTGTTTCATTGTACCTTATGTGGATAACAATTAACAACAGAAATGGCGTCGACTTTGTCGACGCCATTTCTGTTGTTACGCTCCTACTTTCGTCGAACCCTTCCCTTGCAGATACTCGCGGACTTTCTCGATGACTTCTTGAATGGGGTGCTGGGATTTTACGAAATAGTCGTTGGCGCCGAGCTCGAGTGCGCGCTTAATCTCCGAGTCCTCGCCGAGGTTGGAAAGGATGACGACGGGGATATGCTGCCACTCCGGATCCATGCGAATATCCCTGAGGACATCAAAGCCATTCTTTTTGGGGAGCAGGAGGTCAAGCAGAATAAGACTTGGTTTCTTTTTCTTTAGCTCATCAAACACCGCTTCGCCATCCACGGCGACAGAAACCGTATGCCCTTCGGATATCAAGTTGTCCTTCAGCGCTCGCACTAAGAACTCCTCATCCTCAACAATTAATACATGGTTCATATTGTTATATAAGATTATACCTTTCATTATACACGAGCTGTATTTTGGGGCAAGTGCACAAAAAATGTCGATCCTTTGCCTACTTCGGATTCAAATGAGAGTCGCGCGCCGATCTTCTTTGCGAGCATTGACGCGATGTAGAGTCCGAGCCCGCTCCCGCGAGTGTCGAAAGTTTTGGCATTTGATGCGCGATAGAATCGTTCGAAAATTTGTCGTTGTTCGTCGCGCGGGATTCCGATGCCGGAATCTTTTATCGCAAATACGAGATTGCCCTCTTTCTGCTCCACGCTCACGACGGCCTCGCGACCGGGTTCAGAATAGTTGATTGCGTTGGTGATGAGGCTTTCAAGGATATTTCGTAAAAGGAGCGGATCGGTATGTGCCGTGAAGTCTACCGCTTCCGTCAGTCGTATGGTTATTCGCTTGCTTTCCGCTGCCCCGTGGAGTGTTTCAAGAACGGTAGTAAGGAGGTCTTTTATCGAGACGCTTTCTTTTTTTACTTGAGCGCCGTCACCCTCCATACGAAGCACGCCGAGCATGTCGTGCACGAGCCCGGTCATCCGCTCATTGATCTTGTAAAGCTCATCGATGTATTCCGTCTGTCCTGCGGTGAGCGGTCCGTGCAACCCTCTTTTCAAAGTTTCAATGAGCCACTTGGTGCCCGAAAGTGGCGTGCGGAGCTGATGCGATGCGAGAGAAAGAAGATCCTCGCGCGTTTTTTCGATCTCTTTTTCTTTGGTGATGTCGCGGAAGATTTCGATGGAACCGATGATCTTGCCCTCAAGGATAACCGGGGTTACCGTGACTGCCACGGGGAAATACCCGTCGCCTTTCCTGTGATAGGACATATTTTTTGAGACGGTCGCAGTCGTCATGGGTGTCGCAGAAATAGGGCGTTGATCTTTGGGAATTTCTTTGCCTCCTTCATCCAAAGCCGCGAACACATCAACCGCCTTTTTTCCGATAACTTCCGCAGACTTTAACCCAAGCATTTTTTCCGCCATGCGGTTTATCGCGATAATATTTCCGGATTTGTCAGTCGCGATCATCCCTTCACCGAGACTTGCCAAAAGGGCCTCGTCTTCTGCTTTTTTTTCTTCCACTTTGTATTTAGATGCTCGCAGTTCTTTCTGTGTGTTGCGAACCGCGGTGATCATCGTATTGAACGAGGAGGCAAGGTATCCCAGCTCGTCTTTTGTGCGTACGCCAACCTGCGCTTCAAGGTCGCCCTTTTCTACCCGCTTTGCGACCATGACGACATCGTTGATGCGCGCAAGAGGTTTCCGTATGAAAATGCTGATGATCAAAATACCAAAAATAAAAAATATAGACACCGCGATTATTGTAGATCGGATAAGTGTGGTTAATGGCGCAAAAATCTCATCCTTTTGGATTTCCACCAAAACCACGAGCCCTTCTTTTTGAAAACACATCGAGGCACCCAAGACGCGCACCCCCAGGTAGTTGTCGTACTCTTCGTTTATCTCCTTTCCATTTTCCAAGCATTCGC
Organism: Patescibacteria group bacterium; assembly: GCA_038063615.1. Taxonomy (GTDB): domain Bacteria; phylum Patescibacteriota; class Minisyncoccia; order Phycocordibacterales; family UBA1550; genus UBA1550. The sequence goes on along the minus strand of JBBTUT010000015.1, from coordinate 12,769 downwards.
GCACGGGGAGCGTATCAACTTTTTGTTTTACTCGCACATCTTTTATTGCGCGCGACGGGGTGACCATGATGCTTTCGTTGTTGACCAGATAAAGCTCTGATGTTTGGTAGCTTTCCATAAGCGCTCTATTTGTCTGCCTTCCGGTGACCGCAGGCGTTCCCGCATAAGCCGAGGTTCCCGTTCCGAGCACCTCGGCAATCTCCCTCACATTGGAAAAGTAAACGAGGAGCACCGCGTCAAGAGGCTGGTGGTCTCCGCTCTCATTTATGTCAAAGAGTCGCACGGTCATGTTGAGCGTTGGTTCAGAGTATTCATCCCCGTTTACTACGATGGTGCCGAAAAACACTTCGCCGAAATTTGAATTGATCGTGGAGTCAAAATCGTGCACCTTCTCGTGCTCCATTTCCTCGCCCTTCTCGTCTTTTCCTATTCGCTCGGGGAGTGTCGAAGCGATGACGATGCCGTTTTTATCAAGCAGGTCGGTAATGAGAATAGTTTTGTCGAACGGCATTTTTTTCTCGCTCACATAGGCGGAGAATTCTTTTGCGAGGCGTGCACGCTCCGCGGAGTCGGCGGGTGCGGCGAGCAGTGCTTTGGTCGTTTGTCGAATCGTATTGTCGGATGTCCAGTCAAGTACGCGCACTTTCATGCTTCCCAAAAAAGAAAGGTATGCGCTTTCGCTTTGTTCGGCAATGATGCGGAGATTGACGACGGCTTGTTCCTTGAAAACATTTCCCACGACATGCTCAACATAAAAAGCGACACCAAGCGCAGTAGCGAGAAGGAATACTCCAAAGAAGAGTGCGGCTTTTGTGCGAAGTTTCATCGTGTGTGCTTACTGGTGATTTAATCTTACACCCAATGGGGATAACTTGCACTACTATATAGTGTATACTTACACCATAATGCCAGAGGATAATAAAAAAAAGCGTTTGTCGTTGCCGGTAACTCTCTCGTTGATTATTTTACCGTTAGTTTTTTTGGCGGTGTATTTGGGTGTTCGAGAGTATGGACATCAAACGAGCACCGCGCTCGATCGCCGAGAGTCGATAGCGACCTTGGGGGCGTCTCTCATTCATGAAAAGCTTGACGGGATGATTGATATTGGCCTTTTGCTCGCTTCGCGTCCGCTGGTTTACCAAAATGCAGAGAAGGGCAAATATGATGCAGTCGTCAAAAATTTGGAGGAGATACCTCAAGTATTCCCTTACATCGATTCGGTTGTGATTTTCGACAAGGAAGGAGTACTCAAGGCGACTATTCCACCGATGCCTGAAGTCACTGGAAAAAGTTTTGCCCACCGCGACTATTATCAAGGAGTGAGCAAAGAATGGAAGCCGTATGTGTCAGAGGCGTTCAAGCGAGCCGTAGAGCCGAGGTACAATGTGGTATCCATCGCCGTCCCCATAAAGTCCCCAGACCAAAAAGTTCTCGGGGTACTTCTTTTGACAATCAAGATTGATGCAATTGCCGGTTGGAGCAAGGAGCTTGATGTCGGCAATGGAGGGTTCGTTCATGTGGTGGACAAAAAAGGACAGATGGTGGCGGACCCGCACATCAAACCCGAGGAGGATTTGGTCGACCATTCTTTGGTCACCGTAACCCAAAAACTTCTCAAGGGAGAGCGGGGAGTTGAAGTGCTTTTTGATAGTATTGAGAATGAGGAATATGTGACCGCGTACGCTCCCGTAAAAGACTATGGGTTCGGCGTCGCGATCAATCAGCCAGCCCGTATCGCTTTTGCAGAACGAAAAAACCAAGTCATCGAGTATGCCTTTTTCTGGACACTTATTATCTTTGCTGCGGGTCTTTCTTCTTATCGTATGTTGAAAAGTGGAGATATGATGAGGGTACAGCGTGACCACGAGCGGACTCTGATCGAGAGCATCGGGGATGGTGTTGTTTCAATCGATCGTGATTGGCGCATCACCCTGTGGAACAAAGCGGCGAGCACTATCACCGGATGGAGCAAGGAGGAGGCGCTTGGTCAGCCTTTTCGCACAATCGTAAAATTCATCCGTGAGCGCGACCGCAAAGAAAACATCGCTTTTATCGAAGATGCAATCATTATGAAGGCGCCGTCCCGCATGGAAAATGGTACGCTCCTTGTGAAAAAAGACGGAAGCGAGATTGCGGTTGATGACAGCGCGGCACCTCTCGTTGGGATGAGCGGAGAGGTGGAAGGAGCTATCATCGTTTTCCATGATGCAACCAAAGAACACGAGTCGATGCACCTCAAGTCGGATTTTATGTATGCATCCCACCAGCTCCGCACGCCGGTGACCGAGGCGCTCTGGAACCTTGAGGTAGCGATCGATGAGCAAGACCCTGAAAAAAGAAAAGAGGACTTGCGGATCGTTCATCATTCACTCCTGAGTATCAAGAAGCTCTCAGAGCACCTTGTTTCTGTTTCTGAGATCGACCAAGGCAATGTTTCCGTTAAAATGCTGTCGGTCAAATTTATTGATATTCTAACAGAGATACAGAGCAAAATTGAAGCGACGGCAAAGATGCGCGATGTTACTTTGTCTATCGCCCCTGTTTCGCCACTTATTGCGATCAATACGGATAAAAAATTACTAAGCAGGGCACTTCTTGAAATTATTGAAAATGCGGTGAATTACAGTCGTCGAGGAGCCACGGTGGATGTCGCGGCGTCTTTGCAAGAGAAAAATATCCTCATCGAGGTAGCCGATACCGGCGTGGGAATCCCCGAGGAAGAGCAGGTGACAACCTTTACAAAATTTTTCAGAGGAAGCAACCGTGGTTCGGAAGGTGCCGCGGGGGACGGGCTCGGACTCTACCTTGCAAAAGAATACATCGCGCTCCTCGGCGGCAAGGTTTGGTTTGAATCCGAGGAAGGCAAAGGCACGACATTCTTCATCTCGCTGCCGGTCGCGTAGGCGAACCGTCAGAAGCACTCTTGTCCATTGCCAATACCATTTTGTTTTTATTCTCCTTAAAACCAATGATCATCACTAAGTCGAAGATTATCATTAAGCAAAAATTAACTAAAATTAACCACTAACATACATTCTTAGCTATAGCTAAGAATGTATGTTAGTATTACAAGTATGGAAAATTATGAGAAGGGTGAACTTGCGAAAGAAATTTTAATAGGTCTTGCGGGGGGAGCACTTCTTGTTGCATGTATCGCAATGCCCGGGCTCACAAAGGTGATACCGCTTTTTAAACCAAATGGAGCGCGAGACAGGCAGAGGATCAAGCAGTCGTTGCGAGTGCTTCAAAAAAATAAATTAGTAAATATACATACAAAGAATGGTAATGAGGTGGTTGAAATTACCAAGGAGGGCAAAAAAAGAGTACTCGAATATAACCTCGACGAGATGAAGCTCAAGGTTCCAAAGAAGTGGGACGGGTGGTGGCGAATCGTTATGTTTGATGTCCCGGAATCGAAAAAGGCAGCGCGTGACGCAATGAGTCGAAAGATACGCGAGCTTGGTTTGTATCCAATTCAGAAATCAGTTTTTGTATCGCCGTATTTATGCAAAAATGAAATTGATTTTATTGGGGAATTTTTTGATGTGCGCGAGCATATTATTTATATCAGGGCGAAAGAGATTGAAGGAGTCCGCAAACTCAAAGAACATTTTAATATCTCTTAAAAATAAAATATCCTCTGCTTCTATGAAATGCACTATATCCGTAGCTATAGCTACGGATATAGTGCATGGAGGGCATAGTTAGATATCGTCGTATAGTTGAGGAGGGATAGGGTGCTAGAATTTTCAGCGCAAGCTTTTGGTCATAGTGGAGCTTGCCAAAGGCATTTCATTGTGGTAGTTTTGGCGTAGGTAGTTTTTTTGTATCAACGCTAAAAAAGGAGGTTGCGATGGGGCTTATAAGCATGTTGGAGGAGTTCAATTACGGGAAAGCCCGGTATCGGGTAATATTATATGATATCCAATGTCGAAAGAATGAATTTTCGAGTTACTGTTCCGGTGAAGTTATCGACGAAATAGAAAAGTACGGCTCAGCCATCAAGATCGCGAAGGCATTTCGTGAGAAAGATTGGTTTCTCACTGAGAGGAACATCCTCGTGTGCGGGGATGCTCCAAAGTTGGGGACACTTTATGTATCCATAAGTGTCGACAAGAACCTCGATTTTCTCGTATCGCAAAACAAAGAGAGAATAAAAGGAGGATATGCAGTGGAAGTGCTCATTGATGGACTGGATGCTTCCAAAGAAGAAACTGTCGCACGCGAAGGTGCGCTTCGGGATATCATTTTCGGTCCGCTGAAATGAGATAGGAGTTTTTCTTCCGGCCGCCAAGTGATTGGCGGCTTTTTTATTTATGCTACAATCTGACTATGGCAGTAAAAACTAAAAAGGAGACATCGTGGGGAGGGGTCGCGCATTGGTATGACACGCTCCTTGCGGGCGATGATACTTACCAGACGCGGGTTATTTTGCCGAATATATTGCGTGCGATGGCGATCAAAAAGAGTGAGCGCGTGCTTGATCTCGGGTGCGGGCAGGGCTTTTTTACGCGCGCATTTTTTAATGAAGGCGCGACGGCGACGGGCGTTGATCTGAGCAAGGAGCTCATCGCGATTGCGAAAAAGGAAGCACTTGCGGGCGTTCAATTCTTTGCAGGAAGCGCCGAGGACTTGTCGCGTTTTCCTGATGGCAGTTTCGATAAAGTTGCGATGGTGCTCGCGGTGCAAAATATGGAAGCGCCGCACACGGTGTTTAAAGAATGTATGCGCGTGCTGAAAAAAGACGGCTCACTTTTTATCGTCATCAACCATCCCGCATTTCGGGTGCCAAAGGAATCGGACTGGGGGTTTGATGAAGAGAAAAAAGTGCAGTACCGCCGTGTGGACAAATATCTGTCGGAATCGAAAGTGGTAATCGAAATGAATCCAGGCAAGAAAGTGGGAGCGACGACCGTCTCCTTTCATCGTCCGCTTCAGTATTTTTTCAAGACGCTCGCCAATAGCGGGTTTGCGGTGGCGCGGCTCGAAGAATGGATCTCGCACAAAGAGAGCGAAAAAGGTCCGCGCAAAGTCGCCGAGGATCAGGCGCGCAAAGAGATACCGATCTTTATGATGATCGAGGCGGTGAAAAGATAATTATGCTTGGACAATTATTAATGATTCTGGTAGGAATTTTGGCGCTCATCGGGGCGGGTGCTTTTTCGTATTTTTCTCTCGAGCAGACGATGGGTCCGAGAGAAGTGGCACAAGAGGCACCCCTCATTGTTGCGAAAAAAGAAACGGCGGTCGTGGCAAAACCGACTTCGACGCAAACAACGATAAAGAAGCCCGTTGTCAAAACACCCGTACCCGCTAACGGTACTCTTGTTCCTACAAAAGTAATTGCAGAAAAAACAGTTGTTGCCCCCGGACCGCTTCGCGCTCCGACACCAACGACACCACTGCCAACTTCAACGGCGACACTTTCTATGCGCGGGGTTATTGAGCATACCAACAGTGCTCGCGCCCAAAACGGCGGACTCCCCGCGCTCATTGAAAATGAATTGCTCGACCGTGATGCGCAGATGAAACTCGACGATATGTTTGCCAAGCAATATTTCGAGCATGTGTCGCCCACGGGCATTGGTCCGGCCGACCTCGCGAAAACAGCGGGGTATGCCTATGTCATCGTGGGAGAGAACCTCGCTCTCGGGGATTTTGAATCGGACCAAGCACTCGTGACCGCATGGATGAACAGCCCCGGACATCGCGCGAATATTTTGAATGCGCACTATCAGGAGATAGGCGTCGCGGTCGGCAAGGGGACATACGAAGGGCACGAGACATGGATGGCGGTGCAGAGTTTCGGTATGCCATTGTCTTCGTGCCCCGCGACATCTCCGGCGCTTAAAGCGCAGATTGATACGAACAATATCGAGATAGCGCGCCTCCGCACCGCACTCGACGCAAAAAAAGTGCAGATCGAAGCGACGCCAACCTCCGACTCAAACTACAATATTTTCGTGGGTGAGTTCAATGTGCTCGTGCCGGAGTACAACGCATTGGTCGAGAGTAACCGCGCCACCGTCGCAAGCTACAATGCGGGGGTACAAGCCTTCAACGCGTGTATCAGTGCCGCAGGCACGCATTAATTTGCATTAATTTTTATATAGTTTCCCACTAGGTCCGTACTTTATACTATAGTATGAAGTACGGACCTAGTGGGAAATGGTAATTTTATTTATGGTACACTGACCTTTATGAGTACTCTCATTTTTGATATTGAAACAGTCGGCGAAGATTTTGAGGCGTTTGACCCGGCGACGCAGGAGTCGCTGACGCGGTGGACCAGTCGCGAGCCAGCGGGAGAGCGGGAGCGCCTGCTTGCGGAAGTAAAAGACGGGCTCGGTTTTTCGCCGCTCACGGGGCGCATCGTGGCGATCGGCGTGCTTGATGATGAGAAAGGGAAGGGTGCGGTGTACTTTGACACGAAGAAAGGCGCGACGACCGAGCGCGAGGAAAACGGGATGAAGCTGAAGCCGATGACCGAGAAAGAAATGCTCGAGCATTTTTGGCGCGGGGTCGCCGAGTACGATACTTTTGTGAGTTTCAACGGGCGCGGTTTTGATGTGCCGTTTCTGATGGTGCGCTCGGCGGTGCACGGTATCCGCCCGTCGAAAGACCTGATGTCAAACCGCTATCTCGAAAGTCAAAATTATCAAGCGCGCCACATCGACCTCATGGATCAGCTTTCTTTTTATGGCGCGGTACGAAGGAAGGGGAGCTTGCATCTCTGGTGTCATGCATTCGGCATCAAGAGTCCAAAGGCAGAGGGGATTACCGGCGATGATGTGAAGCGCCTGTATGAAGAAGGGCGCTTCCTCGACATTGCGCGCTACAATGCCGGCGACCTCACTGCGACGCGCGAGCTGTATCACCACTGGCAAAAAAACATGGCGTTTTAGGGGGAAGTGAATATCGAATATTGAATGTTGAATATTGAATTGGAGTCTAAATTCTCCAACTTGGCGCTATACTCAAGTGAGTGAGCGAAACACAAACACGGAGTTTGTGTTTCCGAACGAACGCAGAGTATATTGTACCAAGTTATATAGCGCCAAGTTGGAGAATTTGAAATAACGAAAACACAAGCTGGGTTTATTCTATATTCAACATTCGATATTCTATATTCAATCTTCGTGGTATTATATTCTCATGTCCGATTTCTACAAACCGCATCGAAAACCTGATTGGAATTATGGCGGTCCGCGATGGCGGCTCTCTCGTTCAAAGATCGACCTGTTCGAGCAGTGCCGGCGCTGTTTTTATATTGACAATAAGCTTGGTACCGCGCGACCGCCGGGATTTCCGTTCAACTTGAACAGCGCCGTGGATCATCTTCTCAAGAAAGAATTTGATATTCATCGCAAAGGGAAGACCGCGCATCCGCTCATGAAGGCGTATGGCGTGGATGCTGTGCCGTTTGCCCATGAAAAGATGGATATTTGGCGCGAGAATTTCAAAGGCATCGACTACAAGCACGCGACGACGGGATTCACTATCTCGGGCGCCGTGGATGATGTGTGGGTGAACCCCGCAGGCGAGCTCATTGTCGTCGACTATAAATCAACGAGCAAGGACGGAGAGATCACGACGCTCGACGAGGACTGGCATGCCGGATACAAACGGCAGATGGAGGTGTATCAGTGGCTTCTCCGCAGAAACGGATTCAAAGTTTCCGATACGGGATATTTCGTGTACGCAAACGGCATCAAGGACAAGAAGGCGTTTGACGGCAAGCTTGAGTTTGATATCACGCTCATCGCATATACGGGGAACGATGCATGGGTGGAAAAGACGATTCTCGCCATCAAAAAATGTCTCGACACGAATGAGATTCCCGAAGTCGGCGAACACTGCGATTTTTGTACCTACCGCAAAGCCGCGCGCGATGTCCAGACGGAGTTCCGCACGGCGACGGCGAAGACTCCTGCAAAAAAAGGCGGGCTTTTTGATTAGTTTTGTGTTTTCTGTTAAACTCGCACCATATGATAAAAGAATTTTTAATGAAGCAGATGATCAAGCGCCAACTCAAGGGCGTGCCTGAGGCCGAGGTTGACCGCATCATTGCGCTTGTCGAAAAAAATCCGGAGCTCTTCAAGAAGATCGGCGATGAGATACAGGCAAAGGTGAAAAGCGGTCGTTCGCAAATGGCGGCATCGATGGAGGTGATGCGCGCGCACCAGTCGGAGCTTCAGAAGGTACTTAAATAATTTTTAATTCTCAATTTTGTAATTTTTAAATAAATGGACCAAATGTCCTAATGTTTAAAAATTAAGATGTTTAAAAATTCTTTATAAAATTTAAAAATTATAAAATTAAAAATTCTAATCTATGGCACTCGCAATCGGCATCGTGGGGCTTCCTAATGTAGGAAAGTCCACTCTATTTAATGCACTGACGAAAAAATCCGTTCCAGCGGAGAATTACCCGTTTTGCACCATAGACCCATCGGTGGGCGTGGTTGCGGTGCCGGATGAACGGCTGGGCAAGCTCGCGTCGTTTTCAAATACGAGAAAAATAATTCCTGCTGCGGTGGAGTTTGTGGATATTGCGGGACTGGTGAAAGGGGCGAGCGAGGGGGAGGGCTTGGGCAATCAATTTCTCGCGCACATTCGCGAGACGGATGCGGTCGCCGAAGTGGTGCGTATTTTTGAGGATGACAATATCATCCATGTGCATGACAAAGTGGACCCTGTATCAGACATTGAGACGATTAACCTCGAGCTCATTCTCGCGGATATGCAGACGGTGGGGAAACGCCTTGCGAATATTGAAAAGGATGTAAAGCGTGGGGACAAAAATGCGATAAAAGAAAAAGAAATCCTTGAGCGCGTACGCACAGCGCTTGAAGCGGAGAAGCTCGCACGAGAAGTTTCATTCAACGAAGAAGAGCTCGCCATTTTGCGCACGATGCATCTCCTCACGATGAAGCCGATCCTCTATGTTTTAAATAAAAAAGCTGGCGGGAAAAATTTGGATGAATTGAAAGACCCGCGCTATACGGCGCTTCTTGAATACTTGAAAACTAAAGGAGCAAGCTTCGTCGTGGTGGACGCAGGGGTCGAGCACGACCTGTCACAACTCGAAGGTGACGAGAAAGAAATGTTCCGCGCAGAGCTCGGTGTCAAGGACGACGGCATCAATGACCTCATCAAAAAAAGCTATGAGATCCTCGGGCTTGAAGTGTATTTTACGACCGGAGAAGTGGAGACGCGCGCATGGACTATCAAAAAGGGAAGCACTGCACCGGTGGCGGGGCAGGCGATTCACACGGATTTCAAAGACAAATTCATCCGCGCCGAAGTTATCTTTTGGAGTGATTTATTGGATGCCGGCTCGTTCGCAAACGCCCGCGAGAAGGGTTTAATGCGAATTGAAGGCAAAGAATACATCGTCAAAGACGGCGATGTGATGGAGTTTAGGGTGTAGAAGAACAATTGACATGTAACATGTGACAATTGACGGGGTGCTTCTGCCTAGGTATTTTTCGAGTGCACTTGTATTTAGTCAAATGTTACTTGTCAAAGGTCAAATGTTCCGCAAGCTACTTCCTCACAAACGCTTCTCTCGGCGAAAGATACGATGCGCGGCGGGCGGGCCAGTAGCCGGAGATCACGCCGATGAAGGATGAGAGAATGAGCGTGGAGAGGGCGAACCAAGTGGGGGTGATAAAGAGCGTGAGCGCTTTGCTTCCGAGATTTTGAGAGAGGGTGCTCATAATGATGTTCACGAGTCCGCCACCGCCCATGCCGAGGATGACGCCCGACACGCCGCCCAAAAATCCGATGATGAATGATTCCATCAGGAACAAGTTTTGCACATCGCGGTCGGTCGCTCCGAGAGACTTCATCACGCCCACTTCATAGATGCGCTCGAGGAAGCCGACGATCATGGTGTTGAACATTCCAATGGCGGACACGATGAGTGCCGCGGTGCCGAAGACCATGAGCACCGTCGTGATGGCATTGGTGATCTTACGCGCTTGATTTACGAGGTCGATTTTGGCGCTGACGAGGAAACCCTCTTTGTCCAGCTTGTCGCGAAGCGGTTCTACGAGGTCGACATTTTTCGCTTTGATGAGCAGGCTTTTGAGCGCGGTCGGTTCTTTTGATACGGAAGAGTAGGGGATATATGCGAGCGGGGACTCATTTTCATCGGTGATGATTCCGCGGATTTGGAGTTTTGAAATGAGCACTTCCTCGGTGCTTCCGTCGAGGTTTGGATAGTATACTTTGCCGGTAACTTCTTTTCCGATGATCGTCGCATCCACCGTAAGGCCGAGGAGTTTCAGCGCTTGCGCGGAGAGAATCACCCCCGGATTGTCTTCGTTGAAGACATCGCCGATATCCGGATAGACGCCGGCAAATTTAAAATAGGAAGAGCGGACGACGCGCGTGATCGGAATCAGTCCCGGCGCTCCTCCGGCAATTGATATTTCGCCGGAGAATTCGGTCACTGGGCTCACCGCGTCAACTTCTTCTCTTGTTCGTATCTCGGCCATCTTTTCCAAGTCGATACTTTTTCCGCTCTCGCTCGGATATGCCGCCTCGAGCGTCATGAGGGAATCCTCGCTTGTGATGAGGTTGCCGATCAAAATGTATTGCAGACCGTAGCCGAGCGATACGAGGAACACGACCGTGCCGATACCGACGGACATACCAAGAATGGTCAAAAGGGTACGGGTGGGCTTTGTGCGAAATACGCGGAGCGAGAGCTTCAAGAGGTCCCACGCCGAAAGACTGTGGTTTGTATTCACCGCGAGTTTGTCCGGTGCCTTCGAGTCAACCGGCTCACTCTTTGGGCTCAATCCTGGTTGCAGACCGACAGCGGGTTTTTCAAAAATTGGTTCCATAAATTTGGATTAGTGAAGCACTTGAAATTTTTTACCGACAAGAACGGTTTCGAGGCGCTCGGAGATAGCGCGCGCGGTTCCGGTGGATATACCGACGCCGAAATCAGCGCGCGACAGCTCGAGTACGCTGCGAAAATGCTCAGGGCTAATGATATTGCGGAAGCGGTCTTCGACGGCTTCGTCAAATCGTACAAGCTGAATATCCGAGAGGATGCCTTTGTAGTCCTCGAGAAGCCATGAACGCATTCGCGCGACTTCCTCGTAGAGCGGTGTTTCCGGGTCTTTTTCGAGCTCGAGGTAGACATCCTCGATTGTCTTGCGCTGTGACATGATCTCCTCGACGACTGTCGCGATCTTTTCGGCGCGTTGTTTCCAGAGACCAAGCCCGCCGTCTTTGAATGGCGCGTCGAGAAGCTCGATGAATGCCGGCGTGTCTATCTCCCCGTCGAGGCGTCTGTTCAAGAAAAGCTCGAGGCGCTTGATCTCTTCGCCGGAAAAACCGCGCATAAGCATGTACGAGAGCGACCGCGCCATAAAGTGTCCGGGGGCGATCTCGGGATAAAGCTGGCGGTAGAGGTATTCCGAGAGGATCTTTTGAGATTCTTGTTTTTTCTTCGGACCTTCTCTTTTGATGACTTCGCCGTCTTTCATATAGAAGACAGTCTTCGCGTCGCGGAGCGACCATGATTCGTGGGTCACCATGATGATGGTGCGACCGTCTTTTTCGTTGAGCTCTTTCAAAAATTCGAGCGCTTTGTTTGCGTTTTCTGAGTCGAGGTTGCCGAGCGGTTCATCGGCGATGATGAGCGGCGGGTTGTTGGCGAGCGCGCGCGCGATGCTCACGCGCTGTTGTTGTCCGCCCGAAAGCTCGGACGGGAAGCGGTCGGCGTACTTGGTCATTCCAAAGCGGTCGAGGAGTTTCATCGCTTCTCTTTTGCGACGGGGTACATCGATGCCGAGGAACGCCATCGGAAGCGCGACATTGTCAACGACGGAAAGTGATGGGAGGAGGTTGAACTGCTGAAAGATGATGCCGACGCCGACCTGTCGGTAGACCGCGAGCTCTTTTTTGGAGAGACCGCGCAGGTCGCGCCCGCTGATCAAGATGTGTCCTTCATCAGCATTTTCTGTTTCGATTCCGCCGATCAAATAGGTGAGCGTTGTCTTTCCACAGCCCGACGGACCGAAAAATGCCACATAGCCACCGCGCTCGATCTCGAGGTTGATATTTTTCAGGGCGTGAACTTCAGCCGGCTTGCCTCGGTTGTAGTAGAAGTTGACATCCTCGAGTTTTACGAGAGGTGCTTTCATTGTGTTTATTTGGTATTGAGCGAACGAAGAAGGTCGATGATGTCTTGTGGCATGCTCTCGCTTTTTTTCAGATACATTTCCGCACCGAGTGCCATGACTTGGTCGCGGTACCACGCTTCATCAAAGCTTGAGAAAATAATGACGCGAATCGATTTTGTTGACGGGTCGTCTTTGATGCGTTTGAGCAGAGTGAATCCCGCCTCCGCGCTCGTCTCTGTCTTGCCGTCTTTTGTGAATGGCATCACGAGTCCCGTAAAAATGATATCGGGGCGCGTGACGGGGTTTGAAAGTATTGATTCCGCTTCTTCTATTCGCGTAATCGCGACGAGCTCATAATCGTCGTCGAGTCCGTGAAGCCAAAAGACATTCGAAAACATAAGGCGAACAATCTCGTTGTCGTCGATGAGGAGGATCTTTTTTTTCTGCGGTTCCATTGCTGTTTATTCTATCATAAAACAAACAACAAACAACAGACAACAAATAATCACTATGTACCTATAATATACTATAGTATATTATACGGCTATAGACGCATTTAGTACTATAGTGGGATAAACAAATTAATTCTGTTGGTATTTCCCCCTGCATTTGATCGTTCCGCGG
>JBBTUT010000014.1:0-7280 GCA_038063615.1 Patescibacteria group bacterium | reverse complement strand
CATATGTAGTATATATGAAATGTTCAAAACAGACTGCTTAAATTACCATTAGCTCAATAGATAACAGTTGGGGTGCTAGGTTTGTACATTGTTACCTATTTACATCGATAGACGCAAATAGGTAACAAAAAAATCATACGGTCGCTGTTTGAATAGCAATCCTCCTATGAAATCGATATACCAACTTTCGTATCTCCTCGACAACAATAATAGAAGAAGCGATTGCGAGGATCATCCCCCATTCTGAAAGCGACAACGGGACCGTATGCAAAAGTTTTTGCCCGATTGCCGTATAGAGCGCACCCACTTGGAGCGCTATCACAATGCCAGTCGCGCCCACGAGGAACAAATTTGAAAATGGATTCATCTGTAAAACAGAAAAGCGTTCTGAGCGGCAATTCCATGCGTTGAACCACTGGAAAACGGCGAGAAGCGTGAGTGATATCGTCCACGCTTTTGCAGGATCTCCCGTCGCATATCCGCCAAAGAGGTACAGGGTGCCGATGGCCATAACACTTGCCATGATCACTATGCGTGTAGCCATCAGCCTATCGACGAGGCGGTGAGATTCTTTGACACGCGGCTCGGAAAGCAGTCCCCGTTCTTTTGGCTCCATGGCAAGCGCAACATCCAAAAATCCATTCGTGACGAAATTGAGCCAAATGATCTGTACCGGCAATATCGGAACCATATAACCCAAAAGAATGGCGCCACCGATCGTCAAAACCTCGCCGGCGCTTGTGGAAAATAAATAGAGGATGACTTTTTTGATCGTCTTGTAAATACTGCGACCTTCTTCCACCGCCGCGACAATGCTCCCCATATTGTCATCGAGGAGTACGATGTCAGACGCTTCTTTTGCCACTTCGGTGCCTATGCGCCCCATCGCCACACCAAGGTCTGCCGCGGACAAGGACGGCGCATCATTGACCCCGTCTCCAGTCATCGCGATGATGTTCCCTCTGTCTTTGTATGCGCGAATAATACGGAGCTTGTGTACCGGCGTCACGCGCGCAAAGACAGAAACATTTGCAATTGCATTTGCGAGCTCTTTGTCAGACAATAATTCAACCTCCCCTCCGGTAAGAATAGTATCGCCGACACGGCAGATACCCGCTTCATTGGCGATAGCATGAGCGGTGATGCGGTGATCCCCAGTGATCATCACGGTACGAATCCCCGCATCACGAGCGCGCGCCACAGTGCTTGCCACCTCGGGGCGCAGGGCATCATGCATCGCAAGAAACCCGATAAATGTCGCATGGGGTGGGTTCTCGGCACTCGGCAAACCCACGCTCCCGAGAAATGTCGCGAGCGCAATGACACGAAGTCCGTCTTTTGACATAGCGACAAACGCGGATTCTATCTCTTTGCGCTCGCCTGTGCCAATATCTGTCGCAACACCACCCTTTCGAAAAGTGGTACAGAGATCAAGGATTATTTCCGGCGCGCCGGCAAGCGACAAAACATTCATATCGCCAACCTTGTTCAACACCGCGTGATATTTCAATAAATAATCAAACGGCATCTCTGCGACGACCGGCGACTCCTGCTCGAGAATATCTTTGTGGAATCCGAGCTTTTGCGACAAGACGAGCATCGCCGCTTCAGTGGGATCGCCGGAAAGATTCCATTGTTCGTTCTCCTCGCTCCACAGCACGCGCGCGTTTGCGCAAAGAGCGGAAGTTTTCCCAATGAACAACAGCTCCGGATGATTTGCCGGGTCCACCGCATCGCCGTTGATGCGCACATCTCCGTGCGGTTCATATCCGATCCCGCTTATTTCAAAAAACTTGCCGTCCGTATACACTTTTTGAACCACCATTTCATTTTTGGTAAGCGTCCCTGTTTTGTCGACGGCGAGAATATCCACCTGACCGAGCGCCTCGACGGCATGCATTTTTTTCACGAGCGCGTTCCGCTTTCCCATTCGCCACACACCCGTTGCCAAAACGAGTGTCAACACAATAGGCAGGCCCTCGGGAACGATCGAAACCAAAAGCGACACGACGGTGAGGAACATCTCACTGGCTGCTTTTCCCATGATGATACCGAGAATAAAAAGTAAAATAGAAATGCCCGTGGCGACAAAAATAATCAACCGCGCCAAAGACTCGATATTCGCCTTGATGGGCACATCACTGCCGATGGAAACGATCTCGCGCGCAATAAGCCCGATCTCCGTATCAAGTCCGGTGCCAACCACGAGAGCCCTGCTTGTACCGGTCGCGATATGTGTTCCTTTGAATATCATATTGCGCCTGTCCGCGACGGGGAGCGTTTCTCCGTGCATGGCATCGGTGATTTTGTGCACGGGGATAGACTCGCCGGTGAGCGACGCTTCGTCCACGCGGAAATTTCGTACCGTGATGAGGCGCGCATCGGCGGGCACTCGTTCCCCCTCTTGCATGATGAGAATATCTCCGGGAACAATCTTGTGGTCAGGGATGATCTCTTCTTTTCCTTCGCGCAGCACCGTGGCGCGCGTCTCGACAAATTTCCTCAAGCTCGCAAGAGTATTTTGCGCGCGCCCCTCCTGTATCGTACCCGCGATCGCATTGAATACGAGGACGGCCAAAATGATGAAAGTATCTGAAACTTCCCCGACCAAAAGTACCGCTCCCGCCGCCGCAAGGAGAAGGTAGATGAGCGGACTTTGAAATTGCCGCAAAAAGACACGGGCCAAGCTGTCCGGTTTCGCATCGGGAAGCTTGTTCTCCCCGTACTTTTGCAAACGCACTGATACTTCCGCATTGCTCAGCCCTCGCTCGTTTGTATCAAGCAATGCAAAAATGTCCTCAACAGACTTTGTATGCCATTTGATGCGTGCATCGTTGTCGTTCATTGTTTTCAAGTATAGCAAAAAGAATTAAATATTTTTAGAAAAAAATCCCATGATCCTTTTTTGATATGCTCCGCCCAACTGCCCGTGCGTGAGATTTTCTGAAAACCAAAACTCCGCCTGCGGATTGTTTTTCAGCGCATCTTGGAGAAGGAGGGCATGTCCAAATGGAATCGTTTCGTCATTTATGGAATGAACGACAAGAACGGGGATTTGAAGCTTTTTTACCGCATCCATCGGTGAGCTTTCTTTGATATCAACTCCCAAAAACAATCTTGCCCAAAATCTCGTAAGCTCCGCCAACGGATAGTCGAGAAAAGGCAGTCGATACAGCTCGCGTGCCATAAGGTCGAGTCTCGCATAGCTCGATTCGGAAACAATAGCTTTGATCTCCGGTGATTGTGGGGCGGTCATCAAAGCCACCGCCCCGCCCATCGAAAATCCCCATACACCCATCTCATTGATCCCGCGTGTTTTTAGGTGTTCAATTGCGGCGCGCAAGTCCGCAATTTCTTTTGCCCCCGCGGTAGAGTATCTCCCTTTACTCTGCCCAAGGTGACGAAAATCGAACAAAAATAAATTATAGGCGTCGTTCAAAAAAGCGAGTGCTGGCAAAATGTCTCCTTTGTCGGCAGGATAACCATGCAAGAGCACGATCGTTTTTGCATTCGTCTTTTTGCTCGGAATAAACCACCCGGACAAAGAAACATCATCCACTGTCTTGAATACAACCTGCTCATATGCAAGCCCGAGCTCCTTTGGCGTGATCGTTGAAATTATTTTAGGCGGTCGTACCGAAATATAAAAACCCCACAAGGAAGTGACGAGCAGGAATGTGATTACCACCAAAGCAAATTTTATCATCCGCCAATTATACCACCGCCCTTGAGACAAACGCCAATTTTTGTTCTCTTGTCCACCTCTTGAATTCCGCCTCACGGGCGCGAGCGGTGGCAAAGTCTGGCACAGCTTCAGAATATTTCAAAACAACGGGACGGCGGATCTTTGTATAGTGCGCGCCGCTTTTTAAATTGTTGTGTTTGTGCAGTCTTTTTTCGAGGTCGTTTGTCGATCCCGCATACAGAGATCCATCCGCACATTCAAGGATGTATACAAAATATTTCATACATTCAATTTTAACACACAACTCTCTACTGATAACAAATCCTCCAACTTTGACCTATAGGTCAGAGCTGGAGGAGAGAACAAAGAAAAACAAAAAAGGGCTGAGTTTCCAGCCCTTTTGAAACAGAGGAGCTACCTCATGTTTCCTCGTAAATATTTCATCACATCTTCCGTCGTGTACAAGTCGTCATCTTTTTCCATAAATGCGGACACGAAGGACACATCGCTCCCCAAAGTCACGATCGGCGGTTCCAAATATCCGCTCGGTTGTCGCTGAGGGAAACCGGCTGTCGCCAAGAGCCCGTTGCACAAGCACCTCCGCCCTCGTGTCTCCTCTTCGCTACCACCTTTTGCCACGAACGCGGCAACATTTTCAGCGGGACAACGGAACCCGACGGAACCGTCCGCTTTTCTGTATGGTGTTTGCAGGCGGCCTGTGTCGCAAATGCGCGACCGACTATTGTATACGCTCGCAAATGCGAGAGTGCAAGGCAAATTGGCGACTTTGAAAGGAAATCCGGAAGATGAAGCTCGCGGGTCAGTAAAAATATCGAGCTCTCTACGAAACGCCATCTCTCGGGCTATTGTCTTTAGGGTCTCGTCCATTCCTGATTCTTTACAGAGCGCAAAAATACTTCCCACTTGAATACCTTGCGCTCCACGGAATAACGCTTCAGCAAGTTTTTCCGGAAAAGCGTACCCTCCGCCAACCCAAAAAGGGAAACCGAGGGCATTACACCCCTCCCAGTCTATAGCATCGCGCTCCCCATAGACAGGTTCGTCGCGTGCATTAAATCGTTTTTCTCCGCGCGGCGGTGCATTGTGTCCTCCGGCAGGAGGAAGCTCCACCACAAATCCTTGGATCATCTCCGGCTCATCAATAAAAAACCTCTTGATGATGGACGGCGACGAAACAATAGGAAGAAATCCCGGACGCCTGAGCCTTGGAAGTTTCCTCCCATTCAAAAACGCTTTTGGGTCAAAGCACTGCCGAAAGTCATCTCCGACCACAGCCCCCGCAACATCGATCTTGTATGCGGCATAGTCATGGCGGGAGAGGTTGTCCAACACTCTCGGCACTTGCTTTGGAATTCCCGCGCCGACAAAGACGCAGTCCACCCCTGCAAGCATCGCTCCATAAAGCGCGCATGTCGTAGGGAGCTGTACTTTTTCAAGCAGGTTTATCCCGACGAGACCATGATGCCCCTCTTTTGCAAGAAAAACTTCGGCAAAACTGGCGCAGATAACCAGATCTGTCAGAGACTTTTCCGGACGCATTCCAAACAAAGGTACATCCTTGAAACGCACATCGCTTGCTTTCCCCTCAGGAATATAATATTCCGTGATGACGCGATCCGCGACTTCCTTGACCGGAAAGTGAGCGAGAGCCCAGCGAATGTATCCGCATGGGTCACCCATTTGGAGCGTTCTCGCAACCACGACCTCAACAAGCGTCCCCGAAATAACCCCGATACCGCCGAGCAGAGAAACCGCGCGCGCAAGCGGCCACAAGGACACGCCCACACCCATACCGCCTTGGATAATATCCGGAAAACTTTTCGTTTTCATTTGATCCTCCTTTCCTCTTTTTTAAAATGAACTTTTTTCTACCCAAAGAGTATACAAAGCGCGAGATATTTGCAACACCTACCGTACGACCTCCTTCAAAAAATTATTTATATACTCCATCGACGCATCGCCGGTGAGCACCACATCAAATGCTTTTTGGTAGCGCTCTTTGTTTTCCTCTACTTTATCATTCAAAAACCCTACCGTAATTAAATTGTCATATTCAAAACCCTGTA
Organism: Patescibacteria group bacterium; assembly: GCA_038063615.1. Lineage (GTDB taxonomy): Bacteria > Patescibacteriota > Minisyncoccia > Phycocordibacterales > UBA1550 > UBA1550. The sequence goes on along the minus strand of JBBTUT010000014.1, from coordinate 1,508 downwards.
CCATCCCCACATCGTCGAGTCCATCGCCGAGTACAATGACATTTTTTCGTTCTTTCACAACATCAAAAGCAGGAAAATCCTGTATCGCAGTTTCGTATTTATTGAGCGCGTGAATTATCGGTTCCCGTACGCCCACAGCACGCCCCTCCGCATCCCACTCGTACTCATTGCAAATAATATGTACATTGTCAGAGAGCTTGCCCACTTGCTTGAGGTAGAGAGCGACACTCTCTGTCCCAAGACCGTTTGATGACATAATGACGAGTGGAATTTTACGAGCATTCAAGAGATCCGCAAACTCCGCAAACCCATCGCGAAGTTTTACCTTCCCCGACGCGATTACTTCTTCAAGGTCACCTTTCTTAAGTCCAGACTCTATGAGAAGATCAAAGTGCTCTCGCCACCATTTGTCCATTGCCACTTTCTTTTCTTCAAAAGGGATACTCTGGTCAACTTCAATAGGATGATATTTTTTAAAAAGGACCTCTGCTTTCTCCGCATATTCATGAGTGAGATAACCACCATCTCTCAAGACCGCCATAAGAGGTGGCACACTTTCCCCGCGTAGAAACACAGCAGTAAGCGTGCGGTCAAAATCAGCCAAAACATGGAGTTTCTCCGCTCCCGCATCAGCGATTGCTTTCTTTGTCGCCTCCAATTTTTCAGGATTCGAGATGATAATTTCTTTTTTCTCCTGCCTCGTTTCCAAATTTTCCATAAATGACATAGTTACTCCGTCGTTATTCCATCGAAATGTTCCTCCGCCGCGCTCGCTTTGGTAGGGTGCACGGTGCCGTCTTTGTGCTCTGCCGGCGAGTATATGCTATAAAGTTTGAGATGCGTACTGCCCGTATTGACCACATTGTGCCGTGTGCCTTGCGGGATCACCACCGCATCGCCGTCCGAGACCAGATGAACGATGCCGTCAAGAACGACCTCGCCGTTCCCCTCTTCAAATCGCAGAAATTGATCAAGACCATGCACCTCCTCACCGATCTCTTCTCCTCGCGCGAGGTTCATCAGGACGAGCTGGCTGTTTTTCGCCGTATACAGCACACGCCGATAATCCGTATTCTCCCTCGTCGCCCGCTCAATATTTGTGACATATCCTTTCATATGTCCAGTATACTACAAAATTAAAAAAACAAAAGCGCTTAAAGGCGCTTTTGTTAGGCATTATCAACATTCCGCGGGAGCCAGTCCATTATCTTTTTTCGATGCTGATCGAGGGACCAGAGCTCGCCGTGCGTAAAGAGTGCAGGGTGCTCCTCTTTGAACTTTTTTAATAGAGCGGCAGAAACAAGCGGAAACCCTTTCGGCATATTTTTATTAAAGGATTCCAAGAAATCTGCAACGGATATTAAAACCGGCCCCTCTTTCATATTTTTCTTACTTCCTATCATCTTTTCAGTATATCATAAAATATACTAAAAATCAAGATTTCATAGATGTTTGTAATACCAAAGCGAAAAGTGCACCCCTTCCAAAGTTAAAAGTGCACCCCCTGC
>JBBTUT010000013.1:0-18840 GCA_038063615.1 Patescibacteria group bacterium | reverse complement strand
TCGAACACCATCGCGGTGACTATCGTGTTCGCCTTGAGGAATCCTTCTTTCCCGTCGAGGATCTCAGTTTTGAGTGCGTAGCGGTCTGCGGGTTTCTTTGGGTCGCAGAACCACGATTCACCCTTGCCCGTGTAGAGATATTTGATTTCCTTTGACTCAATGTCCGCCTCCTCGGCTTTTTCCGACATATGAAAAGACCTCTCGACGGTACGACCGGTGATAAGGTGCTTTAATTTTGTCTGATTATTGGGCTTATTCGCTTGTTTTCTGGAAACATGCGAAGAAACAACCTCATAGGGTTCCCCCTGAAGCACGATACACTTTTTCGCGGTGATTTCATTATAATCAAGCATGATGGACCTAGTCTACTGGTTTTTTAGGAAAATGCAATGAATACCAAGGCGAGGTCTATGGTGGGAGTTATCCACAGACACCACTTTTTTTCTTGCAAATATTCGGGGGGGGTGATATATTTAAGGAACTCCAAGGGCTATGGGGAGAGATTTTTACAACTTCATTTTTAATAATTAATTTAGAAGCATACAAAACAATATGTCAAAAAAAATTAGCATGTATTTCAAAAAAGGAAAATCTGTTTCCGTCACTTTATCAATTATTTTGTCCGCCTTGTTTGTGGCTGCCGCCGCACAGGCTGCCACAACAATAGGCAACAATATCGATACAGGCGGAACATTATCCGTTACTGGCGCAAGCACCTTGGGTACCATCAACGGTAACACCTTCACGACTGGTACCGGTTCCCTCACCCTCGCTGCTTTAAAAACCTTCACTGTTTCAAATACTCTTACTTTAGCAGGAACAGATGCTTCTACTTTGAACATAGGTGCTGGAGGTACTCTAGGTTCTAATGCCTTTACTAGTACTGCATACGCCCCAACAGCCTCTCCTACCTTTACAGGCACAGCAACAATCCCAACCCCATTTACTCTTGGAACTGTTTCGGTACTTCCAACTGGTACAGAATTAAACTTTGTTGATGGTGTAACTTCTGCAATCCAAACCCAAATAGACGGGAAACAAGCATCCCTCGGTTTTACCGCAGAGAATGTCGCCCAAAAAGACGCCACAGGTGGCTATGCTGGTCTCACGCTCTTCAAGATAAACTTCAAGAATGCCTTGAACACCATTACCTCATTCTTTACGAATGCAAACACAGTGGCTAGGACTTACACTTTTCAAGACAGGGATGGAACGATAGCAGATAATACTGACCTTGCCCTCAAGGCACCTATTGCTTCGCCAACATTCACGGGAACGGTAACCATACCAACCCCATTCACTCTTGGTGGTGTTTCCGTAACTCCAACAGGTACGGAATTAAACTATGTCGCAGGCGTTACTTCGGCAATTCAAACCCAACTGAATGCAAAACAGGGAACTCTTACCAATTCCGCGGGACTCGCTGCCGCTCTTTCAGATGAGACAGGTACAGGTTTGGCAGTATTTAATACCTCACCTACTCTCGTAACACCGGCTTTGGGGACCCCCGTATCAGGTGTATTAACCAACCTCACTGGACTCCCTCTTACGACTGGAGTAACGGGTATCCTCGGTGCTGCGAATGGCGGAACAGGGGTGGCTAACAATGCAGCATCAACGCTCACTATTTCAGGAAACTTCGGAACTACATTGACTGTTACTGGCGCCACTGCTTTGACTTTGCCGACGAGTGGCACCCTTATCACCACGGGTAGTGCTCTCGGGACCCCAGCTTCTGGCGTAGCGACCAACCTCACTGGACTCCCTCTTACGACTGGAGTAACGGGGATCCTTCCAACTGCAAACGGTGGAACAGGAAGTGCGTTCTTCTCTATCGCAGGACCTACGGTAGCCAGAGTTTTCACTTTTCCTGATGCTGTCGCAACAATCGCTCGTACCGATGCAGCTCAAACATTCACCGGCGTGCAAACAATGACCTCACCGGTGTTCACGACACCATCACTTGGCGCCGCAACGGCAACGACAATCAACGGCAACACGATCACGACAGGCACAGGCACCCTTACTCTTGCAGCGGGTTCAACACTTGCAACCGCTGGTGCGTTTTCTAACACACTTACAACAACAGCAGCTACAAATGTTACTCTACCAACGACAGGAACATTAGCGACTTTGGCTGGCACAGAGACTTTGACTAACAAAACGCTCACATCTCCAACAATGACCGCCCCAGTTCTTGGCGCAGCTACGGCTACTTCAATTGCAGTTGGTGCGGGTGGCACCACGGTTACAAGAATTGTCGCTTATGCGCCAACTTTGACACCAGCAGCTACCGCAGCCGCCATTCAAACAGTAGAACAAACATTTACGGTAACTGGCCTTACAACTGCGGACAAGGTTTTTGTGAATGGTCCGGTGCCAACCTCGCTCTGCCCAGCTGTGACATTCAGGGTTTCTGCCGCAGATACTCTGGCAATTGGCTTTTCGACACTGACCGCAGTAGCCTGCACTCCAGTTGCCGGAGTGTACAATATTGTGGCGATTCGAAACTAGGGTAAGCTTAACAATTATTAGCAATTAAGTATTATGCCTATGTATAAAAAAACAAAGCTTCTTCTTGCAATATTTGCGTTGCTTGTTCTGCCTACGGTTGGCTTTGCGGCAACAAATGACTTTACTGCCAACAGTAACATTACGGTATCTGGAGTAACATTTGGGTCGATTACGGCTGATATGCTCATCCTCAGCGGCTCTACCGCCGAAAGCTGGCTATTTAATAGCGGTGCTTTTAGCGCCACTAATCCCGGATCGGCGTTTCAGGTTGGATCATCAGACAGCGCGGTTAAGTCTATTCAGGTAGCTTCGGGCGGGTCAACTCTCGTATGTAGTGAAAATACCACTCCGGGAACATCATACGCCACTTTGCCAACAGCATCAGGGACATACACCATAAGCCCATCCGCGACTACCGCGTGCACGAGTTTGTGTACGGCACTTTCTAACACGGCTTCGTACAATGCTTTTCCGACATGTGGAGCGCTCAGTTGTAGTGCTGGGTATCAAGTCTCTGGTTCTGGAGCGAGCGCGACTTGCGTTGCGATTCCTGGGGGAGTGTCAACCGCACTTTTAACCTGTAATTCAGGATATAGATTCGGACAAAATCCCTCTGGAGGATGGTCATGTATCCCTATTGTTTCTACTCCTATTACTACCACAATTGGCGGTTGTATGCATGGCTATCTATTTAGCGCAACCACAGGTCAGTCTTGCGGTGGTACGACAGCTTCTTTGCCCATTAATGTTACACAAAGGACCGGAACAGCTGATGGGAGGACATCAGCGGTCTTTTCAAAGAATTTATTCATGGGTATGTCATCAGCTGATGTGCGTCGCCTGCAGACTCTCCTTGCCTCTGATAAAGAGATATATCCGGAGGGGATTGTTAGTGGTTTGTATGGCCCACTTACTAAAAAGGCGGTTGGGAAATTCCAAATAAAGTATGGCGTTGTTTTGTCATCGAAGTCGAAAGGATACGGCAATGTAGGGCCTATGACACGCGCAAAATTGCTAGTGGTTTTTGGGAAATAAAGTACTGTAGTCGTTCGGCTCCACAGCAAAAAAATTCACTTTTAAAAGTGAATTTTTTTGCTGTGGAGCCGAACGGTTTTGATACTATTCCACCTCCTTCAACTTCGTGCGAATCTCCTTGAGCAGGGAAGCGCGCACCGTTTTGTTTTCTTTATCCGCGAGGAACTGGCATGCGGAGTCATAACCACGGCCGATTTTCACATCGCCGTACGCGTATGAATTTCCGGATTTTTGGAGGATCTCAAATTTCTCACCAAGCCCGAGAATTTCGCCCTCTTGCGAAATACCTTTGCCGTGGATGAGGTCAAACTCCGCTTGTTTGAACGGTGAGGCGACTTTATTTTTGACCACTTTGACGCGCGTGCGACTGCCGATGACATCGTCGCCTTTTTTGATTTGCGCGATGCGGCGAATGTCGAGGCGCACTGATGTATAAAACTTTAGCGCTTTGCCTCCCGGTGTTGTTTCCGGATTGCCAAACATCACGCCTATCTGCATACGAATCTGATTGATGAAAATAACGATTGTCTTTGAATTCGCGACGATTGCGGTGAGTTTGCGGAGCGCTTGCGACATCAGCCGTGCCTGCTTACCTACATGGTGCGCACCCATATCGCCCTCGATTTCGTCTTTCGGTGTGAGTGCGGCGACCGAGTCGATGACGATGACATCGATTTTTCCCGAGCGCACGAGCGACTCCACAATTTCTAGCGCTTGTTCTCCCGTGTCTGGCTGTGAGATGAGGAGCTCGTCGATGTTCACGCCGAGTTTTTTCGCATAGTCAGGGTCCATCGCATGCTCCGCGTCGACGAATGCGCAGATTCCACCCGCTTTTTGCGCTTCGGCAACCACATGGAGGGTGAGCGTCGTTTTGCCCGACGACTCAGGTCCGAAAATTTCAACGATGCGACCGCGGGGAAGTCCTCCCACGCCGAGCGCGTAGTCGAGCCCGATGGAGCCGGTGGAGATGGCATCGATACCGACTTTTGGTTTGTCGCCGAGCTTCATGATCGCCCCCTCGCCAAACTTCGCTTGGATAGCCCTGATGGTATCCTCTATATTCGCCCCCATCTCTTTTTTCTCCTTTATCGCTTTTTTTACTAAGACCATGATTTTAAAGTTATTAAAATAATTATTAATTTCAAATTTTTAATTTCAAAATAAATCCAAATTCCCTAATTTATAAATTAAAGAATTAAAACATTATTTAAAAATTAAAAATTCAACATTTGAAATTCAGGTACCGTCGATGTTGCCTGTGTCGTCGCTTCCGCACCCGTGTCAATTGTTCCCCCTGTCCTCGCTGTTCCCAACAATGTCATCTCCACGATCTCTTTTTCTGTGCGCCCGTACCGATCCAATGCTTCAAGTGTCATTATATTATACCCGGGAGCGAGTATCAATCGACTGCTGAAGTTGCCTTCGAGGTCAAAAGGCGTCGGGTCGCCGTTTATGGAGAGGTTGTTTACATGAATCGCGCGCCCCGCGATGGTAATGGCAGGGGTTGTGGTGGAGAACCCGCTTTCGGGGCTTGAAATGACAATGCGCGGTCCGCGGACAAAGTCATTCAGCGTGAAATACGAATAGCCGATGATGAGAGCAACGCCAGCCAGTATGAGAGCGTATTTTATTATTTTTCTGCCGTCCATATATTTAAGTCCGTAAAGTCAAAAGTCCTTAAAGTCTATAAAGTCAACGCACCCGCATCTGCATTCAAAGGTCCGACCTTGCGGGTACTCCCGAAGGTCGGACCTTTATGTATTTGTATTTTGCACCCGCATCCACTTTTGACTTTACACTTTTAACTTTTCACTCGCGTCAAGTTATTGATCAGCTCTCGGCTGTTCAATAACTTGACGCGGTTTGGCCCCATCTCCCGCGCTGATGACGCTCCTCTCCTCAAGCATATCCATCAGACGCGCCGCCCGCGCATAGCCGACCTTGAGTCGTCTCTGCAGGTACGAGGTCGACGCTTTGCCCGCCTCCATGACGATAGCCCGCGCGTCTTCATAGAGGTCGTCATCGTCGCTCTTGTCTTCGTCAAAAGAAGAGCTGAATATCGAGTCCCGTTCATTGCTGATGCTTCCGCTCGAGAGATTTATTTCATCAGTATCGGGAAGACCGTCCGTCGGCAAATTTGCGAGATACTTCACCACCGCTTTCACTTCCGCCTCGGACATAAACGCCGACTGGATGCGCGTGGGCTTGGACATTTCTCCGGATATATAGAGCATGTCGCCGGCACCGAGGAGCTTTTCCGCGCCCGATGCGTCGAGGATAGTGCGCGAGTCGACCTGTGATGCCACTTGGAGCGCGATGCGGGCGGGAATGTTTGCCTTGATGAGACCCGTGATGACATTCACCGACGGGCGCTGAGTCGAGAGGATGAGATGTATGCCCACGGCACGGCTCATCTGGGCAAGGCGCACGATGGCGCTCTCGAGCTCGCGCGGGTACGCCTGCATAATATCGGCGAGCTCGTCGATGACAATGACGATATACGGCATCCGCTCCGGCATCTCTGAGTCTGCCTCTTCCCCCGCACCCACTTTCGACTTTCCACTTTTGACTTTCGACTGTTTTAACGCCGGCTCGAGCACATTTTTGTGATATGAAGAAATATCGCGCACGGACTCCGCTTCGAGGATATTATACCTGCGGTCCATTTCTTTCGCCGCCCACTTCAGGGAGAGGATTGCTTTCTTCGCGTCCGTGATGACGGGGGTGAGGAGATGGGGGATCTTGTTGTAGAGGGTGAGCTCGACGCGCTTCGGGTCGATCATAATGAGGCGCAGATTTTCCGGCGCATTGCGATAGAGGAGTGATGTTATGATCGAATGGATGGTCACCGACTTTCCCGAGCCGGTAGCGCCGGCGATGAGCACATGAGGCATCTTGCCGAGGTCGGCGAAGTAGAGCTTGCCCGAGACCCCGCGCCCAAGACCGAGGAGCAGATGTTTCGGCGAGTTTTGAAATTCATCCGAGCCAAAAAGAGTTTTCAGTCCGACGACGGTCTTTATTGCATTCGGTACTTCGATGCCGACGAGCGACTGTCCGGGGATTGGCGCTTCGATGCGGAGCGGATGTGCGGCGAGCGCGTAGGAGAGCTCGCTCTGGAGGCCGACGATGCGCGAAAGTTTTACTCCCTCGGCGGGCTTGAGCGCGTAACGGGTCACCGACGGTCCGATGGAAACCTCGTCCATCTCGACGGTGATGCCGTACTGCGCGAGCGTGTGCTTGATGATGTTTGAATTCGCTTTGATATCGCCGACCCCAGGTTTGCCGCGGTCGCCTTCAAGGACAGAAAGCGGGGGAGGCGTGTATGCAGTGTTCATCACTTGATTGAGAGGCATCCCTTCGCCCATCACCGACTCCGTTATTTTTTTCGCGATAGTCGCGACGAGTTTCGGCTTCGCTTCTTTTTCTTCGGTATTTGCGTTCTCGTCAATTGTCCGCGAAGCGGTGTCAGTTGTTAATTGTTCCCTCATGTTGTCTTCGTCGTCAGTTGTCAGTTGTTCATCATTTTCATCACTACTTTTTCTCCAAAAGAGGAGTGATGAAAGCGATGGTCGCGTATTGAACATCACGAGGAATGAAATGGCGAGAAATGCAACAAGGAAAAGTGTCGCGATGTAGGTGTCAAAGAGTTTGATGAGAGGGAATGAGACGAGCCACCCGAGGACACCCCCCGCGTCGCCGGAAAAGATATTTACGAGGCCGAGTGTTGAAAAAAGAAAGAGGAATGCGCCGATGCTTGCTGTCATCGCAAGGTTCGGTCGTGACTCGCGGAAAAAAGAAAAACCAAGGAGAAAAAGGAGAGTAGGGAGAGCAAAGTATCCGACACCGAGCAGGTACTCAAATCCGCGGTAGATCTGCGACCCTACCATCCCGCCATAGCCCCACGGCGCGACCGAAAAAAAGATGCCGATTACAAAAAAAAGTATCGCAATGACGCTGTGCCGAGTCCCGTCAGAGATGCCGCCAAAGAGAGAAGCTCTCTTCGTATCAAAAGGTCCGACCTTGCGCGTACTCGCGAAGGTCGGACCTTTGTTCCCCGCACCCAAGGTCCGACCTTTATTCTCCGCATCCTTTCTCCGCCCGCTTATTTCTTTCTTTGCCATATAAATATTTGTCTATGATACCACAAGGGGAACGAATGGGACAATTGACATGTGACATATAACAAAGAATGCACCAGCATTTGTTTCTGTATTTCATCGTACCCTGTCAGTTGTCCGCGAAAGCGGTGTCAGTTGTCAAATGTCCCATACCCGTTGACTTTTACCAAATGTCCGTTATATACTGGACAAACATTGCGGGGGCAGGAATAAAGGACACTCAGGAGAAATAAACAGGTGTTAAAGGACACTTAAAGGACATACAATGGACTACAAAAAAGACATTAAAGATACGGGGCTTGTAAGCCGTGAATCATCAAACGGAATGGTGACATTTGGTGTTACTCTTTCAAAAAAATGCGAACGGCTTGCGACGGCGGTTTATCTCGTCACCAATTTTCTATCGGACACGGAGCCATTGAAGTCGCGCCTCCGCACCCTCTCCATCGACTTTGTTCGAGACGCGTCGTTTGTCCGATACGGCGGTCAGACGACCGAAGCGAATGTCCTTGATGCTCTCCGTACGAACATCGGCGAAACGCTTTCGCTCCTCGAACTCGCATTTATCGCCGGTCTCGTATCAGAGATGAACTTCACTATTTTGAAGAGGGAATTCGTTTCGCTCCGCGACTCGATCGACATCAAAAAAGCATCCCGCGAATCCCGCACCGACACCATCCTCGGCGACAATTTCTTCGGTGCTTCCGAGTCTGTATCGCACCCCGTGTTTCGTATCCAAAGGTCGGGCCTTACGGGTACTCCCGAAGACCCGACCTTTATGCATCCTGTATCCGCATCCACCCCCTCCTCTAAAGGACATCCTATCGGACAAACAACCACCACAATGTCCGATAGAAATACAAAAGGACATACACCCCCCGCCTCCTCACTTTCCACTTTAAACTTTCGACTTTCGACTGGCGTAGCCCCAACCCCCCGCGCGACCACCGACATCGCAAAAGAAAGCAGGCGTACGCGTATTTTAAAACTCATCAAGGACAACCGCGAAGTATCGATAAAGGACATCGTCTCGCATTTTCCCGACCTCTCCGAAAAAACAATTCAACGCGAGCTCGTATCAATGTCCGATAGCGGTGTCCTAAAGAAATCCGGCGAACGAAGATGGAGTCGCTATGCGCTAGCATAGCCGAAAGTCTTAAAGTCAAAAGTCCATAAAGTCGAAAGTGGGTACTGTCTCAATCTTGTGGACTTTTGGCTCATTTCTTGCTATTCTGCGTTTGTGTGGATTGGTGGATTTGTATCGACTTTTGACTTTACACTTTCAACTTTATGGACTTGCGCGCACGCGCGCGCGAGTTATCCACACATATACTTTGCAGGTTTCACTTGCATTATATATAATAGGTATAAGTTCAGTATGCGGAGAAATCCGCGATGCTGAATTTAGGCGTAACAAATTGTTTGTTACTAAAGAAAGCTCACGGCTACGGATAGATTGCAAGCACGGAGCGAGGTCATTGAAAACTAAATAGAGAGCATCATCCAACAATAAGGTGGTGCTTTCAGCGTCGCTCGTATTCTGCATTTTGTCAGTTGTCCGCGGAAGCGGTGTCAATTGTCAAATGTTCGCGAAGCGACCGGTTTCCTCTGACTTCGATCCGAGCGGTCGAAGCACTACCGCATGACCGACAAAACGACAGTATTATTAGTCACGAAAAAGCTTCCTCCATTGCGGGACACGAGCACCCGAAAATAAGTCTGTAAAGTTAAAAGTCTATAAAGTCTAAAAAGCAGATGCACCCGCATTTACTTTTGTACCCGTATTGACTTTCGACTTTACACTTTCGACTTTACGACTTATCTCGGGTCCCCCTGTCCCGCAAGGGAAAAGCAAAATCCACGAATCTCTCTGGCACCTATTTATTAGTTAACGCCAACGGTTTGTGGACATGTTAGATTTACCAAATTATGAATAAATTTATTTCATCAAAGTCTGCAAAGATCGCTGCAGGTTTGGTAGGAGTTCTTGCTGGTGTTGCAATGATTGCAACGACAGTATCAGCTGCTACATTCACAACAAACTTGAAGCAAGGCAGCACAGGTGCTGATGTAAAGAATCTTCAGATTCTTTTGAACTCAGACCCTGCAACACAGGTTTCAGTATCAGGTGCAGGTGCTCCAGGAATGGAGACATCAACATTTGGTCCTGCAACAAAGCGTGCAGTTATCAAGTTTCAGAATAAGTACGCATCAGAAGTCCTCGCACCGGCTGGTTTGACAGCAGGTACAGGATTCGTCGGTGCACTTACTCGTATAAAGTTGAATGCAATGGGTGGCGCAGTTGTCACCACACCTTCAACGACAACCACGAGCACAGTCCCAGGCTGTACCTCAACCGCTGGCTTTAGCCCAACGACAGGTCAGTCATGCGCCGGTTCAACAACCACAACGACGACAACAGGTCCGATCTCAGCATCTCTTGCAAACGACAACCCTGCAGCATCTGCAGTAGTTGCCGGTCAAGCAACAGCTGACCTCGCACACTTCGCATTCACCGGCAACGGCACGATTACGAATGTGAAATTGATGCGTACTGGTATTTCATCAAACTCCACACTTAGCAATGTATACCTCTACAACGGCAACATTCGCGTATCTGATTCAGTTTCGGTGAATAACACAGATAGCTCAATTGTATTCAATAACCTCGGACTTGCAGTAAACGGCTCGCTAACACTTTCCGTGAAGGCTGATATTGCCACAGGTTCTGCAGGCCAGATTATTGGCGTACAGCTCGTTGGCTACACAGTTTCAGGTTCTACTGCGGTGAACACAGCAAATATTTCAGGTAACTACATGAATATTGCTGGTGCCGCATTGGCTGGCGTAACAGCAAGTTCAACCTCAAATGTAACAGCTAGCGTAGACGCTGGCACAATGAGTCAGGTGTTCTGGACAGGTCCAGTGAGTGTATCAACACGCTCAGTCGCCCTCAAAGGAGCATCATTTAAGTTCATTGGTTCGGCTACGACAGACGCTATTGCAAACCTTAAACTCTATGTCAGCGGTTCCGCAGTTGGTTCTGCTTCTACTGTAGACTCGGCAACCAATCGTCTTAGCTTTGACTTCGGTTCAAGCCCCGTAACATTGGGTACAGGTTCACAGATAGTTGAACTTCGTGGCGATATCATGAAGGGTTCAAACCGCACCGCACAATTCAACCTTGAGAATGCCAGCGACCTTATGGTTATGGACACTCAACTTGGTGTGAATGTTGGTGTTACAGCTCCTACTACAACAACCTTTACTGCACAGAACGGTACAACTGTAACTGTCAGAACTGGTTCAGTTACGACAACAGTAGATCCTGCTTTCAGCAATCTCTCAAACATAACAGGGGGAGCAACGGGAGCAGTTATTGCAAAGTACAAGCTTCAGGCATATGGCGAAGACATCAAGGTTTCAACACTTTATGTTACTCCAACCATTACAGGATCAACACCTGTTCCTAACGGTTTGAACAATGTGGCTCTCTTCTACAATGGTAGCCAAGTTGGTTCATCTCAGAATATGGCAGGTACATCAACAGCCCTCACATTCCAGCTCGGATCTTCATTGATTATTGCGGCAGGAACAACGGGTTCTCTTGAAGTACGCGCTGATATTCAGTCGGCTGCAAGCGTAAACTACACAGCAGGTACCGTGTCAGTTGTACTTGTAGCAGGTTCGTCAAATGGTCAGGGTCAGAGTTCATCGGCAACGGTTGCTGTTCCTACAGCAAATGTTGGTACTACTGGCTTGAGTGTTACAACTGGCGCGCTTAGTATTGCAATGGCTCCTGGCTATGCATCTTCGCAGACAGTGAACCCAAACACAGCTAATGTAAAGATTGGTTCGTATGTTCTTCAGAATACAAGCACATCAGAGGGCGTTCGTATTACGAACCTCGCTGTTGGCTTGACTGCAACAACGACGAACTTGAGTAACTTGAGAACTACAGAAACTTCAGGTTCAGGTGCAACAAGCATCTCTCCTCAAGCAACCAACAACTTCTCGGTTAACTTCACGCTTGCTCCGGGACAGACAAAAACGATTGACATTATGGCTGACTTCGGTGCAGCAACATCAGGTGTAGTTATTTCGACACTTCTTCCAACAGCAGTTGGCGCAAGTTCAAATGTAACAGTAACACCTGGTTCAGCAACAACAGGTCAGACACTTACCATTCAGACTGGTTCTGTAGCTGTTCCTACCCTTAACGCCGCTCCAGCATCACTTGCTGCGCAGTTCATTGTTGGCGGAACACAGAATCTTGGAACATCTCAGTACAACTTTGTTGCTACAAACGGTGTTGCAACAATCTCTGAGTTGAAGTTCACAGTTGGTGGTTCAGCAATGACATCAACGACAACCCCGATTACAACTGTAACTGTAGGTGGTCAATCAGCCCCAGTAGTTTCTGGTGTTGCTTACCTCACTGGTCTTAACATCAGTGTTCCTAATAGCCCTGCAGGTTACAATGTAAATGTTCAGGCATCGTTTGGTTCAGTTGGTACAAACGGAATTCCGTCAAATCAGACGGCAACAACCTCTCTTACCTTCATGAAGTACACGATCGGTGGTGTAACAACATCAACAAGCACAATCGCTGTTGTTGGAAACACATACACGCTTGTTTCTACAAAGCCTACGATTACCGTTGCGGATTCGTCAGATTCACTTCTTAATGGCTCTGTAAAGATTGCTGAAGTTACCGTATCAGCTGACGCTGCGGGCGACTTGAAGCTTACCGCATTGCCAATCAGTGTTACTTCAACAGGTGTTGTTACCGCTACAACAAGCACAAACAACATTGTGGTAAAGGATACTGCGGGTAATACGGTCACTACGACAAACGGAACCTTCGCTGTAACAGCGGGAGGAACTGGCACAGCTACTATCGCATTCACAAACGGTGACTTGATTGCTGCAGGTACTTCAAAGACCTACAGGATCTACATAACCGCTGCGACAGTATCTGGTGCCGTAAACACGACATCTCTTTCAACCAAGCTCGGTGTAAACACATCGTTCACTTGGACTGATTTGAACGGTGGTGTAACAGGTATCACTGGTGCAAATATCTACAGCTACCCAGATACAACATCGGTTATCACTAACTAATGTTTGAATGGTTAGTCTAGATAGTTCCCGAAACGAGACTAGTCTCAAAATAGGTTCATCCGCTGATTCAGAGAAATATCTCGAACACGGCAAATCTATACGAGCCAAATCTCAATTCAAATCGAAACGAGCGTAGTCCAAGCTAGCCAATCCCGTTGCTTCTGAGAAATATCTCGAACAAGGTAAGGCCAAGCCCAAACCACCCTCAATTCAGCAAAGACCCCTAATCTCCGCAAGGAGGTCAGGGGTCTTTTGCGTACCTGATTTACGAAGGACCGCCCTTCGTAAACCCTTATATTCCACGAAGGGCGGTCCTTCGTAAATGTTTGCAGATAGAGTATAATTCTAGTAATGCAAAGGAACATTAATTTTTCAACGGGGGAGTACTACCACATTTACAATCGTGGCAACGACAAACGCGTTATTTTTCTTGAAGCCCATGATTATAAGCGTTTTAAAGCGCTGTTGTACGCCTGCAACAGTTCCGCCCCAGTAGACTTGTCAAAGCATTTTCGCGAAGGGCGGTCCTTCGCAGAACTTTTTGAAATTGATCGTGGGGAAACTTTGGTGGATGTTATCGTTTACTGCCTTATGCCGAATCATTTTCATCTCTTGATCCGTGAGAAAAAAGCGGGCGGAATCGCAAAATTTCTAGGGAAACTCTCTACGGGGTATTCGATGTATTTCAATAACAAAAATGAGCGTACGGGTGCTTTGTTTGAAGGGAGGTTTAAGGCAAAACATATTGATACTGATGAGTATCTCAAATACCTCATTGCGTATATTCATCTGAACCCCATAAAAATTATCGATTCAGAGTGGAAAAAGAATGGCATCAAAGATCGTGTTGCCGCGCAAGAATTTTTGAAAAACTATGAACATTCAAGTTACCCTGAGTATCGGGGGACCGTACGCACAGAGTCTGGTATCCTCAATCGCGAAGCAGGTCCCGAATACTTTATCACAGCAAAAGATTTCGACGATTTCGTGAACGATTGGCTTTCTATCGGCAGCAACACCAAGTAATTTACGAAGGGCGGTCCTTATTTTACGAAGGACCGCCCTTCGTAGAAAGTTATCCACAGGCGAGTAGGGTTTTTGTGGGGTTTTTGGGGGAGGCGTGATACAATTGTGGGAATTATGGAAAATCTCAAGAGGGGCTTGAAATGGACGGCGATGGGGGTACTCGCTGTTTTTGTTTTGTTGGTCATTGCGCGAATGCCCGTTGTATATCAAAAACAAAAGACGGATGAGCAGGTGGCGAAGATTCACGCAACGAAACTCACGATGGACGATGTGATGGGCAAGAATTTGCCGCCGGTTCCGGGGGTGGAGGCAGACAAAACCATTGCGGGTATTGATGCAAACACAAACGGTATTCGTGATGATGTGGAACTTGCGATTTTTAAAGAGTATCCGAATTCGGCGAAAACAAGAGCGGTGCTTTTGCAGTATGCGCTGGCGTTGCAGATGGAGGTGGTGCAGCCGTTTGAGAACAAGGAAACCGTGACCGAAGTTGTGAGAGAGCAGAGTAGGGCACACTATTGTGTTGGCGAGATTACCTCACGAGTAGATATGAAAAAATTTATTGAGATTGGGGACAAGCTACATGGATTTGTTGAAAATAAACAACGAAATACACCATCAAGGATAGATTTTAGGAAAGATTTTGTTAAAAATGTAGGGAGTTATTCTGAATCAGAAAATGCAGTATGTGATGTAGACCTCTCTGTATTATAAAACTAGAATTATATGAACTCTTATTTTGTAAAAATAAAAATAATTACAACGATTTTCTTATTTGCTTTGCTTCCGTCTGTACTTTTCGCGCAAACTGGCAAGCAGATTTGTTCATCAGATGGCTACACAATCACAACAATTAATGGCGTGTTTACTGATGAAAATGGAGCTATTGCTAACAGAGATGCCTTGAAATATTATTTTGAAGACACCTATAATGGCGAAACATTGACTGTTCATTACCTCCTCAACCCCTCCCACCTCGGCGGTGTTGGCGATATTTTGGTGTCTGCATACCAAAAAGCTTTTGAAAATGAGACAGTCAGTGGTTATGACCTCGTTGAGATGCTTAAAGACGCAAGCGCAAAGGTTAAAACTCAGAAGCTTCTCCTTGTTGCCCATTCTCAGGGCAATTTTTATGCCAATAGTTTTTATGATGAGGTCGTTGACAAGGTTGGCGGGGTGCCTACGCAATCGATCGGCATTTATAGCGTTGCAAACCCGGCAAGCCGAGTTGCCGGTAACGGAAAGTGGATGACTTCCGACACGGACAAAGTCATTTCGACCTTTGTTGCGAGCGTGCCTTTCAAGAAAATCATGCCACCGAATGTGCATATTGAATTGCAGCCCGGTGATAATTTTGCAGGGCATGGTTTTAGTGATGCGTATTTGAAATATAAAAGTGGAGACATTGTCATAGGTATTCAGTCTTCTTTGGACAAATTATTGTCTGACCCTGCGCGCCGCGAGGACTCGCTGTGTATCGACCCACCCAAACTCACTATTGCGCATAAGGTAGCGGGGGTAGCCCTTGCGGTTGCTGATCCTGTTGCGAATGCGGGTGTGACAACAGTCGCCACAACAGCAAAAGCGGGGATTTTTGTTGTGGTGACGACCGTAAAGGCGGGAGTAATTGCCACCGTATGGACATATCATGCCGGAGTAGCTACCGCCATATGGTCATATAATGCAACTGTGGCAGTCGGAAAAGCTGTTGGCAATGCTACGGTTGCCGTGGCTTCTACTGTATACAATGCGGTCGCGGGGGCGTTGTCTAGCGGAGCACTTGCAAGCAATAACAGCGCGGCGGTGATATTGGCGACGATGCCGACGCAGACACAGAAATCGACACTAGCGAAAAATCAAGTGGCGACGGTGACAAATCCAGTGATCCAACCGTTAACAGTCAGCAATCAATCCTTGCCTGTCGCGCCACCACAACCACAGGCAGTTTTCGTATTTGAGCCGAAAGTGCAGGGGGATACAAGTGCGCCGAAGCTTGTGTTTGTGGGGTCGTTTCCCTTTGGTGGCGGGGTGACGACGCCTCAAGTACTCGGCACGCAGTCAACAGCTTCAGTGGTGGAGGAGGTGGCGGTAGCTGGAGGAGGTGGGGCGGGCGATGTGTTGACCGCGCCCGTACTTTCCGCACCGCAATGTGTGCAAACGCTTGCCACCGACGGATGTCTTCTTGCGACAACGACGGTGCGTTTTGAATGGGCGCCTGTTTTAGGCGCATCGTATTATGCGACAATCAAAAACGGCGAATACGCTACAACGACTGACACGCAACTCGATATTGTTGTGCGAGATTTCTCTGACTATACGCTCGAAGTCGTGGCGGTGGATGCTGGCGGGCAAGCAAGCGCCACCAGCACTCAAGCGGTTTCAGTCGCAACGATTCCCATTGCCATCAACGAGATCGCATGGATGGGGACAAGAGCAAACACAAATGATGAGTGGTTTGAGATTAAAAACAACACTGCGCGCACAATCGACCTCGCGCAATGGGAAATTAACGCGAAATATGGAGCGCCGCAGGTGAAGCTTGCGGGCACGATCGCGCCACATGCGTATCTTATTTTTGAGCGCACTGATGACTCTGCTGTTGCGGATGTTGCCATGCACAAAAAATTCACTAATGAACTTGAAAATACAGGCGACAAGCTAATTCTCTCCTACGCATCTACGACTTTTGACCAAACACCCGACGGCGCATGGGCAGCCGGTGCTACTTCTACCAGAAAAACAATGGAGCGCTATTCGTCGAGAGAATCCGGTGCTGATGCAAGCAACTGGGGCACGAACCTTGGCTATATTAAAAACGGCAAAGACGCAAAAGGAACCGCAATCGAAGGCACCCCCGGCGCGCAAAATTCGGTGAGCACTCTCATCAATAAAGGGGAGGATATCACGAGCGACTTCACACTCACCGCGGATGAGGAGCGGTATGTGGTGACGAGTGACGGCGTGTGGGTGCAAGCTTCGACGACCCTCACTATCGAGCCGGGGGTTACAGTTTCTTTTTATCCCGATGCGGGAGATTTTTTCATACAAGGCGCCGTCGATGCGCAAGGAACCGTTGAAAGCCCCATTGTTTTCAACTCTTTTTCGGGGGCGCAGGAAGGCGGTTTTTGGGTTGATAATGCCACCGCAACAAGCACTTTTGACCATGTTCGGTTTGAAAATACGGAGAGCATCGTAGTTTCCGGGTCGGATATTGAAGTTCGGAATAGCGAGTTTGTGCATACCGATGGCGGGGTAGAGGCATACGAAAATGCGACTATTTTTATTGAAAACACATATTTTGCAAGCTCGACCAGCGATACAATCGGTGCGTACGATGGCAGTACGGTGCACATCGCGTCTTCGACGATCACGAACCAGCTTGATGACGATGCCATCGGTATTTACGACGGAAGCTCGCTCATAATGTCATCAACGACGATCGACGGCGTGCATGACGGCAGTGGCATTTATGCTTACGATGCGTTCATCTCGATAGCAAGCTCGACGATACGCAACACAGAAAGCACAGCAATCGCGCTTTCAAATGGTACGACGACGGTTGCAAATACGCTCATGCAGGGTGGCGCGCTTAATGACGGGGATGGCGGGATTAGCATCGATGGCGGTACTGCGACCATCACCGATACGACCGTTTTCGGGTTTACCGAAGGTGCAGGTGTCTCTGTTTCGCTCCAGCATGAAAGGTCATATCCATACATGGCAGTTCCCGGTATTGTTGCGGTTATTTCTGACACAGAGATTACAGGGAATGCAACAGGAATCGAAATGGAAGCCGGCTCGGTAAAAATTGATCCCAGTGTTTCCGTGCACGACAATGGGACGAGTGTTGCAGATAATATCGTCGTCTGGTAGAAAAGGGCCATTTTTTACGAAGGCAAGGCCTTCGTAAAAAGGAAAGGATTGCGGGAATAGTGTGTATTTTTACGAAGGCCTTGCCTTCGTAAAACGAAGGCTTTACGAAGGACCGCCCTTCGTAAAGCTTGCGGAATGCGGTGTATTTGCTAAAATATAAGGTATGACAAATAAAAAAATTTTGGGGATTATTGTGATTATTGTGCTTGGGTGGTTTGCGGTGTCTCTGTTTAATAAACCTGTTGCCACAGATACTGAGATCATTACACCGGCTACCGAAACGGCCACTTCAAGCAAGCCGGTTGCCAAAGCGACAACAACTGCCGTAAAAAAGACAACAGTACCAGTTGCAAACCAGCCGGTATCACTGAGCTACCAAAACGCATTGGAGCTCTATAAAGACAATAAGCGCATCCAGCTTAGCGGGGACACCTTTTGCCAAGTATCTCCCAATAATGTGATGTACAAAAATGGCACGAGTATTATGGTCGACAACCGTTCGTCACAAACTCGCACCATAAAGATAGGCACCACTTACACCATCGAAGGTTACGGCTTTAAAATCATCAAGCTTTCAAGCGCAACCTTGCCGGTTACGCTACTTATGGATTGCAACAATCAGCAAAATGTAGCGAAGATCTTGCTTCAAAAATAAAGCACCGCCCTTTATTTTGCCTAAATTTCTGCCCTCGACATTTTTTTGTTTGGCGTGGTATAGTTATCGTATGAACGAAATCGTCAAAATGATGGTGGGTTTTGTGGCAATCCTTATTGTGGGGCTTGCGGGGGTGACCATTTCACAGGTGATGAAGCTGGGGGAAATGAACGCCCTCATTCTGACGGTTGACAATGTCGCTCACGCGCGATAGTATAACCTCGAAGCCCGAAGAAGTAGGCTGCTTTAGAGAAATGAAGCATTAAGTCCTGCGGAGGTCGAATCTAAACCCTAAAAAGGTTGGCTTTACGGCTCTGGCACTAAGTGCGGGAGCCGTCGACTTGTTTAACAAAGAGGACAAATTATGGCAATTACAAAACAAAAGAAAGTAGAGCTTCTTGCATCGATCAAGGAACGCCTTGCAAGCGCGAAGTCAATCGTATTTGTGAACTTCAAAGCGCTCACGGTTGCGGAGACGAAAATACTTCGTCGGAA
>JBBTUT010000012.1:0-9368 GCA_038063615.1 Patescibacteria group bacterium | reverse complement strand
AAGATTGCGACAGAGATTCTGAGAAAACAGACTGCTTAAATTACCATTAGACCGAAAAAAGTGACAAGTAATGAGGTGGCAGAAGGGTTTTATCTCTTGATAAAAGATACTTTGTCCACTTCAATGCTTAAAGAGATTGTGAGCGATGAACAAAAAGCTTTGCTAGTATTGTCGTGTTTTTCAATGGCAACGAAAAAGCACAATATGGACAAGGATATTATGGGTTATCTAGTCTCGATATTTATTAGCAAATTTAGGGCAACGACAGATAAAATGGAATTTGTAGCTGAAATGCTTGCGGTGCTTGATGAGATAAATAAAATAAATGACTTCTTTAGGGCAGGTATTGAGCATCAAGGAAATGAATGGCTAAGCAAGCAACTAAAACAAGAAACCCCTTTTGGTAAAAACATAGGAATTACTGAGAGGTTGCTGGTGTTGCATTTTTATACAGCAGAGCTCAAGGCTGTTAATGAATTTGTTCAAAGTTTTTTGAAGAATTTTAATATAGTGAATATGTAATTATGAAGCAGGATACAATTTTTATTCTAGGGGTTAATCTGGATCAAAAGAATTTTCCTAAGCTCTATCAGTGGGCACAAGCAAACCCTAAAGGACTAGAGGGTACTCTTCGTAGTTTGGCGAAGGCAAGTGGAGGAAATCAAGACGATCTGACTATGGATGCAATAAACTTAGAGAGCGACTTAGCGCACGGATAGAGAAAATATGAAAATCGCCATTTTAAAACAGCGCTAAGGAGCATTTTGAGGGCAATAAAGCATTCCTCACGCGCGGGAAGAGCTAGCCCTCATTATCCCTTACAAATAGGAGAACAATGCGCTCTAGGGTGCCCCGTGAGGCTCAATTGTGGACGAAATGGATGGGAGTGGGTGAAGCTATTATCGCAGGAATAGTTGAACTAAAAATTGTGAATGGTGCGGTAAACCTCTCTGGTGACTTTATTCGGTACTTGGCGGG
The DNA here is from genome assembly GCA_038063615.1 of Patescibacteria group bacterium. Lineage (GTDB taxonomy): Bacteria > Patescibacteriota > Minisyncoccia > Phycocordibacterales > UBA1550 > UBA1550. Next base: position 8,390 of record JBBTUT010000012.1, on the reverse strand, counting down.
AGAAAACCGAGTATTTGTAAGGGTTAAAGAGGGTATTTTGTTATCATAATCATCGGGTTGTATTTGGTAGCATTCGGTAGTAAAACAGAGTGCGCTCGATGTCTCAAAGATGCTACAATACAGGGATGAAATCAGGTAGAAAACATACAAAAACTCTCTCTTACCGACAGCGAAGGGTCGTAGATCTTTGGATCGCTGGCGGGCGGAAAAATAAGGCACGGGCAATTCGCGCCGCAAGTTACTCTGAGGCTGTGGCGCGTCAACCCCACAAAGTTTTTGATAGTCCTGTAGTACAGAGAGAGTTGGAGTTGCGCGGACTTGGAAAGAAAGGAATAGAAAACAGTTATGCGCCCAAAAAAGAAATAGAGGTTCAGGAGGAGGTGAATATGAAGCAGGAACCAGTTTTTGACCCCCTTGAATTATCGATTGGACAGATTGGGTGGCTCAGAAGGAAATTAGCAGAATTACCTGATGTGTCACCTGTGTCACCACCTAGGATGACACAAGAAGAAATACCTTCGTATACACCTCAAGGGATTGGCGTCGATATATTTAGTGCGGAAGCTAAAGAACAGTATGGCGGTAGTGCCCTATCATTTTCATCGATGTAGCACTGGTTGATTTTTACCTTGCCGTAAAGTAAGGTTAGGTGAATGAAGACGACTACAGACAAGGAAGGGGAACTTCTGTCTTGGATAGAAGGTCTCTCGAACACCACACTGGGTAAGGTAACGGCTGTTTTAAATATGGTACTTTATCGTGCAGAGGTTAAAGATACTGGTAGTTGTGCGCAGGGTGTTTTAAATATAGGTTCGGAAGATTTCGTCAATATCCAATCAAATAAAAATGAAGTTACGGATGTCTTGAAAAGGATCGGTACTTTTTTCGAGATAGATATTTTAAATAATAGGAGTAAGTATACTTTAGTGGGAGACATTTTTGGGAAGCCCGAAAATAAAGACATACCTATCAACATAAATCTAGATATTCTAAAAATACTAAGTCTATCTATAGAGAAAATACAATCTATAAAAAATAAACGAAACAAAAAAAATAGCGAAGAAAGACCATTATTTTTTGATGTAGACAAATCAAGGTTTTATGTACAAGGTAGAGAAATAAAACTTTCAAAATTTAAAGATGAGTACCATACACTAAGAGTTATGTTTGAAGACCCAGATGAATTGCCAAAGGAATGGTTTTTTTCGGAGATTAGAGAGAAAATTGATGGAGGTGCATTAGATGACAAGAAGTACTATAACGCTATACATCAATTACGAATAAAGCTTGAGAGACAGGGAATAAATGACTTTTTTATAACCAACATACAGTCAGTAAAAATCAACAATAAATATCTGTCTTAGAATTGTCTTAAGCTAAGTCAAGATGATGTAGATGTAGCGTGCGAGAATGAAGGATAACTTCAATTCTCCTAATAAGAAAAGTCTACAGCGGAGTGCTTCGGGTGCGTTCACTGCTGTTGACTATGAGCCAAAATACCCGCAAGATAAGGGAGAGACAACTATAGTGAGCATTGAAAGGTACCGCACAATACTTTCAGACAATACGAGTACGGATGAGCAAATAGTGAAAAGACTGCGATACCTTGAAGCCCTCTGTAGAAATGTGATTAAGAGTGAAATAAAGAGTTATGTCGAAGGCAAAAAAAAATAATACAGCGACACACCAGCCAAATGTGAACCCGTATGAGGGGAGAGAGGGTCTTATTTATGCGCGCGTTTCAAGCAAGAGGCAGGAAACAGAAGGGAGTGGACTTCAAAGTCAAACAGGACGATGTCTTTCTGACTTAAAGACCATTGGAGTACCTCATCATAGAACTTTCCTTGATAGTTTTACTGGTGGAGGAGATTTTATGAATAGACCAGCGATGAGAGAGATGCTTGGCTTCATAGATGCTCACCCGTATAAAAAGTTTGTTGTTATTTTTGATGACTTGTCGCGCCTAGCTAGGGATGTAGTTTTCCATATTCAGCTTAGGGATGTTTTTAGATCACGGGATGTGGTTCTAAAATGTCTTAACTACAGATTTGATGAAACTGACGAAGGGTGGTACTCAGAACTCATTTTTTCAGGTAAGGCTGAATTGGATAGAAGGCAAAATCGTCGTCAAGTAACACAGAAAATGAGAGCACGACTTGAAAAAGGGTACTGGACATTTGGTGGCAAGAAAGGATATACGATGGTAAAAAGTCCTTTACACCACGGGAAGTTTGCTGAGCCACACAAGACCGAAGCTGCACTACTCAAATATGTTCTTGAGGGTTTCTCGACTGGTATATTTGTTAAGAAGATTGATGCTTGTAGATACCTAGCTGAAAAAAAGTTTTGGGGTAAACAGTCTCCAGAAAAGTATATTGATAAGTTTTCGATATTACTCGCAGATCCCTTCTATGCGGGGTTTATAGAATACCCAGAATGGGAAGTTGGGCGACGCAAGGGACATCACGAAGCGATAATCTCTTTGGGAACATATGAGCTGAACCAAAGGAGGCTCAAGTCGGAAGGATTGAGTAAAAGAATACGCGTCGATATTTCAGACGATTTTCCATTGCGTGGATTGCATATATGTGGCGATTGCAAGAAGTCGCTTACTAGTGCGTGGTCTAAGGGAAGAAAAGAAAAGTATGCGTACTATTTTTGCCAGAATTCTTCTTGTGAGCAAAAAGGTAAATCAATAAAAAGGGAAGAGATGGAGGGTGCTTTCTTGTCTCTTTTAAAAAAACAGGAGTTGAGGTGCGAAGTCGACACTCTTCTTCGAGAAGTTTTTGATGCAGTATGGAACGAAGAGGTCGGAGAGGTTCGTAAATTGGAAACTGCTAAGCAGAAACACAGACAGATCCTTAGGGTGAAAATCAAAGAGATTACGGACTTGGTTATCGGCGCAAAGTCGGATGCGGCTAAGAGAGCATATGAAGGACAGCTTGAAGAAACTGCTCTTGAACTAGAGGGGATTATCTCTGGCGGTGCAGACGAACTCGATTTGTCGGAAACCTCAGTTCCTTATCGAACCGCCCTCGAGAAGGCGACGGGATTGCTAAAAAGCCCATACAAGATATGGAACTCTGTCGATGTACTCGAAAAACACAGGCTCTACTTTTTCATTTTTGAAGAAAAGTTGGCATATAGCAAAAAGGAAGGCTATCGAACCGATAACCTCCCTAGTGCTGTAAGACTTTTTGAGGAGTTTGTGTGTACAAACTCCCACGATGTGGAGATGGGGGGAATCGAACCCCCGTGCAGACGATGTTCTTGCGGGAATCTACTGTGCGTAGAATACTTATTTTCAAGCTAAGCTTTGTTTAAGTAGTGTAAGTAGAAAGTATTCTAAATCATGCACTACCGATACTCTTTGTTTTTTCACTTTGTAGAGTCATTCAAAATGATGAGCCCTCTTTTTATATCACCCGCGACGACCTAGAGGGCGTACGAAGCGCGAATGCTGCTTAGGCGATAGCGTAAGCAGGAGTAAAGGCGTTCGCCGTAAAATACGGAGAAACTGTTGCCTTTACTTTTGCAAGGGTGGTTTTAGCACTTACTTGTGTGCTCGAGGTTTAACGAGATCTCGAGCATTCTCGACACAGCACCTACAAGAGGGAATCGCCTGTCTAGGCCGATCATCCCCGTTTTGGTTGAATGTTGAATATTGAATGTCGAATTTTGAATGGGTTTCAGGTACCATTTCTTTAAATTCTATATTCTATATTCAACATTCCATATTCTGTTCCTATGTCAAAAAACTACCGCGCGCTTTTTATGTCGCGCATTATGTCGCGCGTGGCTTCGCGCTTTTTTATCGACTCACGCTTGTCGTGCGTTTTTTTGCCACGCACGACCGCAATCTCAACCTTGATCTTGCGACCTTTACTATACACCGAAACGGGCACGATTGTCAACCCTCTTGCGGACTCGCGCGTCGCAAGCTCGCCGAGCTCCTCTTTGGTGAGGAGAAGACGGCGGTGGCGCACGGGGTCGTAGCCCTTTTGTGTATTGCCCGCTTGGTATGGGTTTACCGTCGCGCCGATGAGAAACGCTTCGCCTCCGCGCACCGTCACATGCGAGCCATCGAGGGAGCCATGTCCGGCGCGGAGGGCTTTGACCTCGATACCGAGAAGCTCGATACCGGCTTCGTATCGTTCAAGGATCTCATAGTTGAAGTGAACCTTTTTGTTTTGGATAAGCGACATAACGCCATAATAGCAGTCGCGCGGGTGTTTGACAATAGTTTCGTTTGGGTGTATAATTAAGGGCAGAAATTCGGTTGTTTAAATCAAAGGAGGAGGTGTTTAAATGTATGAATTGTTCTATGTAGTAGCGGTCCTTACGGGCGCCATTTTTTGGATGAAGTTTGTAGAGTGGGTTGGTTGGGGTCTCACTCCAATTCTTCTTTTTACCGAGGAGAAGCTTCAGAAGCTGGAGAAGATGTTTTCTCCACCAGCAGATCCCAAAAAGGAAGACCGCCTGCAACAAGCGGGAGATCTTTGTCCAAAGTGTGAGAAGGGGTCTCTCCGGATGGAGTATCGTCCTTTTCATCCGCTCATGAGCGCAGATGCGTACGCGCCACTTGAACCTTGGCCGTTTGATTTTGTGTGCTCATTTTGCGGTGAATCCATACCGGGAAAGTATTAAGCTCTTTTCCCGAAATGCTCACCACTACCCAGTCCTCCTTGAGGAGCTGGGTATTTTTTTATGCACCTCATTCGTGTATACTGACATCATTATGGAAATCTTGAAGAATAACAGAAAGGGAAAAAACAAAGGAAAGGCGGGCGGGAATGGCAAGGGCCCGAAGCTGGGACTTTTTGGCGGGATGCCGTCAGGCGGGCAGTTTTTCTCGAACCTCACAAGCGCGGTTCTCATATTCCTTATTATCGCAACGCTGTATTCCACCGTCGTCGGCAATAAATCGAAAGTTGAGGAAATTTCTGTTTCAAGGATTGCGCAGGATATTACGAGCGGTACAGTGAAAAAGATAGTGGTTGCGGGCGGAGTAGTGAATGTCGAATACACTGACGGGACGAAAAAGATCTCCAAAAAAGAGATCGAGTCGTCGCTCTCGCAGACGCTCGTGAACTACGGTGTGACAGCGGAAAAGCTTGCAAAAATCGAAGTGGAGGTGAAAAACGAAAGCGGTTTAGGATACTGGGTGCTCAATCTCCTACCGTTCCTTTTGCCAATCATTCTCATTATCTTTTTCTTTTGGTTCCTCACACGGCAAGTGAAAGGCGCGGGGATGCAGGCGTTTTCTTTCGGGCAGTCAAAGGCACGCATCATCGACCCCAACGATGCGGGGCAGAAGGTGACATTCAAAGATGTAGCGGGGGCGAAGGAGGCGAAAGAGGAGCTCGTGGAGATTGTGGATTTCCTCCGCAATCCGAAAAAGTTTTTGGACATCGGTGCGCGCATTCCAAAGGGCGTGCTTCTGATGGGGGCGCCGGGCACCGGAAAAACTTTGCTCGCGCGCGCGGTTGCGGGTGAGGCGGGGGTGCCATTTTTCCATCTTTCGGGTTCGGAGTTTGTGGAGATGTTTGTCGGCGTCGGCGCATCGCGCGTGCGCGACCTTTTCAAGATGGCGAAGAAAGCCGCACCCGCTATTATTTTCGTCGATGAGATCGATGCCGTCGGGCGCGTGCGTGGCGGGGGAGTGGGCGGTGGCAACGACGAGCGCGAGCAGACCCTCAATCAGATCTTGGTCGAGATGGATGGCTTTGAGCCGGCAGAAAAAGTCATCGTGATGGCGGCGACCAATCGCCCCGATGTCCTCGACCCCGCGCTCCTCCGCCCGGGTCGTTTCGACCGTCGCGTCACCCTTGATCTGCCCGACCGCGAAGGGCGCGAGGAGATTTTGCAAATTCACGCACGGAAGAAACCGCTTGCCGAAGACATCAATCTGAAAGTGGTCGCGGAGCGCACGCCGGGATTTTCCGGTGCAGACTTGTACTCGCTGATGAACGAGGGCGCTATTCTCGCCGCGCGCGAAGAGCGAAAGACGGTGGCGCAATTTGACCTCATCCGCGCTATCGAAAAAGTGATGCTCGGACCCGAGCGCAAGAGTCACATCCTCTCAAAAGAGGAAAAGAAGATCACCGCATACCACGAGGCGGGGCATGCGCTTGTCGCATCGGTTCTCCCTCACGCGGATCCCGTACATAAAATTTCCATCATCGCGCGCGGAAATGCGGGCGGGTACACTCTCAAGCTTCCGCTCGAGGAGACGCGCCTTCAGTCGCGCAAAGAATTTTTGGATGACATTGCGATGTCTCTCGGCGGGTATGTTGCAGAAGAAATGGTTTTCGGCGACATCACGACGGGACCGTCGAACGACCTGCAGGTCGCGACTGCGCTCGCGCGCGACATGGTGACCAAGTACGGTATGTCGGAAAAACTCGGACCCATAGCACTCGAGGGGACAGGCGGGCGCGCTCTCTTTGGCGGGCGCGGTGTGGACAGTCGCGACTATTCGGAAGATGTGTCGGCAAAGATCGACGCTGAAGTTTCAAAAATTATGAATGATAGTTTTGCGCGTGCGCGTGAGGCGTGCACGACGCATCGAAAAGCCCTCGATGCCATCGCAAGCGAGCTCGTGATCCAAGAGTCCATCGAGCGCGAAGAGTTCGAGAAACTCCTCATCGCAAACGGCATTATTCCGAAAAAACTTATTAAAGAAGTCATCGTATAATCATGGACGCACATCTCATTATTTTTATTTTGTCTCTTGCCGGTTTTGCGGAAGCGCTTTACCTCAACTATGAATGCAGGAAGAAACGCACGCCCGTGTGCCTGATTGGGAACGAGTGCAGTATCGTATGGGACAGCCCGTACAGCAAAACATTCGGCATATCAAACGAGGTCCTCGGTCTTATTTATTATGCGATGGTAGCGGTCGTTGAATGGCTGATATTTTCCGGCGACACTTCTTTGCAGACGATGACCGCAGAGCTCGCCATCTTGCTCGGCGGGACGGCGATGTCTTTCTATTTCATCTTCGTCCAGTGGCGACTCATCAAGGCGTGGTGTTTCTGGTGCACGCTTTCTGCCGTCATCGTATGGCTGATGGCCGTCGCACGGTTTGCTTTGTAGCTCCTATTGGTCAAAAATGGTTCCGAGGTACGCGTCGATGTCGCGCTGGGAAAGGTCATAAAAATTTTTGTTCTCATTATGCAGTCTGAGCGCGAGGGATTTTCCGACAAATCTCCAGTGCCATGGTTCAAAAATATAGTACACATTCTTTTTTGGATAGGAAAGGATGAATCCGTATTTGTAGGCATTTTCAACAAGCCAAGTGTAACCCGCTGTTTTTTCAAAGGTGGAAGAGTCTGCGCCGAGCTTTGTCGTCGTGAAGTCTACCGTGGTGCCAAGCTGATGCTCGGAGTATCCTTGGTCTGCGGAAAATGTGTTCGAGCCGGAGCCGTAGACGACCTTGTATGAAGACTTGAGCTTGCTTTGCGTATCAAACGAGCGAAATGCTGAAGCGATCTGCAGATCAATGTTTGCAGTTTTCGCATCATCGAGCATTTTTTGAAGGAATGGCCAGACATCGACTGAGATCATCTTTTCTTTTTCCGGTTCATAGGTGTACGAAGGAGGAATGACGATAGAATATCTTGGCGTATAATTTTCATTCAAAAAATATATTTTTGAGTATTTCGCGAGAAGCTCGCTGTCAGTGTTTACGATTTTCTTATAGATATTGAGGGTGCCCGACATTGATTCCACTTGAGTGGTCATTGCGTCAACCAGTTCTTGTTTTTTGCGCGCATCTTGCTCGGCGTTGACCCTCTCGCTCTGTGTTGCGATGAGAAGCTGTTTTAACGCTTCGATGTTGACCATAAGCTCTTGCGAGGTCGATGCGAACTCCTGTCTCGTCTTCGCGAGCTCTTCGCCGAGAGTGAATTTTTCCTGCGTGAGCGTGTAGTTTTGATACCCCAAATATCCGAGACCGCCAACTGCGCCGAGAGCGAGGAGTACCAATATTATTTTTTTGAAGATTCCGCTTATCATTTGTACAGTATACCAGGGAATTGGAGACAAAATAAAGAGCTGTTCTTTTTTGTTACTGACTATGTATACAGTACTATATAACTGTGTACAATATAGTCTGCGTTCGCTCGGAAATGAAAGTTGCTACTTTCATTTCGCTCCACCAGGACTCGAACTCGAAACCGCGGAGATATATGGTATTTAAATTCTTTGTCCGCCCACCAGGACTCGAACCTGGGACCGCGGAGATATAAGCTCCGTGCTCTAACCAACTGAGCTATAGGCGGAAGACTTCAATAGTATAGCAAACTAGGGGTATGGGCAAGTAAAATCATTCCCTGTAATACCAAAGCGAAAAGTGCACCCCTTCCAAAGTTAAAAGTGCACCCCCT
>JBBTUT010000011.1:0-27399 GCA_038063615.1 Patescibacteria group bacterium | reverse complement strand
GTCGCCGCCGTGACCACCCCCGCATCGATACCCGCCGCCATGGTGAGGGGCTTCACGATGGACCCCATTTCATACACGCCCTCGACAAGCGGATTTACAAAAACGCTCGGATCCTTCTCTTTTGAAAAGTTGTTGGGATCGAAAGACGGCGCGGTCGCCATTGCGTAGATCTCGCCCGTTTTCGGATTCATAATGATTCCCCCCGCGCTCGCCGCATTGTACTTTTTGAGAATATCGTCTTCAAGCACCCGCTCGAGAAAGCCCTCCACGGTCGGCTCGATGGTCGTGACCAGATTTCCCTCACGCGCGCGGTCCGAGAGGATCGCTGCCCCCGGCTTCAAAAACAAGTCGGCGAAAAATGATACCGCACCGCCCTCCCCCTCGCGCGCGAGAGTCTCCTCGTAGTAGCGCTCGAGTCCGTAGCGACCCGTCACCGCAGTGCCGTTTGAGCCGACAAAGCCCAGCACTTGAGCCGCCGTTTTTACTCCGGGGTAAAACCTTTTTTTATCCTTTTTTAAAATAATGCTTTTATCACCCAGAGATTTTATCCCTGCAACTTCTTTTTCAGACAAATGCTTTGCGATTTCTTCGTATTTGTCTCCCCCGCGCGACGCGCGCGCGATGAAATCCGCGCGGTCGAAAGAAACGAAAGCGAGGAGCTTGTCCGCAAGCACCGCCTTGTCGGCGACCTTCGTCGGGTCGATGGCGAGCGTATAGTCGGGGACGACCGTCGCGGCAGAGATGGTGCGCCCGGTCTTTTCTTCAAAAAATATCGTCCCGCGGTCAAAAGTGTTCGCCGCCACCGTATACTGCGCTTCCACTTTATCGCGATAAAATTCTCCGTGCGCGATCTGGATATATCCGAGTTTTGCAATCAAAACGAGTGCCACGCCAAGCACTCCGATATTGAGAAACCAAATATTGTAGAGACGGCTGTCCTTCATTGGATGAATATTGAATGTTGAATATCGAATATAGAATGGGGAATAATTCAAAATTCAATATTCCACATTCGATATTCGATATTCGATTCTGCCCCTACCGCGCCAATGAAAATTTCTCAGCGTTGCCTACCGACAATACGCCGGCAAACTTCGCATTCACTTCGTGGAAGCCGAGCTCCTCTGCGTACGCGAGCGTGATCGAGTTTGACTGCGCGAGGTACTCCGCCTCAAAATCTCCTGCATCGGTCGCAAGGTCATGCGCCGCGCGAGACAAGCGATCGCGTTCGACCCCCGCGACGGTGAGCGCAAGCACCGAGTACAAATAGAGCCCGATGGTCACGGCAACGAGCCCCGCCAAGATCCAAAAGATCTTCCGTTCTATATTATTGAAATCAAGTGTTTTTGTAATCATGGCGTTGGGTGTTAGTTGATAGTTGTTTGTTGTCAGTTGCTTGTTGTCATTTGTTTTACGATAATTCGTAATTTCGCACTGCGGGATTTCGGATTCTCTTTGACTTCTGTTTCCGACGGGACAATGGGCTTTTTTGTCGTGAGAGTAGCGACCCCTTCTTTTGCGCGCTCTCTAAAAAATTCTTTGACGATGCGGTCCTCGAGCGAGTGAAATGAAATGACCGCCATCCTGCCCTCGGGGGCGAGGTGCGCGAAACCCTTTGCGATGCCTTCGCGGAGCGCGCCGAGCTCGTCATTTACCGCGATGCGAAGCGCTTGAAATGTTTTGGTCGCGGGGTTGATTCGGCTAAACCGTCCCGTCGGCACGCTTTTCTTCACGATCTCGACGAGCTGTCCGGTCGTTTCGATGGGCTTCTCTTTGCGGGCTTCCACTATTCCTTTCGCGATCCTTCGCGCATAGCGTTCTTCGCCATAGCCATAGATAATGTCCGCGATGCTCTCCTCCGCCCATTCGTTCACAATCTCGCGCGCGGTGAGTCCGTCCCCCGAGGAGCGAAAAGTCATGAGGAGCGGTTCGTCGCGCATAAACGAGAACCCGCGGGGGGCGACTTCGAGCTGGCGATTTGAGAGCCCGATGTCGAGGAGAATAGCGTCTACTTTTTCAACTTCCGCCTTTTCGAGGACGGTATCAATGTTGCGAAAGTTGTCGCATACGAAAAGCTTTTTGCATGGCAGGTCTTTCAATCGCTCCTCTGCAATTGCAAGAGATTCTGCATCAGCATCAGTACCGATAAAAAAACCAGTTTTACCGATGCCCTCGCAAAGCGCGCGACTGTGTCCGCCGAGACCCACAGTCCCCTCGAAGACCGTCGCCCCATGCTTGAGAGCGAGCCCATCGATTGATTCATGTAAAAGAACTGAAATATGGCGGTCCATAACTAAATGACTCCAATTTCCCCTAATTTCTCCGCGAGCGCGTCTGCGCCTTTTTGGATGCGGGACTTGTATTCATGCCAGACCTTTTCATTCCAGAGCTCGACGCGCGTGGATACGCCGACGACGGCAACTTGTGTCTTCAAGTCTGCAAACTCTTTCAAAAAATCCGGAACGAGAATACGACCGATGCTATCCACATCCGTTTCCACCGCACCCGCGAGCATGAAGCGCCCAAACCCGCGCGTATCCGCCTGCCCCATCGGGAGCCCCGCAAGCTTCTCCGCGACCTTTTCCCACTCCTTCATCGGGTACACAAAGAGACAGTTGTCGAGACCGTGCGTGATGACCACTTTCTTGCCAAGCTCCTTGCGGAACTTTGAAGGAAGCGCCAGTCGCTTTTTCGGATCAAGCGTATGAATGTGTTCACCGATGAGCATGTATTTTTCGTGAGATTTCCGCAGCAGATTATTTCCGGTCCAAGACCCGTGTCCAGACACAGCTCTGGTGACCTGTCATCTGATTCGCCACTTCATCCCACTTGGCTACATTATATTACACTTTGTCCCACTTTCCAACAAGAGTTATCCACAAGTGAGTGAGTGAAGCAAAAAGTACTCTTTATTGCTTCCGAGCGAACGAAGTGGATATTGTACCCAGTTATATCCACAGGCACCCACTGACAAAAAACAACAAAAAGCCGGCTATTACACCGGTTTTTTGTTGATGAAAATTTCAAATTCCCCAACTTGGACCTATAGGTCCAAGTTGGGGAATTTAATATAAATGAAGAAACAAAGAAACAAAAAAGCCGGTTGCAATGCAACCGGCTCACTTTTTAAAACACACCGCTCCAAGCAGTGATTGCTTACCCTGAAGCACATCCGCAAAAAAACTCACCACACTTATCACACCACGAACAGTTGCCTTTTCGTATTATATTGCCTCCGCAACTATTGCCTCCAGCGGTATGAGTACCAATAATCTCCTCATTTTTATGGTTGTCTCTACACTCCTCTGTATGGTTAGGATATTCAGTCCTGCATTTCCTACACACCCTAACCCAAACATTTTTTTCCTTTTCTCCTTCTACCATAGCTTCCTCCTTTTTTTATTTTTAGAACAAAATACTGTGGAAACAGTAGCATTTCAAAGATAAATAGTCAATACCACACGCTATCTCTACTCCGGTCTCATTGTGGGAAAAAGCAATACTTCACGGATGTTGCGAGTGTTTGAGAAAAGCATTGCCACGCGGTCGACGCCGATACCGACGCCTGAGGCTGGCGGAAGTCCGTATTCGATAGCCTCAAGATAGTCTTCGTCCGAAGGTGACACATCCCCTTCTCCGCCTTTTTTCTTTTTGTCCTGCTCCTCGTAGCGGGCGCGCTGGTCTTGCGGGTCATTCAACTCTGAAAATGCATTCACCATCTCGATACCGCCGACAACAAGCTGGAAACGGTCGATGAGACGCGGATTTTCTTCCTTCTTCTTTGCGAACGGCGAAAATCCCGCGGGATAGTCGATGATGAAAGTCGGCTGGATAAGTTTTGGACGGCAGGTCTTTTTGTAAATATTGTCCATTACTTTTTCCATCGAATCGTGCGGCTCGACACGCACACCGAAGCGTTCCGCCGCAAGCTTCCATTCATCAAGCGACATCGTCTCGGGACTTTCGATTGACGCATAGCGTTTGAAAAGTTCGAGAAAAGGAATGACAGCGAATTTTTTTGAAACATCGATCGTATCGTCGCCCGAAAGGATCTTCGTGCTCTTGAGCACGCGCTTGGCGAGCGCCTTCATCATCTTCTCCACAAACGCCATCTGCGAAGCGGCGGTCTCGTATGTCGCATAGAACTCGAGCATGGTGAACTCCGGATTGTGCGTCATATCGATGCCCTCATTTCTAAAATTGCGGCCGATTTCGTACACACGCGAAAATCCGCCAACCAAAAGTTTTTTCAAATAGAGCTCGGGAGCGATGCGGAGGTTGAGATCGATGTCGAGCGCATTGTGATGCGTCTTGAAAGGCTCCGCGAGCGCGCCGCCGGCGAGAGATTGCAAAAGTGGTGTCTCCACCTCGAGATACTCGGCGTCGTTCAAAAAGGTACGCATCTCGGTAATGAGCCGTGAGCGGAGCACGAAGCGGTCGCGCACTTCGGCGGACATGAGCATGTCTAAATAGCGCTTGCGAAAACGCTCTTCCACATCCTGAAGTCCGTGCCATTTGTCGGGAAGCGGGCGCAAACTTTTCGCGAGGATTTTCCAGCCCTTTACGAGAATGGTTTTTTCTTTGCGTTTTGTGACAAAAAGCGTCCCCGTGCATTCGATGAAGTCGCCGATATCGACAGTGTCCTGAAACAAGGTGAGCAGATCTTCGCTGATCTCGTCGCGTTTGAGGAACCCTTGGATCATCGCCTCTCCGTCGCGCAGGTTGAAGAAGACAAGTGCGCCCTGCCCGCGGATGGCCATTACGCGCCCCGCGAGCGTTATTTTCTTATTCGCGCGCGAAAGTTTCGCAAACGAAGCGAGCGCTTCCGCGACAGAAAGCGAACGCTTGGTCGCCACAGGATATGGATGCATCCCCTTCTCTTTGAGAAGTCCGAGCTTCCTAACTCTATCGGTGCGGATTTCTTCGATTGAAGCCATGGTTAAGTGGAAAGTGAAAAGTGTAAAGTCGAAAGTGGGCTCAATCCGTATCCACTTTCGAATCAGCTGATTCGGGGCTTGGACCTAAACACTTTAAGACTTTAAGGACTTTATGGACTGTTTTACTCTACATTCACCACAGTGCAAGACACGACACCCATCGGGGTTTCGTAGGAGACCTCGTCTCCTTTGCCTTTGCCCATGAGAGCTTCGCCAAGAGGCGACTTGTTTGAGATCTTGCTCTCTTTGGTGTTTGCTTCTTCCGAGCCAACGATCTGATAACGGCGTTCTGATTTTTCTCCACAGCGCAAGATGACCGTCGTCGAACCGATGCCGATGACACCGCCTTTGTGCTTTTCCGTGATGACCGCATTTTTGATCATCTGCTCGAGCTTTGCGACTCGTTCTTCGGTTTCCGCCTGATTTTGGCGCGCTTCGTGATACTCGGCATTTTCTGATAAATCACCCAACCCTTTTGCAAACTCAAGCTGCTCCGCGATCTCCTTGCGGCGCACGCTTTTCAAGTGATCGAGCTCCTTGGTCAATTCCTCAAATTTCTCCTTGCTCAAATATTCTTTTTCTTCTGGCATATGTGTGTATCTTATTGTTTTTTCGTATAAAAGTCAAATTGAGTGCGGACAGAATATAGAATGTTGAATATCGAATTTGGAATAAATCCATCCGTAACAAAATCATTCTTTGAAAACTGTTGAGGTTAAACCTCAACATTCTTCCCCATTCCCCATTCAATATTCATATTCGATATTCTATATTCCTCCCCCCAAGTACTCCAGCGTATTCTCGTGCATCCAGTCGAGCATTTGGCGCATCACGAAGACGCCGCCGAGGGTGTTTGCGTAGGGACCGCGCTCCATCACGACGGCAAATGCATAGCGCGGTTTTTCGTAGGGGAAAAAGCCGACCACCCATGAGTTGATGTATTTCTTTGCGGTGTCGATCTCGGCGGTGCCTGTCTTGCCTGCGACGGTGACGAAGCCGACATTGAGACCGCCCACGGTACCCTCCCTCACCGCCATGCGCATGCCCTCGCGCGCGACCGCGAAGTGCTCGGCGGGTATGGCAATCTGCGTTGTCGAAAATTCGCGTACCGGATCTTTCACTAAATGCGGAGTGACAAGCGTTCCTCCGTTTGCAATGCTGGCGATACCGCGGAGCGCCTGCAGTATCGTGACTTGAAAACCGTACTGTCCGATGACCGTATGATAGGTGTCGCCCAAACGCCACGCTTCCCCTTTGAACATTTTTGCTTTCCACTCGGGACTGGGAATCGTGCCAGACTTTTCATCCGTGATATCGATTCCCGTCGGCGACCCGAAGCCGAACAGTCGCGCATACTTTTCGATATTCGCAATGCCGATGCCTTTTTGCCCCTCATACCCTCCGCCAATCTCGTAGAAATAAACATCGGAAGACACCGCGATAGCGTGGCGCATATCCGTCCATCCGTGCGCTTTCCAGTCATTGAACACCGACTTGATGTCGGGATAGTACGGATTTTGGATAGAAATCGAGCCGGTACTCAAGATCTGTTTCTCGGGCGTGATGACGCCCTCAGAAAGCGCGGCAACGGCCATAAAAGGCTTCACGATGGAACCCGGCGTATAGATACCCGACACGGCGCGATCGAGGAACACCGCGCGCTTGTCGAGGTTGTAACTTTGAATTATTTTTTTATTCTTGCCTTCGGAAAGAATGTCACTTTCGTATTCGGGATAGCTCGTCAGTGCCAAAAGCTCCCCCGTCTCCACATCCATAATAGCTCCAGCGCCAGCCATGTACCCGACATTCTTTGCAAGGTCGCGAATCGTCGTATGAAGTTTTTCTTGAACGCGCGCGTCGATGCCGAGCGTGAGCGCGGCTCCATTTTGCGGTTCCTCCACAATGCTCCCCGACTGCGCCCGACCGAGCGCATCGGTTTCGACTATCTGAAGGCCGTTCTTGCCGGAAAGGATTTCGTTGTAATATTCTTCAAGACCGTCTTTCCCGATGAATGCTTCTTGATAAAAGTTTCCTTTACTGTCGCGTTTTGGATAGCTGACATAGCCGAGCGTATGCCCAAATCCCGGTGATGTAATATACGAGCGATGCGGGAACGGCATTTTCTCGGTCGTGGTACTTATGTCGGACGCAATGAGCGCCGTCCTCGTCGCCTCGTCGTCAAAAGAGTTCCATGCGAGAGGCACCTTGTTGCGGTCGAAGATGACACCGCGCATCGCAAAGAGCGGAGTATGGTCGAGGCGGTTGTTCTCACTCTTTTTCAAAAATTCTTCTCCGTGCACAAACTGAAGACTCGCCACCTTGGCAAGAAAAATAAAAGCGACCAAAAGAAACGATAGAAACACTCCGAAAATAGCCCCGCGACTTATCGACTTTTCAATGCGCCCTTCGAATTGATCCTTGTCGTACGAAGGCAGATTTTTCGAATCAAGAAAAATCTCATCGGGATTGATGTCCCGCGAAAGCTGTTTCAAGTGTCGTGCTGAAATTCTTTTTGACATGGTGGGGTAATGGGTAGAATGCTGAATATTGAATATTGAATATTGAATCGGGAGGATATCGAATTTGAATTTTGAATCTCTCTATATTCTATATTCTATATTCAATATTCAACCCAATTCATCTCACCGCTTGCTTAAAATGGCGTGCTACCACAAACAAAGCAACGGCGACGACGAGGCCCAAAACTCCGCGCATCATATGACCCTGAATCCCGTACAAAAGATCGACGAGCACTCCTGCCATAATGATCTCATAATAGGATGGAAATAAAAACGCGCCGACAAAAGCGATGACAGCGACAGCCCACCACGGCGTGTAAAAAATAGCACCGAGGAGCAAGAGATTGAAAAAAATGCGCTTTGTCATGATTTATTATTTTAAGAAATTAGGATTTGTTTAAAAATTAAAAATTAAAAAATTAAAAATTTTGACGGGACTCATGCCTAATAGTATTAAATTACTAATGAGAGCCCATCAACACCTCCACCGAGCGAATTTCGGCGATGTTGAACGATGAACGAAAGAACACGGTGATGAACGGGAGCGTGGGCTCTTCTTCGACCAGTTGCACTACTCCGAGGATCAAATTGTCTTTGGGAAAAAGCACGGTGTCCCCCAAAGCGACAGCGCTCCCCTGCGGAACCTTTGCCTCAAAGTTGCCCATCCCTCGCCCGCGCGCCGTTGTGGGAATAGCGCGCTCTCCGACAAGAACGAGGTGCTCCTGCCCCGCGGAAGAATACAATTTCACTTTTGAGGATGAGTCAGAAACTTCCGCAATCGTGCCGATAGCCCCCGCTCCCGCATACACGACTGCGTCACCGACAGCAATACCGTGCTCCGCCCCCGCATCGATGACCAGCGTATCATACGGCGACCGCCCCGGACCTGCGAGCACCGATGCGGTGACGCGGTTGTCGCTCCCCGCGCGACCGAGCGCCTCTTCGAGCTTCATCACTTTTTCTTCAAGCAAATTTCGGTCGAGCACCTGCGCTTGCATGCGATCGATATCGGCATGGAGCATATCATTTTCATAGACGAGCGACCGCTTGATGCGAAAGTTGGTTGTGAAAGAACTCCACGCACCGCCCGCCGTGTCGCCGGCGTTCCATACGCGCGGAGCGACCGCGTACAGCGTTTCAGTGAACACCGCGCGTGCCGGAGCGTACAAAAGAACAAAAGCACTTATGGCGACAAGTGCGATAAGTGAAATATTTTTCCACTCGAATAATGGATTATAACGGCGGTGTATCATTTTTGTGCTCGATGAGAACTTCCTTAAATCCTTCCATGTCTTCGAGGATAATGCCCGCGCCGCGCGCGACCGCGGTCAATGGGTCGTTCGCGATATAGACTGGCACATGGAGCGTCTGCGCGAGAAGCTCGTCGAGCCCGCGAAGGAGCGCTCCCCCTCCCACGAGTATGATCCCGCGACTCATCACATCGGAAAGCACCTCGGGCGGCGTCGTCTCGATGACTTCTTTTACCGACTCGACAAGCCCCACGATAGACGCGCTCATCGCCTCGCGAATATCGGTGTCGGTGACCACCACCTCCCGCGGAAGCCCCGTCACGAGGTCGCGACCGCGAATGACCGCCTCCATCGGGCTCGGTCCTTTTTTCACCGATCCAATCGCGATCTTCACACTCTCGGCGGTGCGCTCGCCGATGAGCACGCGAAATTCATCGCGCACGAAGTTGATGATGTCATTGTTCAAACGGTCGCCCGCAATGTGCAGATTTTTCGATCGCACAATACCGCCGAGCGAGATGACGGCGATGTCTGTCGTGCCTCCGCCGATGTCGATGATCATATTGCCAATCGGCTCTTTCACCGGAAGCTTGATGCCTATCGCCGCCGCCATCGGCTCTTCGACGATATGCACTTCGCGCGCGCCGGCATTTTTTGCCGCATCATACACGGCGCGAATCTCGACGCTCGTGATCCCCGACGGCACACCCACCACCACGCGCGGTCGCACCGTCTTTTTGCTGATCTTGTTCGCTTTGTTGATGAGGTACGAGAGCATTTCCTCGGTCACCTCAAAGTTTGAAATGACGCCGTCGACGAGCGGACGAATGGCAACCACATGCCCCGGCGTGCGCCCAATCATCTGCTTCGCCTGCGTGCCGAGCGCCACCACTTGACCCGTTTTCTGATTGACCGCGACCACCGACGGCTCATTGATGACGATACCGTGGTCGCGCAAGTACACGAGCGTATTCGCCGTACCGAGGTCGATACCGATGTCATTGGAAAAAAGTTGGTAAAATTTCTCGAACATGGAAATAAGTCTATAAAGTCCTAAAGTCAAAAGTCTATAAAGCGGGCTCCCCCGTATACGAATCCGGGCCCACTTTCGACTTTATGGACTTTACGGACTTTATAGACTGAAACAGCTCTTCTCGGTCAACCATCGAGACCTCGCCCGTCACACGATCCTTTGTCTCAAATTTACCTTGAGCGAGCGTCTTTGCAGATACTACCACACGGAGCGGAATACCGAGCAGGTCGCTCTCAGCAAACTTTTCTCCCGCGCGCGCGTCACGGTCGTCCCACAAGACCTCGATGCCTTTCAGCAAAAGCTCATCATAGAGCATTTGTGTCTCGACACGAACCCCCGCATCATCCGCAGAAAAGATCTCCACCAAATGCACCGCAAACGGCGCGATCTCCCGCGGCCATACGAGCCCCTTTTCATCACCTAAAACTTCGACGACCGTGCCGAGCACGCGCCCGAGCCCGATGCCGTAGCAGCCCATCAGGATTGGCTGTTCCGCACCCTCCTCGTCTTTGTATGTGAGCTTGAATGGTGCCGAGAAGCGAGTTTTGAGGTCAAAAATGTTCCCCACTTCTATTGCCGTTTCAACGCGCAGTTCCTTACTTCCGCACACAGGGCACGCATTGTTCAAATCCTCAATGATCTCCTTGTTCACCGCCACGCGACAATTATCGCAAATATAAATAGTGTCCTCGCCCGCCGGCGTTACCGTCTGAAACTCGTGCGAATATTTTGAGAAACTTCCGCCCGACGCATAGGTGAGGTAGGTGCGTTCGCCGATACCCGCGCGCTCGAATACGCGCGCGTACACCCCCTTCATCATTTCATAGTAGCTCGCGAGGTCTGTCTCATCGCGGTGAAAGGAGTACATATCTTTCATAATGAATTCGCGCCCGCGGAGGATGCCGGACTTCGCGCGAAGCTCCATGCGAAACTTATTTTGAAATTGGTATGCGGAAAAAGGAAGGTCGCGATACGAAGAAACAAATTGCTTCACGAGCGGCACGACCACTTCCTCGTGCGTCGGGCCGAGCGCATTCTCGCGCCCCGACGAATCGCTCACTTTATACAAATCATCCATCGTCTCCCATCGCCCGGTCGTCTGCCAGTTTTCTTTCGGGTGAAGCGACGGCATGAGGATCTCCTGTCCGCCCGCGCGGTTCATTTCCTCACGGATAATATTTTCAATATTTTTGAGCACACGAAGCCCGAGTGGCAAATATGTATAAACCCCCGCCTGAAGCTTGTCGACAAAACCCGCGCGAATGAGCAATTTTGCATTCTTCGCCACCTCATCCGCCGGCGCCTCCTTGCGTGCTTTTGTAAATAGTTGAGATTGTCGCATAAGTACCTGTATCTTACATTAAAAACACTGGCGCGCCAAATCATTTGACAAAAACTATACACTATGCTATTTTTAAATTAGTTGTTTTGTACAAATTCTGAAGCAAAGGAGGTTTCAAATGGATTTGAAAGAACTGTTGTTCTCAAATGATTTATCTCTCTTTACCTGTATGTTGTATTTGTATTTTGTAGCATTTGTTCTGGGCCAAATTTTTCACGCAGTGTTTGAAGAGTTTGAAGGAAGAAAGAATTTCATGGTACAGGGAGCTCTTAGCGCAATCTTCGCTTTAGGTGTTTCTTATATATTCTACTGGCTTTACATAAAGTTCTTTTCATA
Source organism: Patescibacteria group bacterium (assembly GCA_038063615.1). Lineage (GTDB taxonomy): Bacteria > Patescibacteriota > Minisyncoccia > Phycocordibacterales > UBA1550 > UBA1550. The sequence continues at coordinate 15,982 of JBBTUT010000011.1, read as the reverse complement.
AAAAACTTCCGGCCACACCGCTCCAAACCATTGGGGCGTTTTCTTTTTCTAATTTTTTCTGGTCGTCAGTCGTCAGTTGTTTGTCCCCTACCCGCGGATAATATTCACCACATCGTGAAAAGTGACAAAGGTCATGATGGCGATGAGAAGGAGGAAGCCGATGCCGTTTGCGGCATTGGCTATCTCGGGCTTGATAGGTGAGCGTTTAATCCATTCGATCAAAATAAAGAAAAGTCTTCCGCCGTCGAGCGCGGGAAACGGCAGGAGGTTGATGACGGCGAGATTGATCGAGATGAGTGCCGTGAGCGAGATGAGATGCATGAAGCCCAGCGCCCCCGCATCGCTAACCACGCCGACGAGTCCCACCGGTCCCGCAACACCGGAAAGATCCGTTTGCCCGATGAACATATTTTTGAAAAAATCGAAGAGTCCGATGACAGTCGCTTGCGTAAGCGACAAGGTTGTCGTGACCCCAAGCGTAAATGCTTCGTATGGCGAAAGCTTGAGCACTCCCACAATATCCATCGAGATACCGATAGCACGACGACCGTCGACGAGTCCGTCATGCGGGCGCACGAGCGTCGTTTTCTCCTCTCCTCCCCGCTTGTAGGTGAGGGTGACTTCGTCATGCGCCGCGATAAATTTTTGCGTCGTTTCTACTCTTGGATTATTGAGCGAGTCATTGCCCGAAGAAAGTGCGACAATGGCATCTCCGCCTTTCAATCCCGCAGTTTCAGCGGGAGACTTTGGCAAGACTTGCGTGATGGTGAGCACGGGATTTTGCACATTCGAGCCATGTACGGAGTCATCCACCGAGTACGGCATTCCCACCATAAATCCCACGCTCAAGAGGAGCCATGCGAAGAGCAGATTGAAAACGACTCCGGCGCTGATGACCCACGCCTGCACGAGCTTCGACTTGTGCGTCAGACTGCGCGATGCGTCCTTGCCTCTCTGCGACTCGGCATTTGGGTCCTCTCCAAAAATTTTCACAAACCCGCCGACAGGAAACGCATTGACCGAATACACCGTCTCACCGACTTTCTTACTCCATAATCGCGGAGGAAAGCCAATGCCAAATTCATCCACCCGCACCCCCGCCCGCTTCGCCGCAATAAAATGCCCCAGCTCGTGCGCGAGGATGAGAATGGCGAGGATGATGATGAAAAGAATAATGGACATGGTGGAATTGAATATTGAATGTTGAATATTGAATGAAAAGGCTCGGGCTCAGAAATGTAGAAGTAGGAATTGGGCTATTCTATATTCAATATTCCATATTCAACATTCTACCCAAGAATCTCCCTCTCCTTCTTCTCCCCGATAGCTTCGAGATTATTATTCGTCTCATCGACAAACTTTTGAAGCTCCTCGAGCGAGCGCGTTTTTTCGTCTTCGCTCATACCGCCGTCGCGCTCTGCTTCGATGATGTCGTTCTTTGTCTGCTCGCGCACCCCTTTTAGCGTGACCCGCGCGGACTCTACTTTATCGCGGACAACTTTTGTAAATGCGACGCGACGCTCGGTCGTGAGCGGCGGGAAAAAGATTCGAAGCCCCGCATCATCGGTCGAAACCGAGATGCCGAGGTTTGCCGCATTGATCGCCTTTTCGATCTCTTTACCATTTGCCTTGTCCCACGGCACAATACGAAGCGTCCGCGCATCCTCGTTCGCAATAGTCGCCACATGAGGAATAGCAAGCTGTGCCCCATACGACTCGATGAATATCCCGTCAAGGATGGCACTTGATGCGCGCCCCGTATGAATAGCCGAAAGCTCCTTCCCTAAATGCTCCGCTATCTCCCCCGCCTTCTTTTTAAATTCCGAAAAATTGTAGATCATATGGATGACATCTTAGCAAAATTGCTCTAAGACTTCAACAAAAAATAAAAAACACCAGAGCCGCAATGCGCCTCTGGTGGACCGCTGTTTTTGTTGTTTCAAGAGCCGCGTGTCATACGCCCTTGAAATCACCCCCGTCGCCACGAATTGAACGACTTTAGGTACCAGTAGTATAGCAGGTTTGAAAAATTTGTCAAGCCCTTTCGAATCAGCTGATTCGTGGCTCGGCCATAAACCTTGATTTATACAGCTGGAACCACCATCGCGATGTGCTCGAGGAGCATTTTGGGGGAGGCGCCGCGGGTGGCGAGGTAGGTTTTGGCTTGGAAAATTTCGCGGAAAATGTTGCCGATGCTAATTTGTCCCCGTCCAAGACGTGACTCTGCTGAGTCAGCCGTGCGCGGGTAGAGGATGCGTTCAATGTGGTCGAGCATACGGCGGAAAAGCTCGCGGTCGACTGCTTTGCCTGCCGAAGCTCCAGCATAGGCAGGTTCACCCGCTTTTTTCTCGGCGAGTTTTTTGATCATCGCAAAACGGTCTTCGAGGGAGGCATCGAGGAATTTCTCGGCGAGGGCTTTCGAATCGTCTTCGGGTGCGCTTGTCCCCGACACGACGAGCACGCGCGAGAGCAGGGTCGGCAGGAGTATCTCGGCACGCGGAAGAATAATGAAAAAATGCGTGCCTGCGGTCGGCTCTTCAAAAGTTTTCAAAAGTGCGTTCTGCGCCTCGTGCGTAAATGATTTCGCGCCGATAATGAAAATTTTGCGCGCGCCGTCAAATGCCGCGCGCGTCTGCACCTCCTTGAGCGCTCGCGCTTCATCGACACCGAGCGACTCGTAATAAGAAATCGTTAGGTCAGGATTCCCTTTTGTCTCAATACCCAAATGTCGCGCAAGTGCGAGGACGAGTGCGGGGGCAACGACATCATTCACTCCTTCAATAATATGAGCGTGGTGCAGGTAGCCCGTTTTTTTATAGTGTTCGAAGATGTGGTCCATTAGAATAAGTGCGAAGTTGAAAGTGTAAAGTCGAAAGTGAATACAAATACAGAAGAAACAATACGAGTGTATCTACTTTTGACTTTACACTTTCTACTTTCAACTAAAAAGTATTCTCGCAAAAAAGTAAGAACACTTTGTGTTTTTACTTTTTTGCGAGAATACTTTTTTTGTATGTCTCCAAATGCTCGAGCGCAATCCCCGTCCCTTTGACCACACAGAAGAGTGCGTCCTCGGCAAGCACGGCTTTCACTCCCGTACGGCGCTCGACAAGCTCCGGGAAATTGCGAAGCTGGGACGACCCGCCGGTCATGATGATACCTTGGTCGATGATATCGGAAGCAAGCTCGGGCGGCGTTTCCTGCAAGACTTCTTTGATCGCGCGGATGATCTCGCGGAGCTCGCGGTCTATCGCTTTCACCACCTCATTCGTCGTCACCTGCGCGGTGCGTGGCAGACCCGTGATATAGTCGCGCCCTTTTATCGTGAGCAAGAGCTCATCATCAATTGGTATCGCGGAGCCGATACGAATCTTGACCTCCTCGGCAGTGCGGTCGCCGATTGCGAGATTGAATGTTTTTTTGATGTGGTCAGCGATCGCATGGTCTATTTTATTCCCCGCACATTTGACCGAAGTCGAGGAAACAATACCGCCGAGCGAGATCACCGCGACATCCGTCGTCCCACCGCCGATATCCACGACCATATGCCCGCGCGCTTCATAAATGGGGATGCCGGCGCCGATGGCGGCAAGAATCGGCTCCTTGACAACATACGCGCTCTTCGCGCCCGCTTTGATCGTCGCTTCGATGACCGCGCGACGCTCAGTCGACGACACGCCTGCGGGTACCGACACCATCACTTCCGGTTTCAGAAAATTCCACTTGCCAAGCGCCTTGCTCATATAGTAGCGGATCATCGCCTCGGTCACGCGGTAGTCGGCGATGACGCCGTCTTTCATCGGACGGTACGCGATGATGTTGTCCGGCGTGCGGCCGATCATCTGCTTTGCTTCCAGTCCGACCGCCATGATGCGATTGTCCTGCTGGTTCACCGCGACCACCGACGGCTCGTTGAGCACGATACCTTTGCCCGGAATATACACGAGCGTATTTGCCGTGCCGAGGTCGATGCCGATTTTTCGTACAAAAAGTCCCATAGGTGACTTCTATCTTACTATGTAACTCACCATTTTACCAAATACGCTGGATGTGGCGTAATAAGGCATGTATCTGTTTTTTGAATTTTTTATTTTATTACTTTTCCGTTAGTATAAGAGTATGCAAATCATCACCGTCGCCCCCGTCGTCCGCGGGGTACTCCAAGGCGAGCTCTCGTATTTTTCAAAAGAACCGCTTGCCGTGGGAATGGTCGTGGTGGTGCCCGTGCGCAACCGCGAGGTCCCCGCAATCATCATCGAGTCGCGCGAGGTCAGCGACGCGAAGGAAGCGATCAAATCGTCCGATTATGCGATCCGAAAGATCACCCGCGCAAAACCGCGGCGCATATGGACTCCCGTGTTTTTGAAAGCCGTAGAAGAAACAGCGAATTTTTCTGTGCAAAAGCTCGGCGAAACACTGCTCGCCCTCACCCCGAAGACGATACTCGATGCGCACATAGATGGAACGCTGGATGAGCCAAGCACCACCACGCACAAAAACAAATCTGAGATACTCGCGATCCAAGGTGACACAAAAACGCGCCTTGGGTCCTACCAGCGACTCGTCCGTGAATCATTTGTGCATCACGAATCGGTTTTTGTATGCCTCCCTACCGAGGACGATGTGGAGCGCGTCGCAAGCGAGCTCGGTCATGGCATCGAAGACTATACGGTCGCATTTCATGGCAGTGTCAGCAAAAAGCGTATCCTTGAACGATGGCAAAAAGCCGTATCGGAAAAACACGCCATCCTTGTCGTCGGTACCGCGCAATACCTCGGTCTTCCCCGCTATTTCAAAACGATTGTTCTCGACGAAGAACATTCGCATGCATGGAAAATGATGGTCCGTCCACTCCTCGACCTGCGAATCTTTATTGAAAATTATGCGCGCGCAAACAAGAGTACGCTCATCGTGGGCGCGCCGATACTCCGCGCGGAAACACACGCGCGAATAGCGGATGGCACGGTGGGCGAATTCGACCGTATTGTCGGGCATTCATTGGGCAATGCAGAAACTACGATCATCGACCCGCGCATTGAAGAAAAAGTGGTGCGCGAAAACACGGGCAAAAGAGATATGGTTATCGTGAGCAAAGAGCTCCGTGAAATCCTCGCCGCCGCACACAAAAAAAAAGAGCGCGTATTTCTCCTCGCCGCACGCAAAGGGCTCTCGCCCATCACTTCCTGTGGCGACTGCGGTACACTCGTTCGCTGTCCCGAATGCGACACCCCGCTCGTCATCCATAAAAAAGAACAAGGAAAAGACGCGAAGCGAATATTCATTTGCCACGGATGCGGACTTACCCGTGTTCCCGAAGATAGTGCGAACGAAACCTGCCCCAAATGCGGAAGTTGGCGTCTCCAAGGAGTCGGCATCGGCATCGACCGTATTGAAGAGGAAATTTTCGCGCTTTTCCCCGATACTCCGCTCTTTGTTTTAGACGGAGACCGAGCAAAGACGCGCACGCAAGCAAAAAAGATCATCGCGCAATTTGAAAAGTCCGCGGGTGGTATCCTCGTCGCGACCCCGATGGCTGTTCCACTCCTCAACATGGTGGAGCACGCCGCGGTCATTTCCATCGACTCTCTTTTTGCCATTCCCGACATTCGGATGTCCGAACGCATCTTTGCGCTCCTGCTCGCTCTCCGCGAAAAAACAACAAAGACACTTCTCATCCAAACACGCGCGGACGATACGACTATTTTTGAACAAGCACTTGCCGGCGACCTCGCACAATTCGCAAAAAACGAGCTCACTCTCCGCAAATCTTTTTCCTATCCGCCCTATGGCACGATTATCAAGATCACCCTCCGCGGCAAGCGCGCCGATGTCGCATCTGAAATGGAGCGCCTCAAAACTTTCCTCGCCGACTATTCACCAATAGTCCCAGGCACCATGGCGCGCGAACCAAAAAATATTTTTAGAATGCATATGATCCTGAAGCTCGCCCAAGGTGCATGGATCAATAGCAACCTCCTCGCCAAACTCCGCGCCCTCCCCCCGCAATTCACGATCGAAGTAAATCCCGACCACTTGTTGTAAAATTTGTGTTGAGGTCTGACTCCAACAGATATTATTTACTTGTATGCATTGCCTCGCCAGTCAATCTCTTCAACATATGCGCGGTTCCTTTCAAACTGAAATTCAGCGATAATCCGTAAACGCCCTGAACGAATTCTGTAAAATCCATCCCATTTCCCGCCGAGCTTCTTGATACTAATATTTATATCTTCTCCTTGAAATTTCTGAAAAGTAAGTCTTAGTTTTTCGATAACAAAATTTTCGTCAAGATTATTTTGTTTGAGAAATTTCAAAGAACTCGCGGAAAAATCAATGCGCCAGTTCATAACATTATCTCTATTGATTTCGCAACCTTTCGAGAAGGACTGGCATAGCGTTTTTCAATATCTTTTTGCTCTCCCTGAGAAACTGCCGACATAAATAGTGCTCGGAATTTTAGTGATTCCTGTTCGAAAACCTCTCGAACACTTTCCCTTATGAAAGTCTTTAATTCTCTTTTAGGAATAGTAACTGTACTCATACGAAACATCCTACCATGTTTAAAACGGTGGCGTCAATGCAAAAAGTTTCTTTACTCCACAAAATACGCTATACTGGTAAGCATTATGATAACAATCCTTCAAAAGGACGCGCCGGTGTTGCGTGTGCGGGCTGAGCCGGTCAATGCGAAAGATTTCGGAACACCACAGCTCAAGAAAATTCTTGCGGATATGCAGGAAGCTCTTGAAAAAGAAGAAGACGGGGTGGCTATCGCAGCACCGCAGATCGGCATTCCGCTTCGCATTTTTATCGTGTCGCATCGTGCGTTTGAATTCGCAGATGAAGAAGCGATGCGCGGGGATGAGGGGGTACCGGCAGAGAGCATCTCTGATGACAAAAAGGTTCGGCACGCCGATATGGTATTCATCAATCCCGTCATCACAAAACTCTCGCGCAAGAAAAAATGGATGCCCGAGGGGTGCCTCTCGGTCAGGTGGCTGTATGGCGAGGTTTCTCGTGCGGACAAAGCGACCGTGCGCGCATACGACGGAAACGGCAAAGCATTTATTCGTGGCGGAAGCGGGCTCCTCGCGCAAATCTTCCAGCACGAGACCGACCATTTGAACGGCGTCCTCTTCATCGACACCGCACGCGATGTGGAGAGAATTACCAAAGAAGAACAGGAGAGACAAAAACATGAACATGAACAATCAAACCATTAATAATCTTCGTATCGCATTTTTTGGCACCTCGCGCATCTCGGTCATCGTGCTGGACGAGATGGCGCGCGAGGGTATCCTCCCCTCCCTCATTGTCACCGCTCCTCCAAAACCAAAAGGACGCGGTCTCGAGCTTGCGCCGAGCGAAGTGAAAGTTTGGGCGGACAAACACGGCATACCGACACTCGAACCAAAAGAAATAAAGTCTGACGAATTTTTCGCAACGCTTGGCACAAACTGGGATCTTTTTGTCATCGCTTCTTATGGAAAGATCATCCCACGAAAGATCCTCGATATGCCCAAACATGGCACACTCAATATGCATCCATCGCTCTTGCCGAAACTCCGCGGTGCCTCGCCGATACAATCGGCAATTTTGGAAGACGCTCCGATGGGAGAGCTACACGAAACGGGTGTGACCATTATGCTCATTGATGAAGAAGTTGACCACGGTCCTGTCGTCGCACAGGAAAAAGTCACTATCGAAAATTGGCCTCCGAAAGGAAGCGAGCTCGAGGAAACTCTCGGCACGCTCGGCGGAAAGCTTCTCGCGAAAACAATTCCGCTCTGGGTTTCCGGCGCCATCACACCACAGGAGCAAGACCACGACCAAGCGACTTATACGAAAAAAATGACCAAAGGAAGCGGACACATCGACCTTGCCGATGACCCCGTACGAATGTACCGCAAGATCCGCGCATTCGACATCTGGCCCCGCGCGTACTTTTTGACGACAAGAAGGCGGAGTCTTCGTCCAGGACGCGAATCTGCTGATTCGGAAATTCGCATCATCGTCACCGAAGCGCGCATCGCGGACGGCAAACTCGTCATCGACCGCGTCATCCCCGAAGGCAAAAAAGAAATGGCGTACGAAGATTTTTTGCGGGGGCAGAAATAAAAATAGTCGCATGATGACCTCATGCGACTATCAAAATAATTTCTTGTCCTACTCCTGTACCTGCTCAATAAACTGATCAGCTACATCTGTAGGAACCCCAAGTATTACGGCAATCGTGTCCTTGTTTCCATTGGGGTTGAAAAAACCAAGTCCTCGCCTGAGGACATTCCCCCTGACAAAATTGAGAGCAATTGCCCCCATTTCTTCTTTTGTTAACTTTCCATTTTTGTCCGGCATATCCCCCCTCCTTTTGTACTTGTAAACCACCATTGATTTACATGCTGAAACCTTAGCACAAAAATAGTAGGAAGTCTATAGCAAAAATCCCCGGCATGTTACTGGAGATTTTTGCCTGCTCAGCTGTTTAGCTATTAACTATTTTACTATTTCCACTTTCTCCACGATCATATCCTCCATCGGGCGGTCATTTTGTCCTGTTTTGGTATTTTCAATCGCGTTCGCTACATCCATTCCTGCCGTCACACGACCGAATGCGGTGTGTTTCGGGTCGAGGAAATTGTTGTTCGCAGTGTTGATGAAAAACTGACTGCCGTTTGTGTTGGGGCCGGAGTTTGCCATTGCGATGGTACCAATAACATTGCTATTGTCCGCACCAATCTCATCTGCAAACTGATAGCTCGGACCGCCTGTCCCCCACCTACTCTGCATCGAGGTGTCCTTCGAAAGCGGGTCGCCTCCCTGAATCATAAAGCCCTTGATCACGCGATGAAAGCGCGTGCCATTATAAAATCCCTCGCTCGCGAGCTTCACAAAATTTTCAACAGTCTTTGGTTTTTTATCAGCGAAGAGCTCGAGTGTGATTGCGCCCTTATTGGTGGTCATTACTACGGTGGTCATAGGTTTCTTAAAATTATTACTTGATCTCAATTTTTTCTACAATCATTTCTTGAACGGGACGGTCAGTGATACCCTTTCCTTCTGTTTCAACATTTGCGATGGCGTCAACTACCTCTATCCCCGAAACTACTTTACCAAAAATAGTATAATTTGGTGGCAACGGATAATCTTGGTGCATAATAAAGAACTGACTACCGCCACTATTTGGGGCGGAAGTATTTGCCATAGCGAGTACCCCGCGTTTATATCCTACCTTATAGAGCTCAGCTGATGAGTTGAATTCATCTGGAATCGTATACCCCGGACCACCCTGACCCCACGAATCTTGTTTTGAAGTGTCCTTTGAGTTTGGATCTCCCCCTTGAACCATGAAGCCTTTAATTACACGGTGGAAGCGAGTGCCATTATAAAATCCCTTGTTGGCAAGCGTCACAAAGTTTGCGACAGTTTTGGGTGATTCTTTTCCGTAAAGCTCTAATGTAATAACTCCTTTATTTGTTGTTACAACCGCAGTAGTAATTGCTTTTATGGAATTAGTTTCTGCCTTAATCTCCGGTTTAATTTCTGTAGTAGTTGCTGTTGTTTCTGTTGTCGTCAGTACGGGTGTCTTTTGAGAACCGCCAATCCAAACGATGAAAACAACAAATGCAATTGCGATGGTCGAGAAGATAATATTCTTTGTACTCATAATTATATTAATGTTTTACTTTGTAGCGAGGTCATTCAGTTTGAAATGCCTTGCGCAAGCGCGACGGCGCGAGCAGAGCAAATTTTTAGCAAAAAATTATGCGTGCATTTCAAATTGAGTGACCGAGCGAGGTCTATTTCCCATTCCCAAAACGAAGCATGTCCTTGATCATCCCCGCACCACGGCGCACGAGCGTGCGGGATTTTTCCTTGTATGAGGTGAGCTCGCGTACGAGCTCGTTGCGCATATCGTCGATCGCCGCATAGAGGTCGTCTTTTTCCGAAGTCGCACGAAAATATTTTCCCCGTACGAGCAGATTTACTTCGGCGCAAAACACATCGCCTGACTGGTGGTGCCTAGTTGTTTTGCCAATCTCGACTTCCGCGGTCAGGGTCTCACTCTTGTGCGGCATCGCAAACTTCTCAACGCTCCGAAGCTTTTCCTCGACATAAGCCGAGAGAGCGGTCGTGAGCTCGATATTCGTTGTTTTTATATTGATTCTCATGCCATAAGTATACCACAAACGAAAACAAACGAGCAAGGAAAGTAGCCACTTTGAATTCAAAAACTCGTCGAGGTGTGCTGTTTTAAGGGGGTTTCGAGCATGGCGACGCGAGAACTTCAGACTTTTTTAAGCTTCAAAAAAGTCGTACCCTCAAAATAGCATGCCGAGTAAGAGTTTTTGAATTCAAAGTGGTACAGACAAAATCTTCCCCGACGAATGATGTCCGGAAATGATGCGGATTTGCTTGGGCTCTATGCCAAAGTGTTTTGCCACGAGCTCAAGCACGCGCTTGTTCGCGCGGTTTTGCTCTGCCGGCTCCTTGACCGATACTAAAAAGGAATCCTCCGCGCTCGCCTCGAATGATTCCTTTTTAGCTCCCGCCACAACGCGAACTCGGATGTACATACAGATAGAATATTGAATATCGAATGTTGAATATTGAATGAATACGAATCCTGCTCCCCATTCCATCTTCAATATTCCATATTCAATATTCAATATTCAATATTCAATATTCCTTCCATTATATCACCTCCACCATCACCATATTGGTACCGCCGATATGCCCGAAAGGAACGCCCGCCGCGATGACGACCTTGTCTCCTTTTTTCGCAAGCTTGTTCTTGAGCATGTGCGCACGGACGACTTTCATTACATCATCGACAGTTGTAAATGGCTCCACCTGTACGGGAAAACATCCAAAGACCAAGCCGAGCTGGCGCACCACAAAATCCTTTGGGCTCAAAGCGATCACTTTATGCTCGGGGCGAAAACGCGACACCATGCGCGCGGTAAGGCCGGACTCTGAGAGCGCGATGATAGCCTTCGCTCCCACTCTGGACGCAGCGCTCACTGCGGCAAAGGTGACGGTATCAACGATTCCCCTCGTTTCATCGACATGTTCGCAATTTCCCAATATATCACCGTAAAGCGCATCATGGTGCGGATAATTTTTTTCAATCATTTCGGCGACCTTGGACATCATCTCCACCGCCTCCACGGGATACTCACCAAGCGCGCTTTCCTCGGAAAGCATCACCGCGTCAGCGCCATCCAAAATAGAGTTCGCGACATCGGAAACTTCCGCGCGCGTAGGCACCGGAGACTTGATCATCGACTCCATCATTTGCGTCGCCACGATTACCGGCTTGCCTGCGATATTGCATTTCTCAATGATCATTTTTTGAAGAATCGGCACTGTCTCAGCAGGCACTTCGACAGCAAGATCTCCGCGCGCAACCATAATACCGTCTGACTCCTCAATGATCGCATCGATATTTTCGATGGCTTCCTCCGTTTCGATCTTTGAAATGATCTTCGCGGTCGATTTCGCTTTTGCGAGGATGGCGCGAAGCTCACGCACATCGGATGGGCGACGCACAAACGAGAGCGCAACATAATCAACATTGTTCTCAATGCCGAATACGAGATCTTTTTTGTCTTTGGATGTCAAACAGCTGATCTTGAGCGACACGCCGGGAAGGTTCACTCCGCGACGACCCTTTGTCTCGCCACCCACGATGACACGACATTTGATATCGTCGCCGGCAACCGAGATGACCTCGAGCCGTTTCTTGCCGTCGTCGAGAAGAATAGAATCGCCTTTTTTAATTTCCTTTGGAAGCGCCTTGTAGTTCACAAACGCGTGCGTTTCGTCGCCGACGCAATCCTTGGTCGTGAGCGTAAAAATCGAACCTTTTTTGAGCATCACGCGCTCCTGATAGAAATCCCCGATGCGGATCTTTGGACCGGAGAGGTCTTGAAGAATCGCAATATTTGCGCCTGTCTTTTCCGCGACCGCTCGAATATTTTTCACCTGAACGAGAGCGCCGTCATGATCCCCGTGGGAAAAGTTTATCCTGCACACATTCATCCCCGCTTTCACCAAATTCTCAAGCATCACCTCGCTTTCCGATGCCGGACCTATCGTCGCCACAATTTTTGTCTTTTTTGCCATAACCGTGATTTTTAAAATTATTGAATTAAGTTGTCATTGTAGCAGAAAAAGCACCCCCATCAAAATTTTACAATTCCCCGCATTTTTGATAGAGTGGTATTTGTTGTTCTATTGTAGATTATAGAGTAACGCAGTAAACATTCCGTGGTAGCTCAGAGGCAAAAAGAACCAGCCAGTGCGCTGTTCCCAAAACAGCCCTTCAGTCGACTGAGTTACAATGGTGTGAAGTAGTAAATATTCCGTGGTAGCTCAGCGGTAGAGCAGTGCGCTGTGGCATAAACGCAGCTTTCTGAAGCGATTCAGATTGAAAAACGAGGTGAATTGCTGGAAACCCAAGCCACCCAATGTGGAAGGGCAATCAGCAGCCAAGCTTGGTGGGCAACCGCCTTGAAGGTTCAGAGACTATCCCTTACGGGAGTAGGGTGAGAAGATTGAAAGATCATTTCACTCGAAGCGCCTCGCATCCCTCGCGGATGATGATATAGTCCACCCCTTTTAGTAATATTAGGATCGGTGTAACGCATTGGTCGTAGGTTCGATCCCTACCCACGGAGCAATTAAATGAACGCCCAGCCCCTCTAGAGGAGCTGGGTTTTTCATTTTTTGCTCCGTGGGAAGAAGCCGACTGCTCGGCTTCTGTTAGGGATCGAAAGGCGGAACATGTCGCAAAGCGACAGTGAGCCGGGGTCGCGAGTACTTATGAGCGTAGCTGAATCAGCAGATTCACGTCTTGGACGCTAGTTAGTAACTCGGGACCGCTTCCTACCCACGGAGCCAGATTTTAACCCTTACAACTACCACATCTTTTGACAGAACCTTGGTGGATTTCGAGCATTTTCAATACCGCTTGACACCCTCCGTCCATCTGTTAATATATAGGTATCACGACGAAAAGGGGCCCGAACGGTTAATTACCTAAGGCCCCCTTTTCTTTTGCCTATTTTTACCCGAACCTCTTCCTTGTCTAGGTTGTCGAAATATTTTCTAGTTATCTTTTTATACAAAGATGATGCACGAGATCCGTCAGGAAATAGTATTTTCTCAAACCTTCCCTCTTCAATCAAAAAATCAACAACAAGATTATAATCCCCGTCTCCTGACACAAGAATAATTTTCTCAAAGTCTTCCTTCTTATAAGTCTTCTTCATAATGTGAAAAACGATGTCAGTATCCACATTCCCCTTTTTTGTTCCCAGCATCGCAGGATTATGTTTTTTAAACATAAGCACAAAACCAGCATTTTGTATTTCCTCATATAAGTCCTGGTTCTCGTCTTGAACGAAACCGAGAAAATAGTACGCCTTACCGACATTATATTTTTGTTCCAAATACACCCGGAAACGAGCGAGGTCAATTTTCCATGGATCAACCTCTCGCTTCGCAGTACCCATGTGTAGATTCTGACCATCTATGAACGCATAGTTTTTGCTTTCTTTATTCATACAGGCATTCTATCATAACTAGATTACTAATTTCTAACGATTTCCCTCGATAATTGCCAGTCGAACCTCATCCCACATTCGGAGCATTAAAATGAACGCCCCCTCTTTGGGGGTTTTTCATTTTTTGCTCCGTGGGAAGAAGCCGACTGCTCGGCTTCTGTTAGGGATCGAAAGGCGGAACATGTCGCAAAGCGACAGTGAGCCGGGGTCGCGAGTACTTATGAGCGTAGCTGAATCAGCAGATTCACGTCTTGGACGCTAGTTAGTAACTCGGGACCGCTTCCTACCCACGGAGCCAGAAACAAAAAAGTCCTGACGCTAATGCGTTGGGGCTTTTTGTTTCCCTGAGTCCTCCCCGTCTGGGACGAAGTTGGAACCTATTTGTTGCTTAACATAAAATAAAAATTTACTGTTTAGGTGTTTCTTTTCCTCGCCAATTTATTTCAAAAGAAATAGAATATTTATTTGGGATTTTCCACTTAGAAAATCTAAAACATAAAAATTGAAATTTATTTTCATTAATCTTTCCAAATCCAAACCTATTTAAAGTAAGTTCTATGTCTATAACCATCTGATGAGTATATCAAGGGTTCCAAAGTATATAAAGGTACCCCAAAATACTATTGTAAAATAATTGTTAAATCACTTGCTCTGTAGGTAGGGAACGCCTCTCCCCGGTCAAAGGGGTCAGGTACCTTTGATTTGCCTCCCCCTCTTTCGCACTGTCGTCCCCAGCCCTTTCCCCCTATTGTGCGGAGCCAAAAGATGTATTATCAGAACATTGACAAAGTAGCACACCCAGTGCTACTTTGTTTTCAGTATATGAATATCTCAAGAACAAAATTCGTTATTCTCTTTATCATTTCTGGGTTTGCTTTTCTTTTTATTACTACCTCACTTTTGGGAACAACAGGTCCCCGTGGCTTTCCTAAACCCCCCGACTCTGTCCTCAGAACTGGTGGCGACTCACCAATAGTCTGGAAGAACACCGTATCCACAATTATATTACCTATCAAAATTGTTTTGTTAGGACCTTTGGCTCTGCCTCAGATTAATTTTTTGAAAGAAGACCCGCCACCCCCATTTATTGGTATTTATCTCATTTTCTACTGGACTATTCTTGCCTCAATTATTCATTATCTCCTCGGTAAACTAAAACGCTCTTAAGAGATACTGAGATTAGTAAAATTTTTGAGGTGTTTCCGGCGTTGACACTTCAGAACTAAATTTTGATATAATGTCGTAACATGAAGTTAACAAATGACAGCTATATAATTTCGATTGGTACAAAAAACTTCACCGAAAAATATTTTCGTGATGAAGATGGCTGGGTTAAGATTTCTGCAAAGGGTAAAAAATTTCGGATGACAGCAGAACAGCTTCTTAACCATTTATTACCAGCTATATCTAATATAAAGCTAGGTCTGATTTGGAAAGTTGAACATAAAGATCAGGAAGAATTAAAACATACAAAAAAGTAAATTTGTCTAGCTCCACATGAAGAGGTATCTCTACCCACCGGGTTTGTAAAAATACCCATATTAATATGGGTATTTTTCTTTATCAAACCAAAAAAAGTCGGAGGAAGTTAAAACTGCCAACAAGTGCTTGCAAAGAACATACGCTAGTTGTATGTTGACCTTGTGCCTGTGGGCGAAAGCCCCTTTTCGGATAAGGATTACATAAACTGAAGGCAGGCGTAACAAAAACACTCAGTTCCTCTCGGGGGTCTGGGTGCTTTTGTTTGAAAATGTTATGATACCCCACATGCGAACTTTTATTTTTATAGATGCCTCCAATCTTTTTTATGGTGGAGAAAAAAGTCTCGGCTGGAAAATTGACTACCAGAAACTCCTTTCTTATCTGCAAGAAAAATACGGTGCTAACAGGATATTATATTTTGGTGGCGTTGAGATCCATAATTTTAAACATGACTACCAAAAAGACGAGACCGTCGCCATTACAGAACTCGAAAACCATCTGCTCGACATCGTTAAAAACAAAGGTAAAGAATTAAACGAAGCGGAACTGGTGCTTGTCGGTAGGCACTTGCAAAGGGTCCGCTTTTACCTGAAACTTTTAGAGTTTGGATATCAATTATTCTTGAAACCAGTAAAAATGTACGACCAAGATGACGGCACTACCAAACGCAAAGCAAACTGCGATGTTGATATGGCGTTCCACATGATGAAGGAGAAGGATAATTTTGACCGAGCTGTAGTGCTTTCAGGAGATGGCGACTTTTTACCCGTACTTAAATATCTCAGAGAAACAGGGAAAGAAGTGATTGTACTTGGCAGAGGTCCCCGAACAGCAAAGGAGATTAAGCAATTTGCGGGCAGTAATTTTCGAGATTTTGAGAGCTAATGGTAATTTAAGCAGTCTGTTTTGAACATTTCATATATACTACATAT
>JBBTUT010000010.1:12034-73269 GCA_038063615.1 Patescibacteria group bacterium | reverse complement strand
TTTTTGTATACACGGCGACCCCGCTATACCCTTTGCGCATTTTTGAATGAGTAAAATATGAAAAGTAGCCGTCAGGGTTGCGCAACTCCGGGTCAAGCTGCTGTTCCTCCACTTTTGTCTCCTGCAAACATAAAATATCCGGATTTGCTTTGAGTATCTCTCCAAAGTTCCCCTTTTTGTGAATCGCACGCAAGCCGTTTACATTCCATGAGATGAGTTTCATAGGTGCAGTATAGCAAAAAATTACCGCCCCTTGCTGTGAAATTTCTTGTGAACATTGCGTAGCTCACTATCTGTCACATGGGTGTAGATCTGCGTGGTGGAAATGTTGGCGTGGCCGAGCATTATTTGTACGGAGCGGATGTCGGCGCCGTTGTAGAGGAGGTCGGTGGCGAAGCTGTGGCGGAGGATGTGGGGAGTGACTTTGTCCATAATGCCCGCCTTGGTGGCATAGTGCTTCACCATTCTTTCGATGGAGCGTGGAGTGAGGCGGATGGAGCCGTCTTTGCTTGTGTTCCTGCTCTCTTGCACGAAAAGCGCATCGTCCATATCTGTTCTCTTTTTTAAATATGCGGTAATCGCAGTTTTGGCATCGTCGGAAATAAAGACCACGCGCACCTTTTCGCCTTTGCCCCGCACGGATATTTCATCGCGCGAAAGGTCAATGTCGCGAGAAAGCGAACATAGTTCGGAGAGGCGAAGTCCGGTGGAAAAGAAAAGTTCGAGAATCGCTTTGTCGCGGAGCGCTTTTACCGTGTCGCCGTCGGGCGCGGAAAGAAGTCGGCGCAAATCTTGCGGGCTCAAAAGGTCGATTGTGCGTTCGGCAACCTTTGCAAGCTCAATGCGCTCGGGAGCGTATGATTCAATACCGCGTTTACGCAAATATTTGAGGAAACTGCGAATCGCGATGAGATAGTAGTTCTGCGTTTTCTTTTTGAGTGTCGTATTGCGACCCTCGCGCACGCCCGCTTCTTGGCGGTTGAGCCACAAGCGAAATGAGCGCATCACCTCGTCGGTAATATCACCCGGCTCTTTTGCCCCGCTCGCAGAGAGAAAGCGCGTGAGGTAGTGCTCGTAGTTTTGAATAGTTTTCAAGCTTCGTCCGCGCTCGATCTCCAAATACTCGAGAAATTGTCGTGCAAACGAGCCGAGCGTGGTAGCGGGAATATTTTGCGACATAAGGGTAGTATACCGCTAACAACTAACAACTAACAACTAACAACTAACAACTAACAACTAACAACTGACTGTTGAAGCTTGACTTCAACAGCGTTGCGAAAGTCGTGCCCAACTGCTATGATAGCGCGAGGTTAAGCGGGCATAGTTTAATGGTAGAATAAGGGATTTCCAATCCTTTGACGGGAGTTCGATTCTCCCTGCCCGCACCAAAATAATGGAAACTACAAAAATAGCATTGTTTAGACGGGAGATTATCTAAAGGGTGGGTACAAATTGTACATACCCTTGAGGTATCGGCAGGATGGGAAAGTAGATATTGCAAAAATGACACAACTACCTGCCTACAATCAAAAACGCAGTGAGGAGTTTTTTGAGGAGATTTTTCGTTCGTATGCGGAAGATTTCGTCGTTTCGGCGTGTGTTATTGATCTTTCAAAAAAAGAGCCGGAGGTTTTTGGTTATAAAATGGACGAATTTGTGTACCCGGCAAGCTGTTACAAAGTTTTCATCGGTGCTGAAGTCCTCCGCCGTATTGAGAAGGGGGAGCTTTCTTTGCAGGATATTGTCGAGGTTAAGTCGCCGAATGATGTCGACAAGGATGCACGAATTTTCCCCGAGGACCGTCGCCCACTTTTGAAAGCGGGGGACAGGGAGAGTGTGGACCGTCTGCTCGACCTGATGCTTACGCGCTCGGACAATACGGCGGCAAACTGCCTCATGGACCTTGTTTCGCGCGAGAGCATCACCGAAAATATCATCCATCGGTATGGATGGGCGGGAAGTGAAGTAACGCGAAAGTTTCTCGACCGAGCGAAAGAGGGAGAGTCGTATCGATTTTCAGAAACAACGATGTCGTGCGCGAGGCATCTGGCGGAATTCTTTTTTCTTATTGAAAAAAATGAAATGGTCTCGCCGTTCGTTTCTGAAAAATTGAAAGCGTATATGATGGGGAGGAAAAGTATGCGAGGGTTTCTGCTTAAACCGCCCGTCTCTTTTTATGGCAAAGGTGGATGGCTTGAGACAAACTTGTGGGAACATTCACCGCTTTCAGCATTAAAAAA
Organism: Patescibacteria group bacterium; assembly: GCA_038063615.1. GTDB lineage: Bacteria > Patescibacteriota > Minisyncoccia > Phycocordibacterales > UBA1550 > UBA1550. Next base: position 71,029 of record JBBTUT010000010.1, on the reverse strand, counting down.
TATTTTTCTCGGCAAATGGGCGGTCATTCGCTGGAGTCACGATGTAGGTGTTGTACGGAACGAGGATACTCATTTCGTTGTCTGCGTGATGTCCATTTCAAAATCATGGCACCCATGGCATCGGTTCCCGATAAAAAAGGTAGGGGATGCAGTTTTTGATTTTATTTCGGCTAGCGACCCAGTAGGGCAATGTGCTCAAGTCTATGGCAAAGCCACGAATCAGCTGATTCGGGAACGCGTGGACGAGTAATCTCGTACACAGCGTCCGAACGAAGACGAAATATTGTACCCAGTTATATGGGTGAGTGAAATTCCCCAACTCAGACCTATGGGTCTGAGTTGGGGAATTTGTTTGCAACAAACAAAAAAGACCACTCTATGGCGAGTGGTCTTTTTTGTTTAAGAAACAAGAATACTTACTTTACTGCATCCTTGAGTGCCTTTGCGGCGCGGAACTTTGGAACTGTTGTTGCGGGAACTTGGATTGCCTCGCCAGTCTTTGGGTTGCGTGCTGTGCGAGCGGCGCGTGCCTTTGTTGAAAAGATGCCGAGCCCTGCGATAGAAACTTCACCGCCACCTTTGAGAGTCTTTACGATCCCCTCGAGGATTGCGTCAAGTGTCTGCTCTGCTGATACTTTTGTACCACCCATTTTCTCGTGGATGATCTCTGCGATTGCTGCTTTGTTCATATAATGATATTTAATTAACTTTTAATACTAAAACTTATTGACCCGCCCTAAAACATTTTCTTAAGGAAAATGTTCGGGCGACTGTTTTGTTTACAAAACGGTTTAGCCCACACCCTTCCCTCCGTTTTTTGCGGAAGGGGAGTTGTCGAACCCTCTCGACGCGGGTCAGACCTCCTTGCCGAATAGTATACCCCCCTATGTTTTTTTGTGCAATAGCCACAAGGATTTTTCTGGGAGATTGACAAATGCTTGTAAAAGTGCTTTACTTCTCACCAGATGTTCTCTTAAATTCGGCTGGCGAGCTAAAAGTACGCGCAAGAAATAAGGGAGGATGATATGTTGCGGAAGATGTTGCAGAATGCCTTTTTGTGTATTTTGGGAATTATGGTTGGCTGCTTGGCGTTACTATGGGTTGTCTCAGTATTACTGAAAGGGGCAACTCAAAAATTCCTCATGAAATTCGGCCCCAAAAAGACCACGGTTGCGGCGATAATGGCGCTGATTTTTTTGCCCATTGCCACCGCCCATGCGGGGGAGACGATAGTTCAAATCGAAGACGGCAACCTTGTATACTACGAGAAGACAAAGACAAAGGTGATACCCAATGTTCCCAAGGGTATTACCGCTGAGCAAGCTCGGCAGTTGGTGGAGGAGGGGGTGCCGGCGGTTAAGTTATCTGCCGAGAAGGGGGGATACCGTTTCGGTCTTCCAATTACAACGATAAAGACGGACACAACAGTCTTCTTCAGGGGTGGATGGACAACAGAAGAAGTGAGCAATGAATCGTTGTCGGTATCCTCCCTCTTCATTCTCACAATTATGCTAATCTACTGTTTTTATGCGGAGTATCTTGGTAATGAAGCAATCTTTTTTATTGAGACAGGTTTCTCTATCTTGGCAGTAGTAGCGGTGCTTTTGTGGGACACTGCATTTGCACAGGGGGTTGGAGAGTTAGGAATCTTGTCTTTTACTTGTTATTTCCTCGGTCGATATCTTCACCGAAGGAAAGAGAAAAGGCACGCCATGAATGTTCTTGCGGTAGAAACATAGGGTTACCCTATGTAATTAAAATCATAAAGGGGGCAGAGCTTTACGCTTGCCCCTTTTTTCTTTTGCTGGAGTGGTAATGTAAATGGCGGTCTTTTTTAAAAAAGACCGCCATTTACCTTACCTATTTTGAAATTTTTATCTCGCGTACTCTATCGCGCGCGATTCGCGGATGACGGCGACTTTTATTTCGCCCGGGTACTTGAGCTCTTTTTCTATGCGGAGCGCGATCTCGCGGGCGAGGTTTTTTGCTTCAAGGTCGGTGATTTCTTCCGGCTTCACAAAGACGCGAAGCTCCCTTCCTGCTTGTATTGCATAGGTTTTTTCGACGGTGGGGAAGGATTTTGCTATTCCCTCGAGGTCTTCGAGGCGCTTGATGTAGTTTTCTGCTGAATCTCGGCGCGCACCTGGGCGACTGCCGGAAATGGCATCCGCGGTCTGCACGATGATGGACTCCAGCGTTTCATATGGGTATTCCTCGTGGTGCGACTGCATCGCCTGAATGATGCGCGTGTCTGCGCCGAATTTTTGAAGAATTCTCTTGCCGATCTCCACATGGGTGCCCGCCACTTCGTGGTCGACGGCTTTGCCGAGGTCGTGGAGGAGCGCTCCCGCTTTCGCCACCGCTACATTTGCCCCGACTTCTTCGGCTATCATCCCCGCAATGTGCGCCATTTCCACCGAGTGCTGAAGCACATTCTGCCCATAGCTGGTGCGGAAATGAAGGCGACCCAAAATGGCGATGATGCGCGGGTCCAAGTTGAAAACTCCGCATTCGTACGCCGCTCGCTCGCCTTCTTCTTTGATGATCTTGTTCACATCTTCGCGCGCTTTTTCCACCATCTCCTCGATCTTTGCCGGCTGAATACGCCCATCGGCGATGAGGGCTTCGAGCGCCACACGCGCTATTTGTCGGCGAATCGGGTCGAACGATGAAATGAGAATAGAGCCCGGCGTATCATCAACGATGACTTCCACTCCCGCCGTGCGCTCAAACGCGCGGATATTGCGACCTTCTTTGCCGATGATCTTTCCCTTGATCTCGTCGGAAGGCAGAGGGACGGTCGTCGCCATCATTTCCGCCGCGGTCGATGTCGCGAGGCGCTGGATCGATGAGGCGAGGATATCCCGCGCCTTTTGAGAGAGTCGCTCTTCTCCCTCACCTTCGAGTTTTTTCATCCGCGCCAGGAGGTCTTCTTCATAGCGCTTTTCCGTGCGCTTCAAGAGCTCTTCTTTTGCTTCAGGTGCCTCGAGGCGCGCGATGCGCTCGAGCTCGCGGACGGCGAGTTCTTTTTCCTTATTTGCTTTTTCGCGGATCTCTTTGACCTCCTCGACCTTTTCTTTTATATGCGCGACCTCGCTGTCGATGTCGGTCTGGCGTTTGTCGAGGAATTCTTCTTTTTTGATGAGGCGATCCTCGGTTTTCTTGAAACGATCATCGCTCTCTTTTTCTTTTTTGTGGAGTTCTCTTTCGTATACTTCGGCTTTCTGATCGGCTTCCTCGATGATCTTCTGCGCTTCTTCCTTTGCGGAGAGGAGCACTTGCTTGACCTCGAGCTCGATCGATCCGCGCTTGCTTATCGAAATAAACCAGCGCAAAAGGTAGCCGAGTGCCACACCGACCGATATAGCCATCACCCCGCCGAGGGTGAGTGCAATGTTAATGTCCATATTCTAAACCCGCCAAGCCTTGAAACCCTTGAAAACAAGGGATTTTCTCCAGATCTGCGAGCGGTTACTGTTGTTAAAAGGTGTCAATTTAAATTTTTAAGAGGAACTCGTTCATATTACCGCTAATAAGTCTAAAAGTCTATAAAGTCGAAAGTCCTTAAAGTCAGCGGGTGCAAATGCTCCCACTTTTGACCTTAAGGACTTTACAGACTTTTGACTTGCGCTTTACGCGCGGGGATTCTTTGGTTTGTAGATTTCGTCTACGATGCCGTATTTTTTTGCTTCGTCGGCGGACATAAAGAAGTCGCGGTCGGTGTCTTTTTCTATTTGTGCGAGAGGTTTACCGGTATTTTTCGAAAGTATCTTGTTCAGGTTCTCCTTTGTTTTCAAAATATGTTTTGCAGTGATGGCGATGTCTGACGCCTGCCCCTCGGTCCCTCCAAGCGGCTGATGGATCATTACTTCTGCGTTCGGAAGAATGAATCGTTTGCCTTTTGCTCCGGCAGAAAGAATCACTGCGCCCATTGATGCCGCCATCCCGACACAAATTGTTGAAATATCTGGCTTCACATGTTGCATTGTGTCGTAGAGAGCAAGGCCTGCGGTTACTGAGCCGCCGTGCGAGTTGATATACAGGCAAATGTCTTTTTTTGGATCCTCAGACTCAAGAAAAAGAAGTTGGGCGATGGCAATATTTGCCGAATCATCGTCAATCGTTCCGGTAAGAAAAACAATGCGTTCCTTGAGCAATCGCGAATAAATATCGTACGCGCGCTCACCCTGCGTCGTTTTCTCGATAACGGTTGGTATTAAATATGACATACGGCTACTGTACCATACCTTTGTCGAGATGCAAGCGCGTGATACAATACAAGCATACTTATAAAATATCTTATGAAAAAAATAAATGCACGGGGGTTACAAATATATACATTTCAGCGGAACGAAAATGATTATATTTCGTTGACTGATATTGCAAAATATAAAGACAGTGAAAGGACCGATTATATCATCCAAAACTGGATGCGTACGATGGACACCGTTGAATTTTTGGGCATTTGGGAGAAGATAAACAACCAAAATTTTAAACCCATCGAATTCGATGGGTTTAAAAACAAAGCCGGCTCCAACAGCTTTTCCCTTACGCCAAAGAGGTGGATTGAGGCAGTGGGGGCTGTTGGAATGATAAATAAATCAGGGCGCTACGGGGGAGGAACTTTTGCACATAAAGATATTGCTTTTGAATTTGCCACATGGATATCTCCGGAGTTTAAGTTGTATTTGATCAAAGAATTCCAGAGGCTCAAAGTAGAGGAAAACGAGAGGCTTATTTTGGGCTGGGATGCAAAGCGGATGCTCACCAAAATCAATTATAAAATCCATACGGATTCCATAAAAGAAAATATCGTATTGCCACAAAAATTGTCTGTTAAAGACGCCACGATTGTATATGCAAACGAGGCGGATGTTTTGAATATGGCTTTGTTTGGCATAGCCGCACAAGACTGGAAGTCAAAAAATAAAAACAAAGAGGGGAATATGCGTGACTATGCGGATGTGACACAGCTCGTGTGCTTGGCAAACCTCGAATCGTTAAACGCAGAATTTATCCGCCAAGGTTTGGAGCAAAAAGAGAGACTTCTGAGACTAAATGCGATAGCAATAACTCAAATGAAATCACTTTCAAATAATCCGACAATGAAGAAATTAAAATAATAATTTTATGCTTGAAAAATATCTCCAAGAGATCGGGTTGAATGAAAAGGAGGCGGGGGTGTATTTGGCGCTTTTGCAGGTGGACTCTGCTTCTGTTGTGGACATTGCCGAGAAGACAAAGATCAAACGCCCTACGGTGTATGTTGTGCTTGAAACACTTGCGAAAAAAGGATTGGTTTCAGAGGTTGAGATTGGGAAGAAGACGCATTATGCGGCGGAGCCGCCGGAGAGGTTGGAGACTTTTGTGGAGAGGCAGCAGCTTATCCTCGGAGAGACGGCGAAGCGCCTCAAAGACATCATTCCGCAAATGAAGAGTGTTCAACGAGAGCTAGGGGAACGACCGGTCCTTAAATATTTTGATGGCAAAGAGGCGGCATTTCATGATAGTCTCGCATTCTTTCCGTCCGGGAACGAATCCAAAGAAGACACGGGGTATTTTGCGTTCAACCGCGACCTGATAGAAGAAGCTTTTTCGCAAAGAGAAATAGAGACCATTGCAAAAGATCGTCCCGCGCGAAAGATCAAAGCTGTTTCAGTTTACAATTATTCAAAACAAGAATTGCCAAGTGATAGCTTGAGTGACCGAACTCGCGTCGACGCAAAAGATTTTCCTATCAAATGTGACCTTTCCGTATATGAAGACCGTGTTCAGTTTGTAACGCTCGGCAAGCGTATTTCCAGCATCTTCATCCAAAGCCGAGATGTCGCGGATACTCTCAAAACTTTAATAAAGCTCGCAAAAATAGGGGCTCAGGCACAAAAAGAACAAAAAAAAGCCGGGGAATAGAATATCCCCGACTCGGCGCTACCTACTTCGGCGCTTTCGTGTTAGCTATGCTAACTTGCAAAGCGCCAACTTTACCTACCGCAAAAAAAATTGCTTTTTTTCATTCTCTAACCCCACATCTGTCCCACCTCCTTTCTTTTTTGGGTATTCTGTCCATTCGGCTTACCATTGCTTGCAGAGAACCCTCCATCAAAAGAATCTCTTGTCGAGAACCTTTTGGTGGAGAGTTATCCGTGCATGGGTCACCTCCTTTTTAGAAGCCCTAGATTTGGACAATCCAAACCTTTCTAACATGAGTGTAGCAAATTGCTTTCCTTTTGTCAAGCACCATTAACAAGAATACTTTGACACTATTGTTTTTTGTGTTCGCATAGTGCCATTTTGTACAAACTAAATAACAATAAGAAACGGCAAAAACCCTTATTTTACAACATATTTGAGTACGAGATGGAGATGAAATGTCAGAAGTGCTTGACAAATCCTGCAGGTTTGCTATAATACCCTCAGAAAGTTAAGTTGATAGCGAGTGACACATTCCACAGCCGGCATTTAATTATTTACATTGGCCGCGACTCGAACAGTGCCTTGAAAGAAACCTAACGATCTCACGCAATACGGGGGAGTTTCAGGCGAAACTCTCGCCCCAAAGTCCCTCGCGTTTGCGTGAGATTGAAGTTGCACATTCAAATCTGTTTTGAGGGCTCGCTATAGCCCAACCTGTTCCTCGTCCTCATGGGGCGTGAAAGACGGAAATCCTTATTAAGAGACGAGAAAATAGGTCTTAATAAGGAAATGTAATAGATGCCCTACCTTGCATCTATTGGTCCTGACTCTGGGCGCCAACACTCTTAGCGGGGTGGATTGGCAAAAAGAGAACGGCATGGTGAACAGAAACACTAGCAAGTAAGCAATCACCGATCTGGTTGATCCCCAGACGGTAGATTGATACGAGTTAGTGCCCATGCCAAATGTACGCGAAAATTCTCAGCCGAAACGGCTGTTGCAATTATATTGGGGAGCAAAACCGCTCCTCATCTTTATCAAGATTTTAAGTTAGAAATAATTTGAAATCTTGTAGAGATTTAGTTCTTTCAAAAAAAATATGAACCGTAAATCCTGAACCGAGAAATCGGCAGGGGGGTTCTGAAATTATGGAGGTTATTATGCATACATGTACAGTTTGTGGCGGGGAGAAACCACAGTTTGCTCTTCCCTTGAAAAAGGAAAAGGGTGAATGGGTGGTCAAGCCCATCTGCGGGTCTTGCCGATACAACCTCGGGAAGGAGGCGCGCGCTCAGAAAAAGTTCATACCGATGTATGAGCTCGGGGCGTCTCTGAACGAGGTCGCCAAGCGCAATGCAGAGATCGGCAGATTGAAGCCGTTCCTTGAGGCTTTTGCCCGGCAGGTCAAAGTCGTCCGCAAGGGTGACAAAAGACCGGCTGTGGCAAAAGCCAGCTAACGCAAGGACTGCATAGGGATAACCCCAAACGGTGAATGACCGTGTTCATTCAGATTCAAACACGAAGGAGGTAAAAATATGGCAAGTAAGGACTTCCAAAAACACGCGGAAAAAGTTCGTGAAGGACTTCGGAGTAGCCGGTCAAGCACAGATTTGTATATTGCCAAAGACGCAGACATTGCTGTCATTGGCATACAAAACTCTAGCGGAGGCTCGGGGCATGATACTATATATGTCCTTAACGGCAAAAACTCACCCCGAAAAGTTCTTGACGAGACTTTTATCCGCGGGAGGATGTTTCCGAAAGGTATTTCTGATAATGGCAAAACCTTCACTTATGTCATAAAGAGTGAAAGCGGTCATTTTTCAGAAGATACTAAAGAAACATAGAAATTAGGGGAAACTGCACCTTAATGGAGACGGGGCAGGGAGCGGATTGCATGGCAACAGAAACCGCTGATATCGGAGGATTCGCTTCCCGATACAAAATAAAAGCGCTAGCTTATCGAGAAAGTGAAGGGGGGGGGCGGTCGTTGATATCTCGAGGAAAACAACGCCCATTCAAAAATTCTCAGCCGAAACGGTTGTTGCAATTATATTGGGGAGCAAAACCTGCTCCCCATCTTTATCAAGATTTTAAACAAAGTGTTTGAAATCTTGTAGAGATTTTGTTCTTTCAAAAAATATGAACCGTAAATCCTGAACCGAGCAATCGGCAGGTGGGTTCTGAAATTTTAGGAGGATGTATGAAAAGAGTAATCATCAGGGACAAGGTTTTGGTTCAGGGGAAAGACGGCTCAAGCGTATCTCTCACCGCTCGGCAATACAAGGAGCTTAGAGAGAGGCGTAGTGAGGGGCACAACGAGGAGCTGAAGGGGGCGCAACTTATCCTTGCTCCCGAGGGAGGAATTTATATCCTTCTAAGGGGCGAAAAGGGTAAAGCTCGGCGCCGCATCGGACCTCTCCAGTCTGGCTGGGAATAAGCCGCCCGTCTACCTATCCTAGAGTTTTTGTCCACTTTTTCTTGATGATAAAATGTGGAGCCCAAGGGAAGCAGAGCCCTCCGGTTGACACACCGAGACAAAATGTCGAGACCGCGACAAAAACCGCGTTCTCTCTGTCCGCAGATGCGTATCTGCGCTGATGAGTCTGAAAAGACGAAACAGAAAGTTCTTTCAACAATCCGTCCCTTACCCCTTGAATTAAAAGGCGATTAAGGTTGCGACAAATGTCCAGTCGCGGAAAAATTTGGCAGGTGATCCCTACTGCAAGGAGTAGGAGACACCAGTATTAGGGATGGGTGCTGACGAAATCCATCGTTGTAAGGTTAAGCTGATGAGACCTTTAGATGCCATAGAAGGCATCAACTCAGCGAAAGCATTTTGACAGAATGCTTGACGATAATTTGTGTTTGTTGGGACGCCGACAAAACAAATTATTAAAAAGGGACCTTGTTCCCATCTGTCTTTGAGGAGCGGCAGCATCGCTCCTCATCTTTATCAAGATTTTAAACAGAGTGTTTGAAATCTTGTAGAGATTTGTTCTTTCAAAAAAATAGCCGACGGGCTCGAAACGAGGAGGGGGAGAAATGGTGGATGGAGTAAAGAAAGTTCTGGTTTCGGTGGTAAAAACAGTTCAGGGTTATTTGGGTACGCACGGAGATTGGCATTGGGATGCAAATCGTTATTGGAAATATTACCCAGCTTACATAGTTACAATTAGCGCAGAAGGATTATTTTCGTGGGGCCCTTATAAATATAGGGAAAATTCACGCAAAGAGCATTCTGGTTTTGCTAAAGTAAATGTGTCTGACGGGTGGATATTTGCTTCTGAAAAAGAGAATTCTGAAGCAACCAAGGAAGACTGGCGGGAATTAAAAAACAAAGCGGAAGAGTTCGCTCTGGATCTTGCCACAGAGATGGAGAACAATGGGTTTGCAGTAGAGTTTGTTTTCTTAGAAGACAATGAGACAAGTTTTGATTTGAGAAAAAAGATTAAAATTGATCGTTTCTCTAGGGACAAGATGAATACATTCATTGAGAAAGAAGTTTATTCAGAGAAAACTAGGAATATTCTCAAACACATGTCTCCTGTGTAGAAAGTAATCAATATAGTCTAGAGTTTTTATCCACATTTTTCTTGATGATAAAATGTGGAGCCAAAGGGAAGCAGAGCCCTCCGGTTGACACACCGAGACAAAATGTCGGGACCGTTAAAAACAAAAAGGAGGTGAGAAAGATAGTGAACGAGAAAAAAGAGCAGGTTGAAGAAGTGGAGGATATCGAGAAATTTTTTGCCATTCTCGCAGTAAAAGGAGCAGTGGCGAGCCAAGCTTCTCTCGATAGGCTTAATGGCTTCAGTCTAGATCCAATCGGTGATATTACGACAGACGGTAACGGGCGGAAGTTTTTAGGAGGAGAGGAAATATAAAAATAAAATAGGTGGATAAAAGAGCTTTGTGTGTTTTGCTTAAAGAACACTCCTACGGTGGAGGTCAACCTTTGGCAAGTTAGAAACTTGCCATCTTTATCAAGATTTTAAACAGAGTGTTTGAAATCTTGTAGAGATTTTGTTCTTTTAAATAAAATAAATAAAAATGCGAATTCTTCGCAAGCTGCACCTCGGGTTCAGGGGTAGGAGATTAATATGAAAATATTAGTAATCGACGACAGCGCAAACCACCAGAATTCAGCTCAGCAGGTTCTTGGGGCTTTACATGACCTTACGGTTGTGGGGAGTCATGACGAAGCGCTCGAGCTTCTTGAACCACAGCTGGATAATGAGAAGTATAAGACCCTTAAATCCGAGTACATGAGTCAGGGGATAGAGTCATGGCCGGCACACAAGAAGGCTGAGGCAGAGTCGTGGCTTCCGTATTGGGATGTCGTACTCTGCGATCTCTTGATGCCAGCAGGTCGGGCCACTCAAGGTGGTGAGGGGCTCAAGCATGTGGGGAAGGAAATGTCTGTTGGATGGGCACTCGCCATCACTGCGGCACTTCGCGGCGCGAAGTATGTTGCGGTGGTGACCGACATGGGTCATCACGATCATCCAGCGAGCGCGATGCTCGATGCGATGAACAACACCATTTTCGTGCTCCATAACGCGAAGGCACTCTTTACTAACTATGTTGGCATGGTTGGTATTGAGGGGACCCAAGGCACCTGCGCGAAGTGTTCCGGCTCCGGCAAGGATGGTACCTACGGGTGCTACCGTTGCAATGGGACTGGAACCGCCTACTCGCAGCACGGGAAGGACTGGGCAGACATACTTGCCAAACTCCTTGGGGAGAAAAAGCTAGGCAACTAACGACGCTTAGTTTGATTTGTCCCCGTTTTAAAAAATGGAGAGCCTAAAGGGAGCAGAACCTTCCGGTTGATGAACCGAGACAAAATCATAGACACGGCGCCAGTCCGGTAAAAATTGGTGGCAATAGGGTAAGCTGATGAGAATAACCTATTGCCTGACAAACTTGAGCGTTTGTCACGGTAAGTTCAACGCCGATAATGAATATCATCCGCACTGAGCATGCGTAAAAATGCTCTCTGTTTCGAGATGTGTATCTCGACTGATGAGTCTGAAAAGACGAAACAGATGTTCTTTTAAAAATTCCCTGCGCCACAACATCTTTTTGAAATGATTTTTTTGGAAGATGTTGTGGTACAGGGAGGGTGTGCAGCCCCAAAGTACGTCACGGAGAGAGTTATAGGAAACTCAATGAGGTCGTTAGACCTCACAAAAAAAACCTATGGGTGAGACCGTACCGGTTGCTTGTGTGATTATTCTGACTAGCTATCAGAAAATCTATCGTCACAGGCGAGGGTCTCAACCAAGTCATCTTACGCGATATAAGATGACACTGCACAGAGAGGATGCAAAATATCGCATCCTCTCCCTTTCAAAGATTTTAACAACTTGAATTTTTTGAAAGGGATTTGAAAGAGAATCCCAAAATTATGGTCGGCGGACTGGAAACGCATGGAGGTGGAAGAATGAAGAGGATGACGAATCTACTAAGTATTTTAGTATTTGTAGCCGTCGTGTTTTTGGGATGGAGGGCAGTAAAATACCTCTTTGGTATGCCGTTCATGGTATTTTATGATCCTGAATGGCATGAGTTCTTTTTCAGGATTGGCTTCCCATTGCCTTTTATTGGGCTGGCTGTTTTCATGATTTTGTTCATGATACTGGGCATAATGGGGCCATGTCTTTGGCTTGTCTCAATGGTTCTGGCGGCAAGCTGGGTTCACAAAAGATTTTTTCTGTGAACTTCTTGAGGAGCAAATACCGCTCCTCGTCTTTATCAGAAACATAACACAAGTTGTGCTTCTGTAGAGATTTTGTTCTTTCAAAAATACGACCCGTAAGTCCTGAACCGAGAAATCGGCAGGTGGGTTTGAGTTTGTGGAGGTGCATATGGTAGAAAAAGTTTTTATAAGGCAGATGAACTGCATGGGGTGTGGGTGGATGATAGTAGAAGTGTACTCTTCCCGTGAGAAGGCGGAACAATCCGTGCAAGATGCTCTGGATCGCACCGGGGGTCCATCTCCGGACTATCAGCATAAAATAGCAGAGTACGATGTAAAATAACTGCTATGTGGCAAGCAAGACTTGCCTTTCTTTTAGAAATTTTAAATTTGTTTTGAAATTTCTAAAAGGGATTTGAAAAAGAGTCCCAAAAAAATAGCGGAGGTGGGAGAATGAAAAAGGTTGGATTGAAAGTCGGGAGGAGACTTCCGGAGGCAGTTTGTTTTAAGCTTCGTCATCATGGTGGTGGCGCCCATTCGAGCAAGAAAGGCTTGGTGGGGTATAGCAGAAAACGGGAAAAACAAATTAAAAAGGAGGTGAGGTGATGGGATTGACATTGAGGGTAGGGCACCACTTCAGGAGTACGCACCGAACGGTGTTGGAAACACAGCTTTTGGCGGAGCATAAAATCGCTCTCAAACTCGGGCTCATTCAAGAGCTCCGTGGCGAAGAATACAAGCCAAAGGGTGATTGCCCGAAATGCGGTCGCGCGCTGACACCGGCGGAGATCATTCGCGGGTTCAATCAGGACCCGCGGGACTACACCACGCGATGCCCGAAATGCGGGTCAAGGTTCGTGTCGTACCTAATGGCGAGAAGCCGGAACGGTATAGGTCACGCAGAGATGAAATTCTACTGCGCGATACAGACCTTGGACCAGATGAAGGGCAAAGAGGGGTTTAGCCCGAAGGAGCTTCTCAAGAAGCATCCAGCGGTCTATCATTCCGCAATCGTCCATTTTGGGAGCATCAAAAACGCTTTCAAACAAAATGGCATTGCGTATCCGCACGAAGAGGGTGTGGATGGTTGGAAAGATAAGATCCAATCATTCCTAGGGCGCATGCCAGATACCGTGATCGCTGATTGCGTAGATAAGCCGGTCGGCATAATACGCAAGATGCGCAAAGAACTCGGCATCCAGCGCTATACTGCCGAAAAAGCATTGGTGGAAATAGAATAGAAGCCAATTGCGAGGCGGCACTTTTCAAAAGTGCCGTTTTTTTTATTTGGCTCGGGTCATAGCAAGTTTTGGCACAACAGCAAAAATGATATACTGAAAGTACTAGTGTGGATTATGAGATTTTAGATAGCATAGTGTCGAACATTTAAACTAAATTAATTATATGAATATGAGACCTGATGTTGCTTTTGAGAATAAATTTTTAGCCAAAGAACCTCCGTTAACAATGGCGGAGGACAAAGCGATGGAAAAATATGTCGATGGCGTACTGAAAGTCGAAGCTCCAAAAATGGAGGATTTTGAAGGTTTGTATTCAAAAGAGGAAATTGAAAAAGATAAAAGGGAGATTGAGAGAATTAAAAAAGATCCGAAATTTAGGGAGCAACATGGGCGTGCGTTGATTGCGGCGGGGATTTTTTATGAGGAAGGGGAGCGGTCGTGTTGGCTTGGCTATGAAACAAATGTCATTTTGACCAGCGAATTTGATGATATAAAAAGAGGTAGTGATTTCGTATTGGAAATTTCACAAGAAGATGATTCGTTTGAGAGAATAGCCATCGACTTGACTATTTCAGAAGATCAAGGGGTTCTTGAAGATAAATACAGATCATTAAGAACGAGACTATCTGATGGAAAACTTACGGATCTGAAATATTATTATTCTGAAATAAGCAAAACCAAGGGTGCAATAGAAAATATTCCTCGTGCAATTGTTCAAATAAAGAAAGATCAACTTGAGGAGCTTTGCAAGAATATCGCCGATAAAAGCATTGATAAGGCGACACATCCATTACAATTTGGGTTCCTCGAGGAAATTGTTCAGAATTTTCAAGACCAACTTTTATTTGTCAAAAGGCTCAATGAGGAACTTATTCGAAATAATAAGCCACAACATTCTCTCGCTCCTCAAAAACTTGAAAAAGCACTCAACATAATACAGGATATTTTAAAACAAAAGGAAGATGAAATAAAAAAAAGAGGCCTTAAGCAGGCCTCTCGATTCTGGAAACATTCTTTGCCGCACTTTCTTTAATTAAGCGGTGTATTGTTGTCCGCTTTGCGTTCCAACAAAAACGATCCTGGAGTTTGCTCTTTGGCGTCTTGAGCACCTAAAAGCTCAAATATCAGGCAATCATCGCATATGCATCCTAGCCCATGGTTTCGCTCCGCAATGATTCGCTTAACCGTTTCTCTTAATGGCTCTATAAATTTATTTTTTCCGTGCATCCTGCCCTCCTTATTGATTTAATTTAACATATCTGAGTGCAATATATATCATATTCTTAATTTTGTCAAATGCTTGACAAATATGTGGCGATATGCTATCCTTCTGCTAGTAAGTTCACCTCGCTATTTTTATAGCGGAGGAATTTGAAAAAAGGAGGCAGAAAGATGGGAATAGGAGCAGGAGCAGTTTGTGGTGCCTTTTTGTACGAGTTTGGAGGGTCTGTACTGCCAAGAACAGAGGAAATATTGAAGAAAATATCGATACCAAAGCACAATTATCGCTCGGATCTAGATTTTTTCTTGGTAACTGTAATACCAGTCCTAAAACATCCTGCGCTAGCTTTTTACGAAGATATGGCACCACCACTATGTGAATTGCTGGCGAAAACTCGCCAGCAGCAATTGGACAGGGGACTATCCAATGCTGTGAAAGCTTTAATAGCAGAGAGAAATGATTGGGAATATGTCGCTAATAATTCCTTAAAAATGGTAACGGCATTTAAGGAACTTATAGTGGGATACTCGGTCAGGATAAAATCAAATACAGAGTGAAACAAGCTTACAGCTTTGTGTGTTTTGCTTAAAGAACACTCCTTAAAGTAGCGGTCAACTTTTTGGCAAGTCAGAAACTTGCCATCTTTATCAAGATTTTAAGTTAGAGATAATTTGAAATCTTGCAGAGATTTGTTCTTTCAAAAAAATATAGCCGACGGGCTTTAAACGAATGGGGGTAGAGAGGTGAAAAAAGAAGTAGATAAGGGTTGGGTTGATTTTAATTGTTCAGGAAAAATTATAGGCGAAGACCTGAATAGCGTGGTGATGAAATGCCATCCAACTGGCAAATATCTCGCCATAGAATACGGGGACGCTGAGCTGCCACCTCTTTCAGAGTTATTGGGAAGAGAAGTGGAAGTAAATGGGCAGGCAAGTCTCCTTGACGGAGAGTTCTTTTACTCCGCTTTTGAGATTAGGGTCGCGAAATATGCAAGCGACGAAGAGAAGCTTGCATATACTAGCGAAGGCAGACATCCATGGTGTGATGTCTATCACTGCTAGAAACCCCAGTTTGTGTCTTTACTACAGAAGGCTCCTCGGGATGGAGGTCAATCCTATGTTCTTTTTGAAAAATTTTGAAATATTGTACAACCCGGCTTCGCAAGAGGCTGGGTTGTTTGTTTAAAGAAGCCTGCTTTCTTGCGCACATTCTTCCTTTTTTGAGCTTGACTATCCAATTTTCCCAGCCAATAAAGGTTCCTCGGGGCATAGCCCCGGGGTATTGTCGGAGCTCGCTTTTCTCGCGCGGTATTGTACCTATATTTCGTCGTCGCTCGGACGCTGTGTACGAGAGTACTCGTCCAGCAGGATGACTCTTGGAGTATGCTAGCCGAAATAAAAATCGCCCAATGTTAACATTGGGCGATAGTGTTCTCATTAAGCTTATTGAGCATGACATCTGTTATTTCTTGGATTTCGCCATCGGTTGTCTCGGGATCATTGGCAAAATCCTTGAAAAAATTGCGTACATGGTCCGGAGCATATTTCAATAAAACATCCACCAACTTACAAAATACCTCTCTGGTTATTGTGTCGTTTCCTGCTGTTCGGTGACAGGCAATCAATTCCGTCTTTTCCATAAAACCCTCCTTTTGATTGATGATTTACAAAAAAACAACTACCAGTACGATATACTAATTTTCTATTTTTGTCAATCTCGTGTCTATTCGTAGCCTCATTTTTTCTTCCCATTTTTCATTATCCATATGCGGATGAGGCTTTCTTTCTGCCCCCATCTTTTCAAGCTGATCTCCATCTAGGTTTATGTATTTTTCTATGTTATCTTTCAGAGTTTTCATCCTTTCCTCTTTGGTCATTCTTCTTTTTGGTGGCAATTTAAATCTTTTCGGGTCAATGTCGATAGGGTTTTCAAAATCAATAAAAATGGCGGCATTACCGATTTTCTCGTTTTCCAATACTAAAAAATTTGGAAAAACAAACCCGTAATAACCATTAAAGTTGTATCCCTCTTCTGTGATGCCAAAAAGAACCTTTCCATGGTTTCCCATAAATTCTAGGCGTCTAGGATCTTTTGGTTTTCTTTTTTCGTCCGGCTTCTCTGGAGTTGGGGTATGTACTCCGTCGATATGAGGATGCCTATCAGATGATGGTTTGGAGCGTAAAATCTTCTTGCTAATATTCTCAAAAAACGACATATCTACTGTTTCGATAGTGTGCAAAACATCGTCAAAAAGCTCATCTTTGTCGATATTCAATCCTCTTTCTATCGGCATTTTGCCCACCAATGTACCATCTTTCAAAAGTTTAAAATGCGCAGTGTGTGTTTCCCCGTCTTTTCCCCAGAAAACATTTATGCCGAGAGATTCTACCTTGCCTTCCTCTCTGGGCTTGTCTTTGTAGACCTGAACAGAATCAATTTCCGGTATACTTGATTCCCATGTTCCATCTTTAAGATCTTCAAATTTATCTTTAAGCAATCTTTCAAATTTTGAATTTCTGTTTTCTATCTTCTCATTGATGTCCTTTCTGGCTATTTTTGCTTTTTCTAATTCCTCTCTGAAAAATTTAATTTTTTCTTCATTGGCATTTCGAGTCTCTTTGCTACGCGCGCCCCTCGCATTTTTCTTGAAATTAGAAAGTTGCTCTCCGAGTCGATCTATTTCTTTGTAGGCATACGGTTTTGGCTCTCGTTTCACTGTTTCTGCTTTTTGTTTTTCAGGAATGATGGATGGCGTCGTTTTTTCTACTTGCGCTTCAACACCACCGCTTTCTTCAGCGTCGAAATCCACCAGCTCTATTTCGCCAGCTTCTTCTAAAAGTTTTTCTGCCGTGGCGTAGTCCTCACTCTCACCTTTTTCTCCGACCAGTCCTTTTATTTTTTCCGCCTCCGATTGGGCTTTTTCTAAATTATGGAATGATTCTTTTATCATAGCTATATTATAAAAGGTTAGTTAAAAAAAGACAAGAAAATTAAGATATTTCCAGTCGCTGTCCAATTTTTTCGTCAACAGTTTTTTGATGGGGAACTCATAAAAATGGCTCAACGAAGCCGTTTTTATGACAGAGTAAATTAATTTGTAATCAGTTAGTAGTAATTCTCGGTAAGTTTATAAGAAATTGTCTATAATCGCTTTTGGAACTGACGAGTCCAAAAATCAAAACCGGAAGGAGGCCGGCGAAGGCAGGACGAAATCAGGAGATCTTTGAAAACCGAAAAGCAAGTTAACTTCAAACGAAAAGGGAGGAGAAAATGCAAGAAATAAAAAGTGAAACCAAAATAACGATCGAATGTTCTAAGTGCAAAGAAAGAACAGAGCATGGAGAGATACATATAGATGCGAACTTCTTCTACGGGTACAAGATTTTCTATGAATGCAAAAAATGCAATAACCGCATAAAGCCGTCTCTCGCAAAATACCACGGGTTTTTGTTGACGATAGAGACAACGGCGGTGGAAACAACGATAGTATGTCCTAAATGCAAGAAAAGAACTGAGCATGAACGCCGTAGAATGAGTTATGGTACTTATACAATTGGCTACGCCACTCGGGGAGTTGAAAAGTTTCATGTCTACTATCGATGCATAAAGTGCAAAAATGACATTTGGGAAAAAGACAGCGAAAACTATATCCATCTTAAAAGTCTTCTTAAAAGGGAGGTGTTAACGAAAAAAGAAATAACAACAACCCGCGATGACGAAATAGAAACTTGCAGCAGTGGAGCTGATGATCATTGGCCATAATAAACGGCTTCGTGCACTTTGCCTTAAAAGAGTGCTCCTTAAGGAGATGCGTGAAATGAAGTAATTCCAAACACTAAATCCTAGAGTCTTTGTCCACTTTTTCTTGATGATAAAATGTGGAGCCAAAGGGAAGCAGAGCCCTCCGGTTGATGAACCGAGACAAAATCATCCGCACTGAGCACGCGTAAAAATGCTCTCTGTCCGCAGATGAGTGTCTGCGCTGATGAGTCTGAAAAGACGAAACAGATTTTTAAAGACATTGAAAATTATTTTCAAAAAAGTGATAATTAAAAAATAGAAACTATGGAAAAAGGACAAATAATTTTAATTTGTGGTGGAAGCGGATCGGGTAAATCAACTTTGGCCAAAAAATTCGGGGATGCCGCAATCATAAGTACGGATAATTTTTATATAGGAAAGTCAAAGATGATACCGATGGAAAACGGAGAATATGATTTTGATGATCCCTGCGCCGTGGACTTGGATGAATGCGCCAAAATGGCACTGAATCTTGCCGGCGGGAAAGAAGTGTTTGTCCCGGAATACGATATGGTCACATCTGAAAGGGTTGGGCAAATAAAAATTATTCCTGCTAAATCGGGGCTGGTTGTCGTGGAGGGAGTATTCGCTCTGCACGATACATTAAGACAGATTGGGAATTTGAAAATATTTATAGACACACCAACTGATGAGCGTCTTGCGCGCAGAATCAAACGCGATAATGAAAGGGGCAGATCTGAGGCGGAGGTCATCAAACATTCAACGCAAGTGGAAGCGTCGCATAAAAAACATATTGAACCAATGAAACAGCATGCAGATTTGATATTAGGAAGAGAGGGATGGTAAAAACAAATATAGTGCTAGTGGAGATACCTGCTATGCGTTGGCTATGTTCTCCTGCTCATTTCCCACAATACATCAAAAATTGATTTCATTGTCGCGCTCAAGCTCTTGCTCTCAATAAGAAATCCTATCCCTTCCTCTTCTTCGGGAGCGATAATGCTTATTTTGTTGTCAAAGACAAAGATCATCCCCGACGGTTTCGTCCCCGGTGGCAGCAGCCGTACCTCCCGTAATTCTTTTTGTTGGCTAGCTAACCATTCCTTGTCAAACTCATCATCTTGCGGACGCAAACATTTTGAAAAAACTTTTTTCTCTATTCGTCTTTTGGAAAATCCCATACTGCCACCTTGGACCTTTCTCAAATCACGGGCATATCCAATAGAGCGGACAATTTTTTCTTTGCAATTTAATTCTTCCTCTATCATCTGCTTCCTCCCCCCTATCCCTTCAAAAAGCCTCAAATTAACCAATTTTCTTTCAAGAGAAACGGTTTGCAACTCCGGTAAATACTTATCCAGCATTAGCATCTTGCTTTCCAATACGCCTCTTATCTTGTTTGGATTTTCAGCAACAAATCGCTTTACATTGTGGTGACGATAGCTGGAAGCAAGCCCAAGTTTTATTAATTTCTCTATACGATAATATGCCGTTGTGCGTTGAATTCCTGACACTTTGGCTATCCTTGAAATTGGCGCATCGACTAATTTTAAAAGAGCCAAGTATACTTTCTGGTCTTTTTCATCGAGTCCTATTGAATCTAAAAATTTTGAGAGAGCCATATTATTGTGTAACTTCTTTAAATTGTAAGCGATTTCCGCATTACTTGTCAAATTTTTTCGTCAACAGTTTTTTTACCCCAACCCTTTAAAAACCATTTGTTTTAAGCCATTTTTGCCTATCTGTATAATTTTACCACAAATCATCTAAAAACCTCAGCAACTATATTGCAGGTATGGTACCTTTCTTCAAGGAGGAAACAAGCAGTTCTTTGAAAGAGTCAAATAACAGCCGACGGGCTTAAAACGAGGAGGAAATATGATGGATTGGGGAGCTGTAACTTGTGGAAAGGGGACCGTAAAATCCCTTCAACCGTTTGATGGTTGTGGCAAGGCTGAGTTATTCAAGCGTGATGCTCGCAAAAGATGTACACGCTGGGTACGCGCAATCAAGAACCCACATCTTTGGACTGCTGAACGGATAGCCGCTACCTGTACCAGGTGCTCTTTTTGGCAAAAATAAAAAGAGCAAAATAGCGCGACAGTGCTCATTATCCTAAAGAGTCTTTGTCCACTTTTTCTTGATGATAAAATGTGGAGCCCAAGGGAAGCAGAGCCCTCCGGTTGATGAGCCGAGACAAAATCATCCGCACTGAGCATGCGTAAAAATGCTCTCTGTCCGCAGATGAGTGTCTGCGCTGATGTGTCTTAAAAGACGAAACAGATGAGTTCTTTGCAAAGACTTGAAAGGAGGAAAATAAATAAGCTCTTGAGTTTGCCGCTCGATCAGCGGCCCACGACAGAAATTTAGCTAAGCACTTAACTGTCGTCGGTATCAAACTTAGCCCAGAGAGGATGAAGCTTGCCAAGCATGGTAGCAAGTCAGTCATCTTTCTTTGTCCGACAGTGGGACCGCGCGGTCGGAGCGCATGGAACTATGCCGAGTTTAAGAGAGTCTCGTAAAAAACTCTCATAGTGGTAAGAGTTTCGGAAGGTTCTCTAAAAACCTTCTCTGATTCGCCAGTGAGACTGGCGCTGACGAGTCCAAAAACAAAGCCGGAAGGAGGCTGGCGAAGGCAGGACGAAATCAGAAGATCTTTGAAAAACAAATAAAAGCCGACGGACTTTAGGCGAAGGAGGGAAAATTATGGCGAGAATATGTGATGAATGCAAGGGTGTAGGCGAGATCGAGATAGTGAAAGTTTGTAGGCAGTGCAACGGGAAAGGAAAGACCTACCATAAAGATGGTTTTGGTGAATGTTGGACAGAGAAGTGTTGTGATTGTGGCGGAAGCGGTGAAGGGGCGATTGTGTGCCAGAGGTGCAAATGTGATAAATGCGAAGGAACGGGTCATGTTTGGGGAATAGAGCTTGCTAATAGCTCTCAGTATAATGACCATGTTATAAAAGAGCAGTCATGGATTAGGCATTGCAGTAAATGCAGGGGAACGGGCAAAATAGCAGAGGAACAAATAAAAAAGGAGGGGACATGAAAGAGATGTGCGAAGCTTGTGAAGGTAAAGGGAAATTCCTTGTAGAGTGTCGGAAGTGCTACGGGAAGGGCAAAGTAGATGTCTATAAAGATAGCAGATATTATGGGGAAAGTACTTCCTGCAATGAATGTCGCGGCACCGGCAAGGTAGCAAAAGTTTGTAATCTATGCAACGGTAAGGGCGAAATTACCCTGAATGACCTTGCGCGACTAATAGCACAAGCGCACAAAGAAACAGTAGAAAGAATCAAAGAGCCAAAATGTAGAGCATGCGATGACACTGGCAGGGTCACAGAGTATAGTGCAGAAGGACCTGAGGGAAGCTATCCTTGCAGCTGTTCAGCGGGTTCTCGATACCGCTAAGTATAAATTCATTGAAGTAATAAAGGAGGTGTTTGAATGAGGTAACTCCTCGCGCTAAATCCTAGAGTCTTTGTCCACTTTTTCTTGATGATAAAATGTGGAGCCCAAGGGAAGCAGAGCCCTCCGGTTGATGAACCGAGACAAAACCATCCGCGCTGAGCACGCGTAAAAATGCTCTCTGTATCGAGATGCGTATCTCGACTGATGAGTCTGAAAAGACGAAACAGATTAGTTCTTTCAAAAAAATATGAACCGTAAGTCCTGAACCGAACAATCGGCAGGTGGGTTTTGAAGAGGGTATGGAGAATCTATGTTTGCAAAAAGCGAGATAATTCAGAAAGGTTGGAGTTTTGGTGGCAGCGAGCTGAAGTGCCGGTGCGGAGGCAATTTACTTTGCATCGACCATGTTTATGGAGAGTATGTTTGTGATCAATGCGAACTTGTCTGGCGCCGATGTGACGCTTGCAGCGGTGATCTTCACGCATATGATGCACAGGGGGAAATTGTCCACCATGCTTTAACTCGATGAAACATGATCTCAGTAGACGACTTCGGCTTCGTGCGCTTTGCCAAAAGAGCGCTCCTCGGGATGGAGGTCAATCCTATGTTCTTTTTGAAAATTTTGGGAAATAGCACGACTCGACTTCGCGAGAGGTCGGGTTGTTTTTTGCGATTCTAAATACAAAAAAGTTTGACAGAGGTACTGCGGTATGGTATCATGGCGGAAGATTTCAAAAAAAGTTCTTAAAAAAGGAGGGGGATATGAACGAAGAAATCGGAGAGGAAAAGGTAGAAACAAAGCAGGTAAGAGAGATCATTGTTCCTGCGGTGAGCGTCTATCAGGCGGCCAAGCTGGCAGACGAGTTATCAAAGTGTATCAGGATGATGAAACATGGGAGGTGGAACGGCGTGGACCCGTCAGCAATCTCTTTGTCTTCCCTTGCAGACGAGATTGAGAATGGTAAAATGCTTGAAGAGGTAATGGGGGAGGTGGAGAGGAAAGTTTTGCTGACGCTCGTAGAGCGGCACGAAACTTCCAAGGAGTTGGCTTTTGTTTTGAAGAAAAGCGAAGGCGCCGTCCGCATGATGTTGGCGCGCCACGAGATTAGCTTGAGAGAGCAAAATGGGGATAAGCCCAAAAGCGGCGGATAACCTTTTTTATCCATAATGGAGGGAGAGGATATGAGAAAAAACATCTTCGGAATGTTCATGTTCGCCAGTTTCTTTTTCTTTGTCGCAATAGGCACCGTGTGTGCCGGCGAGAGAAATAACAGTAAGGTCATAGTAGAAACATTGTTCACCGATATCGACTCTCTTCAGGAAGAGGTCAATCATCTACGGGTGATCGTTGCCGCCGTAAAGACGAAAGAGACAGTCCCTGAAGAGATCAAGGACTTCCTTGAAGGAGTTCCTCAGCAACTCGATGTTATCGCTTCTGGGCTGAAAGTTATGAGAAAGGAGGCAAAGGATGACTCAATACGATTGGTCAATGACCAGTCGCCACACGAGCAATTCAAGGATGCCTCGCGAATTATTTCTGAGATTGAAGGTTCTTTGCAGAGGATAATGGAAGAACTGCAAGAGATTAGCAATTTGTATGTGATCTAAACGCAGTCATTTTCTAGAAAAAGGAGGTGATTTTTCTGAAGACAGAAAAACTGAAAAAAGATTGTAGCTCCTGTGGCTCTGTAACAAAAGAGGGTAATTGCAACGACGATAGGAGGTCCTATCTGTGCGCAGCCGTTGACTTCAAGGATGGTCTTTGTGCAAACGGAAAGCATTGGACATCAGCGCCGAAATAGGCAGAGTAGAAAAGGTTTTGGTGGCTTCGGTCTTTATGACGGAGCCACTTTTTTATTATGCAAAAAAGGTTTTTGTTGTTTCGATATAATTTTCGAGCCACAGGAGTGCGAGGGGGCGAATGTTTCCGAGTTCGTAGAATGCGATGACGCATTTTTTATATTCTACTTCATCAACGGTTCTCCACGCGACGGGGGGCATATTGTTTTTATGCAGTATCGCATTCGCCATATGTCGCGAAGTGCGCTTGTTTCCGTCTGCAAACGGCTGGATGTAGGCAATGCCGGCAAGTAAAATCAGTGCAGAATGGAAAGGGTCTTTGATTTTTCTCGCGAGCTCAAAGAGTTTTTCGAGGGATTCCCTTATCTGCGATTGAAACTGAAGCGGGGCGTAATTGGTCCCCGTGATGCCGACTTGTGCAATGCGCAAGTCGTGGGGAATACTGAGCTCACTTACAAGCATTTTGTGCACATCAACAAGTGTTTGCACGGAAAATAGATTGTGGAATGTGTTGCTCATTGTCAGATCAAAAACATTTTTTTGATTGAGTATCATTGTGGCGTCGTCATGGGGTTTCCCTTTTGCCTCCACTTTATTTTTAATGAGGGCCTCGGTTTCAAGGAGCGAGTAGGTGTTGCCCTCTATTTTTGAAGACTTCCATGAAAACTCTATTGCACAGCGTTCGTATGCAAGCGTTTGGTACTCTTTGGGTGTTTTTTCATTCCATTGACGGTACTGCTCGGTGGTTTCTTCCAGTTTTTTTATTTCATCGTCAGAAAAAACCTGTTCGCACAGACCGAAAAGGTTGTGATTGAAAAGTGTTTGTGTCGTTGAGATTTCGTTGGAATTGTAAACACTGAGATCGAAATCGTATGCACGGATTGCATCTTGTGTGACGGAGTATTTGATGGCGCGCGCAATACCGGACGGGGTGATAAGCCCAAACTCTTTCAGCTCTTTGATGTAGCGAGAAAGCGTCGAGCGAGAAATACTGTCACCCAGTCTTTTTGCTATCTCGGCGGTCCCAATTGGACCATGTTGCGAAATAGCATAGAGAATTTGAGATTGGGGCTTTATTTGAGACAATCGTATCATAATGGTTAGTTTATCGTATCATCGTGATACGATAAATGCAAGCTTTTGACACGATAATATATGGAGGTGTGACCTCCATATGGTTACTTCTGCTCTTCCAAGAATTGGAAGACTTTTTCGTTGGTGAGCATCATTTCGAGGTGCAAATGGACGCGGGCGGGGTCGGCGTCTTTGTATTGTTCGAGGAAGAATTTTGTTTCGCGCTCGAGGTCTTCCTTGAGGACTTCGAGTTTCTCCGCCTCGGCGATTCTCGTGAGAGCGATCTGCACCTTTGCACGCTTTTCCGCGTCGGGGAGCCACTCTTTGCGCATCTCCTCCTCGCTTTTCTTTGTGGTCGCGAGATAGTCCTCAAATTTCATCCCCATCTTTTCGACATCGTGGCGGAACTGCCCGATCATTCGTTCGATCTCGCCGTCGATGAGAACTTTTGGAAGCCTTGCGGTGATGCCATCCGCTATTTTCTCCATCGTCTGCATTCGTTTTTTCTCGCGGATACGATTTGTTTTTTCGTGCGCGATTGATTCGCGGACTTTTGATTTGAATGCGTCGACATTTTCGAATGGACCGAATTTCTTTGCGAGCTCGTCGGTGATTTCGGGGACGATTTCTTTGCCGTCAGCATCTTTGGTTGCAAACTGTTTGCAGAGCTCTTTTACCGCTTGCTCGACTTCCGCGTCGGTGGCTTCCGCTTTTTCGTCTACCGACATGATCACCTTCGCTATCGCTTTATAGTCGGGAAGCACAATCTCCGGCATCACGGGGAACGAGAGCGTGAATTCAAAAGGATTGCCCTTCGCAAGCTTGGTCACGGCAACTGTCGGCATACCGATCGCGTGAATCTTGTGGCGAGTTAAAATTTCGCTGTACGCGCGGTCCATGGCAAGGTTTGCCATTTCCTCGAGGATGAGCGCTTCGCCGAACTTTTGGAGGAGTATCGCTTCGGGGATGTGCCCCTTGCGAAAGCCGGGGAGTGAGACCTCCTCGCCGATTTTTTTCAGCGCGACCGCGCGCTCTTTTTCGAATGTTTCCGTAGGAATTTCACACATGATGGCGACCTCACTGTCCGGAAGCTCTTTTATCGTTGTTTTTATTTCAGTCATAGACCCCAATATATCTTTTTCATCTCGGTTTGGCAAATCTAATCCTAAGCGCAATTCATCCCCTATTTTACCTATCGGGCGGATAGGGGATAAATTGTGCTTAGGAAATAGGAAAGAGGAAAGAGGAAAACAAAGATAAAGAGAAGAAAAAAGACCGCTCAGAGGCGGTCTTTTTTTGTAAAGACGGTGGTCGTTACTAAATCGCAATATCGCTCAAGCCCGCATCGAGGTTCGAGAGGTCTGTCGCATCCAAATCTTTTTGGATGTCGGAGAGCTCGGTTGATGTTCCTTGCGCGGAGAGGTTGGAGATGGCCGCGTCGCTCTGCACTTCAGAAGGAGTGAGTAATGTATCAAGCCCTTCCTCTACAGGAACTTGTTTCAAGAAATAGTACGCGCCGAAGGCGAGAATGAGTACTACGATGATAATACTTATCTTTGCCCCGATCGGTCCTTTTTCCGGGGACGGTGCCCCTGCATTTATATTCTGGTCCATTGTAGTTTTATTAGATTAGTAATTTACTGAGTAGTTGTCGCGGTTGTCGTCGAGGTTGTAGCTGTCGTTGGTGTAGTCGTGGCAGGGCGAGGTTTGTTGAGGCCGGGTTTTACTGTCGAGATGGCAAGGGCGACATGTTTATGCGCTTCTTGGATTGTTTTTGAAGCATCTTTTACAAGACCCTGTACGCTTTTCAACGCTTCTTTTGGCGTCGAGCCTGCAAAGGCGGTTTCTGTCGCGAGTTTTATCGCGGATATTTTCGTGAGAGCTTCATCGAGCTTTGTTTTTGCTTCCGCAATGTGTCCTCGAGAAACGGTGGTGGTCACGCCTTCAGCTTCGAGCTTGGTCAATCTTTCTGAAACACGGTCAGAGAGTTTCTGGACGCGCTCGATTGCCACGGTCAGTCGCTTGATGACGAGCTCCGCTTGCTTGTGCGCGATCTCGAGTCGTTTTTCTTGTACCTTGTCCTTCATGTTCGCGCGCATTTCTGTGGTGGACGCACGGATGGCTTTTGCGCGCGTCTCCATCTCCTCGCGATTTTCCTTTTTTATGTCTTTGATATCACCGCGCAGGTCGCGGATGTCTTTGCGAACTTCCGTTGTCGTAGCGCGGAGAGCTTTTGCGCGATTGCCGAATGTGGATTGCTGGGTCTGTTTAAGCGCTTTTTCACGAGCTTCCATAAGTGCTTTGTCTTTTATTTTTTGTACTTGGAGGACCGGACGAATAAGACTTTTTGGTATTTGTCCCGCTTGAAGTACTGCGCTGGCAGCAGCCGCACCTTCCGCTGTTGTGTTTATGGTCGTCGCGGTGGTGGCGTCAGTCGACGCCGTGGTTGCCGTTCCGTCGGTTTGCGCGCTTGTCGATAGTGCTCCGAATGCCAAAAGGGCAATCAGCGCGATGTTGATTTTCTTGTTCATATGGTTTAAATGCTAACCCTGAAATAGGGTATGTTATTGATAATACTAGTACCTTCTCCTGTACGCCCATACATTATATAAAAGCAATAAGCTTTCTACAATAGAAGACTGTGCATAAATGGAAATCTTACAAAAAACCACCCAGCCACTCTAGTAGAGGGGCTGGGTGGTTTTTAAGAAGTTTTTTACTTCGCGTACTTGTTTTGATACAGCTTGATGCTTTTTTCGACTGCGGCGCGAGCGGCTTCCGCTCCCTCAAAGCCGGTCACGACAACTTCCTTTTTCTGGATCTGCTTGTAAGTCATAAAGAAGTGCTCCATTTCTTTGAGTGTATGCTTGTTGATGTCCTGCAAATCCTTTATGTCCGCCCACCTTGGGTCGCCGACGGGAACGGCGATTACTTTGTCGTCGCCTTCGCCAGAGTCGGTCATGTGCATGATCGCGACAGGGCGCGCCGCGACGAGGATGCCGGGGAAGAGCGGATAGGTGGTGAGGAGGACAACATCGAGTGCGTCATTGTCATCCCACAGCGTTTGCGGAACGAAGCCATAGTCGAACGGATAGTCCTGCGCCGTGTGGAGCGCGCGGTCGAGCGCGATGAGGCCGGTCTCTTTGTCTATCTCGTACTTATTTTTCGAGCCCTTTGGGATCTCAACAATCACATTGATCTCCAGAGGAGCGTTGTCGCCAAGAGAAACATCGTGCCATAGGTTCATTTTCATGTTGGTTTGAAAATTAAAGTGAGTAATTATTCAGCAGGAGTTTCAGTAGCTTCAGTTGGAGTTTCCGCAACAACTTCAGCCGGTTTTTCCTCGATCTTTACAGCACCGTCCGCGGTTGCTTCCGCGACAACTTCACCGGGGAGTCCGACGATGTCGAGCTTCCAGCCCGTGAGCTTTGCGGCGAGGCGCACATTTTGACCGCCACGACCGATTGCGAGGGACTGCTGGTCCGCGGAAACGGTAATGGTTGCTTGGTGATTTTCTTCGTTAATCTCCACCGATTGCACTTGTGCGGGAGAAAGCGAGTCCGCGATGAATTTCTTTGGATCCTCTGACCATACGATGAGGTCGATCTTTTCACCGCCGAGCTCGCTCATCACGGTCGAGACGCGCACGCCGCGCTGACCCACGCATGAGCCGATAGGATCGATGTGTTCGTCGGTCGAAGCCACCGCGACTTTTGCGCGAGACCCAGCTTCACGGGCGACGGCTTTGATCTGTACGGTGCCTGCCGCAACCTCTGGAGCTTCCTGTATAAAAAGCTTCTCAATCATTTTTGGATGCGAGCGGGAAAGGCGCACATCGATACCGCGCGGAGTTTCCTCTACCTTGTAGAGGTATGCGTGGATGCGCTCGCCCTGCTTGTAGCGCTCGCCGGGAATCTGGTCTTCGTAGGCGAGGAGTCCTGTCGTCTTGCCGAGGTCGACAAAAATATTTCCGCGCTCCATTCTTTGAACTGTCCCCTGCACGATGTCGCCTTGCTTGCTCCCGTATTCGCCGATAATGGAAACCTTTTCCGCTTCGCGAATGCGCTGGATGATCACCTGCTTCGCGGTCTGCGCGGCGATGCGACCGTAGTCGTCGTGCGCTTCAAGAGGGAAGACAACCTCGTCGCCGGAAACAGCATCGCGTTTGATACGGCGCGCGTCCGCAAGGAGAATATCATGCTCGGGGCTGAAACGGCGGAGAGAAATCTCTTCGCCTTCGGCAACACCCTTGTTCATTTTTGCTTCTTTTGCTTCGGCTTCCTCGTCGGTGTCCTCTGGCATACGGACGGTCGCTTCATCAACGACGATCTTCACCTGCACGAACTCCGTCTTTCCTGAGCTCATATCAAATACGGCGCGGACGATCTGCCCCTTTTTGCCATAGTCTTTTTTGTAAGCCGCGGCGAGCGCTTGCTCTATCGCTTCGATGATCTTCGCACGGGGAATGCCTCGTTCCGCCTCAAGCTGTTCAAGCGCCGATCCCATTGTTTTTAAGTCTAACATGATATTTTTTTGATGATTTCCTGTAATTTTGAACAAAAATTGCCCGTTTTCGAGACGGACATTAACTCCCGCATTATATCAAAGCGGTGGAGGATGTCAAACTTTACTCTTCGGGTGCTTTATGGTACCATTAAAAATAGATGAATTAAATGTAAAGGTCTTTAAAAGGAGGTTCAAAATGAGACAAGGGATAGTTGGAGGGTTACTGGTTATCGGAGGGGCGATTCTTTCCCCGTTTGGACCGCAGGTTTTGGGGTGGGGGAAGGAGCTCTTTCTTTCAGCGTTATCGGTCTTGATCCATGGATGGACGCTATGGGCACACGGCGGATCTGACACTTTTTTGTTGTCTTTTCTGGTGGTCTTGTGGACTAGCATGCTCGTGTATGTGATACTCATCTTTATCGGTGCGGTTGCTCTTGTAACGAAGGCGGCTGGAGTTTTTGCCTTGAATCAAACAAGAAACACGGGCGTAAATTTTGGCGAGATTTTTTCTTGTTTGGGTTATTCATGCATTGCTTTTCTTTCCTGCATTCTTGTGTTATCTGGCGCAAAAGGAATTGATACTGGGATAGGGTCGTGGACTACAGAGCCGTCTATTTTTGCGGAGAGCACATACAACTTTCTGTTCTATCGGGGAGTAAAAGGGTATCTGTATGTGTACCCCATATCAATGGTGGTTGCGGGGCTCTACATTTTGCAAGACAGCTGTCGCAAAAGTATGCACCCGAGGTGAAAAAGCACGGAATTATTGAAGGGTGGTCAGCAATGATCGCCCTTTTTCTTTTTTATGCAGTATGGTATATTTTTTACAGAGTAGTCAAAAAAAAGCTGAAGGGGAGGGTCTATGAAAAGACTGAGAAGGAAGAGGGTTCCGCGCTGGATTGGTGCCTCTGTTGTCACTTCAAAAAAGGGAGGAGTGATGAGAGAAAAGTATTTTTGCTCTGTATGCGGAATACTTAAATGTCACATCATCATTCCGCTGAACGACTTTCCGCCAAGAAAATGTAAGGAGGAGGTAAAAAATGGAAGACAAAAAACAAGAAGTGCTAATCTGCAAAGCATGTGGGGGGATAGAGAAACAGGGTTCTCCCGAAAGGATGGACCCGCATGCAGTAGAGACAATCAGAATGAGCAAAGACCAGTTCACTACTACCGACGGCTTATGCACTAATTGCGTCAAATAGTTTCCTTCTTTTTTTATTTTTTAAGGCGATCCATGTGGTCGCCTTTTTGTTTCGTAATTTTATATTCTCTCCGCGCATAAATTTTGGTATACTATTTGAGATACAATGACCGTTAACAATAAACAGCTCAAAGATTTTATCACTGATGCGGGACTGGTCCCGCGCGCGGAGCTTGATGATGCGGAAAAGCGTGCCGCGGAAAAGAAAGTTTCTCTCGGGGACATTCTCGTTTCAGAGGGCAAGCTTTCCGAGGATGATTTGCGTCGCACCGAGGCGTATATTCTCGGCATACCTTTCGTGAGTTTGAAAGGGCAGAAGATCGATTTTGCGGTGCTCTCGCTCATCCCCGAGCCGATTGCGCGCAAACACAATATCGTCGCATTCAAAAAGACGACGACCGCGCTCGAAGTGGCGATGCTCGACACCGACGACCTCGCCGCCATTGAATTCATAAAAAAGAAAGTGGGGCTAAAGATCCAGCCGCGCCTCACCGACCAAGAATCGATCAAGGGCGTCCTCTTGCAATACCAGAAATCGCTCAAGGCTGAGTTTGGCGACATCATCGAAAAGGAAGCGTCCGCGCTCAAGATGGTTGCCGAGGGTGACGAAGCGCAGAGCGAAGAGGACCTGAAAAAGCTCGCCGAGGATCTGCCGGTGGTGAAGATCGTGGACACGCTTCTCAACCACGCGATCATTCAGGGTGCGTCGGATATTCATATCGAGCCGATGGACGCGCAGGTGGTGATCCGCTATCGCATCGACGGTTTGCTTCACGATGCGATGGTCTTGCCCAAGACCGCGGCGCCTGGTATCGTCGCGCGCATCAAAGTGCTCGCAAATTTGAAGCTTGATGAAAAACGCTTGCCGCAAGACGGTCGCTTCAAGATCGAGTCGGCGGGAGAGAAGGTCGCGTTCCGCGTATCGACGCTCCCCGTCTACTATGGAGAGAAGACCGTGATGCGCCTTTTGCGCGAGTCGGTGTCGGGCTTTACTTTGGAAGGTCTCGGCTTCCACGGCGTCGGACTTGAGCGGATTTATGCGGCGACAAAACAGCGCGTGGGAATGATCCTCACGACGGGACCGACGGGGTCCGGTAAGTCGACGACGCTCTACACTATTTTGGATATTTTGAATGAGCCGGATGTGAACATTTCTACCATCGAAGATCCGATCGAATACCAGATGACGCGCGTGAACCAGACGCAGGTGAAGACGGAGATCGGACTCACCTTTGCATCGGGGCTCCGCTCGCTCGTGCGTCAGGATCCGGACATCATCATGGTCGGCGAGATCCGCGACAATGAAACGGCGTCGCTCGCGGTGAATGCCGCGCTCACGGGACATCTCGTGCTTTCGACGCTCCACACCAACTCCGCCGCATCCACGATGCCTCGCCTCCTCGATATGGACATCGAGCCGTTCCTCATCGTTTCCACGGTCAATGTCATCATCGCTCAGCGTCTCGTGCGCCGTCTGTGCAATACGAAAGAAAAATACACGCTCACCGACGCGGAGGTCGCTACTCTCAGAAAGTCGGTCGACCTTGACCGCGTGATGAAAGTCTTGAAAGAGGAAAGCATCGTCGCGCCGAACGCGGAGTGGAAAGATGTCCCCTTTTACCGTCCAAAAAAATCAGAGGAGTCGGAGGATGGATACAAAGGGCGCGTGGGCATTCACGAAATCTTGAAAATGTCGCCCACGATTCGCGACCTCATTATGAAAAGCGCGACTCCAGTTGAAATAGAAGCGCAGGCGAAAAAAGAGGGAATGAGCACGATGCTCGAAGACGGTATCATGAAATCCGTGCAAGGCGTGACGACAATCGAGGAGGTACTCCGGGTGGTGTCGGAATGATGAAGAACATATGACCATTGACATTTGACGAGTGACAAGAGGAAACAGATACAGTAGTATTAAGTCAAATGTCACTTGTCAAATGTCAATTGTAAATAATAATGCCAAAATTTAAATACAAAGTGCGGGAGCTGTCGGGGGAGGAGACGGCCGGGGAGATGGATGCGGCGGACCGTTTTGCGGTGGCGGCGAATTTGCGCGGCGAGGGCAAGTCAGTGATCTCGGTCGAAGATGTGAAGAGCGGATTCTCTTTCAATATGGACGCGATCAATGTGCTCCTTTCGCGCGTGAAAACTCAGCATCTGATCGTGTTCGCGCACAACTTGAGCGCGATGATGAAAGCGGGTCTGTCGCTCTCCCGCGGGCTCACTATCCTCGAAAGGCAGACAAAGAACCCCGCATTCAAAAAAACGATCAAGACGCTCATCGACGAGATCAGCCGCGGGTCGACGCTCTCGGCGGGCATGGCGAAGTTCCCAAAAGTCTTCTCGCCGATCTTTGTTTCGATGGTGCGTGCAGGGGAGGAGTCGGGAGGTCTTTCGGATTCGCTCCTCGTGGTGGGGGACCAGCTGGAAAAAAGCTATCTCTTGAAAAAGAAGATCAAAGGCGCGATGATCTACCCGTCGGTTGTCCTCGTCGCGCTCATTGTTATCGGTGTTTTGATGTTTATCTATGTGGTACCCACCCTCGCGTCAACATTCAAAGAGCTCAACACCGAGCTTCCTACAAGCACAAAAATAATCATTGGCTTGAGCGACTTTTTGTCGAATCATCTGCTTATCGGAGTCCTCATCGTCGCGGGAGTCGTCGCGGGATTTGTAATGGCGCTTCGCACAAAACAAGGACGCCGTGCATTCGAATTTTCTCTGTTCCGCCTGCCGGTCATCGGCAGTCTTGTGCGTCAGTCGAATGCGGCACGCACGGCACGCACACTCTCGTCGCTCCTTTCTTCCGGCGTGGACATGCTCGAGGCGATCAACATCACAAAAGATGTCCTTCAAAATTCATATTATAAAGAGGTGATGACACTCGCCGGAGAACGCGTGCAAAAGGGTATTCCGCTTTCCTCTGTTTTTGCCGAGAATGAATATATCTACCCGCTTCTCGTCGGCGATATGGTGGAAGTGGGCGAGGAGACAGGCAAGCTCTCGCAGATGCTCCTCAATGTCGCGTTGTTTTATGAGAACGAAGTCGATGAGGCGACAAAAAATATGTCGACCATCATCGAGCCGATACTCATGGTGGTCATTGGCGCATCGGTCGGCTTCTTTGCCGTATCGATGATCTCGCCGATGTACAGTGTGATGAGTAATATATGAAAAAGTCAAAAGTCAAAAGTCAAAAGTCAAAAGTGTCATCCGGTTTCACCGCTCTCGAGCTTCTCATTGTCGTTGCGATCATGGCGATTCTTTTGGCTGTCATCATCCCCTCATTTCTCAATTTCAGGCGGAGCAGTCTTTTGAACACCGAGACGCAAGAGCTGGTGACGGTCATCAATCGCGCGCGCTTGCTCTCGGTGTCGTCAAAGAATGACAATCGGTTCGGCATCCATCTTGAGGCGGAGAATGTCACCCTTTTTCAGGGGGCGACCTATACGGCAGGGGCGGGAACAAACGAGGTGCACGCATTCAACCCGGCTGTTACCCTTTCGTCTATCACAATAAATGGAGGCGGGTCGGAACTCCTTTTCGAAAAAGTGACCGGAGCGACGAGCCAAAATGCGACGACGACTCTCTTGGTCACGGGGACGACAGCGAGCACCACGGTCCTCGTTTTGCCGACGGGAGTGGTGACGATCAATTAGGGGAACAACTAACAACGAACAACGAATGACAACTAACCAAAAAAATACAGAAAAGAATTCCTCACTTTCGACTTTCGACTTTCGACTTTCGACTCGCGCTTCGCGCGGTTTCGGCATGATCGAGATGCTCATCGGCGCGTCGGTGCTCTCGGTAGCGCTCCTCGGTATTTCAAATTTTTTCCAGCTAGCATTGCGAACGAGCGGGACGACCAAGTCAGCCGTCCAAGGAGACTACCTTCTTGAAGAAGGGATGGAGGCGGTAAAAATCTTTCGCGACCTGAGCTATACGAGTAATATCCGCAATATGTCCACGACCACCACCTACTATTTTTCGTGGAGCGGCACGAACTGGGCGACGACAACAACGAATACGCTCATCGACGGGAAGTTTGAGCGCAAGTTTACCCTCGCCGATGTGAATCGTGACGCGAATAGCGACATCGCCGTGTCCGGCACCTATGATCCAGACATCAAGCTCGTAACGGTCTCGGTCGCATGGAGCGAGCCCGCCACCGGCACGACGACGCGCTCGATTCAGACCTATGTGACGAATATATTTAATAACTGATAAAGGGTAGAATATTGAATATGGAATATAGAATAAAAAAAACAGTACAAAAAGAAACGAGAAATTTCCCGTACCCCATTCGATATTCGATATTCGATATTCGATATTCAGCCCAATCGCGCGGCGGTTTCACCCTCGTCGAGATGATCATCTACATCGCTTTTTTCGCGATACTCTCCGTACTCGCCGTGAACGCGACTATTATGGTGATGAAATCATTTTACACGCTTCGCCTGAACCAGAGCGTGAACCAGTCAGCGACAGTCGCGCTCGAACGATTGAGTCGCGAGATTCGCAATGCCTATGATGTGGACACGGCAAACAGCACGCTCGGCTCGAGCCCGGGACGACTTACGCTCAAGACAAAAGACGCGGTCGGTGCGAATACGACAATGGAGTTTTATATGGACGGGGCAAGCCAGCTCCGACTGAAAGAGGGTGGTGTCGATAAAGGTGCGCTCGTGACAAAGAGCGTCACGCTCACCAACCTCGTCTTCCGCTCGATATCCATGACAAACTCAAAAGCCGTGAAGGTGGAAATGACGCTTCATGACTCGCGCGCGACGACGACACAAGCGGTGAAGTTTTATGATACGATAGTGCTGAGGGGGTCGGTACATTAAGGGAGGAACACAAATTTTTAATTTTGTAATTTTTGAATTTTTAAAGAAATGGCTCAAATGTTTAAAAATTTAAAATTAAAACATTGCTTAAAAATTAAAAATTTGAAATTAAAAATTCCCCTAGCATTATTTTTGTGATACATATTAATAATTTTTGAAACTTAGAATTCATTATGAAACATCTTCCGCGTAACAAGGGGGCCGCTATCATCACAGCTGTTATGTTTTTTGTCATCATTGCTACCGCAATGGCGATCGGACTTTCCTCTCCGGTAGTGCGCGAATATACGACGGCTCGTGATTTTGCGAAATCAAAAGGGGCATACTATTTGTCCGAGGCGGGGAGCGAGGATGCTCTCTATCGCATCAAAAAAGCAAAACCAATCAGCGCGCAGGAAATAATTTCCCTCGGCGGAAATACCGCTACAACGACGATTACCGATATAACTGCAAGCCAGAAGGAAATCAGTTCCCTCGGTGATATTCTCCTGAATACGCGCCGCGTGAAGTCGAAGCTCACGACTTCGAGCGGTGAGTCGTTCAGCTATGGCGTACAGGCGGGTGCCGGCGGAGTTCTTTTGCAAAACAGCTCGACCATTACGGGGAGCCTCTTTTCTGCGGGACCAATCATCGGATCGAACAATCTGGTCACGGGCACCGTCATCGCCGGTGGGACGACGGGACTCAACGGCTCTATCACGGGAGTTTTTAATCAAGGGGGCAGCCATATGTATGCGGGCACTATCTCAAACTCGACCATTTCGGGTTCTGCGTATTGCAATACGATTTCCGGATCAAACAGAACATCGTGCGAGACATTGACCGCGCAAGTCGCGCAGCCATTCCCAATCACTGCGCAAGATATTGCAAATTGGGAAACGGCAGCCGCTCTGGGAGGTATGGTTACCTGCTCGGGCGGGAAATATGCGATCAACGATTCGGCGAGTATCGGTCCCAAAAAAATACCGTGCGATTTGGAAATCACGGGTACGGGAAGCGGTGGCGGCCCGGTCATTACACTTGGCGGACCTATTTGGGTGACGGGGAATATTAAAATAAAAAATCACCTGACTATTCGCGTAGACCCTACGCTTGTTGGACAATCTATCGTGATGGTCTCAGACAATCCGACAAATCATTTAACGAGCAGTACGGTAAGCGTCGAGGGAGAAGGTCTCAATTTCGCGGGAGCACCCGGGGGAAATTCGTGGATAATGCTCATTTCTGAAAATAACGGTGCTTCTTTGGGTCAGCCCAATGAAGCAATAGAGCTTGAGCAGGGAGCGCAAGGGGACATCCTTCTCTATTCGCGTCTTGGAGATATTCTTCTCAAAAACAGCGCATCAGTGAAAGAGGTAACAGGGTACAAAATCACGCTTCAGAATAATGCGAATGTGACCTATGCGAGCGGGCTTCAGAATGCGCTCTTTACTTCGGGGCCGGGAGGCACATGGACGATTCAGGATTGGAAAGAGGGGCAGTAATCTAGTCAAAAGTGTAAAGTCAAAAGTTAAAAGTGGGGAGAAAAAACTAAGGTCCGGCCTTGCGGGTAATCCCGAAGGCCGGACCTTAGTTTTTTCGCACCTGACCATCTTATGCTACAATACCCTTATGAAGAAACTCATCATCGGCAATTGGAAAATGTACCCCGCGAGCGTCAAGGACGCAAAGGCGAAGTTTGCGGGTATCAAAAAAGTCGCGAGTGGGCTTCGCAATGTCCAGACGGTCATTTGTCCGCCTTTTGTCTATACAAGCGAGCTGAAAAAGTTGGTGACGGGACATCGGTGCGTGGTGGGCGCGCAAAATGCGTGGATTGAAAATGAAGGCGCGTATACGGGAGAGGTTTCACCGACAATGCTCGCATCGCTCGGGCTCGGCTATGTCATCATCGGTCATTCAGAACGGCGCGCGATGGGGGAGACGGATGAGCTCGTGAACAAAAAAGTTCTTGCGGGAGTGAAAGCGGGACTCACGGCAGTCCTCTGTGTCGGCGAAAGAGAGCGCGATCCTGACGGAGAATATGTGAAACACATCGCGGGGCAGTTGAAGATGGCGCTTCATGGTATCCAGAAAAAAGATCTTGCACAAGTCGTCATCGCATATGAGCCGATCTGGGCAATAGGAAAAAATGCCCTCCGCGCCGCCTCGACAGACGACGCGCTCGAGGTTTCAATCTTTATCAAAAAG
Organism: Patescibacteria group bacterium; assembly: GCA_038063615.1. Lineage (GTDB taxonomy): Bacteria > Patescibacteriota > Minisyncoccia > Phycocordibacterales > UBA1550 > UBA1550. Next base: position 34,156 of record JBBTUT010000010.1, on the reverse strand, counting down.
ACCCTTGCGGATCTGTATGGTGGGAAAGACGGCGCAAGTGTTTTGATTCTATACGGCGGTTCCGTCGATGCAAAAAATGCTTGGGAGTTCCTACTCAAGTCCCAAGTCGACGGACTCCTCGTCGGCCGTGCAAGCTTGGACCCGAAAGTGTTTGGTGAGATTTTGATGAGCGCGGAGAAAACTAAGGTCTGACCTTGCGGGTACTCCCGAAGGTCGGACCTTAGTTTTCTCTACGATAACTAAACCACATGAAAAACATCCCCACAATAAAAGACATCAAAGAGCTGAAAGGCAAGCGCGTGGTCTTACGCCTTGATTTCAATGTGCCGATAAAAAACGGCAAGATTGTCGAGACGATGCGTATTGACCGCGCGATACCGACGGTGGAGTATTTGGTAAAGAAAAAAGCGCGCATCATCATTCTTTCCCATATCGGCAAGGATGCATCTTCGTCGCTCAAGCCAATCGTCCAGTATTTGAACAAAACAATGCATGTCGGCTTTGTTCCGGACTTTCGTGTTGAGCAAGCTCGTGCGGTCGTAGACGGTCTTCCTGAAGGCGGGGTAGTTGTGTTTGAGAATCTGCGCCTCGACGGCCGCGAAACGGAAAATGATTCCGAATTTGCAAAGTACCTCGCATCGTTCGGTGACATCTTCGTGAACGACGCTTTTGCGGTGTCGCATCGTGCGCATGCTTCGGTCGTGGGCATCACAAAATATTTGCCGAGCTACGCCGGCTTTCTCATCGCTGACGAGGTCAAGCACCTTTCCCTCGCGCTCAATCCAAAGCACCCATTCCTTTTCATTCTCGGCGGTGCGAAGTTTGAGACCAAAATGCCACTCCTGAAAAAGTTTATGAAGATTGCGGACAAGGTGTTTGTTGGTGGCATTCTCGCGAACGATTTCTTTCATGATATCGGACTCGAAGTGGGGAAGTCATTTGTCGATGCGCATAGTTTCAAACTCACTCCGCTTTTGAAAAAAGGAACAATCATTTTGCCGAGCGATGTGGTCGTGAAAAATGGTCAGGGCAAAAAAACGACCGTGAAGCATATCGGCGAGCTTTCTCCCGAGGAGAGCATCGTTGATGTCGGACCCGAGACGATCAAAAATCTCGCCCCGCTCCTCAAAAAAGCCAAACTCATCGTCTGGAACGGCCCCCTCGGCTACTATGAAGAAGGTTTTGATAAAGGGACGATCGCGCTCCTGAACGCGGTCGCAGGAAGCAAGGCCACCACCATCATCGGTGGCGGCGACACTGCGGTAGTAGTTGAAAAGCTCGGCATCGCCGACAAATTCACCTTTGTCTCCACCGGCGGCGGCGCCACCCTCGACTTCCTCGCCGACGGCAAACTTCCGGGTATTGATGCGATTGTCAAATGTAAAAAAAGATAAGACTAATAAAAATAAAAACTCCCGACCTCTTGAAGAGGTCGGGAGTTTTTTCTCTCAGCACTATGCTGAAACTTTCTTAGTCACTTTCTTAGCTTTCTTTTTTGGAGCGGGAGTAATTGATTTCTTGATGTTCTTCCAATGTCCGCGAAGCTCGCGCACCATCGCTTCCAGCTCTGCAGGGTCGATGTTTTTGACTCCCGCATACTTTGCGCTTACCTTGTCGACGATTGCCGAGTATTGTTCCTCGGTCACATCTTTCAATTTCTCCACGCCCTCAAGCACCTCACCTTTTGCTTTGAGCATCCAGCCACGCACCTTCTTGCGGTTCTTTGCGCCGTCCTTTCCATAGAGAAAATATCCCGCCGCCGCGAATGCCGCGATTGCTGCAAGTCCTGCACCCACGACTGCCCCTGTCCCCGTTGTTTTTGTTTTTGCCATTTGATTGTACCCAGTTATATTAATTACTAAAATTACTTTTCTGATTTCTTTTTGCGTGCAGATGCGAACGACTGCACGAACGCTATGACTTTCTGCACCATACCCCCACCACCCTGCACCATCTGCCACCGCGCCGCACTCGTGCCTCTCACAAATCGCTCACTTTCTTTTTTCACGGTGCGCACGACTTCGCTCACATCGCGCGCCGTACGAATCACATAGTAGAGAAGTGCCCCCACAAACACCACAAACACAACGACCGCGGCGGTGGTCACCAAAAAGAAAATATCCATTTTCGCAAAAGCATCCATAGGTGTAGACCAATCTCAAAAACATATCTTGTTACATTGTTTTTTTAAGATGGGTTCTGGAATAGTATACACCTAAAGACTCACGATGCAAAAAAATGTTATCCATAATCCAATCTCCGCCACATGCGTCAACTCCACCCCTCCACCTATCACCACCTACTGTCATATAAAAGAAGTCATGACTTCTTTTATATGACAGTAGGTGGTATGCTTGAGGTATTACATTATGGAAAATTACGAACGAGGAGAGTTGGCAAAAGAGATTTTGAAAGGGCTTGCACTCGGTGGGTTTATTGTCTTGTGTTTTGCAATGCCAAATTTGGCACAAGTCGTGGACATCTTTAAACCACGAAATTCGCGCGATCGTTATCGGGTGAGGCAAGCACTTTGCGGTCTTCAAAAAAAGAAGATGGTGCGCGTCATTAGTCGCAAAGGGCATGATGTCGTAGAGATTACGGCACTAGGGAAAAAGAAGGTTCTTGGGTATGACCTTGAAAAAATAAAACTCAACCCAAGGCAGAAGTGGGACGGGAAGTGGCGCATTGTAATGTTCGACATCCCCCAAACAAAAAAGCGAGTCCGAGATGCAATAAGTTTTAAGATTAAAGATATTGGAATGTACCCGATTCAGAAGTCTGTGTTTGTGTTTCCGCATCCATGCAAAGACGAGATTGATTTTGTTGGAGAGGTCTTTGGGGTGAGAAGAAATATTATTTATATCGAGGCGACTCATATTGATGGTGCCGAAAAAGTGAAACGCAATTTCGGAATTTAAAGCAAAAAGTCGTTTGTTCCCTGCTTGTTCTTTGTATCCGTTTATTGACTAAAATATCAGTAGCATTATGCTCATGTATTTTAAGGGTGTCATACAAAACAAGTCATGACCTTTTTTGTATGACGGTTGTCGGTATTGTGGTCTTGGCGGGTGGGCGTTGATGGGAATAATGGGGTGGGAGAAATGTATGGGGCTTGACAGGAGGGTCTAGGGGGGGGGCATACTAGAGGTATTAGTCATTTAGTAATTAATATCAAAAATATGGAACCAAAAATGGAACAGCCGAAACAGCATACGCCGGAGGAGGTAGTAAAAGAAGGACAAAAACAATTAATGGAAACATTAGACAAAATTCTTTCAGGAGAGTTACTCTTTTCGAGTTATAAGGGGGACACATTAAAACGAGAAGAATTTGAAATGTCTAAATTCGAAGGTAACCCACGGGATAGCTCCTATGTAGATATGATTAATGGTTTTTTGGAGAAAAATAATTTACCAAGAGAAGTCCTTTCTAAGGATGTAATTAAAAAAGCGGTAATTTCTTTGATGGAGTCTTCTCTGCAAGGGGATTCCATAATAGACCAAATGGATAGACTTTATAGTTTGTCTGTTATTTCTGAGGATGAGTTAGTTGACGACCCTGAAGTTGCAGAAGCATTAAAAGAGAGATTGATACAAAATCTATCTACACAAGGTGGATGGCTAGGTGAAGCCGAGCTCATCATTAATGATTTTCCGTCACTTATTGAAAAAGTTAAATCTGAACCCATTATTCAAGAAAGCGTAAAAAGAGGTTACCTTATAGCTATAGCGAGAAATTGGGAAAATAGTTATGAAAAAATTAAAGATAAGTTTTCTATTTCAGGTACCCCACAAGAAATTGCTAAAGAAATTATTGAACTTAATGTCGAGCGAAGGGAAGAAAGAATAAGAAAAATAAAAGCAGGCGAAATATAGCGCGATAAAAAATATCAAGGTTTAATCTTGGTGTTTTTATAGTGCTGCAGAAATTTTTTGTGCCACCTCAGTGCTTTCTCCTTCGTGGTAGTCTCGCGCCCCGTGCCAGTGCTTGAAGCCGTCACCCTCGAAGCGGGGGACGATGTGGAGGTGGGTGTGGAAGATGATTTGGCCGGCGACGGGGTCGTTGTTCATTTCGATGTTGATGCCGTCGGCATTCATCGCACTCTTTATTGCGATGGAAAGTTTTTTTACCACGGTCATTATGTGCGCGAGTGTTTCGTCAGGGGTGTCGTATAGATTGGTGTGATGCACTTTCGGGATGACGAGGGTGTGTCCGATGTTGACGGGGTGAATGTCTAAAAAGGCGAGCGTGTGTTCGTCCTCGTAAACTTTTTGCGTGGGAATTTCCCCGGCGATGATTTTGCAGAAGAGGCAGGTGTTCATATGAAAGATAGTATACACCAAAAAACTAAGAGCGGGTCTTAAATACTGGTTCTCAAGGCCCGCCCTTAGTTTTTTGGCGTATGCTACAATGCGCTTTATGTCAGCTGACCTCTCAACCTACCCGCCACTCGTTCAGACGCTTCTCAAAAATCGTGGGATTACCAATGCGGCGGATGCGGAGCATTTTTTGTATCCGGATTTTGCGCGGGATGTGCGGGACCCGTTTGGGATACTCAATATGGAGAAAGCGGTTGAGCGGATTTTGAGTGCTATTGATACGGGCGAGCGCATCGCTATTTTTGCGGACTATGACTGCGATGGGATTCCTGGGGCGGTGATCTTCCACGACTTTTTGAAAAAGATCGGGTATGAAAATTTTGAAGTGTATATTCCGCATCGCAACAGTGAGGGGTATGGGTTGAATAGTGAAGCAATCGATCTCCTTGCGTCTCGCGGGGCGACGCTCCTCATCACTATTGATTGTGGGATTTCTGATATTGCCGAGGTCGCGCATGCGGAATCTCTTGGTATGGATGTGGTCATTACCGACCATCATCTTCCTCCCGATATTTTGCCTCGCGCATATGTGATCGTGAATTCAAAACAAGCGGGGGACACCTATCACGACTCGATGCTCTGCGGGGCGGCGGTGGTATGGAAACTTGTTTCGGCGCTTTTGGTGAAACGCGGGGAATCGTGGGGCGTGCCACTCGGTTGGGAAAAGTGGCTCCTCGACATGACGGGGCTTTCGACCATCGCCGACATGGTACCGCTTCGCAATGAAAATCGCGCACTCGCGCACTACGGATTGATGGTCCTCCGCAAATCGCGCCGCCCTGGCATTCTCGCTCTCCTCGGCAAGATGGATCTTCCGCCAAAAAATATTACTGAAGACGATATCGGTTTTATGATCGGTCCGCGCCTCAATGCGGCGAGCAGAATGGGAGACCCGATGGACGCGTTTCGACTGCTCTCATCCGCGACTCGAGAAGCGGCGGATGAGTATGCGGACAAGTTGGTGCACTTGAATGACGCGCGCAAGGGACTCGTTGCGAGCATGGTGAAAGAGGCGCGCAAACATCTCGACATGCGCGGACTTCGCGAAGTGGTGGTAATCGGCAATCCTCTGTGGAAGCCGGGACTCGCGGGACTCGTCGCGGCGAATTTGTCTGAGGCGTATGCGCGACCGGTTTTTGTGTGGGGTCGCACGGAGAGCGGATGCATCAAAGGTTCGTGTCGTTCGGACGGCACGGTGAATGTTGTCCTACTGATGACCTCGGTGCGCGATGGAGTGTTTGCGTCGATCGGCGGGCACGAGTTCGCGGGAGGTTTCTCTGTTTCGAGCGACTTCATCCACACACTTGAAGACGAGCTCGTGAGTGTGTATCAAGCCGTGCGAAAAGAAAAAGAAGAAGGCGAGCAAAAGGTGGAGGCAACGATTTCTCTCGTGGAGGTGAATTGGGTCAATTGGAAACAGATAGAAAAGTTTGCGCCGTTTGGAATCGGTAATCCGAAACCGGTATTTCTTTTTGAAAATGTGAAACTTGCTACCGTGCGATATTTCGGGAAAGAGAAAAATCATCTTGAACTTTCGTTTGAAGGTTCATCGGTGAAAGCGATCTTGTTTTTTGCAGATGATGAAAAATACAAAAAGCTCGTTGTAGGAGACCCCATCAATTTAGTCGCGACGATCGAGGTGAACACCTTTCGCGACAAGCGCGAGCTGAGACTCCGAATTGTGGAGGTAATTAAAAAAGTGTAGACTAACTAAATGAAACTTCCTGAAATAATTATCTACACAGACGGCTCATCGCGAGGTAACCCCGGTCCCGGAGGATGGGGAACGATCATTGCTTGGGAAGGAAAAGTGAAGGAGCTCGGCGGCGGAGAGAATCATACGACGAACAATAGGATGGAGCTCTCGGCGGCGATCGCGGGACTTTCTTTTGTGCGTGATTTAGGCAGTGCGTTTGCTGTCGATATGCGCGCGGACTCGAGCTATGTCATCAACGGCATTACAAAGTGGATCGCGGGGTGGGAAAGAAATGGCTGGAAGAATAGCAAGAAAGAAGATGTGCTCAATCGCGATCTGTGGGAGGCGCTCGCAATGGCACTCTCTGATGTGAAGATGAGCGGGTCGAAGATCTTGTGGCGGTACACGCCGGGGCACTCCGGTATTCCGGGAAATGAACGCGCAGATATCATCGCGACGGACTATGCCGACGGCAAACGGCCAAAACTTTTTAGCGGTGCACGCGCGGAGTACGATGTCGACCTTGAAAGTCTCGAGGTGACGGTGGTAAGTACGAAATCAAAAAAGTCACCAGAAGAAAAAGCGCGACAAAAAATGAAAGCGTATTCGTATTTGAGTTTGGTCGGTGGCAAGCTCATGCGTCACACGACATGGGCAGAGTGTGAAAGACGCGTGAAAGGAGTGAAGGGCACGAAATTTAAAAAAGCGGTGAGCGCGGACGATGAGCGCGCGATCATCAAGGAGTGGGGTGTCCGATAGTTATGCTCTCTGAATATTTTTTTGGTTTCAGTATTAGTTTCATTGTTGGCATTGCGCTCGAAAGTTTTTTTAATTTTGGATACTCTTTCGGTATTTTGTGCGCGTTTCTTGCGGTAATAATATTCCTTGCGCGGAGGAACGGGTCGCGCGGTGCAGGCAGTTGTATTGTTTCACTCGTATTGCTCGGATGCGCTCTCGGCATTTTGCGCGTCGATTATTCTCTGTCGAAACAAAATGCGCATACACTAAACAAATTTCTCGGTGACACCGTAAGTGTCTCAGGAATTATTAAAAACGAGCCCGATGTCCGAGAGGAATATACAAATATTGTCCTAGGGTCAGCAGAGGCTGAACCAGCAGGTTCACATCTTGGACGCCACCTTGGACGTGAAATAAATAGTGTCCTATACGGTGAAAATCAAGTTGTCCTTGAGAAAACTTCCAACATTCTCGTGCGCGTCCCCGTGTATCCGGTGCTTCGCTATGGCGATGAAGTGACGGTAGATGGAAAGATCACTCCACCTAAAAATTTTGCATCAAAAGACGGAGCAAAAGATTTTGACTATCAAGCATACCTCGCAAAGGATGACATCTACTATCAAATGTATTTTCCGAAAGTGACACTCGTTTCACACGGCAAAGGGAATATTATTTTAGAGAAATTATTTGCACTGAAAACATGGCTTATGGGGAATATCGTACGAATGATACCCGAGCCCGAGGCATCGCTCGCCGGCGGGATAACCCTCGGTGTAAAACAATCTCTAGGCGATGAGCTCTTGCAAAAATTCCGAGACACCGGTGTCGCGCATATCGTGGTCTTGTCGGGATACAATATCGCCGTTATCGCCGGTATCATTTCACGGGTCGGTTTGTTTGTGCCGTTTACGCTCCGCCTCGGCGCGAGTGCCATCGGCGTTATTCTTTTCGCGTTGATGGTCGGCGGAGGGGCGACCGTTGTGCGCGCGACTATTATGGCGCTCATCATTATTCTTGCGCGCGTGCTGGGGCGCGAAGGCGACGCGCTTCGCGCACTCGTGCTCGCCGGCGGGCTGATGGTTTTTGTGAACCCGATGATCCTCCTCCATGATGTGTCGTTTCAGCTTTCATTTTCTGCGACACTCGCGCTCGTTGTCCTCGTGCCCGTCATCGAAAAATATTTCTTTTTTGTCTCTTCGCGCGTATTGCGAGAGATCGTGGTCACCACTTTTGCCACACAGATTTTTGTCCTGCCACTCATTCTCTATCACATGGGGAGCGTGTCGCTCATCGGTCTCATCTCAAATATTTTTATTCTTCCGGTCGTGCCTTTCGCCATGCTCGCAGTCGCCTTCACTGCGACGCTCGCATGGGTACCGCTTGTCAGTAGCGTCTTTGCATTTTGCGCGTACCTGATGCTCGCGTACATCGTCCTTGCGGTAGAATTTTTTGTGCGCGTACCATTTGCATCACTCCACGGTATTTCATTTCCGTTCGGCGCCATCGCCATCGCATACGCGCTCCTCGGATTTTATATTGCGAAAAATTTTCCACATGAGGCGGCAGAAGAAAAATCAGAGTATGAATTTTAATCTTCGATCTCGCGCATAACCTCGGTGCTGTTGATGTATCGGTAGAAGAGGAGGATGACGACTGCGGCGATGATGGCGAGGATGATCGCATAGCGGCCAAAGAGGTCGGACGACTTGCCGAAGAAATATCCGATGGCGATGAACGCGAGCGACCAGATGAATGATGCGACGAACATTAGGATCGCAAAAAGCGGGCGCGACATTTTTCCGAGACCTGCGGGGATGGGGACAAAAACTTTTATCGCGGGCAAAAGTTTTCCGATGAAAATAAACCACGCTCCTTTTTTCTTGAATGCGTGTTCAACTTTTGCGAGTTCGCGCAGAGGAAAGATTTTCATTCGTGCGATGAATGTGCGACCGTGCGCGCGTGCGAGCTCGTAGAGGATGATGTTGCCGGCGGTGTTGCCGAGTGCGCCCGCAAGAGCGACGGGAATGAGCACAAGGTCTCCACGCGCGATGAAGTATCCCGCAATAATGTAGAGCACTTGGCTCGACGGAAAAGACACGGCGCCATTCGCTATCATCAGAAGAAAAATTGCGAAGTAACTCCCGCCTTGGATAAGTGATTCGATGGCAATGTCAGTCATTCTGATATATTAGCATGGCGAAGCTCACTATTGTCGCAACCCACTGTCATATAAGAGACGCTATAGCGTCTCTTATATGACAGTGGGTTGCGTGAGACGGAGCATGGTACCATATTAGTATGTTGAGTTTTTCGAAGCGAAACCTGCAATACGCACTCGTTGCAATTTTTGTAATAATAAATATTTTCATCTGGTCGGCAACCTTGCGCGCAGACCGTCATGGCGAACTGACGGTTGCGTTTCTCGATGTTGGGCAGGGCGACGCTATTTACATCGAAGCGCCGAATGGGAACCAGATGCTCATCGACGGCGGACCATCGAGTGGTGTGGTCCTCCGCGCGCTTGGCCGTGTGATGCCGTTTTATGACCGATCCATCGACCTCGTCCTTGCCACGCATCCCGACCAAGATCATGTGGGAGGTTTGCCTGCTGTCATCGACCGCATGAATGTCGCCAGCGTCGTCACTACCGAAAATACTTCAGATACGGGAGCGTACGGCGCATTTGAAAAGGCAATCCTCGAAAAGCGCCCGGCGCGATTCCTCGCCCGCGCGGGCGAACGCATTATTCTCGATGAGGGCATCGCGCTTGAGGTATTATTTCCCAACCGAAACGCCTCCGGATGGGATACCAACACCGCATCCATTGTCGCGCGCCTCTCGTATGGCGAGAAATCCTTCCTCTTTACGGGCGACTCGCCACAAGGGGTGGAGCAGTATCTCGTCGGAAAAAATGGTGGCACCCTGCATACCACCGTCCTCAAGCTCGGACATCACGGCTCGTATACCTCAAGCTCCCGCATATTTCTCTCGGCAGTCGATCCTGAATACGCAATAATTTCCGCAGGCAAAGACAATAAATACGGTCATCCGCACAAAGAAGTCACCGACCTCCTCACCGAATTCAAAATCCCGTTTCTCAGCACTCTTGGACAGGGAAATATTGTTTTCAAAACAGACGGGAGTGATTTGCGTATAAACTAAACCCGCCATATGGCGGGTATTAGTTGTTTTAGCTATACAAACTTGATTGCGAGATGCTTCCCTACTTTCATGCATTTAGTACAGATCTTGATGCGAGAGCCGTCGGAAAGAGGCGCCCATTGGAGATTTGGGTATTTGCGGGTCACTCCCGTAGGGTTAAACTTGGTTGCGCGGACGCGGTTGGAGTAGCGACCGGTCATGATCGTTCCTTTGCCACAGGTTGGACAGGATTTTGCCATATGATTTATTTCTTGTTTAGTTTTTGTATGGTATCATACATTAGTAATTTTGCAAGTTTGAGTGAAAATATAGAAGCACCCTGTCCCCGTGACTTTATGACTTTTAACTTTCCACTTTCCACTTGCGCGAACGCGCTATGCAAGTCGAAACACTCTTTTTTCTCGCCATACTCATATTTTCGGTCATTATTCATGAGATTGCTCATGGTTTTGCCGCGGAAATAATGGGCGACCCGACCGCGCGCCTCGCGGGACGGCTGACGCTCAACCCTGCCAGCCACATCGATCCGTTTGGCTCCATTATTCTTCCCGCCCTGATGCTCCTCGGTTCCGGCGGTCATTTCGCTTTTGGGTGGGCAAAGCCGGTGCCGTACAACCCCTATAATTTAAAGAATTTTAAATGGGGGACTATTTTCGTCGGGGCGGCGGGAGCACTCTCAAACCTTGCCATCGCGGTCGTTTTCGGCTTGATGATTCGTTATCAAGATATCCTCGGAATCCCATCCGGTCCGTTTTTTGATATGCTGGGAGCTATTGTTTTCCTCAATATAGCCCTCGCCGTGTTCAATATGATCCCGTTTCCTCCGCTTGACGGTGCAAAAGTCCTTTTTGCCTTTTTGCCGTACCGTTTTCAGCACATCCACGATTATTTGGAACATAACTGGCTCATTTTTATCGTTTTTGTCCTCTTTTTCGCGCAATACATTATATGGCCTATTTCCAGCTTTTTGTTCTTGATGATTACTGGGTTTAGCGCATAGCCCCAATCGCTTGCATTTTCTGATACCATATAGTAGAGTAGTTGCACTTGGTCGCGTATGCGACTAGTTTATATTTATGCCAACAATTCGTCAGCTCACCAAACGACCTCGCAAGACTCCGATAAAGAAGTCTCGTTCTCAGGCGCTTCTAAAAAGTTTCAATAGTATTCAGAACAAGCCGGTGTACCACAACTCGCCGTTCAAGCGCGGTGTCTGCACAAAGGTAACCACGACGACCCCAAAGAAGCCGAACTCGGCGCTCCGCAAGATCGCTCGCGTGCGTTTGACCAACGGTATGGAGGTCACCGCGTATATTCCGGGAATGGGACACAAGCTTCAGGAGCACTCGGTGGTGATGATTCGCGGCGGTCGCGTAAAAGACCTCGGCGGTGTGCGCTACCACATTGTGCGCGGTCGTCTCGACGCAACGCCGGTTGAAAAGCGTTCAAAGGGTCGCAGTCGCTATGGGGTAAAGAAGGGAAAGGCCATCGTAGCAAAGAAATAATTTTCTCTATTAAAAAATAACCATGCGCAGAAAAGTAAAAAATCGTAATATCCCCGGCGAAGACCTCGTCTATGGCTCGACCAAGGTCGAGAAGCTCATCAACTATGTGATGGAGCGGGGAAAGAAAAACACCGCACGCGCAATCGTGTACGGGGCTTTTGAGATCATCAAAGAGAAAAAGAAGGATCTGGAACCGCTTGAGGTTTTTGACCTCGCGGTGAAGAATACTGGTCCCCTCATGGAGATTCGTTCTCGCCGTGTCGGTGGGGCAAACTATCAGGTGCCCCACGAAGTGCGCCCCGATCGCCGTTTCTCGCTTTCGATGCGCTGGATCATCAACGCGGCAAAAGCAAAAAAGGGCCGTCCGATGCACGAGAAGCTTGCGGATGAGCTCTTGCTTGCAAGCAACAATGAGGGCGAGGCGATAAAGAAGAAGGAGAATATGCACAAGATGGCGGAGGCGAATAAGGCATTCGCTCACTTCGCCTGGTAGTCGGCTTCTGGTTTTGACGCATTACTTCGTTGACTGCGTGTGCGAATTAAATCGCAGTACTACTGTACAGCTCATTAATTCGCACACTTGTCGTCTCGTACTGCATTCAAAACCAAAAGCCTTGGAGTTCGTAATGTTTTTAAACTTATCAAACTTATTCAACTTTTTAAACTTATTTAACTAAACCATGGAACGAGATTACCCCCTGGAAAAAGTGCGCAATTTCGGAATCATCGCTCACATCGATGCTGGCAAAACGACGACATCGGAGCGCATTTTGTTTTACACGGGGATGACCCACAAGATCGGCGAGGTGCACACGGGCGAGACCGTCACCGACTGGATGGAGCAGGAGCGCGAGCGCGGTATCACCATCACCGCCGCGGCTATTACCTGTTTCTGGAACAAGACGGATATGCCGAAAGTGAAGGAGAATATGTATCGCTTCAACATCATCGACACCCCGGGGCACATCGACTTTACCGTGGAAGTGAAGCGTTCTCTCCGTGTGCTCGACGGCGCGGTCGTAGTCTTTGACGGTGTTGCCGGTGTGGAACCGCAGTCCGAAACCAACTGGCGCTATGCCGACGAGGCGAGCGTACCGCGCATCTGCTTCATCAACAAGCTTGACCGCACGGGCGCGTCTTTCGAGCGCTCCTATGCATCGATTCTCGATCGTTTGAATACAAAAGCCGTCCGTATGCAGATCCCGATGGGGCTCGAAGAGGACATGGAGGGCGTTATCGATCTTCTCAAAATGAAGGCGTACAAGTTCGAAGGCGAGATGGGAATGAAAGTTGTCGAGAGTGAGATTCCTGAAAAATTTCAAGCTGACGCGAAAAAGTATCGCGCAGAGCTCATTGAGCGCATCGTTGAAAATGACGATGTCTTGATGACAAATTATCTCGAAGGCAAAGAGATTCCGATGGATGTTTTGAAAGCAACGCTCCGCAAGGCAGTGATTGCGAACAATATCTTCCCCGTTTATGCCGGCTCAGCGCTCAAGAACAAAGGCGTACAGCTCGTGCTCGACGCCGTGGCGGACTATTTGCCATCACCGCTCGATATCCCTGCAGTGCACGGCATCGACCCAAATACGGGCGAGACCATCGACCGCCACCCATCCGACAAAGAGCCGTTTGCCGCACTTGCGTTCAAGCTTCAGGCGGATCCGTTTGTCGGACAGCTCACATTCTTCCGTGTGTATTCAGGTACGGTAGAGGCGGGGTCCTATATATACAATGCAACAACGGGCGACAAGGAGCGCGTCGGTCGCATGGTGCGTCTTCAGGCAGACTCGCGCGAGGAAGTAAAGAAAGTTTTTGCCGGAGAGATCGCAGCAATGGTGGGGCTCAAAAACACCCGCACTTCGCACACGCTCTGCGACGAAGCAAATCCGATCATTCTCGAGGAGATTAAGTTTCCTGAGCCGGTCATCTCGCTCCGCATCGAGCCGAAGACAAAAGCCGATCAAGAGAAAATGGGTATGGCGCTCAAGAAGCTTGCTGACGAGGATCCGACTTTCCGTATTTCTTCAGATGAGGAAACGATGGAAACTATTATCTCAGGAATGGGCGAGCTTCACCTCGAGATTCTCGTTGACCGCATGAAGCGCGAGTTCAATGTGGATGCAAATGTCGGCAAACCACAGGTTGCATACAAGGAGACCATCACGAAAGAAGCGGAGGCGGACAATAAATACATCAAGCAGACGGGCGGTCGCGGACAGTACGGTCATGTCAAAATCCGCATCAAGCCGATCGACAAGACTATTAAAATCGAGGACCTTCCAAAGAATGTCAAACGCCGTGATGACCATTTTGAATTCATCAACTCTATCAAGGGCGGTGTCATTCCTCAGGAATTTATTCCTCCGGTAGAAAAGGGTATCATCGAGGCGATGGACCGCGGTGTGCAAGCCGGCTACAAGGTGGTGGATATTTCAGCAGAGCTGTACGACGGTTCTTTCCACGAAGTGGACTCTTCGGAAATCGCATTCAAGATCGCCGCATCACAGGCATTCCAAGAAGCGGTGCGTCGCGCAGGTCCGGTGATCCTCGAGCCGATTATGAAAGTGGAGATCGTGATGCCGGAGCAGTTTATGGGCGATGTTACGGGCAACCTCTCGTCAAAGCGCGCGCAAATCGAAGGAATGAGCGAGCGCGGTATGATGAAAGTATTGACCGCCAAAGTTCCGCTCTCGGAAATGTTCGGATACACAACCATCCTCCGCTCAATGACCGAAGGTCGCGCATCTTCCACTATGGAGTTCGACCACTACGACATCGTGCCTCAGAATGTGGCGCAGACTATTATTGAGTCAAGGAAGTAAGGGGTGGAATATCGAATATCGAATATTGAATTTGGAATATGGAACGGGGAAGAAAGGGAATATAAACAAAAAAGACCGCCATTTTGTGGCGGTTTTTTTGTGGAGGGTATGGTATGATTCTCAGCAATATGAATGAACGCAAAAAAAAGATACTCATTGTCGAGGATGACGAGGACATTTCAAGGATCTACGATATCAAATTTTCACATGAAGGGTATGATACTATCTTGGCAAAAAGCGGCGAGGAGGTATTAGAGAAGATTTTGAATGAAAGGCCAGACCTCATCATGCTTGATCTCATGCTCCCGAAAAAAGACGGCTTTATGGTCATAGAGGAAATTAAAAAAAATCAAGAAGTTAAAAATACCCCGATTCTTGTCATCTCGAACCTTGGTCAAAAGTCCGACGAGGACCGCGTCATCGCGCTCGGTGCAAATGGGTACATCGTCAAAGTGCGCTGTTCAACGCAGGAAGTGGTCGATAAGGCAAAAAGTTTCTTACAATAAAATCGGAACCCTTTTGTCGCCCGATAGTTATACACAGGGAGTCCATTATATTCTTTTGAATGGTGCTATACTTAACGGTACTATGGACGAACGCAAAAAAAAGATACTCATTATCGAGGACGACGAGCATGTGTCCAAGGTGTATGAAATAAAGTTTTCAAAAGAGGGGTACGATACTATCTTTGTCGTCAATGGTGAAGACGGGGTTGAAAAGATCGCTACAGAAAAGCCAGACCTCATCATCCTCGATCTCATGGTTCCCAAAAAAGACGGTTTTGTTATTCTTGAGGAAATCAAAAAGAATCCCGAGCTGGCAAAGATTCCTGTTTTGGTGCTTTCAAATCTCGGACAGCGGTCTGACAAGGACCGCGCAATGTCGCTTGGTGCAAATGAGTATTTGGTCAAAGTCAGTCACTCAATGCAGGAAGTGGTAGATAGGGCGAAGAGTTACCTGTAAAATTTTAAAATCAACCATGAAAATACTGGCACCTTTTGAAAAATTGTTCACACCGTATCTTTTGATAGCACTCAACCTCGCGATAGTTTTGTCGGCGGAGTTCGTTGGCGGAGGTGCATATTTCGCCGAGACTGGGCTCATGCATGGCATCGCTATTGTTTTTGTGGGGTTGATCATAGTGAGAATTTTTTCAGATTACGCATTCAGCGACCATATTCTTAGGGGTTTTTTGAAAATTCAACTCGCATTCTTTTTGTTTTTCGGACTCGTGCATGTGTATGAATACCTCGGTCTTCATTTCTCGATGCTTAGTGGTGAGGTCGTGGAGCTTTCTGTCGCGTGGAGCTATCTGCTCTGGTTCATCGGGGTCATTCTGGCGCTCGAATTTGTTTTTCGCATTTATCGCAAAAAATCAATGGTATTTACGGCGGTGCTTTCCATGCTCCTCGCGGCCGGCTTTATCGGACTCATCGGGGCAAATGTCTCGCCTGTGTTCGCAGAGAATTTGCCCATATGGCTTCCTGTCGCAATACTCATCGGCATCGTCGGCTTTGGGGCTGTGGGGATCTTGTCGATTCGGAACATAAGAGAAATTATGCCGGTTTTTGAAGAGTACTCGCATTACGCAATTCCTGCAATGGTCCTCGTGATCTTGGCGGCGTTTTCTGAATATTTTGAATCGACGGGGACTTTACAGGCGTTTGGTATCTCTGATACTCAAAATCTCTACATTGCGCACTTCCTCGTATATGCCGCCGCCAGTCTCCTCCTCATCGGTTTCGGCAAGCTCAAAAAACCAACAGGGATATACAGCGAGATGTAATTTCTGTGTGTGGATAACTCTATTGCAAAATTAAGTGGTCGTGCTACTCTAATGTACAGGTCTTGTTCCTTATTCTAAAGAAAAGGAAGGGGGTGGTGCTTATGGCTTACGGAGGACATTAGAGTTTCTGTCGGGGAAGTTTAACCCTTAAAAAAGGAGGGAGTCGCCAAGAACCTCGCGAACCGCTTGTAGCTGTTAGGCGAGGCTGGCCGTCAAAAGGTTTCAAATAAACTAGGGGTTTGAATCACCACGGAGCTTTTGCTCCAGAAAGGGGATATTCATTATCCTCGTCATCGCCCAAGAGAACCAAAAGGGGTTGCGCAAGTCGCAATCCCTTTTTTTATTGTATCCGTCCCTTGTCAAATGTCCGCGTAGCGGTGTCAGCTGTCAGATGTTCCCCGAGGGCTTGACTATTCTCCGCTATTTGGTAATATGGCATTTGTACCGCGTTCGTGGTACTTTTGTTTCTTTATTATCAGTTATTAATTTAATTTTTCTTATTGCAATAAAAGGTTCGTAGTGGTTTCTCGTGTACGAACCTTTGATTGCAAGAGACAACAACACTATGGCAACAGAAGCATTCGATCGTTCCAAGCCCCATGTCAATGTGGGAACAATTGGTCATGTCGACCACGGCAAGACTACTCTTACCGCAGCAATCTTGAACACCCTCCACATGGCGGGCAAGGATGTAAAAATGAAGTCAGTCGACCAGATCGACTCCGCTCCCGAGGAAAAGGCCCGCGGTATTACAATCGCGCTTTCTCACAACGAGTACTCGACCGACGCGCATCACTATGCGCACATCGACGCTCCGGGCCATGCCGACTATATCAAGAACATGATCACGGGTGCCGCACAGATGGACGGCGCGATCCTCGTGGTTGCCGCAACGGATGGTGTGATGCCCCAGACACGAGAGCACATCCTCCTCGCAAAACAGGTTGGCGTACCAAAGATCATTATCTTCCTCAACAAATGCGATATGGTTGACGATCCGGAACTTATCGACCTCGTCGAAGAGGAAGTTCGCGAGCTCTTGACCAAGTATCAGTTTGACGGCAAGAACGCGCCGGTTATCCGCGGTTCAGCGCTCAAGGCGCTTGAGGCGAAGTCGATCGAAGACGAATGGGCAAAGAAGGTCCTCGACCTCGCAGATGCTCTCGACACCTACATTCCTGTCCCTGAGCGCGAGACCTCGAAGCCGTTCCTTATGCCTGTTGAAGATGTCTTCTCTATCGAAGGTCGCGGCACAGTATGCACCGGTCGCATCGAGCGCGGTATCATCAAGGTTGGCGACGAAGTTGAGATCGTGGGTATCAAGGACACCGTCAAGACGACGGTTACCGGTATCGAAATGTTCAACAAGTCCCTCCAAGAAGGTATGGCAGGCGACAATGCCGGCATCCTTATCCGCGGTGTGAAGAAAGAAGACATTACTCGTGGACAGGTGCTCACCAAGCCGGGCTCTGTAACTCCTCATACTCAATTCGAGGCTGAGATCTATGTTCTCACCAAAGAAGAAGGTGGTCGCCACACCCCGTTCTTCAACGGTTACAAGCCACAGTTCTATATCCGCACGACAGATGTGACCGGCGATGCTACGCTCCCTGCAGGCACCGAAATGGTTATGCCGGGCGATACGGTGAAGATTACCGTCAAGCTCATCGCACCGGTCGCTCTCGAAGCGGAACAGAGATTTGCTATCCGCGAAGGTGGCCGTACGGTAGGTGCAGGTGTGGTAACCAAGGTTATCGCGTAAACAAGTCTTTAAAGTTTATAAAGTCAAAAGTCCATAAAGTCAAAATGCATTTGTATCCGCTTTCGACTTTAAGACTTTAAGACTTTCGACTCATTCCCCCATGACAACAGCAACAAAAAAAACTATCACGAAATCTGCAGACAAGGAGGCCTCGTACAAGCTCCGTATCCGCGTGCGCGCCTATGAAAACAAGGTGCTCGACAATTCGGTAAAGCAGATCATTGATACGGCGATGCGCTATGATGCAGAGGTTGTGGGTCCAACACCGCTTCCGACGGATATCAAGAAATACACCGTCAACCGCTCAACCTTCATCTACAAGAACGCGCGCGAACAGTTTGAGATGCGCGTGCACAAGAGATTGATCGACATCTTGAATCCCAGCGCGAAAGTTATCGAAGCACTTACCAATCTTTCTCTTCCTTCAGGCGTCAATATTGATGTGAAGATGAGTTAATGGGGGAACAACTGACAACTGACACCGCTTCGCGGACAATTGACAGAAATGCGGGGATGGGGAAAGTGAAGAAGCCAAAAGTTTATCAAGTTAATTAAAATACCAACAACCCATTGAGGTTGCAATGGTTCCTGTAGTCATTACCGCTATGAAATTTATTCTCGGAAGAAAAGAAAATATGGTTTCGTTCGTCGGAAACGACGGGCTTGCCACCGCTGCGACACTGCTCTCCGTCGGGCCTGTTTCCATTGTTCAGGTGAAGTCGAAATCAGCCGACAGCTATGAAGCCGTGCAGGTGGGCTTTGGTACTCGTGCGATAAAAAACATCTCAAAGGCGGTGCAGGGTCACACAAAGGACCTCGGCTCCTTTGCGGTCATTCGCGAATTCCGCGTTGACGATGCGAGCGCATTCAAAAAGGGCGACATTATGGATGCTTCACTCTTTGCAGTGGGCGACATTGTTACCGTCACGGGGACTTCAAAAGGCAAGGGCTTTCAGGGCGTGGTGAAGCGCCATCGCTTCAAGGGCGGACCGCGCACTCACGGTCAGAAGCACTCCGAGCGCGAGGCGGGTTCTATCGGTTCGACCGGTCAGCAGAAAGTATCCAAAGGTCGCCGTATGGCAGGCCGTATGGGTAGCGACAGAATTGCAGTGAAGGGTCTTCGCGTACTTGGGGTCGATACTACCAATGGGAAAATCCTCGTGTCTGGTTGCGTACCGGGCGTGAGGGGCGCACTTCTCGAAATTAAGGCACAAGCTAACTAACCAATACCATGGAAGCAACAATTTACAATACAAAAGGAAAGGAAGCGGGGAAGATCGCCTTGAACGAGAAAGTCTGGGGTCTTTCGTGGAATGCAGACCTCGTGCACCAAGTCGTGGAATCGATGCGCTCAAACATGCGCACGACGACCGCAGCGGTGAAGGACCGAAGCAAGGTTTCCGGCGGAGGCAAAAAGCCATGGCAGCAAAAGGGAACCGGTCGCGCTCGTCACGGTTCGTCCCGTTCGCCGATCTGGCGTCACGGCGGTGTCACGCACGGTCCGCTTGTTGAAAAGAATTACGACAAGAAACTCAACAAAAAAGTCCGCGCCAAAGCGCTCTACACCGTACTTTCGGAAAAATTCCGCAAAAACGAAGTGCTCTTTGTCGATGGCATCGTCATGAAAGCACCGAAGACGACCGAGGCGAAAGGCATTCTTTCCGCACTCGCGGGAGTCAAGGGCTTTGAAAAGATGCTCACCAAAAAGCGCAATGCGGCGTACTTCGCATCAGCGGAGAAGTCCGAGGCGGTGACGAAGAGCTTTTCGAACTTTGGGAACATTGATTTCGATATGGTACAGAATATGAACCCGATCGATCTCTTGAGCCACAAGTATCTCGTGATCGTGAGCCCGGAGAAAGCTATTAGTTTTATCGAAGGCAAGCTTGCCGACGCTAAGTAACCTATACCACTATGGCCATTTTCAAAAAAACAACAAAAGAAGCAAAGGCACCAAAAGTCGCCAAAGCAAAAAAGACCGAGAGCAAGCTTGGTGAGCGCGTGAACGCCATCGTGCGTCCGCACATCACCGAGAAGGCGGCGATCCTTGCCGAGAAGGGAACTTTCGTTTTCGAAGTCGCGCGCGACACCAACAAGGTTGAGATTGCAAAGGCAGTCGTGGCGCTTTACGGGGTCACTCCTGTTCGCGTGAACATCGTAAACCTTCCCAATACCCGCGTATTTGTCCGTGGCAAGAACGGCGTCAAGTCGGGTATTCGCAAGGCACTCGTCACATTGAAGAAGGGCGATAAGATCGAACTCATATAAATATCATGAAAAAGTTTAAACCAACAACACCGTCAAATCGCCATACCGCTATCGTCACCTATCGTGGCGTACTCACCGCGTCAGAGCCGATGAAAGCTCTCACGACCGGCTTCCGCCGCGGTTCCGGACGCAATGCGTTTGGCCGTATCACGACGCGCCACAAGGGCGGCGGACACAAGCGCTCGTTCCGTCAGATCGATTTTCGTTTGGATAAGGTCGGCATTCCCGCAAAGATCGAGACCATCGAATACGACCCAAATCGCTCGGGTTTTATCGGAGTCGTCTGCTATGCCGACGGGGAACGCCGTTACAACCTGCTTCCGCAAACGGTCAAGGTGGGGGATACTATTCTCATCGCCGAGGACGCTCCGCTCAAGCCGGGCAACCGTCTTGTGCTTCGCAAAGTTCCCGTCGGTACTTTTGTATACAATATCGAGCTTCAGCCAAACGGTGGTGCACGCATCGCGCGCTCAGCGGGCAACTATGCCGAAGTGGTGGCAAACAATGCCGGACAGACTCATTTGAAAATGCCATCAGGCGAGATCCGCAAGGTCTCTGAAAACGCATGGGCATCAGTGGGCGCTGTTTCAAACGAAGAATACAAGCACCGCAACATCGGCAAAGCAGGTCGTTCGCGCTGGCTCGGCATCCGCCCAACAGTCCGCGGTACGGCGATGAATCCCGTCGACCATCCATACGGCGGAGGCGAAGGTCGCCAAGGGCGCGGCACCAAACGCCCAAAGACCTACTACGGCAAAGTCACCGGCGGACGCAAAACCCGCTCCCCAAAGAAATACTCGAACACCCTCATCGTCGCACGAAGGAAGAATAAGAGGGCGAAGTAGGGAGGGGGGGGGAAGAATATTGAATATCGAATGTGGAATATGGAATAATACACACAAAACCCGCCAAATGGCGGGTTTTGTGTGTTTGCCTGTTACCTTGTACTTGTGGTACAATAACCAATATGAACATGATAACAATTCCTAGAAATTTAATAAAAAATGACGATCTTGTGGTCATCCCACGCAAAGAATATAACAACCTTTTGGAATTAAAAAAGATTATTCCTATTGTTAACGCAACAAAAAAAGAAATTGTGGCTATTAGGCGTGGCGAAAAAGAGATCAAAAAAGGAGAGTTTGTTCTTTGGAACAAATTAAAATATGACTTGGAAAATTCGCGTAGCTAAAACTGCAGAGAAACAACTGAGGCGTATTCCACAAAAGGATATTGCGCGCATTACCGGCGCCATTGATAGTATGGGAGTTGATCCGTTTGGTGGCGATGTCGTTAAACTTGGCGGTGAAGATAGTGCATGGCGGAGGAGGATTGGCAATTATCGAATCAAGTATCGGCTGTTCGCGGGCGAGAAAATCATTGATGTTTACGACATCGAGCGTCGGACCAGTAGTACATACTAACCCAGCTGCGATTGTGCGTTACCCACAGGTGACCCTCATTTACTTGACATTTCCCTATAAAACTATACTATTCAATACAGAATTAGTTTTTTGTCAATCTAGAAAATATCCGACCAACCTCAGATAGGCTGAGCATTGGCAACGGGGAAGACTTTCGCTCAAAAAAGGAGGAATGACATGTTGAAAAGTGTATGGAAGTTGAGTAGTATTGTTGTTCTACTTCTCGTTGCCGCTTGTGGTGACTTGAAGGATCTGAAGTCAGCATCTCTTTACAGCGTCTCTGGCGCGGTAAGCGGTGCGGTCTCATCTGGTATCACGGTCACTTTGGTGGCTGGCACAACGACCACGATTACCACCACCGACGCAAACGGAAACTTTTCGTTTGCCGGTCTCACAAACGGCGGCTCCACCATCACCCCAACAGCGCCAGGCTATACTTTTAGCCCGACGAGCACGGCAGTGACAGTGAACAACGGCAATGTCGCGAACATCAATTTTGTCACGGCACCCGTCATCGTTCCCACCTACAGCATCTCCGGTGCTGTCACCGGCGCACCGAATGTCACCGTCACCCTGA
>JBBTUT010000010.1:0-11934 GCA_038063615.1 Patescibacteria group bacterium | reverse complement strand
CTTACACCGTAAGTGGAAACATCACGGGAGCATCGAATGTGACGGTCACCTTGACGGGTCCGACAAGCGGAACGACGACCCCCGATGCAAACGGAAACTTTTCGTTTGCCGGTCTCCAGAACGGAACCCATACCATTACACCATCAGGTGCGGGGTATGCGTTCAGTCCTGTTGATGCGGTAGCGATTGTGAGCGATGCGGATATCGCGAATTTAAATTTCGTGGTACCGATGCTTGCAACAGGGAAACTCTTGTACCCATGTCCACAGGCAATATGTTCAAAGGATCTAGCGACAGGCGTGGAAACCGTGCTTTGGGGAGCGTATGGCGCATACCCTAGCAAAATCGTTCCCGTTCGAAATGGACAGTCTGTCGCCTTCCAAGAAGGGAATGGCATTTATTTATTGTCACTTGCGACCTTGACGGCGCAACAGGTGGTATGGGGCGGGATTGATTGGACTCCCGGATGCTCAAGCGAGGCACAAGGTCGTTTCGACCTATCACAATCCGGTGATGCCGTGGTCTTTTCAAGCGAATGTACCCCTATCGGAACACCGGCAAAGCGCGACATTGTCCTGATGAAAACAGACGGAACGATGTTTTGGTCTCGGGTCACGGACGACAATGCGTCTGAGTCTTCTCCTATTATCGGCAGTGCGGGGGGAGTGAATGACCATTTGGCAAGTTACTTTGTCAGCAACAAAAATGGAGGATACGACATATGGAAACAGGTCGTTGATCTGGTAAATGGTGTCCTCGTTGGAGATCAGACTCTCTTTGTCAGCGATGTTGTCAAGGATGAGACTTTTTTCGGGCTTAGTGTTTATAATAAGAGTTGTATTTCCATCAATGCCGAATACGGTCAAATGGCATACATGAGAAGGGTTGATGGTATGATCCACATCATCACGAAGCCTTTGGATGGAGGAGTAGAGGTTGATCTTGGTCCGGGGGAATCGCCTTACTGGGCGACAAGTGGAGAAATTCTCTATTATGCCAGCGGATATTTGTGGGTGGTGAATCCGGATGGTACTGGAAGAAAACAGGTTCCTCTTCCGAGTAACTTACTCTATGATTTATCAAGGTCAAGGGTAAGAGCTTTAAGTAGCATTGTTCTTGTTCCATAATTCTATCGGGACAATATTGATTTCAGATTGATTTCATTATTGTCCCAAGCCCCTGCAAAATGCAGGGGCTTTTTTTTATTTCTTTTGTATGTTTGCCCCCCCCTCCGTTTCAAAAAATGTTCTTCCCGTCCCCTGTGCACCCCGTGAGTTATCCCCACCCATTGTGTGTTTTCTTTTTTCTGAATGGTATACTTGAGTGTAAGAATATTTCAATATTCAAATATTTATTAACTAAACTATTTATCACATGCCCATTCAACTTTCCCGCATCCTTGCCATCTCCATCATCGCACTTTCTTTAAGCGGAAGCGTCGCTCTCGCCGCACAGCCAACCTTACCCCCGCCAGACGGAAATGTGCCTGCGCCGATCAATGTGGGCACCGCAGCACAATCAAAAAATGGGACATTTGGGTCACTTCTGGGTGGTTTCTGGGATTTGTTGGGGTTGAACAGTGTTCTGTTTACTGGTGCGACATCAGTAAATCCAGTATCAGGTGCTTGCCCATCGGGATATTCTTGGGTTGACGAAAACAGTAACGGTGCTAAAGACAATGGAGAGTGCAATGTAATTTCTTTTTTTGCCGGGTCGAATGGCAATGTCGGCATCGGGACGACGAATCCGGGAGCAAAGCTGGAAGTTATCGGAGACATCTCCGTCAACCCCGCATCAGTCGGAAGTTCGGTCATGCGAATTCGTACGGGAGGATCGACGATAGGCGGTATCGCCGGGAGCGGTGCATGGAAGGGTGACTCTTCCACGGACATGGCTATGTTTGCCGAGACAGGAAAGCAGCTGCGATTTTATTCGGGGGGATTGGCGACAGAACGGATGGTTATAGATAGTAGTGGCAATGTCGGCATTGGGACGGCAACGCCGGGGACTTATAAGCTTTCTGTTAATGGAGGACCGGTACTGTTTTCCAATGAGGTATATATGAATGGGTTATGGTCAACAACATACGGACCTCGTAATAGCGGTGACCCAATAAAATTTACTAACTGGGCCGGTGGAGAATTGGCAAGAATTGATACTACAACCGGCAATGTCGGCATCGGGGAGGACATGACTTCAAAAAGATGGGGACCAAAATACACAACTTGGTCTGGCATCGGGGATGGTGGTGCCGCAATTGTGAACAGTAACGAACCATCATATAAGGCTTTGATGATTGTCGGGAGCGAACAGGGCACAGGCGCTGGTAGAGTTGTGAAAGTGTGGGATAATTTGCAGGTCCAAGGTCCATTCTCTGCCACCACGGGGACATTCACCGGTAGCGTCACTGCATCATCATTCCTCTATTCCTCCGATCTCAATTTAAAAAAGAACATCGTGCCACTTTCCGGACAGCTTGAGAAAATTTCACAACTGCAAGGTGTGTCATTTGATTGGAAAAAAGATGACAAGCACAGTCTCGGTCTCATCGCTCAGGAAGTGGAAAAGGTGTACCCTGACCTCGTATCAACAGATAAAACAACGGGATTAAAGGCGGTTCATTACGGCAACCTTGTCGCTCCTCTCATTGAAGCCGTAAAGGAACAGCAAAAGCAGATAGATGCTCTAAAAGCGGAGATCGAGAATCTTAAAAAGTAATTCAAATGAATAAGTTGTTCAAAAAATACAAGCGACTTTTCAGCAATACAACACTGAAGCCACTCATTGTGGTTTTTGTGCTACTTGCCACTTCTGCCCTTGTGTATGCGGCTAGCTATACTTCATACACATTCTTTAAAAGTAGCACGGGAACCACCATCACGGTAGCCGAGCACAGTGTTGGCAAGAATGTTACAAATAGCTCAAGCTCAGGTAAAAATTATTTCATCCCCACCAAAACGGTGGCAGAATGGGTTAGCTTTGTCTCTGCTACCCCGTCCTTATCAGGAATTTCCCTCTCTGGTCTTTCTTGGGCTACGAGCGACTTTGGGTCCTGCACTGTTTCCTGTGGCGGTGGCACTCAAACACGAACAGTCTGGTGCGCAGGAAGTGACGGAACTATCGTGCCAGATAATACTTATTGCACGGGAAATAAACCGGCAACAAGCCAGAGCTGCAACACGCAGGCATGCCCAGTGAATTGCGTGGGGTCTTGGAGTGATACCAATATATGCAGTCTCACTTGTGGCGGAGGAGTAAAACAACAAACCTATACCATAACTACCCAGGCAGCAAATGGAGGAACGGCATGTCCATTTGTCAACGGAGCAACGCGATGGGGAACTACGAGTTGCAATACTCAATCATGCGTTACCTACTCTTGGCAACCTACTGGCACTTATGGGACTTGCAGTAATGGTAGCTATACTTGCGGTCCGGGCACTAAGTCAGTAAATTATTCATGCAAAGGAAGTGATACAGGTTGGTATCCAGATAGTTATTGCTCTGGAGCGGGGACCAAACCTACAGCAAGCGTATCCTGCACGATCGGCAAAGTATGTTCGGGGTCTGCAACCTATACATATGATACCCTTGCATCAACTGGAGGAGTTACCTCTTTTACAGTACCCAATGGCATAACTCAGGTAACGGTCACAGTGGTTGGCGGTGGCGGTGGCGGTGGCGGTGGCGACGGTTCCGCCTACGGCGGTGGCGCCGGCGGTGGAGGGGCTGGAGGTTATATTAGCCAGGTTTATGCTGGGTTAACGACCGGGGCAATCATTCCGGTGAAAGTTGGCTTTGGTGGCGCAGGGGGCTTTGGTGGAGGGAATAATATGGCCGGTCTCGACGGTGGTGTTGGCGGGAGTTCGGGTTTTGGGAGTTTTGCTGCCTACGGTGGCGGTGGCGGTGGCGGTACTATCAATGGTTCAATAGCGACTGTTGGCGCCGGTGGTGCCGCAGGCGGTGTTTCGGGGGCTTCTGCTGCTAAGTTTTCATTTGCTGGCTCTAGTGGAGCTGTTACAACTGGAACTCCTTACATCGATCCTGATTCTGGTATTACATATTATAGTCAACCATATACTTTTGGCGCTGGTGGCGCTGGTGGCAGACACTGGCCATTTGGTTCCTTCGGTGCTGCTGGTGCCCCTGGCGGAACATGGACAAATGGAGGTTATTGTTATTCTGCTGATAATGGGAGTAGTAGCGGCAACTTTGGCACTGGCGGTGGTGGTGCCAATTCAGCTTATTACGGTAATGGAACAAACGGCTCTTATTACTTCGGTAGCACTGGCATTTCGTACTGCTCAGGAGGGAAAGGTGGTCAAGGACTTGTGTATGTGACATGGTAATTTCAGGGAGGGTGTTAAAGGGTTAAAGGGGTCATGTTAGAGGTTAAAAGGTCAGATACCTTTGAATTTAGAAAAGGAAATTAGAAAATTAAGATAATAAAAATATGGATCAACAACAAACAACACCATTGGTATGCCCTGCGCACACTACGCAATACATCGGAGCGGTCATCGTCGGCATCATTGTCGGAGCGGGCGCATCGTTTGTGTATTTTAAACAAACACCAGCGGGCGGAGGAAGCTCTTATCAGGCAGGGTGGGATGCCGCAAGGGCGCGTGTTGAACAAAGCGCCGTCGGCGGTATGATACCCCGCATTCCCGATGATGTCCGCACTATTTCCGGTACGGTCACTGCAGTCGAGGGGAACCGTATCACTGTTCAGTTACAGCCAATGAACCTATTTGAGGACCCAGCTCTCGATGACCGTATTGCTATCGTTATCGCTGACACTAAAATCTCGAAGTTTTCTAAAAAAGACCCAGAAGCATTTCAGTCTGAAATGGAAGCATTTGCGAAAGCAATGCAGTCGGGCAAAACTGCGACACAGGGAATGCCACCACCTGAGCCATTCACGCGCGCTCCCGCTGATGTTGCAAGTATCGTCGTCGGCGACACACTGAGTGTCACCGCGACAGAGAACATAAAGACAATGAAGGAGTTTTCGGCAAGCGAGATTCAGGTTCAATAATGGGGGTGTGTAGAGTATCGAAGCTCTCGCCTGTCGTTAGTCGTTAGTGGTTAGTTGTTTGTGTCTCGCGGGTTATCCACACCTTTTTTACTCGTTTTGCTTTTAGATGGTATACTGTTTTGTATAGTCTAAGTAATTTATGAAAATATTTTCCACACACCACATACACAAAGTGCTCGCTGTCGCTGTCGTTGGCTTGCTTTTTGGGGCGACATACTTTACAAACCCATCGTTCGTCAAAACACCGGAGGCGCAGGCGGGGACGGGAGAAAATCTTTCCGGATTTGCGTGGGGGGAGAACACCGGGTGGATAAGTTTCAATAGTACAAGTGATGGCTCTGCAGTTTCGTATGGCGTCAATGTGGATACTTCCACGCAAGGGGCAGGTGGCATAGGGCTTTTCTCCGGGTATGCGTGGAGCGAGAATATCGGCTGGATCAGCTTTAAGCAGTCGGACATAACAGGTATTTGCCCGTCGGGAGCTACTGTCGCTCGGGTAGACTGGTCCACACGCAAGGTTTCCGGCTGGGCTCGCGCGCTTGCGGGGGACGCAACAAGCGGATGGGACGGGTGCATCAAGTTTTCAAATAATGGCAATGCGTGGACAGGTAGCGGAGCGTATGACGGAGTTGCTTTCTCTGCCAACAATCTTGTCGGGCATGCATGGGGGTCGGATGTTATCGGATGGATTGACTTTGCGCCGACGGTTGGCGGAAATCCTATTGCAAAACGCGTCAAACTCGCCGCTCCCAGCGTTGCAAGCGTTACCGCTTCTGTCGCTCCGACATCGGTCGCGTCCGGAGAGCAATTCACCCTTACGATGTCTTCCAGTGGCGCAAACTCTTGCAAATGGAGCCGCGCTTC
The DNA here is from genome assembly GCA_038063615.1 of Patescibacteria group bacterium. Taxonomy (GTDB): domain Bacteria; phylum Patescibacteriota; class Minisyncoccia; order Phycocordibacterales; family UBA1550; genus UBA1550. The sequence continues at coordinate 6,032 of JBBTUT010000010.1, read as the reverse complement.
GATACTGTCTTCGCCAAAGGATTTCACTAATTCAAATATTCTTGTATCAAATGGTGGACCACTTCAGTTCAATAAGAACAACAATTTTGTTGAGGGTGGACCTCGTAGTGTGACATGGACATTCACCTGTACGAATTCAGCAAATGGGACATCGGCAACAGCTTTGGCAGAACTCAGTATCGGTGCACCCCCAGTATCAGGACCATGGGTTTCGATCATCGCCGATCCTACAACCATCACTTTGGGCGGATCCTCAACGCTCAAATGGGTTTCAGGTGGCGGAGTGACAAGCTGTACCGCTCCGGACGGGTGGGCTGGTCCAAAAGCTATCGAGGGGACACAAAGCGTTAGCCCTACGAGTAATACCACTTACTCTATAAACTGTACTGATGGGGCGACATCGGCGTCTGATAGTGCCACGGTCGCGGTCATCGCTCCGCCTGCTCCAACCCCGTACATCACTATATTTAACACCAACCTAGGGGGTGGCGCGTATAGTATTACATGGGCTACGAACGATTTTACTCCTTCTGCGACAGTGACCTGTAGTGCTCCGTCGTGGACTTCCTCGCCGGCAAGTTCTGGCACGCAAAATGTTTCTCCGACGGCTACAACTGTCTATCCAATAACCTGTACTGACTCGATATTACCGCCAGTATTCGGAAGCACAACGATCAACATAAGTTTATGTGGTAACAGTGTATGTGATTCAGGCGAGAGTGCCACTTCTTGTCCAAAAGACTGCGCGACTATCGGCGGAACGGGGACTCGGTAATCTCTGGAAAAACTCAATTATCGTCCATCGGTCGGCGGATACCTGCATAGGTATCCGCCGACCGATTTGACATTATCTCCCAATCTGATAAGATGCAGAACAAAGCTCATTCCGAGCTCGTTTTGTTTAGAAACTACCCAATTCAATGACACGATCGCTAAAAAAAGGACCCTTCGTTGACCCGAGACTTCTCGGGAAGCTTGAGGGTAAAAGTGCGTCCACTGCGGAGATGATCAAGACTTGGTCGCGCTCATGCCAGATTTCTCCTGAAATGGTCGGATTTCTTTTTGGCGTGTACAATGGCAAGACCCATATCGAGGTCCGCGTGACCGAGGATATGGTGGGACATCGGCTCGGAGAGTTTTCTCCTACAAAGAAATTCGTTCGTCACGGAGGCAAGATGCAGAAGGAACTCGAAATAAAGAAGAAAGAGTCCGAGATCATTGCGGCAAAAGCTGCCAAGGCAGAAACCCCTGCGGCTAAAAAGAAATAATTATGAAAGCAATCCTCAGAAGCTATCGCCAAGCACCGCGCAAGGTTCGCCTTGTGGCAAATCTCATCAAAGGGAAGACTGTTCCCCGTGCTTTGGTGGAGCTCGATGTATTGCCAAAGCGCGCATCCGGCCCAATGAAGAAGCTTTTGATGTCGGCTGTTGCGAATGCAAAGGAAAATGAGGGCATTGAGCTTGTCGACCTTTTTGTAAAAGAAGTGCGCGTCGACCACGGCACCATCCTCAAGCGCTCGATGCCAAAGTCTCACGGATCGGCGCACCCTATCCACAAGCACACCAGTCACATTATGATCGAGCTTATCGCTAACGCAAGCGCTGACGCGCAAGTCAAAAGTGGAAAGTCAAAAGTCAAAAGCGAAGAGGCTCCAAAAAAGGTTTCGAAAAAAGTTGCTCTTGCGAAAGTGAAGGCGGCCGCGAAACCAAAAGCAAAAAAATAATACCATGACACACATCGTCCATCCATATGCGCATCGTTTGGGAATCATCCGTGACTGGAAGTCGCGCTGGTTTGGCGCGAAAGAGGAGTACAAGAAATTCCTCAAGGGCGATGTGCTCATCCGCAAGTTCCTCGAGAAGCGTCTTCGTGGCAGCCACATCGCCGGCATCGACATCGAGCGCAATGCAAAGACATTCCGCATCATCATCAAGACCGCGCGCCCCGGTATGGTCATCGGCCGTGCGGGCGAGGGTTCGGTCAAGCTCAGGAGCGATATTTTGAAAGAGGCGACTCGCCTGAAGCTCGATTTCCCAAAGGATTTCAAGCTTGATATCGAGGAAGTGCGTTCACCGGAGGGCAATGCCGCCGTCGTCGCCGAGATGGTCGCCGAGGGTCTCGAGAAACGCATGCCATTCCGTATGATTTTGAAGCAGACTATTGAAAAGGTGATGGCGAACCGCGATGTAAAAGGCGCGCGCATCGCAATGTCCGGTCGTTTGGGCGGTGCGGAAATGGCGCGCTACGAGCAGATTCGTCGCGGAGGAATCCCTCTCCAGACATTCCGTGCGGATATCGACTATGCTCGGCACACGGCGCACCTTCCCTATGGCGCTATCGGCATCAAGGTCTGGATCTATAAAGGACAGATTTTTAATGACACCAAGAAAAAGATGGTTGTCGCGCCTGAGGCATAAGCCAATTTAAATACACTACTATGTTATTCCCAAAGAAAGTAAAATTCAGAAAATGGCAAAATGCACGCAAGAGCGAGGCGAAGCTTGCTATGCCTGAGACGCGCGGCATCACGCTCGCATTCGGCTCATACGGACTCAAAGCCGAGACGCCTGCTCGCGTGAAGTCAAACCAGATTGAAGCGTCGCGCAAGGTCATTGTGCGCACCATCACCAAAGTCGGCAAAATGTGGATCCGTATTTTCCCTGATCGTCCGTATACACAAAAAGGCGCACAGGTGGGCATGGGTAAAGGCAAGGGCGCTCCGGCGGGGTATGTTTTCGAAGTTCGCCCGGGCCGCGTGCTTTTCGAGGTTGATGGGGTTGATGAGGCGACCGCGGTGAAAGCGCTTCGCAAAGCAGGGGCAAAGCTTCCGGTAAAGACGCGCATCGTCCGTCGCACCGAGACAGCATAATTTATCATACGAACATGACTGAAATCAAGAAAAAAAGCTCTGAAGAATTGGTAAAGCTCCTCGATGAAAAGAGGGAGGAGATTCGTGCATTCCGTTTCGGCGTCGCGGGTGGCGCAAAAAAGAATGTGAAAGCGCCTTTGCTCGCGCGAAAGGAGGTCGCGCGTATTTTGACCGAGCAGAATAGTCGTAAAGCAAGCGCCACAGAGGTAACCGCATAATACTATGGAAACAAACAAAACTACAAAACGGAAGATCCAAGGGGTTGTCGTTTCAGACAAGATGGAAAAGACGGTCACCGTCCTCACCAATCGCTTCGTCAAGCATCCAAAGTACGGCAAGTACATGAAGATCTCGAAGAAGTACAAAGCGCACGACGAAAACAATACATTCAAGGTAGGAGACAATGTCACCATCGAAGAATGTCGCCCTCTCTCGAAAGACAAGTCATTCACGGTAGTCGGGAAGACAACGGTGAAATAGTGGCCCTTCGACAAGCTCAGGGCAAGCAATTAACAATAAACTTATGATCCAACCACAATCAATCGTAAAAATCACTGACAACTCCGGCGGAAAGATCGGGCGCGTATTCAAGGTGCTCGGAAGCTCAAAGAAACGCTATGCGGGAATAGGCGAGCTCGTCGTCCTCTCGGTGCAGGTCGCGGAACCGCGCAAGTCGGTCAAGAAAAAGGATGTTCTCACCGCTCTCGTCGTGCGCACGCGCAATGCATATCGTCGCAAAGACGGATCGTACATTCGTTTTGACGACAATGCGGTCGTGATTGTCGACAAGGCAAAGAAAGAGTTGAAGGCGGGACGCATCTTCGGACCGATTCCGCGCGAGATCATTGTTGAGGCAGGATACCAAAAGGCCGGCTCGATGGCACCTGAAGTGCTTTAATAGATATTATTTACCCCACTACTATGAAACTCAAAAAAGGAGACAGCGTGATCGTCATCACCGGAAAGAGCAAAGGCAAGAAAGGCAAGATCCTTGAGGTTTTTCCGCTTGTTGGCCGCGTGATCGTGGATGGGGCGAACATCTCAAAGGTGCACGAGAAACCTCGCACAAAGGGAGGGAAAGGGCAGATCGTCGAGCGCGCGATGCCGATCAATGCGTCCAATGTGATGATCGTCGACCCAAAGACCGGTGCGCGCACGCGTGTGGGCGTGAAAAAGATCGACGGCAAGAATGTCCGCGTCACAAAGAAAAGCGGTTCAGAACTCAAGTAAATTTTAATACTATGAATCCCGTTAGAAGTTCAGCCGACAGATAAACGGGGCACAGACGATCTTGGGACGATTTAAATATATTTAATTAAATTATAAGATTATGAAAACTTCTAACGGGATGAAATCAACAATGAAATCAGTAAAAGAGAAACAGGCAGGCGCATATGATGCGATGAAGACCGAGTTTGGCTACAAGGCGAAGCTTTCGGCTCCGCGCCTCACGAAGGTTGTCGTTTCTGCAACAACGGGTCGCTCCAAGGACAAAAAACGCAATGAGATGGTGATGAGCCGTATTGCAAAGATCACGGGACAGAAGCCCTCCCTCCGTGCCGCAAAGAAGTCAATCGCCGCATTCAAAGTGCGCGAGGGCGACAAAGTGGGCGTGGCGGTCACACTCCGCGGAGCACGCATGATGGGCTTTCTCGACAAGTTTTTCAATGTTGCCATTCCTCGCACACGCGACTTCCGCGGTTTTGAAAGCAAGAGCATCGATGAGATGGGCAACCTAACGCTCGGCATCAAAGAACAAACCATTTTCCCCGAGGTTGCAGATGAGGAGGCAAAAGACCTTTTTGGTATGGCGGTAACCATCGTCACGACCGCAAAAGGAAAGAAAGAAGCGGCAAAATTCTTCGAGATTATCGGAGTCCCACTGAAAAAGTAAGGAAGGGGAACAGTGAATACACAAAAAGCCAAAAGCCTTGCTTTTGGCTTTTTGTGTATGGGCGTGGTAGGATGTGGATATGAATATCTTGATGAAAAAGGCGCAAATTTTTAAGCTTGGCAAAAGCCCTGTGGTGGTCTTGCCTATTTCGGCGTGGGAGACTATTCGTGAGCGAGTTGGTCAGCTTGAAGAATATTATCAAATGTCTACCTCCAAAAAATATAAACAAGATATTGCCCATGCGCGAGCTTCTAAAAAAGAAGTTTCGTCAAAGGAATTATACAAGAAACTCGGACTTGTCTAATATATGGAATACGATTTCAGGGGCAACTCCGTCAAAGAATTTTCAAAACTTCCTCGAGTAGTTCGACTACAGATAAAGGAGAAACTTGAATTTTTCATGTCGACCAAGTCACCACTTGATTTTGCGGAGCATCTCACGGACTTTGAGCTTGGAGAATATCGTTTTCGCATCGGTGACTACAGGGTTTCTTTTGATGTTGAAAATGACACAGCCAAAATCCTCAAGGTTGGACATCGAAAAGATATGTACCGCTAGACTATTTTTAGGTACACAAAAACCCTTATTAAACAAGGGTTTTTTGGCGCCTGTGTAAGCTTGCATTCCGTTTTTTTTTGTTAAAATGAAAGTATCGAGATTAATTAATAATTTTGCGCTGACGAAGCAGTCTCGGCGCACACAAAATAAAATGAAAAAATCAATTGTAATCGTAGTCGTAATCGCTGTAGTAATTTTAGGGTTTTTTGTTTGGGTAGGTCAGTCAAAACCTCTAGATAAAACTTTAGACAAAACGATAAGCGATCTGCGGGTGGCGAAGAGTGTTGTGTTAGAAAAGTTGAAGGAGGCTATTTTGAATGAAACAACATTACAAATTGGGGTCTCTGTGGATGGGTACTATCAAAAAAATAATACTGGTGTTTTTGAAAAAGATACTGACAGCCTAACCAAAATTGATAATTACCTCGCTGGTCTTAAAAATAATAGAGGGATTGATGTGGAGTACTTTGTCCATTCAACAAAAACAAATTATGTGGTAAAAACAAAAGAAAAGGGAGCAAATAATTTCTATTGTCTAGACACGACGACGGAGTCGGTTAAGCCAGTAGTTGTTGAAATTGTAAATAATAATTTTATAGCCACCACTGGATGTAATGGTGTTGAATTAAAATAATCTAATCAAAATAATAATTTATGGTCTAATGGTAATTTAAGCAGTCTGTTTTCTCAGAATCTCTGTCGCAATCTTC
>JBBTUT010000009.1:19386-66168 GCA_038063615.1 Patescibacteria group bacterium | reverse complement strand
AGGGGGTGCACTTTTAACTTTGGAAGGGGTGCACTTTTCGCTTTGGTATTACAGGCGGTATTGAGTGATTGACTTACTTGATAAAAGATGATATTCTTAGGCGAGTATTTAGGTTTGTACAAATATCTTAAAAAAGAAAGGAGGTGAGGTTATGTCGGCAAGGCCGAGTCCGGGGGAGTTGTGGGAAAAGACGATGCTTGATCCCGATGGCAAGCGGTTTGTTTGCAGTGAAGCATGTTGCTTCATCTATGAAAAAGACAAGAAGTTATACACGGCGTGGCTCGGAGGAACCATGTCTGGAGTTGGAGAAGTCGGGGAAGGGATGATTGACGGGGAAGATGGGTGGCGCAGAGTGTATTCGCCACCAACACTGATTACTCTAGGGTGCCACTAAGATAAGGAGCACCAACCGCCAGTGGAGAACATTCCACTGGCGGTTCTTTCTTTTTCCCAGAAAAACAGAAAAAGCGGTATAATGGGCTTACCCGAAAAAAAGATGGCAAAAAAAGATACACAAACCTCCTCCGCACGAGGCTACGGCGGGTCACGGAAAACACTGATCCTCCTCGACGCGCACGCGATACTGCATCGCGCGTACCACGCCCTGCCTGAGTTTTCGTCGAGCAAAGGGGAGCCGACGGGGGCGCTATACGGACTCTCGACGATGATCATGAAGATCATCAAGGATTTGAAACCCGACTACATCGTGGGGTGCTTCGACCTGCCTCAGCCGACATTTCGCCATGAGGCGTACGATGCGTACAAGCTCGGTCGCGCGAAAGCCGAGGACGACTTGGTGCATCAGATCAAGCGCGCGCGCGATGTCTTTGCGGCACTCGGCATCCCCGCATACGAGCTCGCGGGGTTTGAAGCAGACGACCTCCTCGCCACCATCGTCGAAAAAATGAAAAATGAAAAAGACCTGCGCATCATCATCGCCTCGGGCGATATGGATACGCTCCAGCTCGTCGATGACGATCGCGTGCTCGTGTACACTTTGAAGAAAGGAATCAATGACACTATTTTGTATGACGAAAAGAAAGTGGTGGAGCGATTTGGTTTCAAGCCGACACTTCTTCCCGACTACAAAGGGCTTCGCGGAGACCCTTCGGACAACATCATCGGCATCAAGGGCATCGGCGAGAAAACGGCGACAACGCTCATCACGACATTCGGCTCTATCGAGGAGATGTATCAAAAAATAAAAAAGGATCCCGATGCGTTTAAGAAAGCGGGGCTCACTCCGCGCATCTGGAAGCTCCTCGAAGACGGCGAGGAAGAAGCGCTCTTTTCGAAAACGCTTGCGACGGTGCGCCGTGATGCGCCGATCGAGTTTACCCTCCCCGGGAAACCGTGGCGCGAGAGTTTCGAACCGGCACAAGCGGAAGCGCTTTTTGCCGATCTGGATTTTCGGACGCTCCGCGACCGCCTCCACGACCTCTTGGGAATAGTACGCGAACCTCAGGAAGAAAAGGAAGCGGAAATGGCTCCTGACCCTATTCTTTTCAAGCACGCGCAGATAGCACTCTGGCTTCTCAACTCCGACCTCACGACGCCGTCGCTTGAGGATATGCTCCACTATACGAAAAAAAATAATTTTGCGGAGTCATTTGAAACGCTTGAAGCGGAGATCGGCAAGCAGGGGCTCGGCGGTGTGTACCGCGACATCGAGCTTCCGCTCATTCCTCTTATCGAAGAAGCTCAACGCTACGGCATTCTCGTCGATACGAAGCACCTCGAAAAACTTTCGCGCACCTATCACGCCGAGCAGGGCAAGATCACCGCGCGCATCTACACGCATGCGGGCGGAGAGTTCAATATGAATTCGCCGAAACAGCTCGGAGAAATACTTTTTGACAAGCTCGGCCTCGTGGCAAAGGGGCTCAAGAAAACCGAAGGCGGTGCGCGCTCGACCCGCGAGTCCGAGCTCGTGAAGCTCGCCGATGCGCATCCGATCATTGCCGATATTCTTTTATATCGCGAACTTCAGAAGCTCCTCTCTACATACATCGACAACTTGCCTCATTTGATCGGCGAGGACGGACGACTCCATACGACGCTCAATCAGGCGGGGACGACGACGGGCAGAATGTCATCCTCGAATCCGAATTTGCAAAATATTCCCGTGCGTGGCGAGATGGGGGTTGCTATTCGCGACGCATTCGTGGCACCGGCGGGCTCGACCTTGCTCGCTTTCGATTATTCGCAGATAGAGATGCGCGTCCTCGCGACACTCTCTGAGGACGAGGTCCTGATGACCGTCTTTCGCGAGGGGGCCGATGTGCATACTTCGGTCGCTTCGCGTGTGTTCAATGTTGCGGAAAAAGATGTTACTTCTGAAATGCGCCGTCGTGCAAAGGTCATCAACTTCGGCATCGTATACGGCATGGGCGTGAATGCGCTCAAGGACAATCTGGGCTCGACGCGCGCCGAAGCGCAGGAATTTTACGACAATTATTTTATTACTTTTCCAAAGATCGCCGCCTACTTCGAAGAGGTGAAGGCGCGCGCAAAGAGGGACGGCTTCACGACGACCTACTTCGGGCGCCATCGCTTTTTTGCGGGGCTCAAGTCGCCCGTGCCATTTATCCGCGCAAGCGCCGAGCGCATGGCGATGAATGCACCGCTTCAGGGCACCGCAGCGGACATCATCAAGATAGCGATGAAGCGCGCGCATGACGGTCTCGAAAAAGCGGGGCTTCGTTCAAAGACGCATTTGCTCCTCCAGATCCACGACGAACTTTTGTATGAGGTCGAAGAGGGTGCGGTGGAAAAAGTGCGCGCAGTGGTCGCGGACGCGATGGAGCACGCCGTGGAGTTTCCCGTGCCAGTCACGGTGTCCACCGCGCAGGGTCCGAGGTGGGGGACGATGGAGAAGGGGGGAGGGGATTGAATATAGAATATGGAATATCGAATATAAAATGGGGATGATTCAACATTCAACATTCAATATTCTCCCCAAATACCATGTTACACATCATTTACGGCAAGGATAGGGAAAAGGCGCGCGCGCGGTTTCGCGTGCTTCGTGCGGACTTGGGCAAAAAATGCGGAGAGGAGCGAAGTGTTCTCGACGGCGAAGTGACTGACGGTCTCCTTGATTCGTCGGCATCCTCGCAGGGGCTTTTCGGCAATACGACGCTTTTTGTTTTTGACGGCGTATTCGAGAAAAAAGCGGAGCAGGAACTTCTCGGCGCGCACGCACAGGAGCTCGCCCTCTCGCCGAATTCATTTTTAATATTCGAGCCGGCTCTCGAAAAAAGTATGGTCGCAACACTCAAAGATGCGGGAGCGACCCTCGAAGAGTATGCCGCAAAAAATGCAGACACGCGCCCCGCATTCAATATCTTTTCTCTCGGCGATGCGCTCGGCAAGCGGAACAAAAAAGAGCTCTGGGTTTTGTATCAAGGCGCGCAGACGGCAGGGCTCGAGCCCGAGGAGATTTGCGGTACGCTTTTTTGGGCGGTGAAAAATATGGCGCTGATGAAACAAGCGAAGCCGGGCGATGACTGCGGGCTCAGCCCGTTCGTCGCGCCAAAAGCGCGCAGCTTTGCAAAAAATTATTCGCAAGAAGAAATCACCGATCTTTCCCGCGCGCTCATCACGAGCTATCACGAAGCGCACCGTGGCGGCGAGCCGATGGCCGTCGCCCTCGAACGATTCATCCTCGCACTCTAGGGTGGAATATGGAATATGGAATATAGAATGTTGAATATTGAATAAACAAAACCCCCTCATGTACATGTGGGGGTTTTTAGATAAGACAAAGAGCTAAAAGAACTACTATTTATTTTGTGAGGCGCGGTGTACTGCGCAATGAACTATTGATTGGTGATTGTGCGGGTGCTCCCTTTTTATTAAAGTCAGTAAGTTGACCAAACCTTGGAGGTGCGAACCACTTAATTAATCTCTGTGCTTATTATACGCTACTTATTTCTTTACATGCAATAGGGGGCCTGTGGATAAGTCCCGCTCACCCTGTCACCTTGCACTGCACGCATATTTTTCTGCTGAAAAATTGCTCTGCTCGCGCCGCCGCGCTTGCGCAAGGCAGTGCAAAATGGCAGGGCTCGCTCTAAGGTGGAATGCAAAAAAATTTGAAAAAAGCATGATTTGTGCTAGTATTTTTTTGTCAGTTGTCAGTTGTCAGTTGTCAGTTGTCAGTTGTCAGTTGTTTGTTTCCCCCCATGCGCCTATAGCTCAGCTGGTAGAGCAGTAGCCTTTTAAGCTAACGGTCGCAGGTTCGATCCCTGCTGGGCGCACAAAGCGGTTTCCCAAAAAAGCACCCTGCGGTGCTTTTTTCGCTTTGTGCGAGGCGGAGTGATGTTTTGTGAGCACACAAAACCACGAGCCGGGTGAGAAAGCGAACACATGGAGCTTTCGCAAGACCGGAGCGCGTCGGCGCGAGGTGGGGTCGAGGAATTTTTCAGCAGAAAAATATCCGTGACCGAGAGTACTTAGTGCTCGCAGGATGTACTCATCCGAGAACACTTAGTAACTCGTGACCACACGAAAAATAGCAGAGCTTTGCTCGTCAGTATTTTGTGCGCCCAGAGAAAGTGACCTGCGTCACTTTCGTCAGGGATCGAACCGAAGGCCCACCATTTTGGCGACGAGAGTATCCTCGAGTCGCTACAAAATGGATGGTCTCGACTGCAAGAAGAGGCGCTCCATGCTGGGCGCAATCGTGCTTGACAGAATGGCATAAACTTGCTATACTTGTACCAGAGTAATTTGTAAAAATAAAAAAACAAAAGGGGGAAAGATATGGAAAGTCTTGGAAAGATTTTTATTGTAATAGGAGGAGTGTTCCTCCTCGCGACATTTGCACTTGTCGCTAATGATTTTTTCGGGTGGTCATTAAGAGGACCAATCATCGAGTCATTCGACACTCAGTTGTTCTCTGGACTTACCGGTATTCTCTTTATTCAAATAGGGAGAGCCATGAAAAAAGCCAACGACTTGGCACTGGTCCGAGAGAGGAATGATCGGTTATTGGTTCGACAATCCAGGAAACAGCGACGGAAGGAGGTGAGCTCATGAGCAGCTTCACCTACACACTGAGAGCAGAGGGCCCTGTCGGTGCCAGCAAGTGTGAGTTTGAGGATGGACTCGAACACACTTGCGTACAGCCATGGTGCGGGGAGAGATTGACAATGAAGGGCGAAATTTGCCCGCGTTGCAAAGCCAACCCTTTTATTTTTGATGAGAGAGTTCTCACGAAAGAACAGCTCAGTTATCGCCGAGCTGTTCTGAGAGGGAAGGAGGAGTTGTCGCATTGAGAGGGTCTAAGTTAGACCCTCTTTTTTTTGTGTAAAAAACTAGAGTGGCAAATCAAACGCAAATGCGCCGGCGCCGAGGAAGAGGAGGGAGAATGAGACGACGGAGAGGATGATGTAAAACTCGATTGTGTTTCGTGGGAGTGCGTTTGGTTTGAAAAATTTGAGGATGCTTGCGAGGAGCATGAGGGTCCCCGTGGCGATCGCCGCGCCTTGTGTCCAGAGGCCAACGACCAAAAGCGTGCCCGCGATGCCTTCGGTGTACGCGGTGAGAGCAAAATATAAGACAGCGGGTTTCATTCCGAGCTTTTCAAAAAAATGGATTCGTTCCGTTCTCTGATGAGTGATTTTTTCATACCAGAAATAAACAAAGATGAGCCCGAGCGTCACGCGGAGCAAAAAGACGCCGAGCATCTGATAGTCGAGGAGCGATGGGAAAAGTGATACGGTGTTCATTGTGTCACTGTATCAAAAATTTGATGTTGCTTCAACGCATTGACAAGTCTGATGTTTTGTGAGACACTTTCTGTAGAAAGTTAATTTAAAAAAAAGGGGGGGGGAAATGAAGAGAAAAGAAATACGCGTCAGGGTGACGGTTCGGAACAATTTCATTCTTTCGAGAATGGAAGAGTTGGGCATCAAGAGTGTCTCAGAGCTTGCTATTTTGGTTGATATCTCTGCGCAGACGCTGGGGAGGTTTGTGAATATGGAATCCTCGCCACTTTGTGCAGATATGGAATGGAAGAATTCAGCTCTCAAACTCGCTAATTTTTTCAGATGCTTACCGGAAGATATTTTTAGTGAGAACCACATTAATAATGTGCTCGACACTAACCGCTCGGAAGCAGAAGTAAATTTCGTTGAAATTTACCGTTTTCTTTCGGAGGGGAACGCAGAGTCCATGCTTCCCGAGAATATTGTTTTTGAAAAAGAGAGAATCTCAGTGATAGGTAAGGCCCTGAGCACTCTTTCTCCGAGAGAAAGAAAGGTTATTGAGGAACGCTTTGGTCTTGAAGGAAGGCGTGAGCACACACTGGAAGAGATCGGCGATTTGTTTGGGGTAACACAGGAAACTATTCGTCAAACTGAAGCAAGAGCACTCCGGAAGCTCCGCCATCCTTCTCTGGGGAAAAAGCTGAAGGGCTTATGTGAATAAGTGGTCTTCAGGGCAGGAGCTTTGTTTACAAGTTGGTCCCATAGGTGCAAACCTATGGGATTTTTTATTTTTTCCCCAGCTGTTTTAGCGCGTCTTTTATTCGCGCGCTCGTGCCTTTGGTTTCGGCAGGCACATTTTTCAATGCTTCGCGCGCTTGGCGTTCGGCATAGCCGAGTGCGACAAGTCCCTCTATCGCATCGCGCTCTTCGCCGAGGACCGTGCCACCCGTCTCGTTTATGTCGCCACCCAATTTGTCGCGGAGCTCGAGGATTATTTTCTGCGCGCTCTTGGATCCGATGCCGGAAACTTTTGTCAGCGCGCTCGCATCGCCCGCCGTGATCGCTTCTTTCAGATGGTCGACGGGCGCGACATTCAAAATGCCGAGCGCGCTTTTCGGTCCGATGCCCGATACGCTGATGAGCATTTCAAAAAAGTCGAGCTCGGCTTGGTGCTCAAACCCGTAGAGGTCGAGTGTATCCTCGCGGACGATGGTGTGTATCCACAGCGACACTTCTTTTGCGGTTTTGCCACGGAGCATGCGCAAGGTATCGAGCGTGACACGGACTTTGTACCCGACGCCCGCGACATCGATGACGATAAAGCGGTCGCTTGCGAAGAGGAGTGTGCCGGAGAGGTGGGCTATCATGGATACACTGTACCATGAGGGAAGCAGGGGGAACAACCGACAACCAACAATTAACAACTGACAACGGGAATACAGGGAATACAGGGGCTTGCAAAAACTGTAAAATGGTATATAGTATGACGAATATGCCAATTACCAAATCAGCGAAACGCAATATCCGCAGTTCGGAGCGCAAGAATGTTTTCAATGCGCGCCGGACCAAAGCGATGAAAGAAGTCGTGAAAGAGGTGAAGACCCTTGTTTCCGCAAAGAACAAAAAGGCGGCACAGGAGATGCTTTCAAAGGCCTACAAGGCGATAGACAAGGCGGTCAAGACCAACATCATCAAAAAGAACACGGCATCCCGCAAAAAGTCCCGCCTCTCGAAGATGATCAGGAAGGTGGCGTAGAGTCTATAAAGTTAAAAGTCCATAAAGTAGCACAATACAAAAACACCCACCTTTAGGTGAGTGTTTTTGTATTGTGCCCTCGGTAGGAATCGAACCTACATCGCAGGCTCCGCAAGCTTGCGTCCTATCCATTGAACGACGAGGGCAGTTGTGGAACAACCGACAACCGACACTCTAACATAAATTGGAAAACTGGGATACTTGACAAAATGGGTATTTGGTGTATACTAGCAACAGTTCTTTGATAGTTACTTGCGAAAGTGGTCATAGCCAAAAGTCTCTTAGTCCTGCTGAGGGTTTCTGGCTATGACTACAACCATGGTGGTTGTTTGTCTGAGCATAACCTCAAAAAAGGAGAAAACTGCTATGCAGAAAAAACTCGGTTACAATCCACAGACAGCAAAGTTCCTCGCCGTAATTGCCCAGAACATGCCGGGAATTTCGGCAGATGTCATGCAGGGCTGGATTGAGAATCCGAAAGGTCTCAAGAAAGTTCTTGCAGGTGCGCTCTGTCCGCCTAAAACAATTCGTAACGGGCGAGAACAGGCGGAGGCAGTGAATACTATCCTCTGCCTACGCTCGGGTAACGAAGTCATCACCATCGCTCCCTGCGACGGAACGCAAACTCTGGCGCAAAGCAAGAAGACATTCCTGTCCTATATTGACGCTGACTTCAAAAATTTGGGTCTCGACAAGGTAGGGAAGGCAACTGAAGAAACCGCAGTGCAGGCGTACGAGATGGCAAAGGATGCTACTTTTGCAAAAATGTTTGGTTCCCTCGGGAGCGATCTGAACAAGTTGTGTCTCACACAGCACCAGATAAAAGTATTTTGCGAAAATCATTCCATATGGCTTCGCACCGGGGGCAATGCAAACTTCTTTCTGTTCAAGGAGAACGAGCAATTCTTCGTTGCCGGTGTGCACACGGACTCCGATGGCTTGAATGTCTGTGTCTATCGGTTCGAGGACGCCCGTGTGTGGGATGCCGGGCGTCAGCATCGTCTGGTCTCCCCGCAACTTGTCGCTTGAAACCCTTTGGTCTTAGCCCCATTCCGTATCGGAGTGGGGCTAATTTTTATGAACTGATTAGAAAAAATCAAAACCAAAGCACAATTTAAATTTCAGTCATTAATTATTTCAATGATTTTTTGGATGACCTCTTTCGTCTTATTTTCTTTTATCTTCCCAACCTTGTATAAAATAATATTCTTGTCGGCCGTAAAAATCCGATTCGGCCTTATGTTGCTGTTGGTCGAAAGATTTCCTGTTGCAAAATCTGTTTTCCGAAGTGAAATTGAGTATTTGTCTTTGATTGTCTGGCTTGTTATTTGGCAAAGAATAACATCGTCCCCTTTGAGTTTGTTTACGACAAAAGCCGGTCTCTTTTTGATCTCGGACAAATCGGAAAAAGGAAACGGAATAACCACAATGTCTCCTTTTATAAATTCTGCCATGCTTTTTCTTCTTCCGGCTTAAACCAGTCTTTGGACAAACTTGATTCGCTTGCAACAGTTGAAAAGGTTGCGCTGGCTTTTTTGGTGTTCTTTTTTCGCAGAGTTTTAGAATTTAGTTTGTCTAAACTTTTGGTGATTTTTTCATAAATATCCAAAGGCAAAAGCACCATTGGTTTGTCCCCAATAGTCATATTTGTATTTAATTTGAGCATTAAATGATTCATATTTGCATTATAGGGTTAGATAAAAAATAAGTAAAGCAAAAAACTAAAACCCGACCAGACGCATGAGGCGTTCGGGGAGGGGCTCTACTTGGGGGACTTCGGGGAGCATGTGGGACATTGACTGATGCACTTCTTCGAGGACGGTTTCATTGAGGAGGATGACGATGTGGGGCATCAATGCTTTTTTGGAAGTGAGGAGAAGTTTTGGCTGGAGGTCTTCGTTTTTGCCACCGTATTTTTCGAGGACCCAGAATGATTCGAGCGTCTCCCATGGGTAGAGCGTCGCGCCTGTGCGAACGCCTTTTTTTGAAAGCTCATACTCGATATTTTTGGGCGGATTTTTCGCGTGATAGAGAAGCATTCCCATGCCGAGGAGGATGATGATGGAGAGGAGCGTGTCGCCGACGATGACAAACGCTACGGCGAGCGAGATCGTAATGATGCCCACAGCCCAAAACCAATCATTCCCGTGTTCTTGATGCTCATGCTCGGGGGCGACCCAAGAGATGCGATAGTCGTACTCGTCCATATTTATAGAGTAGTGTAGCAGGCGCGTGCGTCGCACGCAATCGTTTTGTAGAACATTTAACAACTGACATTTGACATTTGACCGGAATGCCTCGACGAGCTTCATAATTCAAAGTACAATATCCCGATGTCAGACATCACAATCTTTGTCGCATTTGGCGCGGGGCTCGTCTCTTTTCTCGCGCCGTGCGTGCTTCCGCTCGTGCCGGGGTTTCTCGCGTACCTCGGCGGTATCGCTCTTGATAAAAATGCGAGTGGGGCGCGAGCGCGCTTCGCGACCTTTCAGGCGAGCGTATTTTTCGTACTTGGTTTTGTCGCAGTGTTCGCGCTCCTCGGACTCATCCTCCACGGCGTGCTCGCTCAGGCGCCACAATCTTTCCAGATTTACACTGCGCGCATCGGCGGTGCGGTCGTTATCTTTTTCGGGCTCTATTTGATGGGGCTGGTGAAATTGTCATTCCTTGAGCGACCGCACAAGATGTCCGTGCATAAAAAGTTTTCCTCGCGCGCGCTCACCTCGTTTGTGTTCGGGGCGGCCTTTGCGGCGGGGTGGACGCCGTGCGTTGGGGCGGCGCTCGGCGCGATCCTCGGGCTCGCCGCTCTCGCACCCGCAAAAACATTTTTCCTCCTCATCGCGTACGCACTCGGACTCGGCGTGCCGTTCCTCGCGATCGGCGCATTCGCGGGGGAGATCGAGCGGTATCTCCAGCGCAGTTTCGCGTGGGTTCAATATGTAAATATTTTATTCGGCGGTGTCCTTGTATGGTTCGGCGCGCTCGCCTTCACGCAAAATCTCTCCATCTGCCGCGAAGTGTTTTGGAGTTTTCCGTTTTAGGGTACAATTAAAGCATGAAATCTTTCGGGACGGCGTTTATCGCGATAGCATTTTTTAGCACCGTTTTTTTAATAGGTGGGTATGACGAAAAAGTTGGAACATTTTTTAGCAAGGATTCGATGCCCGCGTCGGTGTTTTTTACGCAGAGCGTGAATGCCACGGACCTGCGCGCGACATTCGATACGGCTTCGAGCACAAAGAAAAAATTGAATGTCCTCGTCGTGCCCGGACATGAACCGTATTTTGGCGGGGCTGAGTATCGAGATATCAAAGAGCGCGATCTCAATGCCGACCTCGCTCTTGCTCTCGCGCAGTATCTCGTCGAAGACGGGCATTTTGAAGTAGCGATGACGAGGGGCAAAGAAGGGTGGAACCCGCATCTTCAAGATTATTTCACCACACACGGAGAGGAGATAAAAACATTCGTGTCTTCGCAAAAAGGAGAGATGGCGCGTTTGGTTGAAGCGGGGATGATCTCTCTAAAGAGCGACAATCTCCCCCATAATAATGCGCCGAACGATGTTGCGCTACGCCTCTACGGCATCAATAAGTGGGCGAATGACCGCAAGGTTGATATCGTCATCCACATTCATTTCAATGACAGTTCTCCGCGAAGGGCGAATACTCCCGGCGAGTACAATGGATTTGCCATCTATACTCCCGAACGCCAGTATTCAAACTCGCAGGCGACCGGTGAGATCGCCCCGCACATATTCAAAAGACTTTCGCGGATGTTTCCCGTGAGCAGTCTTCCAGTAGAAGACAAAGGAGTTGTGGAGGAGCAAGATTTGATTGCCATCGGTAGTTACAACTCTGTCGATGGGGCGAGTATGCTCATCGAGTACGGCTATATTTATGAACCGCAGTTCAAGATCCAATCAGTGCGAGATCTCGTCATAAAAGAATTGGCGTTTCAAACATACCTCGGACTTGCGGATTTTTTCGGCGAAACATCATTGATTGTCGGACCGCATCAGAGTACCCTTTTGCCGTATGAGGGGAGAGATGCGGTGAAAAAGACCGGTTCGGCGAATAAAGATGTGCTCGCGTTTCAGGCGGCGCTTATCGATAAAGGATTTTACCCGCCACAATTTTCCACAAAAAATGATTGTCCTCTCTCCGGCGTCTTTGGGCAATGCACGCGCACCGCGCTCGCTGTATTTCAGCGAGAGTTTGACATACGAGGCGAGCAAGGCACGATTGGCGCAAAAACTCGCGCCAAACTCCGCGCACTTTTCCAGCCGAATTTGATGGTGGCGTTGTAATATGATTTCCTCGACAATCATACAAAAATTTGCTTTTATGTCGGTAGAGTTTTAGCAGTTCAAAAAACAGAAAGAGAGGAGGTTCTTATGCAGGAGTATCTTGGTATTGCTGGTTTTATGAATCATGGAGATGTTCGCGCAGTTCTTGACGCAAGATCTCCGTGGTCAAAGAGGAAGACAATGATTGGGGTCCTCGCGACCTCAAAAACAATCAATGGTGAAGCAGACAGTCAGACCAATCGCTGTCCGACGCCAGGGCAGATGGGAAACATCTTTGACGATGACCCTCGCGCTCTCAACCTCGTCCATTTCAGTATAAAAAGCAAAGAAAGCAAAGAAAGCAAAGAAAGCAAAGAAAGCAAAGAAGGACTTTTTGAGGAAATGGCGAGAGCATTCAATTTGGCGGGACCGTATTGCCATGGGCTTCAGCTCAACATCCCGTGGCCTGATCCGAGCGTACTGGGATTCTTTAAGATAAAGGCGAACCCGGTGACGATTGTTTTGCAAATTGGAGAGAGCGCGCTCGAAATGATCGGGCACTCACCGCAAAGGTTGGCGGACAAGATCGAGGAGGAGTACAAGCATTTTGTGGATTATATTCTCCTCGGTTCGGGTGGCGACAGGAAGCGCTCGTTTGATCCATGTGTCTTGGGAACATATCTTCACGCTCTCGAGGGAAAACGCATGGCGATAGGTCTCGGGGTGGAGGGAAGGATGAACACCTCAACACTCTATGCAGTGGCGCTATTGATCAAAGAATTTCCAAACCTTTCTATCAGTGCTAATGCGGGAGCGAGGGACGAAAGAGATTGGCTTAATCCACAACTCGCAATATCTTTTACGAGAAAGGCAGAGTGCCTTTTTGGGTAAAGGACTAAAACGCGAAGACCGCTGGGCGAAAACTCAGCGGTCTTTTCTTTTGATAAGTCCCAATGCGGAAGAGGCGAGACTCGAACTCGCAAGCCATTGCTGGCGCCTGTTTTCAAGACAGGTGGAATACCATTATCCGACTCTTCCTTTTTTAGCGAACAAAGTTTTTTAACCAGCTTTTCTCCAAAAGATGCTCCTCATAATGACAGTTTGGACAAATAAGTTCCAAATTATTGAGATCATTGTTGGTCCTATCTTTGTTCTTGTGGTGAACTTGCAGTATTTCAAACTTGCCATAACCGCACCGCTCGCAATTTGTCCCCCTATCTTTCATCAACCTAGTTTTTAAAGCTTGCTGTGATTTTACTCTATCCTTTGGACTGCGACCGTTGTATCTAACGCCTACTCTATTCGTATTTGCGCAACCCCTACTACAGGTTTTTTTGTGCAAGCTCGCCAAAATTAATTTTCCACAAACTACGCAAGGGGTTTCTTTCCTGCAAGATGTGCCATAGCAAACTTGTCCGCAAAAGACTCGCCCCTTGTTTTGTTGTATTTGTTGCGGTCGCCTATAAATAGGATTGGCGCAAACAATACATTTTGTATTCGGGTTTCTTTTGTATTCCTCAGTCACCCAACCAGTATACCACAATTTTACGAAACCATCCCAAGCTCTGCAAAGATTGCGTGGGATGCCTGCCTATCCTAGCAGAATTGGCGTAAAACGCAATCTGTTGTATGCTCTCCATTATGAGAGGAAACATCGTACATCCTGGGGCGGACAAGCTTACTTATGAGATCCGTGAGATCACGGAAGTAGGGCGTAAGATCGAGGCGCTCGGCGTTCCGCTCGTCTGGGAAAATATTGGCGACCCCGTGGCAAAAGGGGAGGTCATCGCTCCGTGGATCAAGGATATCGTGGCGGAGACCATTGCGCGGGACGACAAGTCCTTTGCATATTCGCCGACCAAGGGTGTCCTCGAGACGCGGGAGTTTTTGGCAAAGATTCGCAATGCCGGTGGCGGTGCGCAGATTACTGCAGAAGATATTCTTTTTTTCAATGGTCTTGGCGATGCGATCTCAAAAGTGTATACCTACCTTCACCCCACAGCGCGCGTCATTGGACCCAATCCCGCATACTCGACACACTCGTCCGCCGAGGGGGCTCACTCCGGGTCCGCGCACATCACCTACAATTTGAACCCCAATCGCAACTGGCTCCCCGACCTCGAAGACCTGCGAAACAAGGTCAAATACAATCCGAACATTGCGGGTATCCTCATCATCAATCCCGACAATCCGACGGGCATGGTCTACCCCGTGCAAGTGCTTCGCGAGATCGTCGCCATCGCGCGCGAGTTTGACCTCTTCATCATTTCGGATGAAACATACGGAAGCATCGTGTACGGCGATGAGCCGTTTGTTCCACTCTCGCAAGTGTGCGGTGTCGTTCCGTGTCTTGCGATGAAAGGCATTTCAAAGGAGATTCCGTGGCCGGGGAGTCGCTGTGGCTGGGTGGAGTTTTATAATAAAGAAAAGGACACCGCTTTTGCGCGCTATGCGAAAACGCTTGTTGATGCGAAAATGCTCGAGGTCTGCTCGACCACACTCCCGCAAAAAGTGATCCCAAAAATTTTTTCGGACCCGCGGTACAAGGAGCATCTTGCAGAACGGGTGCGTGCGTACCGGAAACGAGCCGACATGGCGTACGAGGCATTTCGCGGAGTGAGCGGAGTGACCGCCCCGAAACCCGGCGGAGCATTCTATCTCTCTGTCGTCTTTGATGACGGTGTGCTCGATAATGCGCAGTCCCTCCGCACCGACAATCCAAAAGTGAAACAGCTCATCGAGGGTGCAGTGGAGGGTGTCGCCCCCGACAAACGATTTGTGTACTATTTGATGGCAAGCACGGGTATCTGCGTCGTCCCCCTCTCCGGTTTCAATTCTCATCTGCACGGTTTCCGTATGACCCTCCTCGAAACGGATGAAGTGAAATTCAAAAAGACGCTTGAGGCAGTCGCAGGCGCGATCAAAAAATATCTGGCGTCGTAAATTTTCTGATTCTCTGTAAGTGTCATATAAAAATAGTCATGACCATTTTTATATGACACCTCTCTTGCACTAGCGAGAATTTGCCACCAACCTTTAAATGTAAAGGTTGGTGATTTTTTTAAATTAAACCAACCTGATATGTTACTATGTATTTATGAGACACCTCGGCATCGACTATGGGACAAAGCGGGTGGGAATTGCGATATCGGACGAAGGGGGGACGATGGCTTTTCCGTATACCATTCTTGAAAATAAGAAAGGGCTCGCGGGCGAGGTAAAAACGATCTGCGCGCACGAGTCGGTGGAGACTATTGTCATTGGCGAGTCGGTGGACTATGCGGGAAAGCCGAACCTCGTGATGAAAGAAGCCGACCGCTTCATCGCCGAATTAAAAAAAGTGACGGAAATCCCGATAGTGAGCGAGCGCGAATTCCTCTCGACCCAGCAGGCGCGATTTTATCAGACCAAGCGCAAGCGCGTGGACGACTCCGCCGCCGCGATCATTTTGCAGAGTTATTTGGACAAGAAAAATGTGAAGTCGATACGGGAGGCGGATTAAAAATTTCACAATGCACATAAGCTTTACCAACCACGCAAAATGGAGAATTGATGAGCGAAGCATCAGTATTTTGCACATAGAGCAAACACTTAAAAATCCTGATACTACCAGCCAGGGCTTTGATGGGACAATTCTCTCCAGAAAGGCTTTTGCTGGAAAAATTCTTGAAGTAGTGTACACTGAAAAGAATAAGAGAGTTGCGGTAGTAACCGCGTATTACCTATGAAAATTCAATACGACAACATTGCGGACGCGATGTACATTTATCTCAAAAAAGGAAAAGTTGCCAAAACAGCGAAAATGGCAGGGCGTCTTTTGGTTGACCTTGACCGCTCAGGAAAGGTTATTGGTATTGAAATTTTGAACGCCTCGACACAGATGGCGAAGAAGCAGATGGGGAATATTGAGATCGGTATGCCTGTTGCGGTGTGCGCATAGTCGTGTGTTTTTTTACAATGATCACTTTTGCTGAATTTAAAAAAGCGGACATTCGCATCGGGACGATACTTTCGGCTGAAAAGGTGCCGGAGGCGGACCGTTTAATCAAGCTTATGGTAAATTTGGGCGAGGAAAGTCCGCGACAAATTCTGTCGGGAATCGCGGAGCATTATCCCGATCCGTCGGTTTTGGTGGGCAAGCAAGTGCCGGTGCTTGCAAACTTGCCGACGCGCACGATCCGCGGACTCGAAAGTCAGGGGATGGTGCTGTATGCGGTGGGCGAGGGATTTTTGACGACGGTCGAGCCGGAGCGCGAGGTGCCAAGAGGAACGCCGGTGCAATAGCATTTATTATATGTCGCCATTTCCACACTTTGATATTGCTCAGCTTGTCCAAGCTTTCGGTTACTTTGGCTTGTTCGGGATCGTTTTTGCGGAGACGGGACTTTTTTTCGGCTTCTTCTTCCCTGGTGACAGCTTGCTTTTTACGGCGGGACTCATTTCCTCTCAAGGGTTTTTGAATATATGGATCCTTGTCTCGTTTATGATCACGGGGGCAATTCTCGGCGATAGTTTTGGATATTGGTTTGGAGCAAAGATTGGTCCGCGGATCTTTAATCGTGAGGATTCGTTCTTCTTTCATAAAAAACACATCGAACGGACGCAAAAGTTTTATTCGAAATATGGAGCAAAGACCGTCGTACTCGCGCGATTTGTGCCGATCGTGCGCACCTTTGCGCCCATCCTCGCCGGCGTGGGGAGCATGCCGTATGGAATATTCGTGCGCTACAATATTCTCGGCGGTTTCGTCTGGGGCGGCGGCGTGACTTTTCTAGGGTATTTTCTCGGCAAGGCGATCCCGGACGCCGAGCGCTATCTCTTGCCGATCGTCCTCGCCATCATCGTGATCTCGTTCTTGCCGATCGTGCGTGAAGTGGTGAACAGCAAACGAGAAAAGAAGCGGTCGTTCGTCGAATCATAAAATCCCGCATTGCTCGATTTTCCCTCCGTCACCTGCTATAATGATTGAGAAATGGAGCGGAGCAAATTTTATAAATTTTTCCCGCCGCCGCAGTTCTTGCAAATGCCCGCGGTCGGCCTCGATATCTCGGACACCTCGATGCGTTTTATCGAGCTTGTGGAAAAGCGCAAAGCGTTTGTCATCGGGCGTTTCGGCGAGCGCGCGATTCCACGGGGCATCATCGAGTCCGGTGAAGTGAAAAAGCCCGCAGATCTCCGCGCTCTGTTTGTCGCTCTCAAAAAAGAGTACGGCCTCGACTTTGTTACGATGTCCCTTCCCGAAGAAAAAGCATATCTCTTTGACATGCACTTGCCAAAGATGAAGCAGAACGATATTCGCGGGGCGATCGAGCTTGGGCTCGAGGACCATGTTCCGCTTCGGGCGGACGAAGCGCTCTTTGACTATGATATTGAAAAAGAAACAGAAAACGGGATCGAAGTCAGTGTGTCGGTTGTCCCGCGATCGCTTGTCGACGGATACCTTGAAGCATTTTCAGGGTCGGGGATAACCCCCATCGCTTTTGAGATCGAGGCGCAATCACTCGCGCGAGCGGTCGTGCCGGAGGGAGACAAGCATTCGTACATGATCGTCGATTTCGGAAGGACGCGCACGGGCATCGCCGTCGTTTCGGAAGGAACGGTCGAATTCACCTCGACGATCTTGGTTGGCGGCGACTCTCTCACTGAAGCGATTGCAAAGAATATGAATATTTCGTATGACGAGGCGGAAAAGATCAAAAGAGAAAAAGGGATCTCGGGAATCACGGAGAATGAGAATCTGTCGCTTGCCATGATGTCGGCAGTCTCAATCTTGCGTGATGAGGTGGTCAAACAGCAGACATATTGGCAGACACACAACGATGATTACGGCAAAAAGCGCCCCACAATCCAGAAGGTGTATCTCTGTGGCGGGGATTCCAACCTTGCCGGCTTCGTGGAGTACCTCGCTCAGGGTCTTTCGGTGTCGGTCGAACTCGCGAATACGCTGGTAAATGTGAACACGCTCGATGAATATGTTCCCGAGGTCAGTTTTAGCGACTCGCTTCGCTTTGCGACAGCGCTCGGACTTGCCCTTCGCCGACCAAGATAAATTACCATGCTCAATATCCTCCCCACAGAAGAAAAGAAAAAGATTCTCGTCGAGTACCGTCTTCGCCTCGGCGTTGTCTCTGTGTTCGCGCTCGGAGCTTTGGTTTTTTCGAGCTTGGTCCTCCTTGCTCCGTCGTATATGCTCGCGGTCGTAAAATATAATGGAATTTCAGAAGAGCTCTCGGCTCTAGAGCTGAAACAAAGCAATGTCGGACAAGAAAAAGAAGTTGGCGCGCAGATCCGTGACGAGAACAAAAAAATAGATTTATTTTTGAAAGGGGATACAAACGGACGGCTGTCTCCTCCTCAAGCGATTTTGAACATCATCGGCATCAAGGGGGACGCGATAAAAATTCAAGGGTTCATCTATGATGCGAGTGCTTTGCAGGAGCGCCTCGTCGTTACGGGGGTCGCGGCTGACCGCGAGGGGCTGGCGCGTTTTGTCGAGACCTTGAAAAAGGATCCGACATTCACCAAGGTCGAGCTCCCGATATCGAGCTATGTGAAAAGCTCCAACATCGATTTCTCGGTCGTGGTCGAGCGCGCGGTAAAAAGCACAGCGGTAAAAAATAAACTATGAAATTCAGCAAAACAACGATATCGCTCGGGATCGCCCTCTTCCTTACTATCGTCGCGGGCGGTGCGTATGCATTCTTTTTTGTCGCAATGAAGGACAAGACGCAGGCGACCGCGGAGCTTTCCTCAAAGATCGGAGAAATATCGGGCAAGGAGTCGCGCATTGCCTCGGCATTGTCTGTTCTCAAAAACGAAACGCCTGATATCGAAAAACTTTCCGCGTATTTTATAAAAGAAAGCGAGATTGTTGCGTTCACGAAAAAGATCGAGGAGCTCGGCCCGCAGTCGGGGACCAAATTGACGATTGTGTCTCTTGACCCGGGGCTTACGGAAAAGACGGTGTCATTTTTGAATTTTCGCATAAAAGCGACAGGAAAATTCGCCGATGTCATGCGCCTGCTCGTACTCCTTGAAAATTTCCCCGGCAAGTTTGAATGGAAGACGGTTCGTCTTGTGCGAGACAGCTCCGCTCCGGAGCAGGAGGCGACCCCGCCTGCAAAGGTCGCCCCGCGCGCGCCCGAATGGATGGCGGAAGTATTTTTAAGTGCGCTTAATTTTACCAAATAATATGTTCAAAAAAGACTGGTTCAAAAAATTCAAAAAAATTTCTTCGTCAAAAGGGTCCGACACGATGAAGATGGAGATTGCTCCGTATCGCGACTGGCGGATTGTGGCGATGTCGTTTTTTGCGGGACTCGTCGTGTCTCTCGGGTTTAACATCTATATGTCCATCGAGATCAATCGTGACAGCTTTTTTACCGCAACTCCAAAAAGCGGAGAAGAGGTAACCTTCAATAAAGAAGGGCTTGCAAAAGTTCTCGCCGGGTTTGCTGAGAAGGAAGCTATTTTTGAAAAGATAAAAACAGAAGGAGTGGCGGTGGTTGACCCGTCGCTGTAGGACTGGTAGAGTGCGACAAGGTCGCCCTTGTAGTTAAATGGATATAACTGCGGACTTCTAAGCCGTTATTCGAGGTTCGATTCCTCGCGAGGGCACAGGCGCATGAGATAGATTGATGATTTGTTTTTTTGTGATTGAAAGCTATACTTGTCTTATGTCTATTGGCGTTCAGTTTGATGTTGATACAGTGCAACATCCGCGATACAAAACAGCAGAATCAAAACTTGTTCACTGGGCGATGAAATATTCTAATGGGTTGATTAAAGATGAGAGGCGGGCGAACTATGTACTGATTTGGTTTTCGATGTTAATAATCGTCTTTTCGCTGTTCTTGATCTTTCGTGGCGGGGATAAAAACACAGAGACGATACCGGAACCGTTTATCAACAAACCCCAATTCTTATTAAAATGAAATTTCAAAAAGGTTTTACATTGGTTGAGCTTTTGGTGGTTATTGCAATTATCAGCCTTTTGTCCAGCATTGTTTTAACAAGCTTAAACAGCGCGAGAATGAAAGCAAGAGACGCAAGAAGACTCTCTGAGATGAGGCAGATCCAGCTTGCTTTAGAAATGTATTACCATGCTAATGGGAATTATCCGATTGTTTTGGCGTATGCTGTCCCGCCGTCTCAAGATATCAACTGGAGTACCACTTTAGCTTCAGCATTAAACCCTTATTTATCAACTTTATCGAAAGAATCGGCCCTTGCTGGTTACGGTTATCTTTATAGCTCAACCAACGCTGGACAAAAATATGGGCTAGCGACTGGCTTGGAAAGCTCCGGCAACTTCAGCTTGTTGACCAATGATGGAGGGTATTACAGTGGCTATTACGAGCTCGGACTCTCTCCGAGTGTCTGTGCGGGAGCCAGTAAAGATTGGTGGGGCGATACGGCAATAAATTGTCCGTAGGAACCGCTTGGTTCCGTTTTGGTGGGCGATGCAGGGCTCGAACCTGCGACCTGATGAGTGTAAATCAACTGCTCTACCAACTGAGCTAATCGCCCCCACGAACACCACCATAGTATCGTATCTTACGAATAAATTCAATAGTTTGTGAAAGTGCAAAGTGGTGGTACAATACATATTGAGTAGTGAACACAATCACTGTTCGATTTTATGAAAACTATTGAAAAACAAAAAGCTTTGGTTTTGCGAAGGGAAGGCAGGTCAATCAAGGAAATAGCTCGCATTGTTGGTGTTTCGAAGGCAAGTATAAGCGTTTGGGTGCGAGATATTGTTCTCAATAAAAAGCAATTAAGTGTACTAAAAGCAAAAGGGTTTTCTTCCGAAGTAATTGAAAAAAGACGACACAAGCGCCTAGAAAATGAACAAGTAAAAAGGGAAGCAATAGCAACTTTGGCACAGAAAGATATTAAGAATATTTCCACCCGAGATCTCCGTATTATTGGGCTGTGTCTGTATTGGGGTGAGGGAGGCAAAATACATCAAGGGTCAGCTAGAATTTCAAACAGCGACCCTGCGGTTATTAAAGTGATGATGAGATTTTTCCGTGAAATCTGTCTGGTTGAGGAGAAAAAATTTCGCGGACATATTCATGTTCATTCGCACCTTGGGACACTGGAAGCAGAGAAGTATTGGTCGGGTATTTCTGGTATCCCTCGTACGCAATTTTTTAAAGCTTATACAAAGCCAAGCATTGCGAGTAAAAACAAAAAAGACAGTTTGCCCTATGGTACTTTTGATATTTATGTTTGCAGTACAAAATTATTTCTACAAATTATCGCTCAGATTGAAAAGATAAAAAAACTTGCCGTCTAGTTTTGTTTACAAATTTACGCTAGTATGACTCCTATGCAAAAGCGTCTTTCCTGTCAGGTG
Organism: Patescibacteria group bacterium; assembly: GCA_038063615.1. Taxonomy (GTDB): domain Bacteria; phylum Patescibacteriota; class Minisyncoccia; order Phycocordibacterales; family UBA1550; genus UBA1550. The sequence continues at coordinate 45,049 of JBBTUT010000009.1, read as the reverse complement.
TTTGGTCGCGTGCAGATGGTGATGTTTCGCGATTTTGTGAAGCGCGCGGCGCGGGCGCGGGGTGTTGCGGGGAGTGTAAAAAATAATATCGATGGCTCCGTATCTATCGTCGCCGAAGGTGAAGAAGTGAAGCTTCGTGAAATTCTCGCTCTCGCTCATCGCGGGCCGATGTTTGCGCGCGTCGACCGTGTGGAAGAGAAATGGTCCGCGCCCTTGGGTGAATTCAAATCTTTTGATATTCTGTACGAGTGAGCGAAGAGAGAAGGTGTTTCTTCTTTCTTCCGAACGAGCTAAGAATATATTGTATTCAGTTATATATCCTCTACTGATATGTCCGAACAGCCAATTCAATGCGTGGGTATCATAATGGACGGAAATCGTCGCTGGGCGCGAGCGCACAATCTCCCCGTTTTCGAGGGGCACAGCGAGGGATATAAAAAGCTTCAGGAGGCGGTGCGCTGGGCGCGCGAGGCGGGGATTCCTCATGTGGTCGCGTACGCATTTTCGACGGAAAATTGGCAGCGGACCGAAGAAGAGGTCGGCTACTTGATAAAACTTTTTCGCTTCATTCTGGACAATGAAACAAAAAAAATGATAGAAGAAAAAGTGCGCGTGCGCTTCGTCGGCGACCGCTCACGCTTTGACGATGATGTTCAAAAAGGGATGGAAAGGATGGAGTCGGCAACCGCGAAAGATTTTGATATCACGCTTCATATCGCAATGTCGTATGGCGGGCGCGCGGAGATCGTTTCCGCGGTAAACGCGCTTTTGGCGGAGGGGAAAACTGTCGTCACCGAGGATGAGTTTTCGAAAAAACTCCGGTCGTATCCGATGCCCGACCCCGATCTCGTCATCCGCACGGGCGGAGCACGGCGCCTCTCAAACTTTCTCCCATGGCAGACGGTGTATAGCGAGCTCTTTTTTGTGGACGCATGGTGGCCAGACTTTTCGCAGGAGGAGTTTACTAAAATTATAAATGAGTTTGGCGAGCGCGAAAGACGGATGGGGAAATGAGCCTAAAAGTCGAAAGTCTTAAAGTCCATAAAGTCAGATGCAAATCTCAATCTTATACGAAGACGACGAAGTCCTCGCGGTCAATAAGCCCGCGGGTCTTGTGGTGCATCCCGACGGGCGCACGAAGGAGCCGACACTCGCGGACTGGCTCCTTGAAAAGTATCCGAGCATCCGCGGTGTGGGTGAGACGATACCGCTCACCAAGGGAGGGGTTATTGAAAAGTGGGGAATCGTGCATCGCATCGACCGTGACACTTCGGGCGTGCTTCTCGTCGCAAAGACACAAGCGTCATTTTTAAATTTGAAAGCGCAGTTTCAGGCGCGCACGATCAAAAAAGCTTACCGCACTCTTGCGTACGGAATCTTCAAAGAGAAGAGCGGAACTATTGAAAAACCCATCGGTCGCTCGACAAGCGATTTTCGCAGATGGTCGGCGGAGTACGGCGCGCGCGGTGAGATGCGCGAGGCGGTTACTGACTATCGCGTGATTGGAAGGGGCCAAGCCCGTGAATCAGCTGATTCAGAGGCAGAGGGGATAAAACTTTCGTACCTTGAAGTAAATCCGCATACGGGGCGCACGCACCAGATTCGTGTGCATCTGAAAGCGGTCGGTCATCCTATTTTGTGTGACAAATTGTACGCGCCGAAGTCGCCATGCCTGCTCGGCTTCGACCGCACTGCACTCCATGCATTTTCAGTCGTATTCAAGGGTTTGGATGGGGCAGAGCATCAAGTAGAAGCACCTTTGCCGAATGATTTTTCCCATGCTATTGCAGAACTTGGTCTCATATGCTAAAGTAGCGGATACTTGGAAACAAAGAAATATGGAAAATACAACAATACAAATGAGCCCAATCGCAACCGCGGATCGCAAGAATTTGCCGATTCGTGCTGGCGCGACCGTGAAAGTCCACCTCAAGATTGAGGAAAAGGGCAAGACACGCACCCAGATCTTCGAAGGTCTCGTGCTTTCGGTGAAACATGGCAAAGGGAATGGTTCAATGTTCACTGTCCGCAAGGTTGCGTCAGGCGTCGGAGTGGAGAAGATATTCCCCCTCTATTCGCCTTCAATCGACAAGATCGAGATCGTCCGCCAATCGGAAGTCCGTCGCGCAAAGCTCTACTTCATCCGCAACAAAGTCGCCCGCGAAGTGAGCCGCAAGATGCGCCACACAAAGACGGGAACAACGGTCCCAATGCAGGCGGAGGAGGTATCAGAAGAATCAGCCGAAGTCACGGTTTAAATAAAAAAACGAAACCCCGCCCTCCGGCGGTTTTTTGTTTAAATCTAATTGGTAGACGCTATGTCCTTGAGGTGGTACAATGGTGCCATGGGACTGCGAGGACCAAAACCAAAAGGGAAGGTGAAAATCAAATGGTCGCCAAATTTTGCATATGCAATCGGGCTTATTGCAACTGATGGTAATTTGTCGTCGAACGGAAGACATATTTCATTTGTTTCAAAAGATATTGAGCAAGTAGATAATTTTATGAAATGTCTTGGGCTGGATGTAAAAATAGGCAAGACCATCTCCGGGTATAATGGGAATAGCGCAAATAAGGTACAGTTTGGTGATATTTTATTTTATAATTTTTTAGAGACGATTGGCTTGCACCCAAATAAATCAAAGACGATAGGGGAGATTTTGATTCCAAAGAATTATTTCTTCGATTTCTTAAGAGGAGCTTTTGATGGCGACGGGTGCTTCTATTCCTATTGGGACCCGCGCTGGCGCTCGAGCCACATGTTTTATGTTGAATTTGTATCAGCGAGCAAATTACATATTGATTGGCTGCGAAATGAAATTTTCGAAAGACTTGCAGTGAAAGGGCATATTACGAAAGATGGGAAAGGTTCAACATATCAATTAAAATACGCAAAAAAAGAAGCACTGGAAATTATTAAGAAAATGTACTATAATCGCAGAGTTGTTTGCCTTTCTCGGAAGAGGGTAAAGATAGAGAAAGCCACGGCAATAGAGAAAAAGCAACAAAAATTGTACCCTTGACAAATCAATGCGCAGGTGGTGTAACGGTAGCCACGCAGCCTTGAGGTGGCTGTGCCCTTACGGGCGTGGAGGTTCAAGTCCTCTCCTGCGCACCAAACAAAAAATACCCGGTCTATTTAAATAGACCGGGTATTTTTTGTTTGGTGCGCACATAGATAAAAATAAACCCCCAGAACTGCTCGCAGTCTGGGGGTTGGATTCCTCGCCGATCGAAAAGTAAAACAGTCGGCAAGGAAACTTTAACGGCTATGGTCCGGGCAGGCATTCGTGTGGTCGTGACCGCACCCTTCGCCTTTCCAAATCTTTTTCGCAAAGTAAAACATATACACGGTAAGTCCAAGTGAAGCGATAAAGTCGATCAGCTTGATTCCACCAAGGTATGTTTCCTTCGCGACGGGCAAGAGTACTCCTGCGAGAGTGAGGACTCCAATGCCGGCAACCATCACGCTATGCATTGCGTCAGACTGTGCATGTGCAATGAGGGCAGGAAGGCGTTTGCTCGTGCGGTTTCGGACTCTCGCTCGGGAGAGTGTTTGCCAGCGAAGGAAATCTATTACGATACCAAAGATACCTACCACAATAATAGCGATGGGGAGAACGGGATAATTTCCCGCGCTCCACCTCATGATCGCTTGTCGTCCAACGAGCACTGCCCCGAAAACAAGAACCAGCGCAATGACGCGGTTTCCAAGTTTATCCAAGCGTTTTTCTGCGACTGGATAATCTTTCATGCTACGCACCACAACGACAATCGCAGCTCCCCAGAAATCCGCCGCAGTATCAGAGAAAGCATGAAGCGAGTCCGATAGGACTGCCATGCTTGCAACATAGCCAACGGCCCACTGTGTGAGTCCGGCGACGAGCCCCAGTATTCCTACTAGGGTGTAGAGTGCCGCTTCGCATGTGCACGGAGCACTTGGTGCAGGGCATCCGCTACGATGTCCAGTCTTCAGAATATTTCTCATCGCAAACACCCCCTTCAATTTTTAGTGTACAAATTACCTAAACGCATTAGAGCAAAAAAACACCCCATTGTCAATCAGCGTGAATTTTGGTACAGTGGGCGGATGCTGTACACGGGGAAAGGCGACGGTGGGACGACCAAGACATTTGGCTGTTGCGGAGAGCGTATTTCAAAGAGCTCTGCCGTTGCCGAGGCGCTCGGCGCACTCGATGAGGTGAATTCTTTTCTCGGCGTGGTGAAAGTGCATCAGCGGGCAGGCCTGCCCGCCACTGCCTATCGCTCAATGGGGTCAGACGGGCGATGGCAGGCAGGGGGGATTGCCGAGACTATCGCGGAGATACAACAAAATCTTTTCATCGTGCAAGCAGAAGTCGCCGGCGCGAACAAACATATTGCCGAGGAGAAAGTGCGCGAGATGGAAGCGATCATCAATGCGATAGAAGCCGAACTCCCGCCGATCAAAAGTTTTTTCGTTTCCGGCGGGACCGAGCTTGCGACGCTCCTCGACTTTGCGCGCACTCTCGCGCGACGCGCCGAACGCAGAGTGGTGGCGGTCGCCGAAGAGGGAGCACAAGTGGTCGGTAAAGAGACCCTCGCATACCTAAACCGCCTCTCGTCGCTCCTCTACGCCCTCGCTCGACAAGTGAACTATAAATCTGGTATAACGGAGGAGCCGCCGAGGTACTAACCATTGGCGACTGAATATATGGTGGCTATGGTGTAATGGTTAACACTAGAGTTTGTGGAACTCTCAATCTGGGTTCAATTCCCAGTAGCCACCCCAATAAAGAATAGAAATAAAAAATCCCCATCGTGGGATTTTTTATTTCAAAAGCGTATACTTCAAATTATTGCCGACCGCGCACTTACTTTATCTTGATATTTATGGTAAAAAGATAGGATGAATAAAATATATATTTTATTGACCTTGGTAGCGATTATCATTATTTCAGGATTGCTCTTCAAAGGGTTTAATTCTACGAGTAATATTGGCCCAAATAATGAGATAGAAGATCCTGTAGTGAAAGGCGGGTGGATTGAGGTTTTGTCGGGAAAGACTTTTTTGATAGAAAATAGAGGAGGAACCGAATCAAAGAAAGAGTTTGCAACGGGAGATGTTGTTGCGGAAGGCAATGTTTTAGAAACAGATAGCAAAGGGAAAGCGTCGATCCACTTTTTTGATGGTTCTGTTTTGAGGGTGAGTCCAAGTACGCGGTTTACCATAAAAAGTGCCGAGTATGATAAAAATTCCGGCAAATTACTGGTAATGGCGACTCTGTCTTTTGGGAAAGTTTGGTCAAAGATAATTGAACTTGCAACCCCAGACTCCCTTTGGCAGGTTGAAACTTCAAATACGGTAGCCACGGTGAGGGGAAGCGCTTTCGGCATTAGCTCGGACGGTAAAAGCTCAGAAATTTTTGGCTCGCAACATAGGGTTGTCGTAGAGGTCATTGATCCAAAGACTAAAGAAAAATTAAAGATTCAACCGCTCATTGTCGGCGAGGGTAGTTTTCTGAAAGTATCCGACACTGATATCCAAAAAATAAAGAAAATTGAAGAGAGGGCAGGTGCAGCTGCTCCAGCGGAAAGGGAGTCGATAATGAAAACATCTGAACTGGTGTTTGCTCCTGTCAGAATAAATGAAAAAATCAGATCAGACGAATGGTTTAGCAGAAACGAGAACGAAGACAAGAAAATAGAAGAGGAAATCGAGAAGACAAAAGAAAAGGTCGGCGACGACAAGGTGGAAGTGAAGAAGGTTTTCAACAAAAAAACTGAAGAAAGATTTGTAGAAATCAAAAATCAAACAGAGGATTCTCCAAACAAAGAAATCAAAGGGGAGCCGGCTCCGATAGAAGAAAAAGTAAAAACGAGCGAAACAAAAGAAGTTTCTAAGGAAACACCGGAACAAAATTCTGTAAGTTTGCCGGTAAAATGGGATAGTTTAAAAATAGAGACCAAGAGTCTTCTTGGTAATTTAGTTGAAGGGGACATCGTGATATTTCATGCGATCTTGCAAGGGAGTGGCGGGGTGTCCAAGGATGTCACCAATGAAGTTAGGTGGGAGGTTTCCGGGCAGATGGGCGCGGTGGACGCCAAAGGAATTTTTTCCGCCAAGCTCGACCCGCTTATTTCAGAGTACGGAGAAGGGGATGGTTTTGTCGGTGCCACATGGGAGGGGACTGATGGCAGCAAAATATCCGGCAAGAGCGGGCCAATTCATGTAATTATGAAAATAGAAGAATATTTGGATGAAAGAGGATAGTTCCCTTCGAGCGGAGATGAGAGCCGTCTCCTTCGTATAAAATGAAAAATTCACTTACGGAATATTTTAAAAGAGGTAGGTCTAAAAATTCTTTTCCGAAGTTCCTTACTATTGGAATTTTCATTTTTATTCTAACCTATTCGTCTTACGGATACGGAGTGTTTTATGGCATTGAAAATTTCTTTGAAGATATTTTATTCAGCGCACGGCCGGTTAGTTCAAATATTTTGATATTGGAAATAGACAACCAGTCCATAGAAAAAATAGGTCAATGGCCATGGCGAAGAGAGGTCTTTGCCAAAGTTTTTTCTCTTCTGAATAAATCTAAACCAAAATCTGTCGGTCTGGATGTAATGATGTCTGAGCCTTCACACTTTGGGAAAGAAGATGACATACTCTTGGCGGATGCTTTGGGTAAAATATCCTACCCTGTCGTTATGCCGGTTGAGGCATTGAGTCTGAATATAAACAGAACAGCAGATTCCTTTTCTGAAAATTTTTTAAAACCACGAGCGGTCTTTCAAGAGCAAGGTAATGTTTCTTTGGGGCATGTGAACCTAATCAACGACAGAGACGGGATAGTCAGAAGCTTGCCTTTTAGAATTGGAGACGCGCGCGGAGATGTTTACGAAGGTCTTGCTTACAAGACAATAGAAAAAAGCGGTTTTGAAATTAAGAAAAGTTCAGACATAAATCCCGTAGAACGGATAGTTTTTTCCGGCCCAAGCGGCTCCGTGAGGAGGATTCCTTTTTGGAAAGTTTTGGAAGAAGTCGTTTCTTCTGAAATATTTGAAAATAAGATCATATTTATCGGTGCGACAGCCGCAGACCTCCATGATGAAAAACCGACCCCTTTCGATAAGGGGACCCAAATGAGCGGGGTCGAAATACAGGCCCAGATCGGCAATATGATTTTGAATAATTACCGGCTTAGAGACTTGAACAGCACAATTTTGTTTGTTTGGTTTTTGGTGGCATCTCTGATTCCCTGCTTCCTCTTTTATTTTGTCAAAACAGCTCAGAGGGCAATATTTTTAAATTTATTTGTTGGGGTCATTTACTCGGTAATAATCATTCAGTTGTTTGATGTTGGGGTTGTGGCAAACTTTGTTCACATAAACGGCGCATGGATATCGACAACCTTCGCTTTGTTTTTTTATCGATTTTTAACCACGGACAAAGAAAAGAGGGAGATGAAGACGGTTTTTTCGAAGTATGTTTCAGCGGATGTTTTAAATGAGATTTTAAAAGATACTTCTCGAGTAAAATTAGGAGGCGAGGAGAGAGAGGTTACTGTCTTTTTTTCTGACATAAGAAATTTTACAACTTTGTCCGAAGGGATGTCGCCGTCCCGGCTTACCGGTTTTTTGAATAAATATTTCACACGAATGACCGGCATCGTTCTGAGAAGAAGGGGAGTTGTGGATAAATATATAGGTGATGCGATAATGTCGTTTTGGGGGGCGCCGATAGATAATAAAGAGCAGGCGCTTGATGCGGTTTTGACTTCGCTTGATATGATCGAGGCACTCGGTGATTTTAATAAAGAAAACAACAAAGAGGGCGATCCGGAGATCGATATAGGTATCGGCTTGAATACAGGAAGAGTAACGGTTGGGAATATGGGTTCGGAAGCCAGATTTGATTACACAATAATGGGCGATGCCGTGAATCTGGCTTCCCGCCTTGAGGGTCAGACGAAGACCTATGGAGTCAAGATCATAATAAGTGAATCAACAAAAAATAAACTTGGGGCTGAAAATATTGAGAAATATGGAATATTGATTAGAGAGTTAGATAAAATAAAAGTTAAAGGGAAGACGGAATTTGTGACCATTTTTGAAGTTGTGGCGAGGAGCAATGAACGAAAGGTCGGGTCAATTTTGGGAGATTTTGATCGTTTGAGATTGGCATATTACGAAGGTAAGTGGGCAGAGGGTGTCACTATCGCCGAAAAAATTTTGGAAAGAATTGAGGACAGGCCAACCGAAGTATTGATGGATAGGTGTCTTCATTTTATTAAAAATGAACCAAAGGATTGGTTGGGGATATATGAAATGACGAGCAAGTAGGAGAGAGCTCCCATTTTTCGTTTCTGCTCATTCGGCGAAGCGATGCTGGTCAGATAATCTTATTTTCAAAATCACCAATTTGACCGATAGTACCAGATTGGTGATTTTGGATTAGGGGTAGTGCAACCTCTCCTTAAGCTTGGTATACTTTATGTTATGAAAACCATATTCGAAACATTCAAGAAAAGTATTTATAACCCAGTGTTTTATCATACGGTCGCAAGCGAGCCGTTGGGGAGCATTTTCCGCTATTATTCAAAAGTAACGCTGATTCTTTCGGCCTTGATGACCGCTGGACTTGGGATTCTTTTGGTGCCGGCGGGGGTTTCTTTTCTAAAAGAGCGCGCACCGGAAATGGTGAGGAGCTACTATCCGGCGGAACTCGTGGTGACGATTGAAAAGGGCGAAGTGGCGATCAATATGCCGGAGCCGTATATCATAAGCGGTAAAGGCGATACGCTTGTCGCGCTCAAAAAACAGGGTCTTGAAAATATTTTTGTCATTGACACAAAGCGCAATTTTGAAAAAGTGAAATTTGATGAATACAAAACATTCGCGCTTCTCACCAAGACGGAGATCGTGACGAGAAGCGACAGCGGGCAGATCACGATTCAGGAATTGCGGAGGATGCCCGCGACCACGATAAGCCAAGAATTTTTGCTCTCATGGGTCGAGAAGGTTCGCGGAAAACTCGGATACATTGTTTTTGGCGGTGTCATCGCGGCATTTGTTGCCATCACTCTTGGGTATATGGTATACCTCGTTCCACTCCTCCTCTTTGCGCTCATCCCATTTTTCATCGCATGGTTGAAAAAGACGCCGCTCTCGTACGGCGGGGCGTATAGGATGAGTTTGTACGCGATACTCCCCGCGCTCGCTCTAAAGACCCTCCTCAATCTCTTCGGCGTATTTTTCCTCCCTGCATATTTCACGCTTCTCGTCTTTATGCTCATCATCGCGCTGAATATGAAAGAGGTGGAGCAACAGAATTTGTTTGAGAATAAATAAAAATTATGGAATATACAAACATCCCCTCAGGCGAAGTTGTCGCAAAAGTTGCCGAGGCGCTAAAGGCGCGCAATGTCACACCCATCATCGTCGATACAAAAGAAGAGGCGCTCGAAGAAATAAAAAAACTTATTCCTGCGGGCGCATCAGTGATGAACGGTTCGTCGATGACGCTCAAAGAGATCGGCTTCGTGGACTATTTGAAGGGGGACGCGCATGGCTGGAACAATGTGCACGAGGCAATACTGAAAGAAAGCGACCCTTCAAAAAAAGCGCACCTTCGCAAGGAGTCGGTATTTGCGGATTATTTCCTTGGGAGCGTGCATGCCATCACCGAAGCGGGGCAGGTGCTCGATGCTTCGGCATCGGGAAGTCAGATTCCGAGCTATGCATTCACTTCCGACAATGTCATCTGGGTCGCGAGTACGAACAAGATCGTCGCTGACCGTGAGGCAGGGTTCAAGCGCATCGAGGACTTCGTCTTTCCACTCGAGAATAAACGGATGCAAGGTGTGGGCTACCCCGGAAGCGCCATCGGTCGCGTGCTCGTTTTCGAAAAAGAGATAATGCCAAATCGCCACATCACAATGATCTTGGTAAATGAAAAGTTGGGGTTTTAGTTCATTTATTGTACACGGCGATCCCGAGCGCAAAGAGCACCGTTGAAACGACCGCCGACAGAATACAATAAATACAGAACTGCCCTATTAAAAACTTTTGGACATAGATAAAATAGAGGGAAGAGAGGAATCCGAGAGCGGTTGCGACAGCCAGAAGTTTTGCAAAGATTTCTTTTTTGGTGTCCCAAGAGAGGAGCGCGAGGAAGCCGATGCCGAGATAAAAGATGACGCCCCATGCGGAGAGGGGTATGCCGAACATCACCGAGTGCGGGGATTTTGATACCGCATCGCATCCGCTCGTGATGAAGCAGGGGATCGGTGCGCCTGAGAGCCGTTTTGCAAGAAGAAATGCGGAGTCGGTGAAGCCGATGAGGGAGAGCGCGATGATTGACCAGAGAATCCAACTAGGGATGCGTGATTGCATATTCGATGAGAGCTTTTAGCTCTTCTTTTGAGCGAGGGTTGGTTGCCATTTTGCCATTGATGAAAAATGTGGGTGTATGGTCGATGTTCGAGAGCTGTCCACTCTTGTGATCGCGTTCGACTTTTGCTTTCACTGCGTCGCTTTTTACATCTTTTTTGTATTGCGCAATATCGAGTCCGAGCTTCTCTGCGTATCCTTCAAAAATTATTTGCGCGGTTACGCTTTCCGACCAATCACTTTGGTTTTTGAAAAGTAGCTCCGCCATTTCCCAAAATCTGCCTTGATTGCCTGCGGCTTCCGATGCATATGCCGCAGGAAGAGCGTTTTTGTGCTGTGGAAGCGGGAAGTGACGATAGGTGAATGAGATGCGGTCTTTGTACTCGGCAAACATTTCTTCGAGCATCGGGTAGACATTGCCACATGCAGGGCACTGGAAGTCGCTGTATTCGACGAGGGTCATTTTCGGCGTTGCGGACCCTTTCGTATGGTCGGCTTGGTCGAGGGGGAGACTCATCAAACCATCCTTGCGGGCGATTTCCGCGAGTGGCTGTGTCGCCACCTGCCATGCACCGATAGCCGCAATCCCCACCACAAGCGCCGCCGAAACCCATATCGTAATTCTTTTTTGTGTGTCCATAGTTTTTATATAGTAGCAAGGTTCTGGATGTTTGGGAAGTTTTCTTTAGGAAGTCCTGGACTTCCTAAAAAATACATAGGACATAGGTATCGCCTATGGTGGACAAAGTGGGTAAAAAGCGACAGGTCTATTGCTATTTCAAACCCGTTATTCCCCACGAGACCCCCCATATACGCCATGGCGTATATGGGGGGTCGGGGTCAGGCGCCTTTGAATTTGTGCTTGATTTTTCGCATCCTATCTTCAATATTCGATATTCCGCTCCTTATCGTGTAGAATGATGAAATATGAATCCCGTTAGAAGTTTCTCTGGTGGGCTTACTAAAAGTTGGAAAAAAGTGATAAGATTAGTTATCTTTAATTAGGAAAGAATTTTAACTAAACTTCTAACGGGATGAAATACCAAGGATATTCAAACGAGGGGGGTGTGGCTGTCGATACTGCGCGCGTGTCCGAGTATGTCGCGAGAATGCGCCTTGCGATGAGCGACAGTTCGTATGCGCTTCCCGAGGCGTCGCTTCGGTTGCCTTTTGACGAGGTGCTTTTGAAAAAATCGCACGCACTTGCGGCGAAGCTTGCGGGACCGAAACTTGCGTACATTCTCGACATCGGTATTGGCGGTTCGAATCTTGGCGCAAAGGCGCTCTATGAAGCGACGGCGGGCACGCTCGACGCGCATACGCCGTTCGCGCCGAAGATACTTTTTGCGGACACTTGCGCGCCCGAGCTCCTTGCGGACATCACCGAGATTTTGGTGAGTGAGGTCGCTGAAAAAGAAGAGATCATCATTGTCATTGCCAGCAAGTCGGGGACGACGACCGAGACCATTCTCAACGCATCGGTCCTCGTGAGCGCCCTCGAGCAAAAGCTCGGCTCGCTTGCGGAGCGTATCGTGTGCATCACCGATGAAAATTCGCCACTGTGGCAGGTCGGCGTTGCGAATGGTTTCCATTTATTGCCCGTCCCCAAAATGGTTGGCGGACGGTATTCGGTATTTTCCCCCGCGGGAGTGTTTCCGCTTTTGTGTGCGGGAGTTGATGCCGAGGCGCTTTTCCGCGGGGCAAAATCAGTCATTGATAATTCCATTGAGAGCGGGGCGGAGAGCGATGCGTACAAACTGGCGCAGGATATGCTTGTTTGGCACGACAAGGGTGCGGTCATTTTTGATTTTTTCGCATTTCATCCCGAGCTTGAGTCTGTCGGCAAATGGTATCGCCAGCTTTTCGCGGAAAGCATCGGCAAAGCAACGACCGTCGACGGCGCCCCCACGACGCACCGCATGGTTCCCACGGTTTCCCTCGGGTCCACGGACCTTCATTCCGTCGAGCAAATGAACCTCGCAAACCCGACTCTTTCGGCGCGCCTCCTCATCCGCGCGCACGCACCGCACTGGGAGCATCAGTTTTTGGCGGAGGACAAAGTGTTCGCCCCGCTCGCCCCCGGAGTCGTCTCTCGCGCACCGTGTGAAGTTCTCGATGCCATCTATGCCGGCGTTGTCGAGTCGTACCGTGCGCGCAATGTCCCGTTCGCAGAAATCACCCTCACCGACCTCGACCCCGAGGCGCTCGGCGAGCTCCTCCAGTTTTTCATGTGTACCGTTATGCATCTCGCAAACCTCCTCCGCATCAACGCCTTCGACCAGCCCAATGTCGAGGCATACAAGGAAGCGACGAGGCGGATACTGGGAACAGGGGGGAACAAGTGACAAGTGACAAGTGACAAGTGACAAGTGACAAGTGACAAGTGACAAGTGACAAGTGACAAGAAATTTTGGCGTGTTTCGTCAAATGTCAAAGGTTACAGGTCAAATGTTCTTTCCCTTGACTTTGCTGATACACTTTTGATACAGTGAGTGCATGACCACTATTAAAAAACGCATCAATGTGAGTATTGAGAGTAGTATAGATGAAATGCTCAAGCGAGTTGCCAAGCGCGACTGTGTGCCACAGGCTACCAAGGCCGCTGAGCTCATTCGTATAGCCCTTGAGATCGAGGAGGACCAAGTGTGGGCTTCTGTCGCAGAAAAACGCGACAATAAAAGTGCGCGCTTTGTGTCGCACGAAAAAGCATGGGCATAACATACGACATCGCCTACCACGAGCAGGTAGCAAAACAAGATATTCCGCCACTTTCTGCGGTATGGAAAAAGAAGATTCGGCACGCAATTGAAACAAAGCTCACCGCTTACCCTGAGATTTTTGGAATACCGCTCCGCAACACACTAAAAGGATACCGCAAACTTCGTGTTGGTGACTACCGCGTCATTTTTCGTATCGAATCGAAAACGGTAAAGATTTTTGCGATAGGACATCGGTCTGACATTTACCTGTTGTCGAACAAAAGAATCTCCAGTGAATTTTAGAAAGTCGTGGACTTCCTGAGCACGCATCTGATTTAGCAAAATCACCTACTGGGCAATTTCCATATTCAACATTCGATATTCAATATTCTGCCCCTTGTTCCCCTGGGCATGGTATACTATTTCCATTATCAGTCACGATAACAATTTTTAATTATGAAGCACATTGGAATATTTGCGGGGGTGTTTGCGGGGCTTGCATGGCCTGCGCTCATTTTCGCGCAGGCGGACGGCGGGGTCATGCAGGCACTCGTGGGAATCGAGGATCAGTCAAAAATGCTTGAGATAGTTTCGCTTTGGTCGATGCTCGTCATTGCTTTTGCCACGAGCGTGATGGTGTGGGTGGGCGGGCGCAAAATGCACGGCGGTGTTTTCGGGAAAGTACTCACCTATTTCAGCATCGGTATGACGGTTATTTTCCTCGGCATCGTGGTCGAGACGCCATGGTTCCCGAGCGTCGACGGTCTTTATTTGAAAATGATCCACGACTCGCTGTATATCATCGGCTACATAATGATGGGTATTGCCGCAAGCAAGCTCCTCAAGGTTATCAAAGGTGAATAATCGACCAATAATTATGGAACAAACTGAACAATACAAAGCGGTGATGTCGGAAATTATTGCGAAGCAGAGCGTCATCCTCGGACCCGATATGGCTATAATGCGCGCGAAGAAAGTTTCCGGCATCGAGATCGGAGAAAAAGGAGAAGTGAGAAATATCGAGGGTGATCCCGCGGACGCGCTCAAGCGACTCATCGATACCTATGTGGAGCTTTCGGGGCAGATCGTGCGAAACGCTCTCGGGCCAATCTTCACCAAATACCCTGACATAAAACACAGCAACTAACATTATGTTTCAAAGCGGGCTTCTTCCAGTCATCGCCGTCCTCCTCACTCTCTACTTTGCGGTAGTGGTGTTTTCGTATTTGGGAGTGCGCCGTATTCGTCGCGGTGCTTTGGAAAAAGACCGCGAAGCAAAACGCCGCCTCTACGAGCTCGCTATCTTGAAAGAAGTCGCGGACCGCACGGGATACTCGCTCAATATTCAAAAAGTTCTCGATGTCATCGTGGGGTCGCTCAATCAATTTCTCGAGTACAGCGCGGTGTCGTACATGCTTCTTTCTCCATCGAAAATAGTGTTCAAGGCGGACCTCGAGCGCTCGGTATCGTCGCAGTTCATCAAAGACATCCGCAACCGCATGCTCTCGGCACTCTCGGCGCTTTTGGGACGCGACCTCGCTGGTATTGAAGTGGAGGAGACGATCACGGGCGCGATCACGCTCGAGGACATCGACGAGCCCGTGCGTTCCTATTTCAATATCCCGCTCGTGATCGGCGCGGAGCTCGTGGGGGTGCTCACCGTGTCCCATACAAAAGCGGGGCTCTACAAAGAGTCGGAAATGGAGATCTTGTACAAGGTCGTGAACCAAGCGTCGCAGGCGGTGACGAAACTCGAAGAAGTGGTAAAGACGGAGCAGGGCAAGGTCGCCGCCATGGTGGAGAGTATGATCGAAGGCGTGGTGATGACCGACCTCGATTATCGCATCATCGCCACAAACCCCGCAGCGAAAGAAATCATCGGGAAGAAGGAAAGCGCACCGACCATTTTTGATTTTATCGATGCGTTCAAGGGCGCGCTGGACATCCGAGGCAAGCTCGAGGAGGCGATCAAGCTCGACAAAGTCTTGACCATCGACGAGATATTTTTTAGTAATAAATACTACAAGATTGTGGTTTCGCCGGTGAGGTCCAGCGTGGGAGTTACAAAAGGGCAGATTCTCGGCGGTGTCGTCATCTTCCACGACATTTCGCACGAAAAAGAGGCGGAGAAAATGCGGAGCGACTTCACCTCGATGATGGTGCACGAGCTCCGGTCTCCTCTCGGAAATATCAAAAAGATCGGGGAGATGATGAGGTCGTCCAAGGTCCTTGAGGACAAGCAGGCGTCGAGCGAATATGTGTCGATGCTGTATGAGAGCTCGTCCTCGATGCTCAACTTAGTGAACGACCTGCTCGATGTCGCACGGCTTGAGGCGGGGAAATTTGATATCGACAAACAGTCAATGGACATTCGGACTCTCCTTGCTGAACAGGTGAAGTTTTTTGAAACAACCGCACAGGGCGCGGGGATAAATCTGAAGCTTTTGATCGGTGGAAAGATGCCGAACTATGTTATGGCAGACGCAAAGAGGATTACGCAAGTAGCGGGAAACCTCCTCTCCAATGCGCTCAACTATACGCCCAAAGGTGGTGCGGTGACGGCTCTGTGTTTCGTGCATAAAAAAGGAATGATACTCGGTGATGAGGCCGCCGCCATCGGCGCTCCGTGGGTTCGCGACAATATGCCAAGCACGGCGGAAATCCCCGACAGCATCGTCGTTGCGGTGACGGACACGGGCGAGGGGCTCGCAAAAGAGCAAATCGATAAACTCTTCAATAAATTCACCCAGTTCGCTTCAAGCGTGCGCCAGAGCGACCACAAAGGAACGGGCCTCGGCCTCGTGATAGTAAAGGGTATCGTCGAGTCGCATGGAGGGACGGTGGGCGTGGGTTCAAAAGTTGGATCAGGAAGCACCTTCTATTTTACGCTCCCGCTGTAGGGGCAGAATATTGAATATTGAATATTGAATGGACGCATGACTCGTCTTCGCCAAAGGTCTGACCTTCCGGAAAACAAATCTCCTGAATTTGTCCGCGAAGAGGTGTCACATGTCAATCGTTTCCCCTTGTTGTCAGTTGCTCGTCGTTAGTTGTATACTATACCCATGAGTAAAAAAATATTGATTATTGATGATGACAGGATCTTCTCAAAGATTCTCCGCGATGGCTTGGTTGCCGGGGGGCAGGGGAAGTACGAGGTGTCCACCGCTTTTGACGGGGAGGAAGGTTTTCTCGTTGCGGAGCGCGAGAAGCCGAACCTCATTATGCTCGACATGATGATGCCGAAAGTTACCGGTATCGAGTTTTTGCGGAAGCTTCGCGGTGAGGAGTGGGGCAAGGACACGCCTGTCATTGTGGAGACACAGCTTTCCGATCTGGAGAAAATGAGCGAAGGCGTGGAGCTCGGGGTGCGCGGGTATATTATCAAATCGGATTATTCTCTCGACACGATTTTGCGCCAAGTCGAGGATATTCTTAAGTAGAACAATTAACAATTGACAATTGACACCGCTTCGCGGACAATTGACAGATTTACATTAGGTCAGATGTCACATGTCACATGTCAAAGGTCAAATGTTCCCCAACACGATGGAAGACAGCAAAACAAAATTTTATAAAGCGCTTACGGTACTCGCAATGATCAGCGCCGTGCTCGTCATCGCAAAGGTTGTGACTGAAGTGAAGTCGTATCGCTTTATCGGCGGTGGGGTGTCGGCGACGAATACGATTTCCGTTTCCGGGGACGGTGAGGTTTTTGCGGCGCCGGATATTGCGAACATCTCATTCTCTGTCAGGGAGAATTCAAAAAAAGTTTCCGATGCGCAGGACAAAGTGACCGCGAAAGTGAAGACGGCACTCGCATCGGTGCGCAAACTTGGCGTCGCGGACAAGGACATCAAGACTCAAAACTATAGCTCATACCCAAAGTACGAATGGCAGGAAGGGACGGTCTCATGCATGGGTTTGAACTGTCCGCCCTATCGTCCGGGGAAGCAAGTGATTGTCGGATATGAAGTATCGCAGAGCGTTACGATAAAAGTACGCAACTTGGAGTCCGTGAATGCGCTTGTAGACGGCCTCGCAACTGCGGGAGTGACCGAAATGCAGGGACCAAACTTCGCAATCGACAAAGAGGATGAGTTGAAAGCCGAAGCACGCAAGCAGGCCATCGACAAAGCGCGCGCAAAAGCAGAGGCGCTTGCGAGCGACCTCGGCGTATCTCTCGTGCGCATCGTTTCATTCTCGGAAGGCGGAGACTATCCTGTCTATTCGCGAGTGATGATGACCTCTGGCGCAGAAAAAGCGGACAGCGCTCCTCTTCCGGAGCTTCCCCAAGGCGAGGAAAAGATCACCGCCAATGTGACGGTGACATATGAGATTAGGTAAAGTCGAAAGTCAAAAGTCCTTAAAGTCTGTAAAGTTGATGCATTTGTATCTCACTTTTGACTTTATGGACTTTACGACTTTATGGACTGGCGCTTTGTGCGCCTGTTGACTTTTCCACACCAAAAGGGTATCTTGAATGAAAGCCCCGCGGGGCGGTTTTTTAGATAAGTTATCAGGTTTTAGCTTGTAGGTGTTAGGGGCGGGCAGAAGGTGTTATGGATGTATGGTATTTCCTAAAACCTAAAACCTGACACCTAAAACCTTCCCATCTTATGCAATTCATCGAATACATCAAAGAATCAAAAGGCGAGCTTGCTCATGTCACATGGCCGACGCGCCGCCAAGCTGTCGTTTTCACCGTGCTCGTCATCGTGCTTTCTATCGGGACATCGCTCTACCTCGGTGCTTTCGACGCACTGTTCACGACGCTTATCAAGAAATTTATTATTAGATAATCATTGGATTAGTTTCTCTTTCTAATGACTATCGACTAACAACTATTAAAAAATGGCCAAACAAGAAACAACGGGCGAGCGCAACTGGTACGCAATCCACACCTATGTGGGATATGAAAATGCGGTGCTCCGCAATTTGAAACAGCGCATCGAGTCTCTCGGCATGGAGGACAAGATCTTCAATGTGCTCATCCCTGTGGAGAAAAAGATCAAAGTGAAAGGTGGCAAGCGCGTGGAAGTTGAGGAAAAGATCTATCCCGGATACATTCTCGTGGATATGATCGTAACGGACGATTCATGGTATGTGGTGAGGAATACTCCTCGCGTGACCGGCTTCGTCGGTGCAGGCGTGACCCCCGTTCCACTCGAAAAGTCCGAGGCGGACGCGCTCTTCAGCCGTATGGCAGAAGGCACGCCAAAGCACAACATCGACCTTGTGGTGGGCGACCAGATTACGATCGTCGACGGTCCATTCAAAGAGCTTGAGGGCAAAGTCTCCGAAGTGGACAGCGACCGCGGTCGCGTAAAGGTCCTCGTCTCCATGTTCGGTCGCGAGACACCGGTAGAGCTGGACTTTTTGCAGATTCGCAAGATGTAGCGCTACGCACGACTGACAACGAACAACAAACAACGAGAACACGATTAGAGCTTGAAAAAAAGCATAAAGTAAGGTAGACTCACAAACATTAACATTATGGCAAAGAAAATTACGAAAAAAGTAAAAGTACAGATTCCCGCAGGCAAAGCAACTCCTGCGCCTCCTTTGGGCCCCGCCCTCGGTCAGGCAGGCGTCAATATCGGTGAGTTTGTCACCAAGTTTAACGATGCGACACGCGAGTTTATGGGGGATATTGTGCCGGTGGTCATCACCGTGTACGAAGACCGCTCATTCACCTTCACGATGAAGACGCCTCCTGCCGCAGGACTCATTTTCAAAGCACTCGGCATCCAAGGCGGTTCAAAGAAGCCGGGTACGAGCACCGTGGCAACCATCACGAAAGCACAGCTCAAAGAGATAGCAGAGCGCAAGATGAAAGACTTGAACGCCAACGACATCGAAGCAGCAATCAAGATCATCGCCGGCTCTGCCCGCTCAGCAGGGATCGAGGTGAAGTAGCTAAGATTTTTTAAAGCCCCCGCCACACAATGGCGGGGGCTTTACCTTTTTCCGTGTTTGGGGTAGTATCCGAATTAGATAGCTGTTAATAAAAAAAAGGGGGTGAAAATATGAAGGTTTTAAATTTGGTGTCTATTGAAGCACGCGATTTGCCCGATGCATGGTTTCAGTGCGTAGCAAAGGTCCTTGAGCCGGGAGTAGCCAGAAAGCGAATAGTAAATCAAGGGTCGTACGAGGGGGAGTATCGGTTGGAGTTTGACTTCATTACCGTGCACATTCTCAATCCGACCGCTCGACCGCTCATTCCCGAGATTCCTCATCACTTGTGCATACCGGCTCCCACCGATATGGATTATGTGGACGGATATTTTGCCCGTTACCTTATGAGCGATGTAAAGTCAGAAGGCGAACAGTACACCTACGGGGAACGGATGGTCAGCGCACTTACTGCACCCATTGCTCACATTGATACAGGGCATACTTTTTTTGGGAACGAAAGACCTATTACGGTCAATCAGGTCGAGCAAGTTATTGAGCGTTACAAAAAGTATGGTCCGGGCAACAACCAGCTCGTCATTCAGGTCGGACAACCGGGAGACATTATGTTGAAAGACCCTCCCTGTTTGCGACACATTGATACGAGGGTGGAAGAAGGGAAGTTGCACTTCATCATCTACTTCAGGAGCTGGGACTTGTGGGGAGGTTTCCCGGCCAATCTGGCGGGCATCGCACTGCTTATGGAATATATGGCGGGCGAGATCGGTGTCGAACCGGGCGAGTTTATCTGCTCCAGCAAAGGCCTGCATCTCTACGGCTATGTATGGGAAATCGCCGGCAGAAGAAGAGGTCTTCAAGAGAAAGAGATGGGAGCTCTTCTTGCTGAGATCAACGAGAAAAAAATGTTATGCGAGTAATTTTCGCAAAAAGCATGGGTGATATTTGCCCATGCTTTTCTTTTGTTTATCTCCTCGCCTCCCTATCATTATAAAGCTTCGGAAGCATACTCTCCGGTCTCCACGCGGCTTTGAGGTCGGCGAGAGATTCACCGCTTTGGTATTTGCCAGCTTTCGTGTAGTCGCTTTCGAGGATCGGTCCTGTTTCAAAAAAGATGATCTGTGCGATTCGCCGACCCACGACGAGGGGGATAGAATAGTGGCGGGAGTTGTTGGTGACCTCCATCGTCCAGCGATTCGTATAGCCGACATCGCCCCATCCGGCGCACTTGCACACTTCGATAAAGTTGCGACCGAGCGATGATCGCGCTTTCATCATCGTGGTGATGTGATTGCGCCCGCCGATGAACTCGTCAGTATGAGCGAGGACGGTTTCGCCGGGCTCGAGGATGATGACGAGGTCGTCCGCACCGATACCCTCCATATCTTTGGGAGAGAGGTTCAAAATATCACTGGCGCGCGTCGCGCGAATTGGCTCGGTTCCCCACACTTTTTCGGTATGGGACTGATTGTAAATATTGTAGACAGTGGAGAAATTTTTCGATTTTTGCTCGCGGAAATACATTTCACCGAGCGAAACATCGTAGCTTGAAGTCGCGAGATTTTCCCGCTTGAACGGCTCGATAACAATATCGCCTCGCTCGAGCTGTTCCAGTATTGTTTTATCCGAAAGCGCCATGATTGCCATATTGTAGCATTTTCTATTTTTTTATAACAAATTTATTGGATATATAAAAATCAGGGCAACCATATTGGTTGTCCTGAAGATGTGAAAACTTGGCATAGGTTACTGAGGTTGTTTGCTCTCGAGAATGATGCAGTCGTAATATCCGCCATCCGCGCCTTTTTCCAATGAGGTTCTTGCGACAACCTCAGCGACGAGCTTGTCTTCCTCGTAGATGAGAACGCGTGCTGGGTTACGAGAAGTGCCAGTCTCTGACTCAGTAACTATTCTGACTTTTCCTACCTGCATTTGTGACATATCAAACCTCCCTTTAGTCATTCATTTTGTGTGCAACTATGTGAGGTATATCAGTTATTTGTACTGCATGCAAGCTCGTATGCCAGTTTGTCTTTTTGTCCAACATCAGGTAGTCTCAAGGAAGATAGTTTTTTAAATTCAAAAAGGGGGTGTGGCTATGGACTTTGACCCGATAATAAAAGGCAAAAAATTTCCAGAGGTATATCACATGGGCTTTAACGGCACTCATTTTCAGATCTTTTTGCGTCTTGCAGATTGGCCAAGAGTGATTGACCTTACGGGCAGACTATGGGAGAGAATCTATTTATCTTACGGAAAAGAGGAGAGAGTTGTACCTTCTCAGAAAGGAGGAAATTTTGGGATACTCGGCTGTGCCCATTCCCAAATTGTCGGTGACAGTGTGCACATCGAGATTCCCGCTTTTCCGAAGGATGACAAGAACTATGCGCGGGAGATAAATTCCTTTGGAGGAACAATGGATTCCCTACTGAGGGTGATATCGTGCGTGCTCAGCGAGTACGAAAAAGCCGGGTCGCTGACGAAAAAGGCGCCGTACCAGCTCTTTGATGTGGGCACTATGGCAAGTGAAAACTCGCGACCAATTTGGCTCACCGTATCTTCTTTTGCGCGAGCATATCTTGAGGAAATGGGGGAGGGTAAACTCACGGAGGTTGTATCGGCAATGGAGGCTCATTATCAGAATATGCACAACAGGAGTACTTCGCGTTGTGATTTTAGGGCAGAAATTCGCGAGCGAGGAGCCCTTAGCTTCCACACGCAAGGTAGCTGTGCTTGTCTTTGTGGAGTAAACCCAGGGTATGTTGGAGATGGGGAGGGGTATTATCTCCATAGTCATAATGTTGACTCTCTGTTTCGGCAGTTCAATATCCTTGTCGGAGTAGCTTCTGTTTGGCAGATGGTGCGTAATGGACTTGTTTTTTCGCCTGAAAAAACTTAATCTTTTCGGGGTAATTGAATCACGAGCGGAATACCTCCTCTCGTGATTTTTTTGTTTATAACTTTGAAAACTGGTATTCTTTAATTCAAAGTTATTCAATATGATACTAAAAATCAAAAAATTACGAGCTGATGCAAAAATTCCCTCGTACGCGCATTCGGGGGATGCGGGGTTCGACTTGTTTGCGGTGGAGGAGGCGACAGTTTTGGCGGGGGAGCGCGTACTTGTCGGTACGGGCATCGCGCTTGAGATACCCGACGGCTTTGTCGGGCTCATCTGGGACAAGAGCGGACTCGCCACCGCACACGGTTTGAAAACTTTGGGTGGCGTCATCGACGCAGGCTATCGCGGTGAGATAAAAGTGGGAATTATAAATTTGAGTACCGAGGATTATGTTTTTGAGGCGGGACACAAAGTCGCGCAAATGCTCATTCAAAAAGTCGAACGAGCCACCATAGAAGAAGCCCCCGACTTATCCGACGCACATCGTGGCGAAGGCGGCTTTGGAAGCACAGGGAAGTAGTTTTTAATTCTTTACTTGGGAACGAAACACTCAAGTAACACCCAAGTAGCTTGTTATCTATTCCAAGTCATGACTTGAAATAGATAACAGTGAAGAGTCCTAGGAAGGACCGCCCTTCCTAGAACTTTGGGTGGAGTGCAACGCGTGCTATTATGCACAAATATGATGCGGGACAAGATAGAAATCATTGTGCGTGAGGCGCTTCAGGCGCTCGGTGTCGAGGTGGGGGTGGTCAATATCGAGCACCCTGCCGACTCATCGCATGGCGACTATGCGACAAACGCTGCGCTTATGTACGGCAAAGCAAAAGGCGTGTCTCCGCGCATGCTTGCGGGGGAGCTTGTTGAAAAAATTCTTGAAACTTCCTCCGACGACATCGCAAAAATAGAGATCGCCGGCCCCGGCTTTATAAACTTCTTCCTCTCCGACACCACCCTCGAATCCGCAATCTTACGAAGGACCGCCCTTCGTAAAAACGAAGAAAACGAAGGGCGGTCCTTCGTAAAAACGGGGGAGCGGGTGAATGTTGAATTTGTATCGACCAATCCGACGGGGGAGCTTCACATCGGGCACGGACGGAGCGCATTTTTTGGCGATACGCTTGCGCGCGTGCTTGCCCTCACGGGCGCCGAGGTGACCCGCGAATTTTATATCAACGATTCCCGCGAGAGCAACCAGATCCGTGAGCTCGGCAAGACGGCTCTGGGGAAAGGAGAGCAGTACAAAACTCCCGAGCTTGTGGAGAAAATGGCGAAACTCGATTTTACGGGACTCTCCGAAGAGGAAGCGGGGGTTCTGCTCGCGACTGCGGTGCAGGCGGGCAATCGCGCATTCATCGAGAAAGAACTCGGCGTCAACTTCGATGTATGGTACTCGGAGGATGCGGAACTCCGCGCAAGCGGGGCGAATACCGCAATGCTCGCACTTCTCAAAGAGCGCAATTTCACCTACGAAAAGGACGGAGCGCTCTGGCTCAAAACTTCAGAATACGGCGACGACGAGGACCGCGTCATTGTGCGCTCGGACGGCACCGTACCCTACTTCCTCGCAGACATCGCCTACCACCAGAAAAAGTTTGACCGTGGATTTCAAGCCGTCATCAATGTATGGGGCGCGGACCATCATGGGCATATCAAAAGGATGCAAGCGGTGGGGCGAATGCTCGGCTGGCCTGCCCGCCACTGCCTATCGCTCAATAAGGACAGTCAGGCGATGGCAGGCGGGCAAAAAGCAGGCACTGGCGCCGACCAACCAATCGTATTCATCGCTCAGATGGTGTCGCTCAAAGAAGACGGCGTTTCATCAAAAATGTCCAAGCGCGCGGGGAATGTCATCCTCCTCCGCGACCTCGTCGCCGAATTCGGCATCGACATCGTGCGCTGGTTTTTCATCGAAAAGGCGCTCAACACCCAAATGGCGTTTGATATGGCACTCGCCCGCGAAAAGTCCGAAAAGAACCCCGTCTACTATGTGCAATACGCGCACGCCCGCCTCTCTTCAGTCATCGAAAAAGCAAAAGCGCGCAACGCAGAGATTCTAGGAAGTCCCGGTCTTCCAGAAACTGGAAGGACCGCCCTTCCTGAAACTAAGGGATTCGCCGAGCTCTTCAAAACCCCATCCGCGCGCGCCCTTGCGATGAAGATCGCCGAGCTTCCCGAAGTGGTCGCGGACATCGCAGAGAGCTATGCCGTGCATTCGCTCACCGGCTATGCGGTCGCACTCGCCACTGCGACCAACGCCTTCTACCGCGATGTGCGCATCGTCACCGACGATGGCGTAGACACCACCGCCCTCGCCCTCGCTCTCCGCGCCAAAGAAACCCTCGCCGAAACCCTCGCCCTCCTCGGCATCTCCGCGCCGGACAGAATGTAGCTCTCTTGGATGTTGGGCGGAGCATTGAATTTTTGTGAATTTTTGTATAAACTGAGCCTATGATCAATCAATTTCTCGACCAAAACCTCAAACGAGCGAAATACAAGATTCTTGCTGACGGTACCTATTTTGGTGAAATACCAAAGGTTCGCGGTGTTTGGGCCAATGCAAAAAATCTTGAGACATGCAGACAAGAGCTTGCAGAGGTGCTCGAGGATTGGCTACTCCTCAAGGTATATTCACGAGAGTCTGTTCCCGGTATTTCGCTAAAAATTGGGGCGCGTAACCTCAATCATGCCTAAAAATATTTCACACCGTGAGTTTGTGAAAAAACTCCGTGCGTGCGGTTTTGAGGGTCCCTATTCCGGTGGTCGCCACCCATTTATGGTTCGTGGTGAATTTAAATTGCGCATCCCAAATCCACACAATGGGGATATCTCTCGACCGTTACTTTCCGAGATTTTACGGCAAGCAGGTATTACTTCAAAAGAATGGAATGAGAAGAAATAATGGAGTTTTTTGTGTTGAGCACATTAAACATCAAATAGTTGTCCCCACCCCGCAACCAAAGTTGTGGTATTTTTTATTGCGGGCATGGTATGATATGGGCATACTCTATTAGTCATTAGTCGCCACATTTATTTTAATTATCACATGAACATTTTCCATCACTCGGCCGCGTTTCTCGCAAAGCACAAAAAGCATCACCATCTCATCATCGCTTTGCTTGTCGTCTTGGTCGCGGGGGCGGGCGGTGTGTCTTTGTACAAGAAGATTGCGAAGGCGGCGACATTTACCTTTACGCAGTCGTCATGGACAGGGGGAGCGACAGCAAACACCGCGACGCACGCGGTCAATCAGGGAGGGTGGGCGGAATATGCGACTTCGACGGGGGTGACGGCGGGAAGTACGGTCGTTTTGCCAGCGTCGAGTTACACATTTACTGACGATGGGGCGACGAGTACGACGAGTACTATACCAACGGCCGGTGGCACATTCGGAGCAGGGACCAATTCATCAACGACTGTTTCTGGGTCGGGCGTCGGCGCGAGCGTGGGGCTCGCGGCGATTTCCGCATCTCCGGGATTTTATCAAGTTTCTGCTGGCGACACACATTCTTGTGGTCTCAAGAACGATGGTTCGGTCTATTGTTGGGGCAATAACGACTCTGGCCAACTTGGCGACAATACAACTGTTGCCAAGTCTGTCCCCGTGCAGGTGCTGGGTGTCGGTGGCACCGGGACACTGGCAAATATTGTATCTATTAATGTTGGTAGTCTTCATGTTTGCGCAGTTTCGTCTTCGGGTTCGGCCTATTGTTGGGGCGCTAACGACTCTGGCCAACTTGGCGACAATACAACTGTTGCCAAGTCTGTCCCCGTG
>JBBTUT010000009.1:0-19286 GCA_038063615.1 Patescibacteria group bacterium | reverse complement strand
CTTCATGTTTGCGCAGTTTCGTCTTCGGGTTCGGCCTATTGTTGGGGCGCTAACGGCTCTGGCCAACTTGGCGACAATACAACCGTTGACAAGTCTGTCCCCGTACAGGTAAAGGGTGTCGGCGGCACCGGGACACTGGCAAATATCGTATCTATTGGCACTGGGTACTATCATACTTGCGCAGTTTCGTCCTCAGGTTCGGCCTATTGCTGGGGCAATAACACCAATGGCCGACTCGGCGACAATACCACCGTCGCCAAATCTGTCCCCGTGCAGGTGCTGGGTGTCGGGGCGGTCGGCACACTCAACCTCAACCCATCAACTTATTACACCCCCGGCACTTTCACCTCCGCTGTCATCGATCTCGGCGCAAAGGCAAGTTTCACAACGCTCTCATGGACAGAAACATTGAACGGGCAGACCGTCACGATGAAAGCGCGTTCCAGTGCCAACTCCGATATGTCTGGCGCGACCGCGTGGGCAAGTTGTACAAATATAACAAGTGGCGCGAATCTCTCTACTGGAGGATGTGTCACCAATGGTCATCAGTATATTCAATATCAAGCGACATTATCCACCATAAACCCCGCCGTCACGCCGACCCTCGACTCCGTCACTATTGGCTACACCCAATACGCATCGAGCGGCGATCTCACTTCGTCGAAATACGACATCGGCTCCGATGCGGTTATCTCCAAACTCACATGGGTTGCTTCGACTTCTACGACCGAAACCGTCAGATTCCAAATGCAGTCTTCGCCTGATAATGTGACATGGTCGGGATGGTGCGGGTATGATGAAACCGGCGCTACTTGCAATGGGTCGAATTATTTCACCGATGCGCACAATGGCGTAACGCTCGGTACGAGCAACCCGCTCCGCTCTACTTCTGGAGGCGGACTTGCCGATCGCTACTTCCAATACAAAGTATTCCTTGCTTCCGGCGGGGCAGCGACGCCAACTTTGACTTCGGTTACCGTGCAGTATGTGGTGAATGCACCGCCGGCGGTGGGTAATGTTTTACCCGCGCAGATTAC
Source organism: Patescibacteria group bacterium (assembly GCA_038063615.1). Lineage (GTDB taxonomy): Bacteria > Patescibacteriota > Minisyncoccia > Phycocordibacterales > UBA1550 > UBA1550. Next base: position 18,249 of record JBBTUT010000009.1, on the reverse strand, counting down.
CGATTCCGGGAATGCGAATTATGGCAAGGTAAGTTTCAGTTTTGAGGCATCTGACGCTGACACTTCAACGGGAAGTCCATCAAACCAATTTAAGGTAACGCCAACGCTTTACGAATACTACAATGGCTCTTCGTGGGCAACGATTTCCTCCGGATTGGGAGCAAATGCGTACTCAGTGATCACTCTCACCGCAGACAGTGCCACGACAACCACGACGGTTGTATGGACGCCGACAGCGGGCATACCATTGACCAGCGGCGCAAAGATCCGTGTGACCATTTCCGACGGCGAAGCGGCAAATTTTAGCGCCACTGCAACTTCCGGCACATTTGCTCTCGACACCACTGCGCCGACTGTCGCTTCAACTGGCGGGTTCCTCGTGGACTCCTCGGTGGGTGGAGCGGGGGTTGCCGGGATAAAGCTTGTGGCAACAGACGACAGTACGATGCAGTATCGACTTTGCAACGACAACGCCTTCCCCTCAAATGATGGGCAAGGGAACTCCTGCGCATGGAGCACCTTGGCATCATCGGTCGCGCTCGCGACATCAACTACATCGTGGAATACGGCACTGAATGCTTCCTCGACTGAAGTGGTGTATATGCAGGTGCGTGATTTGTACGGCAATGTGACCGCAAAGACGGCAACAGCGCCGAGGACGCCGGCAAACTTCATCGCCACGGATACGACCAACCTCAATGCAAGTACCTACCGCGAGTTTTTGAGCTGGGGGACAGCGGACAGCGCGGGGTTCGGCTCGTACAAGGTGTACTACAACACCACCGGTGCCGGCGCAAGCTACAATCTTCTTTCGACAATTTCCGATGATGCGCAAAATTACTACACGCACACCATTACGACCGCGACAAGCTCGACGCACTACTACAAAGGGGTCACGGTGAGCACAAACGGCGATGTGTCGGAATTCACCTTGGTAAAATCCGATGTTCCGGATGGTTCGGGGAGTACCGATGTTACCGCGCCGTACATACCGAGCGCGGGTATTGCCGCATCTTCGGTGAGAAATACATCCGCGAATATTACCTTCAGCACTTACACCGATGTTTCTCTCGCGGAAGGAGAGCTCGCAACTTCGACCGTTCGGTATGCGAGCTATACGGGGACTGCGCCGACTTCATGCCCAAGCGCAAATTCTGTTTCCACCGGCACCTATGTCGTAAACCACAGCATATACCTCACCGGGCTTACTCCCTCTACGAATTATGTTTTCTGTGTTTTGGCGAAGGATATAGCGGGGAATGTAAGTATGCCGTCTTTGGTGAGCGAGGCAGGCGGCACATTTACAACGATAGGCGGGCCGGCAATTACTGGGGTAACACAGAGAGAAGTTTCTGACATTTCCGCAACTATTTTCTGGAATACAAATACGAGCTCGGATTCGAAGGTGTATTATGCAACCACTGCGGCGGGAGTGAATGCGGGGACTCTTGTCTCCGGAGCCGCGGTCACTACTTCAGGAACAAACGCCAATGGGACATTCTACCAACATCAAATTGGGCTTACGGGATTGGTTTCAGGCGTAACCTATTACTATAAAGTGGTTTCGGCGGATGCTGGTGATTCACAGCTGATATCTACCGATGACAACTTGGGGCAGTATTACAGTTTTGTGACTTTGAAGGACACGACTCCGCCGACTATTACGGGGACTTCGACGCCGGTACTTGCGCCGACTGCTGCGGTCATTGTGTGGCAGACGGATGAAATGGCAGACGCGCAAGTATTTTACGACACCGCCTCTCATGGAACAGATACATCGCTGTATCCAAAATATACGACGGCTCAAGTTCCTTCTACAAGCGTTAAGTCGATCTATCATGTGATGACCCTTTCTTCCGATACGACGAATTCTGGCAGTGCGGGTGGTACGAATGCCCTCGTCAAAGAAACTCCTTATTACTTCGTAGTGAAGTCTGCCGATGCGGCGGGGAATACCGCATTGTCATCGGGAACATTAACGACTCCCGCAGACGGTAATGTGACGATAACGACGGTGCATGTGACGAGAGTGACAGAGGGGACGCTTCCCGACACGACGGCACCGTCAATCTCCAATGTGAAAGTGAGCGACATTACTCCGTTTAGTGCTGTGGTGAAATTTGATACGGATGAGGACGCGGTTGCGTTCATGAAATACGGCAAAGATACTGCTTATGGCGATACGGCAGGCGATGATGTTTGGGCAAAGACGCATACCATCAAACTCCGCGGGCTTACCCTTGGCACCGAATATCACCTCAAGGTCTCTGCTAATGACAAAGCGGGTAATACCGGCACGGGAAGCGACCAGACATTCAAGACGACATTCCTCTCGGAGAATCTGAAAGACATGGCAAAGATCGAGAACATCGAGCAGTTTCAAAAAGAGATCGAGGACACTATTGAGTCCATCCTCCCGTCCCTCGTGCCTCCATTTGTTTCGAAACCGACAGTCACGGACATCACCGAGAACGGTGCGACGGTTTCGTTCAGGACGAATATCAAGTCATTCCCCGTCGTCGGCTTCGTTGAGGACGCGCTCTATGATGCGACAAAAGAGACTCCGTATACAGGCGAGGTTTCTGATACAACAGAAAAAGCGGTAGACCATACGGTAGCTCTCTTAAATCTCAAACAAAATACCAAGTACCGCGTACAAGCGCGCGCATTCTCGCTCCCGAAGGTTATCGGTAAATCCGCTGACATTACCTTCACCACCAAAGCTTCAAAGATTACCGGTTCCATCATCGAGCGCAAAAAAGATTCGTTCACGGTAGTATGGACGACCGATGAGCCGACAAGCTCTATCGTTGAGTACAAGAATGTGAAGTCCGGCATCACCGAGCGCAAGACCGATGATGCAAAGCGCACCTCGCACTCGATGAGGGTCGAGAACCTCCCGTCCGGCACGACCTATGCAGTGGACATCTCGGGTCTCAACGAAGGGGGCAATGTCGTTGAAGCGGGGGCGTCCCTCACGGTCACGACCTCGCGCGATGTCACCCCTCCCGTCATCTCCGGCTTCAAAGTGGACAACGCTCTCGTTCCCGGCAGAACCGATCGCATCCAGACCATCGTCTCATGGAAGACCGACGAGCCGGCAAACTCCACTACCTACTATGAAGAGGGAGCAGGCACCGCAGGGGACACGAGGGAGCTTGCCAACAAAAACGAAGTCCTCGACTCATATGTTATGGCGCACAGCGTGATCCTGCCAAACCTAAAGCCCGGCACCATCTACCGCCTGAAAGTCACCTCGAGCGACGACAGCGGCAATGAAGGTTCATTCGGCCCTCGCACCGTCATCACTCCAAGACAGACCGAATCCATCACCGACATCATCTTCAAAAACTTCGAAGACTCCTTCAAATTCCTCCGCGACATCTAAAGAAAGAATGACACACAGACAAAACCCGCCACTCGGCGGGTTTTGTCTGTGTGGAAGTGGTAAGTCTGTGTGGAAGTGGAGTACGAAAACCCCCTCCACGAACTCTCATACCTATTTGTGTCGATAGGCACAAATAGGTACATAGGTATGAAGTACGGAAACCCGACCTAGTCAATTAAGGTTTAACTCGATTCCCTGCGGTCTCTGCCACAGGGTTGTTGATTTTGTCACCCAACCTATTTGTGTCGATAGGCACAAATAGGTACGAGAGTTGGCGGAGGTTGTTAGTATTCTGGTTCTAGAGATTGAAATGTTTCCGTATGCGAGATTCATTTTCTATTTCGTTTGCGGTGATAAGGAAAATATGTTTTCTGATATCGAAATAATCTCCCAAAAAATCCACCTCCTTTTTGCACTCGAATGGTGTTATAAAAACAGATTTTTGATAATGGAAACAACCTGCATTTCTAAGTAATTTGTTCAGTGCTTTGCGCGCAGTCCTCTTGTTCTCTGGTATATCAAATAGGACAATTCTCCACTTGCCGTCCCATTTTTTGTGCTTATCAAATTTACCGAACTCTAAATTATTTAAAAGAGCTTCTTTTCTGCCTTTGTCTGTAAGTGCAACAAAGACCTCGCCACCCCGTCTCTCCATTTTTATGAGACCTCGCCTTTTTAAATTTGAGGCAGATCGATTTATTTTTAATTTTATTTTTCCATCCTCGATGTCGACATACTTCAGTAATTGGGCCAGATTTGGCATCGCGAGAATCATAACAAACGCTCCTGCCAGAAGGAGGGAAGAGAGGATAACTTTTGCGATCTCCCCCTTGTCATGTTTTTGTGCAGTGGAAGTTTCCATGAGAAATTTAAGTAACTCGTATTTCTCGCACAGTATACCTATTTGTGTCGATAGGCGCAAATAGGTATAAATCAAAATTAGTGTAACTTGGTGTAACTTGGTGTAACTTGGTGTAACTTGGGGACATAAATTAGGTTTGGTTTTTGGAATCTACCCTTTTTAAGTGCAAATGAGTCAACTCAAGGCACTTTTTTGCGTGAATATTACACAATTCAATATTTTTGGTGCCGGGCGGTACTTTGTGGTATCCTGAAAGAATATGGATGATGGCGTAAAGGATGAAAAAGAGCAGGTCTATGTCCAAGACACGAATCAGCTGATTCGAAAACTTTCTGACATCGCGAAGCGCGAGGAGGAGACTTTGGCGCGCTGGCAGGCGGAGCGGATCTTTGAAAAATCGCTGGAGCAGACGGCTTCGGGCGAACCTTTTTCGTTTTATGACGGACCGCCGTTTGCGACGGGGGTCCCGCACTATGGGCACATCCTCACGAGCACGATCAAGGACACCGTCGCGCGATACCAGACAATGCGCGGTCGGTTCGTGCGGCGCGTATGGGGGTGGGACTGCCACGGGCTTCCCATTGAAAATTTGATAGAAGGAGAGCTCGGCCTTGCGCACAAAAAAGATATTGAGGAGTACGGTATCGAAAAATTCAACGAAGCGGCGCGCGCCTCGGTCTTTCGCTACGATGCCATTTGGAAAAAAATGATCCCGCGCATCGGGCGCTTCATCGACATGGAGCATGCGTATCGCACAATGGATGCTTCATACACCGAGTCGGTCTGGTGGGCGTTCAAGACTCTCTATGAAAAAGGACTCGTGTACCAAGGATTCAAATCGATGCACATTTGTCCGCGATGCGAGACGACGCTTTCGAGTAATGAAGTCGCCGACGGCTACAAAGACATCACTGATATTTCAGTGACGGTGAAGTTTGAGCTTGCGAAAGACCCCGGAATTTTTATTCTCGCATGGACGACGACGCCGTGGACTCTTCCCGGAAATGTCGCGCTCGCAATCAATCCCGACGAAGAGTATGCGAAGGTCGCTTCGGGAGACGAACAATATCTCCTCGCGTCCGCGCGTGTGGAAGCGGTGTTTGCGGGCAAAGAGCATACCATCCTCGAGCGCATCAAAGGCAAGGGGCTCATCGGGACGGAATACAAACCTCTTTTTGATTATTATTCATCACAGGGTACACTCGACAATCGCGAAAACGGGTGGAAAATTTACGGTGCGGATTTTGTGACGATGGAGAGCGGTACTGGCGTCGTGCATATCGCGCCCGCATTCGGTGAGAATGATATGGCGCTCGGCGCGCGCGAGCATTTGCCGTTCGTCCAGCATGTGGCGATGGATGGCACGATGAAAAGCGAGGTGCGCGATTTTGCCGGCGTGCCGGTGAAGCCAAAATCGGGAGAAAAAGACGGGCATCAATCGACCGATATTTTGATCATCAAATATCTCGCGGGGGCTAACGCGCTTTTTGCAAAAGAGAAAATCGTGCACGCATATCCGCACTGTTGGCGCTGTGAGACGCCACTCCTCAACTATGCGGCGCAGTCGTGGTTTGTGAAATCTCCCGCGCTCAAAGAAAAGCTTATCGCTGAAAATGCGAAAACGGCATGGGTGCCGAAAAATATGCGCGACGGGCGCTTTGGGAAATGGCTCGAAGGCGCGCGCGATTGGGCGATATCTCGTTCGCGATACTGGGGCGCGCCGATTCCCGTATGGCAGTGCGCGCACTGCGAGAGGCGAGAAGTTTTCGGCTCGCGCGCTGAGCTCGCGGAGCGCTCAAAAAAGTCCGGCAACCGTTATATCGTGATGCGTCACGGCTTTGCTGAGAACAATGTGCGTGGAATAGTGAACTCAAAAATCGAAGACAGTGTGGCGTATGGCGTGACCGCAAACGGTCGCGCGCAAGCGGAAGAAGCCGGCAAAAGGCTCATGGGGAGAGATATCGAAATCATCATCACTTCGCCGTTTGTGCGCACAAAAGAAACCGCTGAGATCGTCGCCGCGACAATCGGTTTTGATACGCGGAAAATAATCGTTGACGATCGGCTCAAAGAGATTGATACGGGTGTTTTCAACGGGAGACCTGTCGGAGAATACCGCGGGCACTTTGCGGGGGTGCGTGAAAAATTCACCAAGCGCCCCGACGGAGGGGAAAATCTCCTCGATGTAAAACGGCGCGTGATGGCTGTCATCGCCGAGCTCGAGCAGTCGTATGCAGGGAAAACTATTCTTCTGGTAACGCACGAGTATCCCGTATGGTTGCTTGCCGCCGGTTCGCGCGGTGCGACCATTGACGAGGCGGCATCTCTCCGCGGAGAGAAAGAGGATTTTATTAACACGGGTGGGGCCATCGATCTTCTTTTTGTTCCTTTCCCGCACAATGCCGATTTTGAATTTGATCTGCATCGCCCATACATCGACGGCGTGGAAGTTTTGTGCGCTTGCGGTAGTGCGATGTCCCGCGTCCCGTTTGTCTTCGATTGCTGGTTTGAGTCCGGCTCGATGCCTTTTGCGCAGTTTCATTATCCATTCGAGAATAAAGAACTTTTTGAGAAAAATTTCCCCGCAAATTTCATCGCCGAGGGCGTGGACCAGACGCGCGGGTGGTTCTATTCGCTCTTCGTGCTCGCTGTAGGACTCTTTGATAAGGCGCCGTTTGAAAATGTCATCGTGAACGGGATGGTCCTCGCGGAAGACGGGCAAAAAATGTCCAAGCGACTCAAAAATTATCCCGAGACGGGAGATGTTTTGAATAAATATGGCGCTGACGCGGTGCGTTACTACCTCCTGTCTTCACCGATCGTGCATGCCGAAGACCTCGCTTTTTCCGAGCGCGGCGTGGACGAGGTGGTGAAAAAGTTTATCATGCGCCTCACCAATGTGCTTTCGTTTTATGAGCTGTACTCGGGTGCGGAACAGACAACGAACAACGAACGACGGACAACTGGTGGGACAACAAATCCGCTTGACCAGTGGATTCTTTCACGACTCAAAGAGGTCACATGCGAAGTGACGACGGCCCTCGATGCATACGAGCTTGACCGCGCGGTCAAGCCACTCGCGCTGTTTGTGGACGATCTTTCGACATGGTATTTGCGCCGTTCGCGTGACCGATTCAAATCCGACGCCGTGCAGGACCGCGCGCAGGCGATTGCCACGACGCGCATCGTTCTCCTCGAATTTTCAAAGCTCATCGCGCCCGTGATGCCGTTTTTGGCTGACCATATTTACGGTCGCGTGGGCGGTGAAAAAGAAAGCGTGCACCTCGAACGCTGGACGCAAATGTCCGCGACAATGTGCGAGGACCATGAGACTGCCGTACTCCACGCGATGGCTGAAGTGCGCCGTATCGTATCGCTCGCTCTCGAGGCGCGCGCAAAGGCGGGGATCAAGGTGCGCCAGCCGCTACAAAAGTTAAAAGTTAAAAGTGTAAAGTTGAAAGTGGGTAAAGAATTGTCAGAGATTTTAGCTGATGAAATAAATGTTAAAGAAATTGTTTTTGATGGAAATATTATTGATGATATTGAGTTAGATACAAACATTACACCGGAACTCAAAAGCGAAGGGCAGTTTCGCGAGCTCTCGCGTGCGGTGCAGGAGCTCCGCAAGAAAACGGGACTTACCCCGTCGGATGTCGTGACGCTTGAGGTTGCGACGAACGAAGAAGGGCGCGCTCTTGTCGAGACATTTGCCGTTGAGCTCAAAAAAGCATCGCTCCTAAAAGAAATAGTGTTCAAGGAGGTACACGGAGAACCCGTGGATACAAATGGTATTTTGTTTACTATCGCAATCGTTGGGTAGAATATTCAATACTCAACCTGTTCTTTTGTCTTTGCGAGGCACGAAGCAAACTAGGATTATGCGTGATGAACTCTGGATTGCTTCGTGCCTCGCAATGACGAACCACTCCCCATTTCACCCATCATGTCCTACCATATCTACCATACGCGCGGAATCATCCTCGGCAGTGTGCCCGTAGGAGAATCGAATCGTTTTTATAAAATTTTTACCGAGGAGCTGGGGCTTGTCGGCGCGACTGCTCAGTCCGTGCGCGAAGGGAAGTCGAAGCTCCGTTACACACTCCAAGATCTTTCTTTTGCTTCGGTCGACCTCGTACGCGGGAAAGAGGTGTGGCGCGTTACGAGCGCTGGGGAGTGGCGCGCGTTTCCGGTGATAAAAGGGGACGCGCTACGACTGAAACTTTTTGCACGGGCATGCTCCCTCGTATCGCGACTTCTCCAAGGAGAAGGACGCGAGCAAGAACTTTTTGCGGACATTGTCGGAATGGCTGATTTTTTAGAATCATGCGCTACACCGGAACATCCTCTAAGCAACTTGGGTGTTTCGTTCCCAAGCACACTTGGGAACGAAACACCCAAGTTGCTTGCCGCCCTTGAAGTCCTCGTCGCCCTGCGTGTCCTCGTGCGCCTCGGATACCTCGACCCCGAAGGGTATGAGAAGTTTTTAGAACCCGGCGCATACTCGCGGGAGATCCTCGAAGAGTTCGAGGTGGTCCGCGTAAAAGCCCTGCCAAAAATAAACGAAGCCCTCCGATCCTCGCATCTGTAAATTCTAGGAAGTCCCGGTCTTCCTAGAATTAAAGTGCGCCCCCTTTCAACTTCGAATCAGCTGATTCGTGGCTTGGCCATAATAACTTTTTGTCCTATACTATCCTGTATGCCAGACGATGTGAAAAGCAAGATTGCCGAGCTTGAAAAAGAGCTGTACTCGAAAGATTTTCAAGAGCACTCTCTCGGCGATACTCTGAGACAAAAAGAGCCGACAGTAGCTCCCGTGTGGGATACTGCGGGGGATGCCGCTTCTTTTCTTGGGGTGCAGGCGCAAATTACAAAACGACATTATATGATGAAAAAATTTGTCAAAATATCCATTATATTTTTTGTGCTTGCGAGCGCAATCGCAGGGTTTATTTGGTGGAAGGGTTCGAATATTATCTCTGGAGAAAATATTGCAATCGATATTTCCGCCCCCGTCACTATTGAGGGAGGAGACCCGTTTGAAACAAAATTTGTCATTACGAACGGAAACAAAGTTTCTGTCGAGGAGGCGACGCTGTTTGTAGAATACCCTCTTGGATTTTACTCCGTGGCTGACAAGGCAGAGCTTCCGCGCATTGCAAAAGATCTGGGGGTTATCGTACCAGGACAATCCATCGCGGAAAGCGTGAACACGATACTTTACGGCGAAGAAAATACGAGCAAAGAAGTGATGGCGACCCTCGAATACCGCATGGCGGGCTCGAATGCAACGATCAAAAAGACGGCGACCTATATGGTAAAGATCGCGTCATCGCTCGTCAATGTAAAATTGGAGATGCTCAAAGAGGCAAGTGCGGGACAAGAGGTGGAGCTGGTCATCACCGTAGATTCAAACAATAAAAATCCGATCGACAACCTGATCGTCGAAGCAAGCTATCCTCTCGGATTTAATTTTCAGAGTGCCGAGCCATTACCCGCATACGGGACCAATTCGTGGAAAATTTCAAAGCTTGCTCCGCAAGAAAAACGCACCATAAGAATTCGAGGGATTATTGATGGGCAGGAAAACGAGGAAAAGGTCGTGAAGATCTCGATCGGCGCGCAGAGTCCAAAGGATGAACGGATCATCGGGCTTACCTACAACACCGCGACAGAATCGACAATCATCACAAAGCCGTTCATCGGGCTTGATATCGCCGTGGACAACGACCATGCGGCGGACCATGCGGCCGTTCTCGGGCGCAGTGTGCGTGTGGATGTTCTCTGGAAAAGCAACAGCCCGACCCAAATGGCCGACCTCGTAATAGAAGCAAAACTCAAGGGCGATGCGCTCAATCGATATTCTATTTATGCGCAAGACGGAGGATTTTACCGATCGATCGACGACACTATCGTATGGGACAAGACGAGGAGCTTGGAGTTTGCATCTCTCGAGCCGGGCGCGCGCGGTACGGTGGGCTTTAGTTTTTCTCCGGTCGCGCTCGGCATCGATGCGGGTCGTCTCATAAAAAATCCGAAGATCACGGTCGAAGTGCGCGCTCGCGCACGGCGCCTTTCCGAGATGAAAACTTTTGAGGACATCGCTTCGTTTGCGATGCGCAATGTCAAGTTTGAAACCGACCTCCGCCTGTCCGCGCGCGGGCTTTATTTCACGGGCGCGTTTGAAAATACCGGACCGCTTCCTCCGCAAGCCGAGAAAGAAACGACTTATACGGTAGAGTGGACCGTGCGCAGTTCTTCAAACAGCGTCTCCAACACTTCGGTGAAAACGACATTGCCGATCTATGTAAAATGGCTGGGAGCGGTATCGCCGGAAGGAGAAGGCATTTCCTATAATGAGAACACCTCCGAGGTGGTGTGGAATGCGGGGCGCATCCCCATAGGAGGAACGCGCGAGGGCGCATTCCAAATTTCGTTCCTGCCGAGCTTGAGCCAAATAGGTCAAATACCGCGACTCACGGGAGACATCTTCCTCGTCGGCACGGACGACTTTACGAAGACCGAAGTGCGTGACCGCAAATCACCGATCACCACATATCTTTTGTCCGACCCCCAGTTTGTCCAAGGGCAGGCAAATGTGGTAAAGTAGGCGAATGAAACCCTATCCCGCGGATATGATGGAAAAGATCGTTTCGCTTTGCAAGCGCCGCGGTTTTATTTACCAAGGGTCCGAGATCTATGGCGGGCTCGCGGGGACATATGACTACGGTCCTCTAGGCACCGCGCTCAAAAATAATATAAAGAATCTCTGGTGGCGGACATTCGTCGACGGGCGCGACGATATGTACGGTATGGACGCGGCGATACTTATGAATGCGCGCACTTGGGAAACGACGGGGCATGTCGCGGGGTTTGCCGACCCGCTCGTCGAATGCACGAAATGCAAAAAACGATTCCGCGCGGATCAGCTCGAGGACAAAACGAAATGTCCCGCCTGCGGCGGCGCCTTCGGTCCCGAGCGCCAATTCAATATGATGCTCTCCACGCGCGTAGGCGCGATGGAAGATTCATCATCGATTTCCTATCTTCGTCCCGAGACGGCGCAAGGGATGTTCGTCAATTTCAAAAATGTCGTGGACTCTTTTCATCCGAAACTTCCGTTCGGTATGGGGCAGATAGGAAAAGCATTTCGCAACGAGATCACTCCGCGTGATTTCATTTTTCGTTTGCGCGAGCTCGAGCAGATGGAGGTCGAGTATTTCGTGCGACCCGAGGATTGGCAGCGCGCATTTGAAGAGTGGCGCGTCGCGATGGGGAATTGGATCGATGCCGTCGGTATCGATCCCGAGCGCGTCTATGAAACTGATATCCTCGGCGGCGACCTCGCGCACTATTCCAAGCGCACGATCGATTTTGAATTTGATTATCCGTTCGGACAAAAGGAACTTTACGGACTTGCCTACCGCACCGATTTTGATCTGAGCCGACACTCCGAGGCAAGCAAGGTTGACCTCTCGTATCACGACGAGGCGACGGGTGAAAAGTTTGTCCCGCATGTCATCGAGCCATCGTTCGGCGTGGACCGCACACTCCTTGCCGTACTTTTGTCCGCGTACACCGAGGACGAGCTCGGTGGCGCGCCGAGAGCGTACTTAAAGTTTGCGCCCCGCGTCGCGCCCGTGAAAGCCGCAGTCTTTCCGCTTCTCAAAAACAAACCCGAGCTCGTAGAAAAAGCGCGTGAAGTGTACGATATGCTCAAGCGGGAAATCCCGCAAATTGCATGGGACGACAACGGCAATGTCGGCAAACGCTACCGCCGCCAAGACGAAATAGGTACACCGTTTTGCATCACCATCGATTTTGATACTTTAGGCGAAACTCCCGATCTCAAAGACACCGTTACCCTCCGCGACCGCGACACCGGCACGCAGGAGCGCATCGCGATAGGGGATTTGACAAAATATATCAAAGGTGCTATACTTTGATTAGTTTAAAGTTCCATAAAAATTCTTTGGGGGGAAGGAAATGGATTATATGTATGGTGTGTATTGGGGGATTGCAATTTGTTGTGGGTCTTTGTTTTCATTTTGGGTAGCAGAAGCTAGAGAAGAACATAATAAACGGGCGGTGATAGGATGTGTCTTCATTGCACTACTTTGCTACATCGTGAGCGGACTTACTGCTCAGAATTATGGCAAAAGGTCTGAGACAACTTTTGCCTCCACGCATCACTACATCGTTAAGAAAAAGAGTGACAATGCCGATGACAAATTTCTTTTGGTTTATGATATGATTGATAAGAAGAATCGTGTCATCGATTTCGAAGGGTATCCACCAAATGGGTTCAGCGAAGTGTTTACGGTGGACGGCAAGGTTATGCTTATCCCTAAATAAGCACGACATGTTTCAAAAAGGTCCTATTCGGACCTTTTCTTTTTGCCCCCACCGTCATATAAAACAAGTCATGACTTGTTTTATATGACAGTGGTGCTTTTTCAAACTTGATCCACTATCCCAAAATTCCAGCTATCATCTATTTCAAGCTATAGCTTGAAATAGATGATAGGGGAGGTTTTGTTTATTGGGAGGGGTTTGTGGTAGACTGGCACAATGAATCCCGTTAGAGTTTTGTCTGTTTGGTTTACTGAATGCAGAAAAACAGGTGACGGGTCGGGCGTATCTATTATGGATAGAACTTTAACTAAAACTCTAATATGAAGGGATGAATCCCGTTAGAAGTTTCTCTGTCCTATAATAAAAAGGTAAGATAAGTGACGAATGGTGAGCGATGATTATAATCAATTTTAATAACTAAACTTCTAACGGGATGAAATGCACGAAAAAAATATTGCCGAACGGGATGCGGATGCTTGCGGTGCCGATGGCGGACAATCCTACGGTGACGGTGCTTGTGCTCGTGGAGACGGGGTCGAAGTATGAAGTGAAAGAGAAAAGCGGGCTCTCACACTTTCTCGAGCATATGTGTTTCAAGGGGACGACGACGCGCCCTAATACGAGCGACCTTTCGATTGAGCTCGACACGCTCGGCTGTGAGTACAATGCATTCACGGGGCAAGAATTCACGGGATACTATGCGAAAGGCAAGGCCTCGGATTTCGAGCACCTCCTCGATGTCGTTTCGGATCTCTACCTCAACCCGCTCCTCAAGGAAGACGAGATTGAAAAAGAAAAAGGCGTAATCGTGGACGAGATCAATATGTACGACGATCTGCCGATGCAAAAAGTCCATGAGGTGTGGATGAAGCTTCTGTATGGCGACCAGCCGGCAGGGTGGTCCATAGCGGGGGAGCGCGACATCGTGAGGGGAATGAATCGCGCGGATTTTCTCGCCTACCGCAAAGCGCACTATGTGGCGGGTGCGACGACGGTCATCGTGGCGGGCAATGTAGACCAGAAGCACGCGTTCAAAGAGATCGCAAAAAAATTCAAAGGCATCACCGAGCATAAAAAGAAGGGCAAGAAAAAGACGAGCGATGCGCAAGCACAGCCGCAAGTCGCCGTGCAATTCAAAGAAACCGACCAGACGCACTTCATTCTCGGCGTGCGGTCGTTCTCCGTATATGACAAGCGAAACCCAGTCGTCTCGGTCATCTCCGGCGTGCTCGGAAGCGGAATGTCCTCGCGCCTTTTTCGCAAAATTCGCGTCGAGATGGGCGTGGGCTACTATGTGCGCGCGGGGAACAGCACATTCACGGACCATGGATATTTCGCGGCGTCCGCCGGCGTGGCGAACGATCGCGTGGAGGAAGTCGTGCGCGCGGTCATGGACGAATTCAAAAAATTAAAGCAAGACCTCGTTCCCGCCGATGAGCTTGCGAAAGTAAAAGAGCATTTGGTGGGGATGATGTATTTGGGGCTCGAGTCTTCGAGTGAGCTCGCCGAATACTATGGCGTTCAGGAAGTGCTCCGTCGCGACCTTCGCACGCCGAAAGAAAAGGAGAAACTCATCCGCGCCGTGACCGCGGAAGACATCCGTAAAATGGCACGCAAACTTTTTGTAGAAAAGAACCTCAACCTCGCCCTCATCGGACCGTTCAAGGACGGAGAGAATTTGAAGCCGCTCCTGAATTTCTAGTTTTACGAAGGGCGGAGTTTGTTTTAATCGTGTTCCCCCCGTTCCCTATCTGTGTTATTATGCCAATATGAAAGAACGCGAAAAAGACACCGTCATTTCTATCACGGCGGGGACGATCATAAAAGGCATCCTCATCCTTTTGGGTGCATGGGCGCTTTGGATACTGCGCGACCTTCTTTTGGTGATAGTCACCGCGGTCATTCTCGCATCTTCGATCGAGCCGGGCATCAAATTCCTTGGTAAGTTTCGCGTCCACCGTATTCTCGCGGTGCTTATGATGTACGCCGGTATCGCACTGATTTTTTTCGGGATCATCTACGCATTCGTGCCACCTGTCGTGGATGAGGCATCGGATATCGTGCAAAGACTTCCGAGCATGATCCATTCGATAGACCAGAGTATTTTTGGCGGGAAAGGAGTATTGCCTGCGACATTCGGATGGAGCAACATCGTTGAGGGTCCCGCTTTTGGAGAATTTCTCAGCAGTATTTCCGGAGTTGATGCTTCTTCGGGTGGAGTGATGGGGACGGCGAGTGTCTTGTTCGGCGGATTTTTCAGCTTCATCCTTATTGTGATCCTCTCCTTTTATTTCGCGATGCAGGAACGAGGCATTGAAAGTTTTATAAAGATCGTTATTCCTTTCGATCAGGAATCTTACGCGATAAATCTCTGGGAGCGTTCAAAAAACAAGATTGGCAAATGGATGCAGGGGCAGATGCTCTTGGGTGTGCTCATCTTTGTCCTCGTATATTTGGGGCTTACTATTTTCGGCGTGCCGTATGCGATGTCGCTCGCTTTGCTCGCGGGCGCCCTCGAGATCATCCCCGTATTCGGACCGATCATCGCGGCGATCCCCGGCGTCATCCTCGCGTTCACGGTCGGCGGGGCGAGTATGTCGCTCATCATCGCGGGCTTTTACCTTCTCGTTCAGCAGTTTGAGAGCCACCTCATCTATCCGCTCGTCGTGCGCAAGGTCGTCGGCGTCCCTCCTATTTTGGTCATTCTCGCCCTCATCGTCGGCGCAGAGCTTGGCGGACTCCTCGGTATCCTCATTTCTGTGCCCGTCGCGGCGGCCATCATGGAAGTCGTCGAGGATATCGAAAGGAAAAAAGGAATGCTTGCCTAGCTCCTACTTCGTTTTTTATTTATGGATCCCGTTAGAAGTTTCGCCATATTTATTTGAAAAGCGCGTAAGCAGATGATAGGTTAAATAATAACTATGATTAATTTAAACAGTAAAACTTCTAACGGGATGGATGAAAAAAAGTTCTACATAACCACCCCGATTTTCTATGCCAATGCGGAACTGCATTTGGGGCACACCTATACGCTCGTTTTGTCTGACATTATCGCGCGGTATCATCGCAAGATTGGAGACAAAACTTTTTTCCTGACGGGCTCCGATGAGCACGGCGATAAAATCGTACGCGCCGCGCAAAAAATGGAGATGGGTCCGCAAGCATTTGTGAACGGAAATGTCACAAAGGTAAAAGAGCTGATTCAAGCTCTCGGCGTATCCAACGATTTTTTTATTCGCACCTCGGACAGAGAAGTACATTGGCCAGGCGCGCAAAAACTCTGGAACGCGCTCCTCGAGGCGGGGGATATTTACAAAGGCACTTACAAGGGACTCTATTGCGTCGGGTGTGAAGCATTCATCACCGAGAAGGAGCTGGTCAATGGCAGGTGCCCGCTCCACGATGCTCCGCCCGAGCATATCGAAGAAGAAAACTATTTTTTCAAACTTTCCAAATACGCGCCCGAAGTGAAGCGCATTCTCGAGAGTGGCGAATTCAAGATCACTCCGCAGTCCAAAGTGAACGAAATACTCGCACTTCTGAATGCGTCGGAAGGCGAGAATTCTTTGGGCGATGTGAGTATCTCGCGCCCCGAACGGGCGATACCGTGGGGGATACCGGTGCCGAACGATCCGAACCAGCTTATGTATGTATGGTGCGACGCGCTCGCAAGCTACCTCTCCGCGCTCGGATATGGCCATCCAGACGATTCGAACTTCCGCGAGTTTTGGCCGGCGGACATTCAAGTGCTGGGCAAGGATATCCTGCGGTTCCACGCGCTTTTGTGGCCGGCACTTCTATTGTCGGCGAAGATTCCGCTACCGCGAGAGCTCCTCGTCCATGGGTTTGTGACCTCGGACGGCAAGAAAATGTCAAAGAGCTTGGGTAATGTTTTGAGTCCCGGCGAATTCATTTCAGAATACGGCATTGACGCGCTTCGCTACTATCTCGCGCGCGAAGTTTCGCCGACAGAGGATTGGGATTTGACGCGTGAAAAATTCAAAGAAGTGTACAATGCAAATCTGGCAAACGGCTTGGGGAACTTGGTCTCGCGCACGCTCAAAATGGCGGAGCAGTATTTCGGCGGGAATATTGCGGGTGATCCGGCAAGCGTTCCGCCTGTCCGCACAAAGATCATTATCGTGGGAGCCCTTGGCGACTTCGCGGGACTCAATATCCCGTACCTCGTCAACAACAATATCCTCCCGCGCTACCATACTCATATGCGCGCGAATGAAATAAATAAAGCGGCCGATATCGTCTGGGAGCTCATCGGACATCTCGACCAATTCGTCACCGACTACGAGCCATTCAAGCTCGTAAAGACCGACAAAGCGATGACAGAGAAAGTGCTGTGGGGGCTCCTCTATGGACTTCATGAAGTCAGCGAAATGCTTGTCCCGATGATGCCGGAAACCGCAAAAAAAATTGCGGAGCTTGTCGGCGCGTCCGTGGATGCTGGGGCGATGTCGTTCGCATCAAAAGCGCCCGCAGATCCTCTCTTTAAGCGCAAAGAATAAAGACCGCTCGTCGCTTCACTTTCTGTTGCACGCATATTTTTCTGCTGAAAAATTGCTCTGCTCGCGCCGTCGCGCTTGCGCAAGGCACCAGAAAATGAAACGACTCGCTATGAGATGAAAGTACAAAAACTATGACCATCTTTCCCAAATTTTTTGACACCCACTCCCATATAAACGACTCAAGTTTCGACGGCGACAGGGAGGATGTCCTTTCACATATGAAGGAGCGCGGCGTGTGGACGGTTGTGGTCGGCACCGATTATAAAAGCTCGCAGGATGCGGCGACCATCGCATCATTTGCGGGAGAGGGAGTGTTTGCGTCGATCGGCGTGCACCCCATTGATGACAAGGGCGCGCTTTTTCGCGAGCCATTTTTTACAGACCTTCTCGCTAGTCCGCGCATTGTTGCCGTGGGGGAGTGCGGTCTCGATTATTCGCGCCTCTCTGAAGTGCAAGATATTTCCGCTGAGAAAGAGCGCCAGCGCGCGCTTTTTGAGGCGCAGGTTGATTTTGCGATTGCGCACGATCTGCCCTTGATGATCCACTGCCGTGACAGCGACAAGGGGCTTGCCGACGCACATCGCGACATTCTCGCAATGCTCGCTGCCAAGAAAAAACTCGCCGGCTCAAAGCTAAAAGGGAACATCCATTTTTTCTCGCAAACGATCGATATCGCCCGCGAATATTTCGCACTCGACTTCACCGTTTCATTCACCGGCGTGATCACATTTTCCCGCGAATACGATGAGGTCATCCGCCTCGCACCACTCGACCGCATCCTCTCCGAAACCGACTGCCCCTTCGTGACCCCCATCCCGCACCGAGGCAAACGCAACGAACCCATTTTCGTTGAAGAGGTGGTAAAAAAGATCGCCGAGATCCGCAACGAAGACCCCGAAACCGTCCGCACCGCTCTCGTCCGAAATGCCCTCCGTGCATTTGGTTTAAGAAGATGAAGTATTTTTTCATCCCTTCCGCCTCTCATGTCCTATAGTACCGGGGAGGCGGAAGGCGAAGATGATTAAAAAAAATTTAAGATTCAAAATCACCAATTTGGTACTATAGGGGGATTAACAAATTAATTCTGTGGGTGGCATCGAGAGAATACTCAATGATGGCAAGCTGAA
>JBBTUT010000008.1:0-24354 GCA_038063615.1 Patescibacteria group bacterium | reverse complement strand
CTAGAACACAGTTACTTACTTAACGGTAGATGCACTTTTAACTTTGGTCTGACAGTAAAATCATTCCCAATGAATATCTTGGTGTTCGTTGGCGATGCGTGATTGAAGGAGTGGATATTGCGCAAGGTTGGGGTCTTCGGAAATGATGCGCGATGCTTCGGTGCGCGCTGCCTCGACCATTTTGATATTTTTGATTGCTTCCATGCCGAGGTCGGAGATGCCCCATTGTTTTCCGCCGGAAAGCTCGCCCGATCCGCGGAGCATGAGGTCGAGCTCGGAAAGCTCGAAGCCGTTTTTTGCGGTCGCGAGCGCCTTGAGCCGTTTGAGAGATGTTTCGTTTGAGCTCGTGGTCAAGAGGTAGCAGTATGCTTGGTGCGTGGAGCGAATGACGCGACCGCGGAGCTGGTGAAGCTGTGCCAGCCCAAATCGCTCGGCACCCTCGATGACGATCATCGTCGCATTGGGCACATTCACGCCGACTTCGATGACGGAAGTCGCGACGAGAATATGGATAGCGCCTTTGGTAAATTCCGCCATCACCCATTCTTTTTCGGCGGGTTTCATTTTGCCGTGGAGAATTCCGATTTCGAATTCGGGGAAAATATTTTCGGCGATGCGTTTTGCCTCTGCGATGACGGACTTTGCATTGAGCGCGAGGGCTTTTGTCGGGTCAGGCAGGTCGATGCGCGGACAGATGACATACGCTTGGCGACCGCGCGTAATTTCCGCACGAATATGCTCCTCCATCTTTTCGCGCGTGGTTGGCAGGACGAGCTCGGTTTTCACCGGCAGTCGCCCCGCCGGCATTTCGTCGAGGAGGGTGAGGTCGAGGTTGCCATAGATCGTGAGCGCGAGCGTGCGGGGAATCGGCGTCGCAGTCATCGACAGAAAGTGTGGGAGAACAACATCTTTTTTCACGAGCTTGCCACGCTGGAGTGTACCGAAGCGATGCTGTTCGTCCACGATGGCGAGCCCAAGATTTTTGAATTGCACGGTTTTTTGGATGAGCGAATGGGTGCCGATGAGGATGGGGAGTTTCCCCTCGGCGGTCCATTTGAGAAGTTGCGCACGCGATACGGCGGTCGCACCGCTTGGGTCGGTTTTGGACGGAAATTTTTTCGCGCCACTCCCCGTGAGGAGCCCTATTTCGACAGGGAGTCCGCGGAAGTATTCGATGAAACTTTTGAAATGCTGTTCGGCAAGGATTTCCGTAGGTGCCATATAGGCGACTTGGAGGTTGCCGAATTTATTGTCTTTCGGTGCGGTCGTGGCTACTGCGTACGCGGCGGTCGCCGCAACAAATGTTTTTCCTGAGCCGACATCGCCTTCGAGAAGTCGCCCCATCGGCACGCCTTTTTTGAAGTCGGAGAAAATATCATCGAGTGCGTGCGTTTGTGATGCGGTGGGTTTGAAGGGGAAGCGTGCCATAAAACGCGCGAGTGCTTCAGGTTCCGGCTCGATGCGAAAACCGCTATGCTCTTTTGTGAGCGCTCGGTCTTTCTGTCGCGCGAGCTGGATCATAAAAACTTCCTCGAATGCAAATCGCTTTCGCGCCGCTTTCGCATCGCTTTCTTTTTGTGGTGTGTGGATCCAGACGAGCGCCGTGCGAAGCGAGGGGAGGTGGTAGCGAGAGAGAATTTCCTCAGGGATACTGTCGGCGATATGGTCAAGCACGCCTCGGCTAAAAAGTTTTTGAATATGATGATGGAGGAAGCGAGAGGTGATGCCTTTTGTTTCAGGATAAACGGGGTAGAAAAATGAAGCAGTGTCCGCGCCGAAGAGTGAATGTCCCGCATCGATGGGAAGCTCCTTTGTTTTCTCGAGCTCGGGGTTTGCGAGATAGAGCGCACCGCTCCTTTCCTCGACGCGTCCCGAGAGCTTGATCATCGTATCCGGCACGAGCATCTTTGCAATGTATGCCTGATGGAACCAGAGGACTTTGAGTCGCCCTGTCCCGTCCTCGACCACCGCCTCGGTCATCGGTATCTTTGTGCGGAAACCTTTCGCGCTTTTTGCGGACACGATGCGCCCGTAGATGATCGCATTTTCCCCCGCGACAAGATCGCGGATGAGCTTCACTTCGGCGATATTGCCGTAGCGTGTGGGGAAATAGCGGAGCAGGTCAGATACGGTTGCTATGCGAAGTTTCTCAAGTCCCGTTTTTTGTATTTGCGTGAGCCGAAAAATATCCGCAAGCGGAGTCGATGGGAGAATGGCGTCGTTTTTATCCATAAAGTAATTGTACCACGCAGGGCTTAGTCCTATACCGCCCGATATACGACGAGAGAAATGAGGGCGAAGAATATCGCCGCGTAGAAGAAGTATTGCGCGATGATGAGGAATTCGCTGATCTGCCAAATGGTATAAATGAGGAGTGCGCCGATGCCGAGCGACTGCATGAGCATTTTGAGTTTGCCGGTATTTTCAGCTTGAATAGTTTTTCCATAAAAGCGATTTTGAAGATATGCGCTTGCAATGAGAATAATGTCGATGGAGATTATTGCGGTCACTATTTCCCAGCCGAGATAGCGTGGAATAATAACAATGGCCGCGGTGGCAATGAGGAGCTTGTCGGCGAGTGGGTCAAACATTTTCCCAAAATTAGAAATAAGATCTCTTGTGCGGGCAAGTGAGCCATCGACCGCATCAGAGAATGCGGAGATGAAAAAGAGAGGGAGCGCGACTGGATAGTTTTCAGTCCAAAGAAAATACCCGACAGCCGGTACGCTCAAGAGACGAAGCCACGAGATGATGTTTGGCGTTAGCCATTGCGGAATGATTCGCAGGAGTGTTTTTGCCAGAATTTTGTCGGTGATGGTGAGGTTTGGAAGCATAGGTCTCATTATATAGTATCCGTGTTTTATTTGCTGTTCGCAGTTTTTATTTAATTTTGGTATTATGGAGGTATGGCCGAGAAGGTTATCTCTAAAAGGCTCATCTTTCCAAAAGGAGAGCAATCAAAATTTCTCAGTGATGTTCAGCAAAAGCTTTCTCTTTGTAACAAAGCAGTGGCTGAGCTTATTGGGAAAAATGTAAGGACTCTTGCAGACTGGAAAAGAGAGAAATTTTCAATGTCGCTTGATGAGGCAGAATTTCTTTCGAAAAAATCAGGAGTAGTAATTTCTTCAGGCGCAGAAATAAAAGAAGCATATTGGTATACTCGTGCTGGCTCACTGGCTGGAGGGCTGGCTGTTTATAAAAAATACGGGCGCATTGGTGGCGACGAGGAAGAGCGCAAGAAAAAATGGAATATATGGTGGGACACAAAAGGGAAATTTCAAGAACATCCGATACTGAATAAAACTAAGCCAGTAAAGAAGCCAAATTTCTCATCGGAATTGGCTGAGTTCATAGGAATTCTTCTTGGTGATGGCGGTATAAGCAAGAGACAAGTTGTGGTTACTTTGCATCGACATGACGATAAGGCATATAGTGATTATGTTCGCAATTTGATCGAAAAACTATTTCATACGGTCCCGGGGATATACAGAAATAAAAAATCATTAGCGGATAGTATCGTCATCTCAAGAACAGAATTAGTCCAATTTTGCGTAGATAAGCTTGGTTTAAAAATAGGAGATAAGGTGCGACAGCAAGTCGGCGTACCCTTGTGGGTGAAAGATAAAAAATCTTATAGCATTGCTTGTTTGCGTGGTCTTGTTGATACGGACGGGTGTGTTATCAAGCATCGTTATTCTGCAAAAGGAAAAATATATTGTTATAAAAAACTTTCTTTCACAAATTCATCAGTGCCATTGTTGAAATTTGTTTTTGAAATATTGAGTGGCTTAGGAATGAACCCGAGGGCTACCAAGAATGGAAAGGAAGTTAGGATTGAGAGCCAGTTCGATATGAAGAGATATTTTGATGTTGTTGGGTCAAATAATCAAAAGCACTTGAATAGATTGGTGGATTGATTTATAGTGTGGCAACTGGAGATGTCGCATAGCTGGTCTAGTGCACCTCACTGCTAACGAGGCAGGGGATAAAACCCCTCGCGAGTTCGAATCTCGCCATCTCCGCAACGATGCTTTTTGATATCGTTTCCATAGGTATCAAAAAGCGGCGTCCAATGCGCGACGGCGGGATTCGAAGGACACAGGCGGGAAAAGTTTGAAAAACTTTTTTTACTGCCGAGCCGGGGTCGCGAGTATTTATGAGCGAAGCGAATTAGTAACTCGTGACCGAATCCCGCCATCTCCGTAAAGTCTTGAGCGAAGCGAAAGCTTTGCGGTGATGAGCGATGTGTCTGCGCACATTGCGTGTGGGATTCGAAAGACGGAACTATGTTTTTTCAGCAGAAAAAACAAGCGAGTCAGGGTCGTGGAATTTTGCGAGCGACGGCGAGCAAAATATCCCTGACCGAATCCCACCATCTCCGCCAAACAAAAAGCTCAATGTGAAAGTATTGGGCTTTTTGTTTGGCCATGTTCATTGTACAATTCATATAATAGGTTAGAAAATGAAACATAATGAAAACACAATCGATCACCCAGCGCATAGAGGGTACACCGCGAGAACGAATGCTCCAAGAGTTTTTTCTGAGCTCGGGACTGTTTCAGATTTTTCAACTTGCACGAATTGCCGTTGACGATGGCGTAAAAGATCTCGTGATTGATCCTGCAAACTACTTGCTACTGGCGAGCGCTTTTTTGCAAACATGGATCATTGAGTGCTGGGGGCGCAAGTCCGGCTGGAAACACGCGCTCTTTTTATTGATTGCGCCTACTATTTATACCGTTGTTGATATTGCGAATGAAGGTTGGCTTGAATTTCAATCTTCGCCCGCTCACTGGGTCTATTGGTCATTCTCTATTTTGCTGGCATTTTTCACTTTGTGGCGCTCGATACAGCCGTCATTCGTCCATACGCAAATCGTTCTAATGAGCATTTTGCGAACATCGCTTTTCCCCGTGCTTTATTTTATCGCAGAAATGTCTTCAGAAGAGAAGGTTGCAGATCTAGCCGTTCAATCATTCCTTGCCTATTGGAGCATGCCCGGGCACGCGTACATCCTCGCGAGCTCGGTGATCTTCGGATTTTTGATCGGAGCAAGCGATGCCGCCACCAATCGATCTTTTGCCACTCTGCAACATTTGGCAAAACGACTGCATGAGCTGACCGGCTGGTCATTCGATCAAGCATTCACTGAATCGGCTGTGGCGGACACTGCGCCTATTCGCGGACAGAAAGTGCGCAAAATAATTTTATTCATGGATATTCGCGGTTTTACCAAATGGAGCGAGACGCATAAATTGCATGAGATCATAGAAATGCTCAATTCCTATTACGAAATAGCCGAACAGCATATAGTTCAGGCCGGTGGTGCGAAGCCACATTTCACCGGAGATGAAGTGATGACATGGTTTACTCCTGATGATAAATTATTCGAGCGCATTCAAACTCTTCAAACGACGATCATCGATCAACTTAAGGAGAATGATTTGACCATCGGTATCGGGGTGCATTTTGGCGAGGTGGTGGAGGGCCTCATGGGTTCAAGTACGACAAAGAAAATATGCATCACGGGCGATCCGGTCAATACTAGCGCTCGTATCTGCAACGCCGCTCTACCCGGTGAGCTACTACTGTCAGAAACCGCATGCAGTGTATTGGAGCTTCCGACCGAGGACCATATGATGCGAGAGATTTTTGCTAAAGGGAAACAGCATCCTCTGAAAGTTTTTAGTTTTTCTAAAATAGATATCTAGTACTAGTGCGCCACCGCATACGCGCGTACGCTTCGTGCACCCGCGGAGAGGAGCGTCTTGCGGGCTTCGGCAAGCGTGGCTCCCGTGGTGGCGACATCGTCGATGAGGATGATATTTTTTCCGCGCACGCGTTCGGTGTCCGCGCGGAATGCACCGCGGAGATTTTGAAATCGTGCGATGCGTTTTTCGGACTTTGCTTGCGGTTTTGTTTCGCGCACGCGGACGAGCGCTTTTGGTGCTCGTTCGAAAATATTTTCCACATCATTTTTTATGATCACGCGCGCGATGAGCTCGCTCTGATTGTATCCGCGCCGGCGGAGGCGCTTTTTGTGGAGGGGGATTGGCACGAGCAAAAAAGTTTCACTTTTTGAAAAATACAGGTCGTCGCCAAGGTCGCCCACAATCTCCTCATAAAGTTTTTCTCCGAATATTTTTGCAAATCCGCGAACATTTTTATACTTGAAGCGCCAGATGGCGCGGCGGATGATTGGGTTTCGGTAGTCGAAGACCGCGGTGATGAACGGATGCGTCGATGACGGTGTCCCCGGTATGTGTGCGGTGCATTCTCCGCACAAGAGTGTTCCGTGCGCACCGCACCCACCGCATCTTCGCGGGAAGATTGTATCGGTGACATATGTGAAGAATGAAAATAGCGTATGCATTGTGGATAACTTTGGTATGCACGGACACGAAAACTTTTATCTTTCGTGGTATACTATCAGTATATCTCACCATGGCTTCATTTCTAGAATCAATTAAAAAAGTTTTTGCAGGCAAGCACAAAGGGGCGCTCCTTGGTATCGACATCGGTTCATCGTCGATCAAGATCGTCCTTTTGGCGAAAACAGAGGAAAAGGTATCGCTCATGAATTATGGAGAAGTCGTGCTTGGTCCACGCGCGGGTGTTTCCGCGGGACAAGCGACAAATCTTCCTCCTGAAAAGATCGCCGAGGCCTTGAGTGAGATCCTCAAAGAAGCGGGTATCACTCCTCTGCATTCGTTTTTCTCGATTTCTTTCAGCGCGAGCTTACTCTCGGTCGCCGAGCTTCCCGATGTGGGAAACAAAGAGCTCGAGTCGATGGTCCCCATTGAAGCACGACGATATATTCCCGTGCCGATCTCTGAGGTCTCGCTTGATTGGTGGGCTCTCCCGAAACGCAAAAAGGAAGCCGTTCCCGTTGTGCCTGTTTCCCCCACAGTTTCAGCGGTAGAGGGTTCAAAACAATTAGGCAGAGTCGAGGTCATCATTGCGGCGATACACAACGATGTTCTCGCCAAGTATGATTTGATCAAACGAGGCGCGAATATTCCGCCGGCGACCTCGCATTTTGAGATCGAAATTTTTAGCACCTTGCGCGCGGTGGTCGGGCGCGACCTTTCGCCAATCCTCGTCATTGATATCGGTGCGGGAAGCACCAAGCTTGTTTTGGTAGACGATGGCGTTGTGCGCGGGTCGCACATCGTTTCGATGGGAGGTCAGGATATCACTCTCGCGCTCGCGCGATCGCAAGGGATATCGTCGTCTCAGGCGGAGGAGATAAAGTGCCGCGTCGGCATGGTCGGTGAGGAAGAAGGACGCGATGTGCTTGCCGTGGCGGAGATCATTCTCGCGAACATCATGAACGAAGCGGTTCGCTTCGTAGAAAATTATGAGCGAAAATATGAAACAAATATATCGAAGGTTATCTTGGTCGGCGGTGGGGCTCGACTTGCAGGTCTTGAAAAGATCGTCGCGCAAAAGTTTCCAAAAGCACTGGTCGCGTTAGGAGATCCTTTTGCGCGCGTCGATACCCCGGCATTTCTCGCGCCGACGCTCAAAGAGCTGAGCCCCGGTTTCGCGGTCGCTCTCGGTATCGCGCTAAAAGGACTAGAAGAGTAGTCTTGTATAGAGTATACTGATAGTGATACCATTTCCAAATAACCTATGCGCAATAATTCAAAAATTTCGGCTCCGACTTCGAGAAAAAATGTTCAACATATACCTATATGTCTCACATTTTTCTCTTTGTCTCGCTCGAAATTTTTGAATTCTTTGCGCAAGAGTTATTTGGAGATGGTATAATAATTAAACATGGACAGTACAACACCAAAAGTATCATTCATTCCAAAAGGGTCGCTCGTACGAGAGACCGCATTTTTGGAACGGCGCCGTCCGCGAAGCGCGATAGGACTCATTGCTATTTTGTCATTCATCGCAAGCGTCGGCAGTTATGCGGGGCTGTCTTTTTACAATGACTCTCTTGAGAAGAAGGTCGTGGCGAAGACAGATGAGATAAATAAGACGCAAAAAATATTCAGTGATGCGCCGCAGGTAGGCAGGGCGCAGGTTTTCCGCGCTCGCGCGGAGCTTGCGCAGGAACTCTTGAACAAGCATATGGTCGTATCTCCCGTCTTTGACTTTCTCTCAAAAAATACCACTGAAAGTATTTTATATGAAAAATTCTCATTTACGCGCGGCGTAGACGGCGCAACAGCGGAGCTTGCGGGCGAAGCTCCCAACTATGCGGCACTCGCGTACCAAGGAGACATTCTGCGTGAAGCGACAAAAGATATTTCAAAATTCGAGTTCAGCAACATTTCCCTCACAAAATTCGGTGCCGTGTCTTTTGTTCTCTCGCTCACTTTTAAACCCGAGTCTCTTTTGTATTCAGACGGTTTGGGCAGTATGGAAAGTATCTCTTCGCAAGACGACTTGATGATAGTCGCCGCTCCGCAGGACGCGGAGATCTCGACTGCTTCCGCCGATTCGTTTTCGGATTCGGATAGTGCAACAAGCACCGAGATGGATGTTGGTGTCGCGGTCGATCAAAAAGCAAAAGCAAGTACCGCGACAGCACCGGCAGAAAAACAGTCTATGCTGAAGTCTCTTTGGTTGCGGTTTAAATTTTGGTAAAATACTTCTATGCTCAAACCTATTTTCTCGCTCATCGTCATCATTCTCTCGGTCGGTTTTGCGTTTCTTTATACGATACCGCAGTACAATGATTTCAAAGAACGCCGCGACAATCTCGCGACGCTTACAGAGGTGTTCAAGGATGCCGACAAGATCAAGAAGTTGATCTCTGAAACGGAAGAGACACTGAACACGATTGAATCTGACAATCTTTCGCGGTTCGAAGTGTTCCTTCCGGAAACGAGCGACCCTATCCGCCTTGCGAATAATTTGCAAAAACTCGGCATCGCCAATGGTATCACGCTGGAGGATATAAAGGTCGAAAGAGGCGCAGATAAATCGCAAAAAGACGGATCAAATGCGGGCGGAATATTGCAGGGCGTGACGAATATTTTTGCCTCCGGCGATAGCGCGCAAAAAGAGTCCGTGGATGCCGCCGGTGCAGGAGAAAAGAATTTCGTGACCACAAAGGCGAATTTTACTTTTGTTGCGACCAGCGAGGCATTTCACAATTTTCTCTATGACACAGAGAGAAGTCTCGGGCTCATCAATGTGACGACGCTTTCATTCACGCCGATACAGGTGGCGACTGACAGCAAAAAACCCAAACAGGAGGCACCGGCTATTTACCAGTACACGGTTGCGATCGAAACTTACTCACTAAAATAATCATATGCGACAAGAACAACTCAAAACACTTTTGGTGAATGTAATAACGGTAGTCGTTGTTGGTGCGGTCATTGTCGCGGGGTATTTTGTATTTGTAAAGAAGAAGGAAGCGCCCGTACTGGGCGAAATCGGTTTGCCTGCAAAGACAGATGCTCAGACAACGACGCTTGTCGGTATCGAGATAGCGCGCACGGTGAGAGTTCTCGAAGACTTGAATCTTTCAGTCAAGAAATCCGCTGATGTTTTTGATACGCCGGAGTTCAATAATCTGAAAAATTTTTCCATTGAAATTCCAAAAGAGGAAGTCGGACGCGAAAATCCTTTTGTTCCCACCGCGTGGAAGCTCAAAATAAAAGCGCTTGAGGAGGCGGCAAGCAAGGCCTCGGCAAAGGGCTCAGGCGGGCAAGAGGCCTCGATCATTCGTCAAATCCAGGAACAATCACCAGCCGACGAGGAAACTGCAATAATCCGAACACCGTCACAGGGGGACCTCTTGGGCGACTTTCCTCCGGATGATGCTTCGTAGGGTCTCTCATTTGTCATGGCAATACTCGATACATTCGCACTCCACGGCATCATCAAGAAGGAGTCTATTCCCGAGCTTTCTCGTCGCCTGAAAGAGGGCGCGCATCTTGACGAGGTGCTCGCTGACGCGGGGATAAAAAAAGAAGATATTCTCCGCGGTCGCGGATTTTATTACAATCTTCCTACTCGCGATATCAAAGGAAAGGGCGTTCCCTTTGAGATCCTGAAATATATTCCTGAGGATTCCGCCTCGTATTACCATTTTGCCCCTCTCGCCGTATCCAACAATGTCCTTGAGATCGGCATCACGGACCCGGAAAATATCGAGGCGCGCGATGCGTTGCAGTTCATCGCGACGAAGCTCGAGATGCCGTTCAAGATTTTCCTCATCTCGCAGGGTGATTTCCAGTCGATTCTCGACAGCTATCGCGGGCTTACGGGAGAGGTGACCAAAGCTCTTTCCGAGCTCGAGGTTGACATAAGCGATGTTGGTAAAGAAGCGCTGATTAAAGAGGGTGATGGGAAAGAAGAGAAAGCTACTCGCAAAGAGGTGCATGTGATAGAGGACGCGCCCGTCGCGAAGATCACGGCGGTGATCCTGCGCTATGCGACGGAAGGTAGCGCGTCCGATGTTCATATCGAGCATACCGGCGAGAATGTCCGCGTGCGCTTTCGCGTCGATGGAGAGCTTTTTACGAGCTTGGTGCTTCCCGCCGATGTGCACAGCTCGGTCGTGGCGCGCATCAAGATCCTCGCGAGCTTGAAGCTTGATGAAAAGCGCAAGCCGCAGGACGGACGATTTTCTGCTCGCATCGATGGGCGCAAGATTGATTTCCGTGTCTCAACATTCCCTGCATACCACGGTGAAAAAGTGGTGATGCGTATTTTGGATACGCAAAAGGGCGTCAAGAAACTCGACGATATCGGTTTCCGCGCCGATGACCTCGTTCTCTTGCGAAAGGCGCTTGCGCGCCCGTACGGCATCATACTCATTACGGGACCTACGGGGTCCGGTAAGTCCACCACGCTCTACTCGATGCTAAACGAGCTCGACAAAGAAACAAAGAATATTGTTTCTCTCGAAGATCCGGTCGAATATAACATCAGCGGAGTAAGCCAGTCGCAAGTGCGACCGGAGATCGGATACACTTTTGCGAACGGTCTCCGTACGACGCTCCGTCAGGACCCCGACATCATTATGGTCGGCGAGATTCGCGACGCGGAAACTGCCCAGCTTGCCATTCAGGCGGCGCTGACGGGGCACCTTGTATTTTCGACACTGCACACGAACACCGCCATCGGCGCGATCCCGCGCCTCATCGATATGGGGGTAGACCCGTACCTTATCGCGCCGACCTTGATACTTTCTCTCGCTCAACGACTCGTGAAGAAGATCTGTCCCAACGCCGCAGAGGAGGTTTCAGATAAAGAAGCGCTTACTATTATGGTAGAGAAGCAGTTCGGAGACCTTCCTCAGGAATTCAAAAAGAAATTGAATCTCACGCGCTCTTTGCATGAAGCGACACCAACCTCCGAGTGTTCATCAGGCACGCGCGGGCGAATCCCCGTAGCGGAGGTGTTCGCGGTGGACAAGGAGGCGGAGAAGATCATTCTCACCGACCCGACGGAGGTGCGTCTGTGGGAAGCGGCACGCAAAAAGGGCATGCTCTCCATGAAAGAAGACGCGATACTCAAGAGTATGGACAAGATCGTGCCGTTCAAAGAGGTGAACACCTTGTAAGTAAAAAGTGTAAAGTGTAAAGTGTAAAGTAGATACAAATGCAGGACCTTTTGACTTTAAGAACTCTGTAGTATACTAGAACCATCATGGAACCAACACAGCAAGGGAAAAAGATATTGATCGTCGATGATGATAAGTTTCTCCTCGATATGTACTCTTTCAAATTCAAGGAGAAGGGATTTGAAGTTACGCAGGCGTTCGGAAGCGTCGATGCGATAAACAAGCTCAAGGGCGGTATTGCTCCCGATATCATTCTCCTCGATGTGGTGATGCCCGCAATGGACGGGTTCGAAGTTCTCGGTCTCATCAGGAGCGAAAAGTTGGCGCCTTCCGCGAAAGTCATCGTTCTCTCAAATCTCGGACAGCCGTCCGACATCGAGAGGGGTCGCGCGCTCGGCGCAAGCGGGTATGTGATAAAAGCGTCCGCGACGCCGTCAGAGGTTGTTGAAAAAGTGATGACGGTACTGAACGGCGGAGAATCGTTTGCCCAAGTGGAATAAATATCATTTTTTTAAAAAACATATGTCCAATAGCAAGTATAAAGAAGAGATCGAAACCTTGGTGATGCGCGCGATATCCGACGGTGCGTCGGATATCCACATTGCGGCGGGGCATTATCCGGCATTCCGCGTTTCAGGAAGTCTCGTCCCCTTGATGAATCTTTCCGTGCTTACCCCTGAAGATACGATGGGTATTTTGAGTGAGATTATCCCTCCTGATTTCAAAGAGAGGTTTCTTAAAGAAAAAGAAATCGATTTTTCATACGAGTTTTATGGCAAGGGTCGTTTCCGCGGTAGCGCATTCTATCAGAAAAACACCGTCGGAATCGCTCTTCGCGCGATTCCGACGCAGATCAAGACGATCAGCGAGCTCAACTTGCCGCCGATTCTCGAGATGTTCACCCGCAAGAAGCAGGGATTTTTCCTCGTCGTCGGTCCAGTCGGGCAGGGGAAATCAACAACGCTAGCGTCCATGGTGGAGCTCATCAACCGCGACAGAGCGGAGCACATCGTGACCATCGAGGACCCCATCGAGTATTTATTCCGCTCTGAGAATTCAATCATCGATCAGCGCGAGGTGGGGATTGATACAAAGAGCTTCAAAACAGGTCTTGAGTCGGTGTTTCGCCAGGATGTCGATGTCATTATGATCGGGGAAATGCGCGACACTGAGACGATTTCGACCGCGGTCACCGCGGCGGAAACGGGACATCTCGTACTCTCGACGCTCCATACCAACAATGCGTCTCAGACAATCGACCGCATCATCGATTCATTCCCCGGGGAACAGCAGGCGCAGATTCGCGTCCAGCTTGCGGGGTCGCTCGTCGGTATCTTTTCTCAGCGCCTTGTTCCGCGCATTTCGGGAGGTCTTGTTCCGGCGTATGAGCTCCTCATCAACAACACTGCGGTGGCGAGCCTCATTCGCGAGGGGCGCACGCATGAGGTCGACATTGTCATCGAGACGGGAATGAAAGACGGAATGATCGATATGAACAGGAGTCTTGCCGAGCTCGTGCGCAAAGGCGAGGTTACTGTTGAAAACGCGCTCCTCTACTCGTCAAACCCAAAGGTGCTCGAACGCGTGCTCCAAGGATAGAAAAACAAGGGATATTCAAATATTTAAATATTTATGCTCTTTGAATACAAAGCAATTACGAAAGAGGGAACGGAGACATCGGGTGGTATTGAAGCGCAAAACCAAGATGCCGCGATCAATGCGCTTCAGCGGAGCGGCTTGGTGGTGGTTTCCGTGCGGACCGAGAGTCAGAAGAGCTTTTTCGAGTTTGATATAAATATTTTAAATCGCGTATCCGCCAAAGAAGTATCGATCATCTCTCGTCAGGTCGCCACGCTTCTCGAGGCGCATGTTCCGGCACTGAAAACATTTCGACTCATCGCATCAGAGGCCGAGAATCCGCTTGTCGCAAAGAAATTTACCGAGATCTCCGACGACATTCAAAACGGCGTTGCCATCTCCGACGCTCTTTTCAAGCACCCGAGTCTTTTTTCCGATTTTTATGTCAATATGGTGCGCGGCGGCGAAGAGACAGGCAAGCTCCCCGAAACATTCCTCGCTCTCGCCGAGTATCTCGAGCGGTCGAACGAGCTCATTTCCAAAGTGCGTGGGGCACTCATCTATCCTGCATTTGTCGTCGCCACATTTATCGTGGTGATGGTGCTGATGCTCACGCTCGTCATCCCGAAACTTTCGGAGATCATCACCCAGAGCGGACAAGCTGTGCCTTTTTATACCACGATCGTTCTCAGCATAAGTTCACTTTTAATAAATTACGGTTTTTTTGTGCTTATTGTCTTCGTGGCGGGGATATTCTTTTTGTGGCGGTACGCGCAGGGTACCACTCTGCTCGCGCAAGCAAAGCTCTGGACTCCCGGTATCGGCAATTTGTATCGTATGCTCTATGTTTCGCGCATCGCGGACAATATGTCCGTGATGTTGGGCAATGGCCTCACGATGGTGCGTTCGATCGAGATTACGGCAAAGGTGGTGGACAACGACATCTACCGCGGCATCCTCGAGCGCGCACTCGCCTCGGTCAAGGCGGGTTCGCCACTCTCGGTGACGCTTCAGGGGCACAAAGAGATTCCCAATGTGATGGTGCAGATGATCAAAGTCGGCGAAGAAACGGGCGAGCTCGGCAATATTCTCCAGAAACTTTCGGTGTTTTACCAGCGCGAAGTTTCAAACGCTATCAACACCATCATCTCCATGATCGAGCCGGCGATGATTGTGGCGCTTGGTATCGGCGTGGGAGGCGTGCTCGCGTCGGTCCTCATCCCTATTTATCAGATCGCGGGGAACATTTAGCGCGTAGCGCTACAACTGACAACTGACACCGCTACGCGGACATTTGACAAGAATGCAAATACGAAAAAAACAACTGATGGTGTATGAAATCCTCGTCAAATGTCACTGGTCAATAGTCAAATGTTCCCCGCTTGCGTTGACACAGGAAACAGGGGGAGTATAATGAACATAATAATATGCAAGGCATTGACTTTGAAGACGATAGAAATTTCTCAGGAATCTCATCAAGGATTCCAGTCCAAACCGCGAAGCCGTCTTTTATGATGCGACTTTTGGCAAGTGTTGGAGTTGCCGACAGTGCAACCGCAAACTACATCCTCCTCGGCGTAGCCGCCATCTTTTTCGGCATCACGATCTTTTTGTATGCAGGTGTATTTGCAGAGCCGGTGAAGGACTGGTCACTTGATGCGAGGGCTCTCATGGAGATGCAGGGGGCTAGATAATAAAATATGAAAACAAAAAAAATAAAAAAACTTGGTTTTACTTTTATTGAACTTTTGGTAGTTATCGCTATTATGGGTTTTCTTTCCGGTGTCGTGCTTCAAAGTATCAATTCGGCCCGCACGAAATCACGCAATGCTACAAGACTCGCTGAGGTCGACCAAATAAACAAGGCGTTCGAGCTTTCAGCGACGGGTGGGGCAAATGCGCTTCCTTCGACGGGTGGGTCATATGTATGCATGGGAACAGTGGCTCGTACTGGTTGTGGCGGTAATGTTAGCCCATCAATTAATACACTTCTCGAGAATAATCTTGCCAACAAGATGATTCCCTATGACCCTAAGTTTACATCTGGTGTTGGGGCAAATTATCTTTACCATTCAAACCCTCCACTACCAGCAGGAATAACTACCGGTCCTGGTTCATATTTGTCTTGGGTTGCAGAAGACACCGTGACGCCATCGTGTGGACGAGGACAAATGGCTACTGCAGGTGTCACCAACGGGAGACAATGTTTTCTCCGTATCGGTAATGCGATTTAAACCACTAAAAACTCATTCAAGCGTTTTCGTGTTTCCTTCGCACATTGCCCACCGTCAATTGTCAGATGTTCCTCTTGTTCTTGCATTGAAAATAATAGAAGTGGTATACTGTACGGGTGCTAGAGGAGAGAGGGCGGCTATATGGCCATGCCGCTCTCTCGAAATTTATTAGTTTAATAGTTTTGGTTTAAAAATAATATGAATAAAAAAGGTTTTACACTTATCGAGCTCTTGGTGGTCATCGCGATCATCGGTATCCTCGCATCGGTCGTTTTGGCATCACTCAATAGCGCCCGCGCAAAGGGTGCTGATGCGGCGATCAAAGCAAACTTGGCGAATGTTCGCGCACAAGCTGAACTTTATTATGATGACGCAGCTATGGGTAACGGCGATTACATCGGTCTTTGTGCGAATACTGTTGTTGCAGCTGCAACCGAAGCGGCAAGGTCAGCGTCTGGTGCTGCATCAGTAGTTACTGCGATTGGTACCGCAGGAACGGCTACTACCGTTATCTGTCATGAAAATGCTGCTGGTAGTGCTTGGGCCATTGATTCTCCTCTTAAGAGTTCAACTGCAAACAGTTGGTGTGTTGACTCAACGGGAGCTGCAAAGCAGATTACTGGTGGCTACTTGGCCATAGACGATGTTACTTGTTAATGTTAAATGTTAAAGGGGTTAAAGGGGTCAGGTACCTTTAATTCTATCAAAACACCAGCTATCCAGCTGGTGTTTTGATTTGTGGTATACTATGAAAGATAAGTATTAGATTAGTTGTTTTATTAAATTAACAGTTTTTTAAAAAATATGAATAAAAAAGGGTTTACACTGAGCTTGCCGAAGGGTTTTACCCTCATCGAGCTCTTGGTGGTCATCGCGATCATCGGTATCCTCGCGTCGGTTGTTTTGAGCTCTCTCAATACGGCGCGTGCGAAGGGGGCGGACGCGGCGGTGAAGGCAAACCTCACCAATATCCGCGCACAGGCGCAGGATTATTATGATACGAACGGCGATTTTGGAGATGATTTTGCAGTTGCGACATGTGATACGGCAGGAGCAGGAACCATCTTTGTAGATGATACGAAAATCACGAGCATTATCACCACCGCGGGTAATGCAAGTAATGCAGGAGGCCTCGCAAGCGGCACTTGCACCGCGACACTCTCTCCTTCCGCATGGGCGGTTTCAGTGCCGCTCAAGACTGTTGCGACAGAGTCGTGGTGTGTGGACAGTACGGGAGTATCAAAACAGGTCACCGGACCTATTGTTGCGGATTCAGTTTGCCCATAGTCTTGTACTCGCATAAAAACAAAACACCCGCTGTTCGGCGGGCTTTTGTTTATGGTAGAATACTTTTATGGATTTCTTTATACTCGTATTCGTCTTCATCTTCGGCACCATCATTGGGAGTTTCCTCAATGTCGTCATCTATCGCTACAATAGCGGGACTTCGCCGCTCACGGGTCGCTCGCACTGTTTTTCATGTGGGAAAACTTTGTCGTGGCGAGAGCTTTTCCCTCTCATAAGTTTTCTTGTCGCACGGGGGCGGTGCGTGAAGTGCTCGGTGCGACTCTCGTGGCAGTATCCGATAGTCGAGGTGCTCTCGGGGGTAATATTTGTCGCGGTGTTTCTGCTCGAGAAACCGGTTCCCGAAACGATGTTTCTTCTCGCTATTTTTTCGACGCTTCTCGTGATCGCCGTGTACGACTTGCGACACCAGATCATCCCCGACGGGCTCGCCGTGTTTTTTGCTGTCGCGTCGCTCGGATGGTTCTTTTGGTCAATTCCCGGCGGCTACCGAGAGGCGTTTCGTTTCCCATACTACTGGACGCTCATAGCCGGTCCGATGCTCTTCTTTCCATTTTGGGCGCTCTGGTTCGTCTCAAAAGGTAGATGGATCGGTCTCGGCGACGGCAAGCTCGCTCTCGGTATCGGCTGGTTCCTCGGCGCGACGCTCGGTGGCTCGGCGGTGATGCTCGCTTTTTGGATAGGGGCCGCGTACGCGCTCGCGATAATGGCATTTCAGAGAATTGCCATTATCGCGAGCGCGTACGCAAGTCAAAAGTCAAAAGTTTTAAAGTCAAAAGTGGGTGCACCCGCACTTCTTTCGACTTTATGGACTTTCGACTTTATGGACTTGAAAGACTCTCGTCTTTCTATGCAAAGTGAAATTCCCTTCGGACCCTTTCTCATTCTCGCTGTTTTCATAGTATACTTTACGGGGATAAACTTTTTCGACGGGTCCGTCAATTTCTTTTCATTTTTATGAATCTGCCACTTGCCACTTGCCACTTCGAATCAGCTGATTCGTGGCTCGGCCATGAACACTTTTCCACTCGCGCTTCGCGCGGTTTTACCGTCATCGAGCTTCTGGTCACTATGGCCATCTTTTCCGTTCTGACCGGAGTGGTCCTCGCGCGCTATCGCGATTATACGACGAATGCATCATTTACAAACGCGTCCGAGGACATCATTTTGGCGCTCCGTCAGGCGCAGGTGTACGGTGCGGGAGGGAAGCAGAATGATGCCGCTTGTGCGGGTGGCAAATATATGTGCCATTACGGAGTTTCTTTTGTTGAAGGTGATAGCTTCTTTACGATGTTTGTCGACCGTAATGATAATATGGTATTTGATGCTGGGGATACTGTCCTTGAAAAAGCTTACTTCGAAAGCCCAATCACTATCGCGGATGTTTCTTGTGATGGTAGCTTTTGCACTTCCAATAATTTGGGCATTGTATTTATCCGTCCATATACCGATGCATGGATCAATGCTTCACCCTACAATGGAATTGGCGTCACGCCTTCTTTTTATTTTGGAACGATAACCATCACGAATGGGGAGAAGAGCAGTATGGTAACGATAAGCAGGGCCGGGCAGATTTCGATCGAACAAATATAGTGGGAGAACAAGTGACCATTGACACAAAACAAAATGCAAACACAAAACAAAAATCCAATAGTTCCCCCTGTAGCCGAATTTTGGCGTCGTGTCTCTGGGGGCAATCGTCAATCGTTAATCGTCAATCGTTCATGTCGTGGTTTCTCCCTTGTCGAGATGATCGTTTCGCTCGGTATCTTCACTATCGTCCTTTTTATCGCAACGAGCGCATTTCTCACTGTCGTGAATGCTGACCGAAAATCCCGCGCCACGCGCATCGCGATGGACAACTTGAACCTCGCCCTCGAGGATATGTCGCGGAGGATCAAGACGGGAAGTAGCTATAACTGCGGGGCTACTGTATCGTCTACGAATGATTGCTCTTCTTCTGATAATGAAACCAGTTTTAAATTCATCGACCAAGAGAACGATACTGTCATTTATAAGCTTGGAAGCGGACCTTCCGGATGCCTCAATAATAATCTTTACAAAGTGGGACAGGGATGCATTCTCCGCACTATTCCTTATGAGTCGCCTTTATTTATGCTCGCCACAAGCCCGGAGATCGATATTACGAAATTGAAATTTATTGTTTCAGGGAGCACTTTCGGGGATTCTGTTCAGCCGGTGGCGGTTATTATGGTAGAGGGTTCTCTTGGTGTGGACCCGAAGAAAACGACATTCAAGGTCCAGACCACGATAACACAGCGCAAGGTTGATAAACCGATTTTATAGAATATGAAATATAAAATACTGGAAAACAAAATGGAGAATAAAAAATGGAGAATGAAAATTCCCCATTCTGCCAAGAAAGGATTCACCCTCATCGAAACCATGGTCGCGCTCACGGTCGTTCTCGTGGCTGTGGTCGGTCCGATCTCGCTCATTGGCAATTCGCTTCGCAATATCTATTTTGCGCGGGACAAGATGGTTGCGATCAACCTCGCTCAGGAGGGGATAGAGGTGGTGCGGCAGAAGAGGGATTCGAATTTGCTCGCGGGGGCGATATGGGATAGTGGTCTTAATACCGGAAGCTATGTTGTTGATGCGCCGTCGCTCTCACTGACTACAGCAGATACAAAAATCTATCAAGATACGGACGGGTTTTATCGTCAGGGTGTCGGATTTACTACTGTTACTCAATTTTTACGCGGTATAACGATTACCGATGCCGGACTTGAAGAAAAAAAGGTTACCTCGACCGTCACATGGAATACGGGGAATGATACGGGCACGATCACCGCCATTGAGTTTCTTTTTAATATGCCGGCACTATAAAATTATGAACATAAAAAAAGAAATAAAAAAGGGCGGGGCGGTACTTCTCATTGCGATTATGGTCAGCAGTGTCGTTCTCGCGGTCGGTTTCGGCATATATCAGCGAACATACAAACAGCTCCTCCTCGGCTCATTTTGGAGGCAAATACAGATCGCATTCGCCGCGGCGGATGCGGGACTTGAATGCGCGGTGTATTGGGATAAAAAAATTCCTGCTGGGACATCAGGAACAGCAAGGTGCTTTGAAAAAGATTTTACTTGGAGTGTGACTTTACCAGATGATCCCTCTCCCGCATATGTAACTGCGCTATCTAGCCCTGGTGATTCCGGCGGCACCGGACAACTCTCTGTCCAAGGCGGGTGTGTGGAAATTACTATCGGGAAAGTATACAATCCGTCTCCGACTGCCACTAATCCACGCAAATGGACATACATTGATGTTGCCGGGTACAATGATGCTTGCGGTTCGACCAATCTACGCCGAGTCAATCGTATTCGTTGGGTCAAATATACGGGCTGGTGATAAGTTAATTTTCGATGTTAATCCCCAAAACAAAACAAGAGGCGCGGGAGCGCTTGGTGAGCTTGCGCAAGACGATCGAGCATCATCGGTATTTGTACCATGTGCTCGATAAATCCGAGATCTCGCCCGAGGCGCTCGATGCGCTCAAGCACGAGCTCGTGCTTATTGAGTCGGCATATCCCGACCTCGTGACACCCGACTCGCCGTCTCAACGCGTGGCTGGCGCACCGCTCAAGGGTTTCAAAAAAGTGCGCCATACGGTGTCGCAGTGGTCTTTCAACGATGCGTTTGACGCGGAGGAGATGCGCGAGTTTGATGAGCGCGTGAAAAATATGCTCGCGAAAGAGCTGGGACACAAGGTCACCCCGACCTATGTGTGCGAACTCAAAATCGACGGACTCAAAGTTGTGCTGACTTATGAAAAAGGGATGCTCGTGACAGCGGCAACGCGCGGGGATGGCACGGTCGGCGAGGATGTGACGGCGAATGTGAAGATGATCGAGTCTGTCCCGCTCTCGCTTCACGAAAAAGTTTCCGGAGTTTTCGAGGGGGAAGTGTGGATGGCAAAGTCGACGCTTCTGCGCTTGAACAAGGAGGAGGTGAAAGCGGGGCGCGAGCCATTTGCAAACCCGCGCAACCTCGCCGCTGGCACGATGCGCCAGCTTGACTCGGCCGTTGTGAAAGCACGCTCGCTCGATGTCTTCATCTATGATGCGAGCGCGCTGTATGGTGATGACCGTGTGCTCCCGAAAACGCAGACGGAGGAGCTGAAACTTTTGCAGGATCTGGGGTTTAAGGTGAATAAACATTTTGCGGAGTGCAAGACGATGGACGAGGTGATCGCCTTTTGGCAAAAGTGGCAAAAGCGCGCACCGAAGGAAGACTACTGGATCGATGGCATCGTGGTGAAAGTGAATGAGCGCGCGTATCAGGAGGCGCTGGGCTATACGGGGAAAGCCCCGCGTTTCGGCATTGCTTTCAAGTTTCCCGCCGAGCAGGTGACGACGGTACTCGAGGACATCGTGCTTCAGGTGGGGCGCACGGGGGTCGTGACGCCCGTGGCGCACCTCCGCCCCGTGTCGGTCGCGGGGTCGGTGGTCTCGCGCGCGACGCTCCACAACGAGGACGAAATCGCGCGTCTCGGCGTACGCATCGGGGATACGGTGATCCTCCAAAAAGCGGGGGATGTGATCCCCGACATTGTTGCCGTGGTGAAAGAGATGCGCACAGGAAAAGAAAAGGAATTTGTATTCCCGAAATTCGTCGAGGACTGCGGCGGACCGGTCGAGCGCATCCCAGGACAGGCGGCGTACCGCTGTGTGAACAAAAATTCATTCGCACAAAAGCGCCGCAAATTTTACTATTTCGTTTCAAAAAAAGGTTTCGATATCGACGGATGCGGACCAAAGGTCATCGACGCGCTCCTCGACGCCGAGCTCGTGGGCAATTTTGATGATTTGTTCACACTGACGGTCGGTGATGTTTTGTCGCTCCCGCGGTTCGCAGAGCTCTCGGCGAAAAATCTGATCGAGGCGATAGACAAATCGCGCACGATCACGCTCGGCAAGTTTTTGACCGCGCTTTCCATAGAGCATGTGGGCGAGGAGACGGCGCACGACATAGCGGAGGCCTTTGGCAGTATCGAAAAAGTGCGCACCACATCATTTGAAGATTTTAATAATATATACGGGGTAGGGGAGGTGGTGGCGCGCTCGCTCGCGGACTGGTTCGCCAATCCACATCACTCCGCGCTCCTGCAGAGATTGCTTTCTCAAATCCACATTGAATCCCACAAAAACCCAAAAGCTAAAACCTCAAAACTGTTTGGCAAAACTTTTGTTCTGACCGGAACACTCGGCTCAATGAGCCGTGACGATGCAAAAATGGAAATTCGCGCGCACGGCGGGGAGGTCGTCGAGAGCGTGTCGTCAAAAACAAGCTTCGTGGTAGCCGGTAAAAATCCCGGATCCAAGTACGATAAAGCACAAGAGCTTGGCGTCACCATTTTGACCGAGCAAGAATTTTTGAAGATGTTAAAGTAACCAACATCACCCAAGTGGACGCAATCTATTGTGGCTATTCATTATTTCCATTTTTGGTATTAGTATTTTGAGAGTCAAGGGTAATTTTTGGAATAAATAATCTTTTTGGAATCTTTTTGGGAACTTTCATCCTTCCGCCTCTCTTGTCCTATAGGACAAGAGAGGCGGAAGGTGTAGTATATGTAATATATGGAAAAACAAAAACAAACAGAAATAAAACAAACAAAGAGGGAACAAGTGGAAAGAGAAGAATCGGAAAAGGAAAAAAAGGCAGAAAGGACAGAAATGGCGCTTAATATTCTTTTGGCCGTCGGCTTACTAACGACGGCAATTGTTGCGCCAAACGCGGTACAGATTTTCAAGTATTTTATTCCGCGGAATTCTCGAGATAAGTGGGAGATCAGGCGCTCGTTTGCGCGCCTTGAAAGAAGTGGATTTGTTAAAAGGAAAACAACAAAAGGGGATGACTATTATTCGCTTACTGCTCTTGGTCGCAGGCGTGCGAAATGGTATCAGTTAAATTCGATGAGAATTGTTCCGCAGAAAAAATGGGACGGGCTGTGGCGCTTGGTCATGTTTGATGTTCCTGAGAACAAAAAGCCGGCACGCCGAGCTGTTGGCTCCGCACTCAAAAAACTCGGATGTGCGCAATATCAAAAGTCTGTGTTTATCACGCCCTACCCATGCGTGAAGGAAATCGATTTTGTCGGAGAATATTTTGATGTGCGAAAGCATATCAAGGTCATAACTGCCCGTGATATTGAAGGTGAAGAAGAGATGAAAAAATCGTTCGATTTTTTTTAAAATAATTTGCACATTGCCTGAGGCAACGGTCGCCACTATTCTTTTTATTTTATTTTTCCATCTTCCGCCTCTCTTGTCCTATAGGACAAGAGAGGCGTTTTTATGGAGGTGAAAATAGGAAAAGGTAGCATACTTCAAAGATAAATGTACCACCCCATGGTTTGACAAAATAGATAAATTCTAGGAAGATCGGGACTTCCTAGAATTTCAAAACACTCGCTAGTCGTGCTAGAATGGCGGATATGGCGATTGAGCTTAAAGATGTCGAACATTTGGCGGGGCTTGCACGCATTGCGGTTTCGGATGGCGAAAAAGAGCTTTTTCGACACGATCTCGAGGAGATTTTGGCGTATGTGTCGCAGGTGAAAGAGGCGGCAGGATGGGAACAATTGACCATTGACACCGCTCCACGGACATTTGACGGGGTACAAGGGGAACGGGGGGAACTTTGCAATGTGATGCGTGCGGACGGTGAGCCGCATGAGTCGGGAATATTTACCGAGGATTTGCTTGTGGCGGCACCGGCGTGCGAAGGGAATCGTGTGTTGGTGAAGAAGATACTTGGGGACAACTAACAACTAACCACTGACAACGAATACATGACCGGCGACTTTAAACAATTAACCATCAAGCAAGCGCATGATCTCCTTGTGAAAAAGGAGCTTTCGGTGCGCGAGCTCGCGGAGCATTTTTTGAAAGAAGCGAAAACAAAGAGCGGCCTCAATGCATACCTCGAGATTTTTGATGATGTGCGCGCGCAAGCGGAAGTTGCTCAAAAAATGATCGATGGTGGCACGGCGACGCTTCTCACCGGCATACCTTTTGCGATCAAGGACAATATTTTGATCAAAGGAAAAATCGCGAGCGCTTCATCAAAGATGCTTGAAAATTATGTGGCATCGTACGATGCTTTCGTGATAAAAAAACTTCGCGATGCGGGCGCGGTATTCCTCGGTCGTACCAATATGGATGAGTTCGCGATGGGCGGTTCGACGGAAAATTCCGCATTTGGCGTGACGAAAAATCCCCACGATGAATCGCGTGTTCCCGGCGGTTCCTCCGGCGGTTCGGCGGCGGCTCTCGCGGGGGGAACGGCGCTCGGCGCGCTCGGCTCCGATACGGGCGGGTCGATTCGTCAGCCCGCGGCTTTTTGCGGGGTGGTGGGGCTCAAGCCCACCTACGGGAGTGTGTCGCGTTCGGGGCTTATGGCGATGGCGAGCTCGCTCGACCAGATCGGTCCGTTTGCAAAAACCGTGGAGGACGCGGAGATTATTTTTGATGCGATCAAAGGGTATGACTCGATGGACAGCACTTCTGAGCCAGCAGACTCACATCATGAACGCGACAATCGCGTTTCTTCCACAAAGGAAAAACCGAAAGTCATCGGCGTCCCTGTTGACTTCGTACGCGCAAAGGGTGTCGATCCGCGCGTGCTTGAAAATTTTGAAGCATCGCTCGAGTGTATGAAAAAAGCGGGGT
>JBBTUT010000007.1:0-4528 GCA_038063615.1 Patescibacteria group bacterium | reverse complement strand
CCGCGCGTGCTTGAAAATTTTGAAGCATCGCTCGAGTGTATGAAAAAAGCGGGGTATGAAGTGCGCGAGATTTCGCTCCCGTCCCTCGCTCACGGACTCTCTGTCTACTATATTCTAATGCCGGCAGAAGTATCTTCCAACCTTGCGCGCTTCGACGGCGTGCGCTATGGCTACCATGCGGACGGTGCGAACCTCGTCGAGGACTATGCGCGCTCACGAGGAGAAGGGTTTGGCAGGGAAGTGCGCCGGCGCATCCTCCTCGGCACTTTCGTGCTTTCGTCCGGCTACTATGACGCATACTACGGTCGCGCATGCGCCGTGCGCGAAATGCTCAAGCGCGATCTCGCGCAAGCGTTTGATGGCGTGGATATCATCGCGACGCCGACGACGCCGACTCCGGCATTCAAGATCGGCGAGAAGTCGAGCGACCCGCTCCAGATGTACCTCGCGGATATTTTCACCGTGCCCGTGAACATTGCGGGAGTGCCCGCTATCTCGATACCTTCTGGATTTGCGGAGGAAGGCGGGTCGAAACTTCCGCTCGGCATCCAGTTCATCGCACCGCATTTCGGCGAGGACGCGCTTTTTGCAATAGGCAAAGATTTTGAGCGTGTTAGAATGTTGTAATATATGAAGGACAAAAAAGAACCACCTGCTCCGAGTATGCTCATGCGCGACGCCATGGTCGTGATAGGGATCGCACTCCTGATGTATGTGAGCACTCACATTACGCCCATCAATCTCGATACGGTATCCTCGGGAGAGGCGCCTTTGAAAATACTTTCATTTTTTGATTTTGGCGCTAAATTAACTTTGTTACAAATTTTCGCTCTTTCTTTGCAAAATACGCTGGTTGTTTCCGCTGTCTTTTTTCTCGCGGGCATTTTTTGGACGACGATCAAAATAAGAGAAATCCATCACAAAGAGCATGAGAGATATGAGCCCGTCCATGTCGAGGAAATAGAGGCAAAGGCAAAGCTCGTGCAATGGCAGGTGGTGCTCGACCATGTGAATTCCGAGAGCCCTGCGGAGTGGAAGCTCGCGATCCTCGAGGCGGACAGCATGCTCGATGAGATTTTGGATTTCGAGGGCTATCAGGGCGAGTCTGTCGGCGAGAAGTTGAAATCGATGGACCCGCTGGATCTGCCGTCGTACAGCGATGCATGGGAAGCGCACAAGGTGCGAAATCAGATTGCGCACGAAGGCGCCGCGACGATGGAGTTCTCAAAAAAGATCGCCCGCGACACAATCACCAAGTTTGGAAAAGTGTTCAAGGATTTCGGGCATATTTAGGGGGGCAGCTAGAAGGGGGGAACAACTTACAATTAGTGTCGACGGGAGGGATCGAACCTCCGACCTTGGCTTTATGAGTGCCATGCTCTAACCAACTGAGCTACGCCGACATTTTTAAACAATACACAATTTTACAGTGATTTGCAAAAATGCCGACGAATGCCGGCATTTTTGTGAAACTTGTTGCGGGGGCCCGAATCGAACGGGCGTCTTCAGGTTATGAGCCTGATGAGATACCGCTTCTCTACCCCGCGATAAGTTCTCACTGTACCACCTCTATAGAATTTTGCAACACTTTGAAATTATACGATTTTATGTATAATCATGGGAGCCATTCAAAAATGGCGAAATGAAGAATATGCGGTCGTAGCTCAGCTGGTTAGAGCACCGCCTTGTCACGGCGGGGGTCGTGGGTTCGAGTCCCATCGATCGCGCAAATACAAAACACCCTTGCCGCGAAGTTGTCAGGGGATTTTTTGTTGAAAAAAAAGCCAAAGTAGGGTAATCTCTAGCAGTGGTTCTTTGTGTGTCTCAACTACCAAGCCGTTGTAGCTCAGTTGGTAGAGCACGTTCTTGGTAAGAACGAGGTCTCCGGTTCAATCCCGGACAACGGCTCCAGCATCGAGTCAAAAGTTTATGAAGTCGCGCCAGAGTAGCTCAGTTGGTAGAGCATTTCACTCGTAACGAAAAGGTCACCGGTTCGATTCCGGTCTCTGGCTCAAAAAATAGTCGAAAGTGTAAAGTGTTTATGTCCAAGCTTGCGCCCAAGGCGTGAACCTGCTGATTCATAATCAGCTGATTCGAAGTAAAAAGTGAAAGAAAAAACGCCAGACTTTTCCTTTCGGAATTGTCCGGC
Source organism: Patescibacteria group bacterium (assembly GCA_038063615.1). Lineage (GTDB taxonomy): Bacteria > Patescibacteriota > Minisyncoccia > Phycocordibacterales > UBA1550 > UBA1550. The sequence goes on along the minus strand of JBBTUT010000007.1, from coordinate 2,379 downwards.
GTGCTTCGTATGTGAGTGGCTTACATCACATCGATGAGGTTGTACTTGACCAGGAGGGCCTTGTGGGGAGGGAAGAAATCCATCTCCGCAATCTTGTCTACATAAGAGACTGTGATAATCTCTCCCTCATCTCCTTTCTCTCTGAGACCGCCAAGACTTTTGACGGTGGCTGTGAAGAGGTAGAAATCGTGGCTCCCCTTATCCACCTTGGCTACTCTGACAAGGTCCTTCTCCTTTACCCAGAGCCCCGTTTCTTCGTGGAGCTCCCTTATGGCGCAGGCTTCTGGGGTTTCGTCCCCTTCATTTGTCCCACCAGCGAGTTTTGGGAAAGTCGGAACCTTCTTGGGGTCCTCCACAAAGAGAGTCGTCCCCTTCGGTCCTTTTATAAAGACCACTGCTGCAAAGCCCTTCTTTTGTGTATTGTGCATTACGCACCTCCAAACTTTTATTTAACTCCAATAGCAAAGATAGCATAGTCTGCAACTTTTGTCAAGTACGGGGGCGGATGGTATAATCGCTGTATGCAAATGACCAAAGAGGAGATACAGGCAAAGATTGTGGAGCTTGAAGCGGCGATGGCGTCGGCGGATTTTTGGGCTGACAAGGTGCGCGCGCAGGCGACCATTCGGGAGATTGGCGAGCTCAAAGAGAAGCTTGCGGGCGTGGGCAAGTATGACCGCGGCAATGCGGTGATGACCATTTTCTCGGGCGCGGGCGGGGATGACTCCGAGGACTTCTCGGGGATGCTCCTCCGTATGTATATGAAATTTTTCGAAACACAGGGCTTTGACTGGAAGGTGCTTCATGAAAATAAAAATGACCACGGGGGCTATCGCAATATCACGGTCGAGATTCATGGCAAGGGTGTGTACGGAATGCTCAAAAATGAGTCGGGCGTGCATCGGCTCGTGCGCATCTCGCCGTTCAATGCGAAACAGCTTCGCCATACTTCTTTTTCGATGGTTGAGGTGATCCCGGATTTCAAGGATCAAAGCGGAGGTGACATTGTGATCCCGCCGGATGACTTGCGTATCGAGTTTAGCCGTTCGTCGGGTCCGGGAGGGCAGAATGTGAACAAGAGGGAGACCGCCGTGCGCGTGGTGCATATTCCCACAGGGCTCGCCGTGCATGTCGAGACCGAGCGCTCGCAAGAGCAAAATCGCGAGAAAGCGGTGCAGGTTTTGAAAGGCAAGCTTTTCAAAAAACAGGACGACGAGCGAAAAGCAGTCGAGAGGGGGATGTATATCAGCAAGACGACTGACATCGAATGGGGAAACCAGATTCGCTCCTATGTGCTCCACCCCTACAAAATGGTAAAGGACCATCGTACCGGCGTCGAGACGAGCAATGTGGACGCGGTGCTCGAGGACGGGGAGATAGGAGCGTTTTTAGAGGCGGAAAAAGACCTCTAAAAACAATTTTTTAATAATTAACCTTTTTCTCCTCCCCCTTCCGCCTCTCTTGTCCTATAGGACAAGAGAGGCGTTTTTATGGAGGTGAAAAATAGGGAGAGGCAGCATACTTCAAAGATAAATGTACCACCCCATGGGATATTTCCCCCATCATAAAAAATTTGGTAAGATACAAGAATGATCTACTTCGACAATGTTTCAAAGACTTATCCTGATGGGACCGTGGCGCTCGATGGGGTGACGCTGTCGGTGAAGGAGGGGGAGTTTGTGTCCATTGTGGGGCACTCGGGGGCGGGGAAGACGACTTTGATGAAGCTTCTTTTGGGCGAGAGCCGGTCCACGAGCGGGAGCGTGTCCTTTGACTCTGTGGATATCCAAAAAGTGAAGGCGAAAGATATGCCGAAGCTCCGTCGTCGCATCGGGGTCATTTTCCAAGATTTTCGCCTGCTCCCCAACAAGACTGCGTATGAAAATGTCGCATTCGCTATGGAGGTGGCGGGGAAGTCGGATGACGAGATCGCGTCCGATGTGCCCCATGTGCTCGAGCTTGTCGATCTTTCTAAAAAAATGTGGAATTTTCCGCGGCAGCTTTCGGGCGGGGAGCTCCAGCGCGTCGCCATCGCGCGCGCGATCGTGAACCACCCCGACCTCATCATCGCCGACGAACCGACGGGGAACCTCGACCCGATCAACACTTACGAAATCGTCCAGATCTTGAAAAAGATCAATGATATGGGGACGACGGTCATCCTCACCACCCACAACAAGGGCGTGGTCGAGGCGCTCGGTAAGCGTGTCATCACCATGGACCACGGTCGGGTGATTCGTGATGATGTGACGGGGAAGTATGCGTTGTAAGTCTATAAAGTCAGAAAGTCGAAAGTCCATAAAGTGGGATCTCGGAATACAGCTTGTCAGACCAAAGTTAAAAGTGCATCTACCGTTAAGTAAGTAACTGTGTTCTAGT
>JBBTUT010000006.1:0-1671 GCA_038063615.1 Patescibacteria group bacterium | reverse complement strand
AGGGGGTGCACTTTTAACTTTGGAAGGGGTGCACTTTTCGCTTTGGTATTACACTTTGCCCCGTTTTGTGGACTTTTATCTTTTGTTCTGCTAGTATACGCGGGTTACTAGGTTAACGGGGGAGACCCCATAAATAATATGGATCATACAGAACACACGGAGCCTCGCGTATATGAGCTGGGCTACCACCTTGTTCCGACACTGTCCGAGGAGCAAATCCCGGCGGCGTCGGCAGCCGTGCGTGGAATGATCGAGCGCATTTCCAAGGGCATCATTGCCGAGGAAGCGCCCGTATTCATCGACCTCGCCTATACGATCGTGAAAACGGTTGAGCACAAGAATAAACGATTTGACGAAGCATACTTCGGATGGATCAAGTTTGAAGGGGAGCCGGCAGGGATCGCCGAGCTTGAAGAAGGGCTCAAGAAAGACGACAATGTCCTTCGCTACCTCGTCGTGAAGACCCTTAAAGAGAATACTTTTATCGCAAAGAAATTTGCTTCTACAAAAGTAAAAGGAATCGCAGAGGAGGTTGCTGTCGCGCCCGAGACCGAAGTTGCAGGAGAACCGGAGGTCGTGGCAGAAACAAAGACGGAAGACGCATTAGACAAAGTTATAGAAGAAATGGTAGCATAGCACTATGTATATCAACAAAGCGATTGTTTACGGTAACTTGACGCGCGACCCGGAAATGAAGTCGCTCCCGTCGGGACAGGCAGTGACCAATTTCAGCCTTGCGACCAACCGTGTCTGGAAAGACAAAGCGGGGGCAAAGCAGGAAAGTGTCGATTATCACAACATCGTGCTCTTTGCCAAGTTGGCGGAGCTCGCGGCGCAATACTTGAAAAAGGGGAGTGGCGTGTACATTGAGGGTCGTTTGCAAACGAGAAGCTGGGATGATGCCACCGGCAAAAAGTATCGCACCGAGATCGTCGGCGATACAATGCAGTTTGGTCCGCGCTCTGCAGGCGGAGCGCCGTCATCGTCAGCTCCTTCGCCGAAGGGTTCGTCCGCACCTCAGCCGGCTCCCGAAGCACTCGCAACCATCGAATACCCAGAAGAGGATATTAACCCAGACGATATTCCGTTCTAATTTGAACATTAAACTTATTATGAAAATAAACAACCAATGCTATTTTACGGCAAACAATATCAAGCTCATCGACTATAAAGATGTCGATATTTTGAAGAAGTTTCTTACCCCTCATGCGCGAATGATCGCAGGCAAACGCACCGGCGTATGCGCAAAGCATCAGCGCCAGCTCGCTTCCGCTATCAAGCGCTCGCGCTTCATGGCTTTGTTGCCATTTGTGGCGAAGTAAGGAAGAGCAAAAATAAAATAAAAAGGACCGTCCTTCGCAGCTGCGAAGGACGGTCCTTTTTATTTTATTTTTGCTCAACTACCCTTCTCCACCCGGTCCGCATACTCGCCCGTCTCCGTATTCACGCGGATGAGGTCGCCTTCATTGATGAACATCGGCGTATAAATAGTCGCGCCCGTTTCAAGAGTGACTTCTTTCGTGCCACCTTGCACGGTATTCCCGCGTACTGCAGGCGGCGCTTCTTTCACAAGGAGGTCGACTTTGATAGGGAGGCGGACGCCGATGATCTTTTCATCGAACACCATCGCGGTGACTATCGTGTTCGCCTTGAGGAATCCTTCTTTCCCGT
>JBBTUT010000005.1:0-6079 GCA_038063615.1 Patescibacteria group bacterium | reverse complement strand
GCGGCGTCGGTGCCGATACCGCCCATCGCAATGCCGACATCCGCGCGCGTGAGGACGGCGGCGTCATTGACCCCGTCGCCAACCATCGCCACGGTACCGCCGTTTTTCCCGAGATATTCTTTGAGCACAAAAACTTTGTGTTCGGGGAGAAGCTTTGAATAATATTTGTCGATACCGAGGCGTCCCGCGATACTTTTTGCGACGCCTTCATTGTCGCCGGTGAGCATCACTACTTCCTTGACCCCGCTTTTTTTGAGTGCGGTGATGGTGCCCACGACCTCGTCGCGTATCTCGTCCGCGAGCGCAAAGAGCCCCACCACGGTGCCGTCCAAAGCAAGGAGCGTGACATTGTTGCTCTCTGCGACGCCTTTTGCGACCGAGGTGGATACTTCATCGGTAAACGGTATTCCTTGTTCAATAAAAAAATCAGGCCGTCCGAGAATTATCTTTTTATTATCATTGCTTGCGCCAATGATTCCGCGCCCCTCCACTTCTTTGAAATTATTTGGCGCTCCGCAGACCGTACCGTTTTCTTTGGCATAGAGGATGATAGCTTTTGAGACCGGGTGTGAAGACCTGTTGCAGATGGAACATGCAAGCTCGAGCACTTGGGGAATATCGGCACCTCCGAATGAGTATACGGTTTTAACCGTAAGTTTTCCAAGCGTCAGTGTTCCTGTTTTGTCCACGATGAGCGTGGCGATCTTTGCCGCGCTGTCGAGGAAGTCCGCGCTTTTTATGATGATACCTCTTCGCGCCGCCGTGCCGATGGCGATGATATAGGCGAGGGGAATAGCAATGGCGATATCATCCGCGCACACGACCAAAACCACCGCGAGTACAAGCGTCGTATCCCCGCCGGTGAAGAAATAAAGAACGATCGCAATGGCGAGCATGATGCCTATGTACCAGCTCGCGAAGCGCTCGGCGAGCGTTTTCATTCGAGTCTTTTCGCCTTGCGATGCTTCGACAAGCTTGACCATCAGCTCAAATGTCGTTTCTGCCCCGATCCGCTGTGCGCGGACGATGATATTTCCTGAGGCGACGATTGTTGCGGAAAACACGCGGTCGTTCACGGTGCGCAATATGGGCACGGACTCACCGGTGAGGGAAGCTTGGTCGACGGTCGCGCTCCCTTGGTACACAATACCGTCGACGGGAATCTGCTCGCCCAGATTGACGACGACAAGGTCGCCAACTTTCACTTCTTCCAGAGGTATTTCGACGGATTGCTCTCCGCGAAACACCCGCGCCTTGACGGGCTTGAGCTTTGCGAGCGATTCTAGCGATATGCTGACGCGCCTTTTTGTGTAGAGGTCGAGGATGCGCGCCGATGCGAGCATAACATTGATAAAAAGCAATGAACCCCATGCGTGCTCGTAAAATGATAAAAATAGCGCGATACTTGCGAGGAGGTCCACATTTACTTTCCTTTCGCGCAAAGATTCCCACGCACTCTTCGCTACCGGTACGAGACCGATGAACCCGACAAGCCCGAGAACCCAAAATACAAATTGATTGGGGATCAGGTCGAAAGCATAAAAACCGGAAACAAAAAGAAAGAGAACGATGATTAGTATCTCAAAGCGAAGCGCCCTGTCAGTCTTCGTGTTGCCATTGTGCATAAAGTTTTGTTACTTTATTGCGGGCTTACTCCCACGCTCTCGAGCTTGATGCGCATTTTTTCAATTTCTTGCTTGAGCTCGGTCATGCGGAGTTCGCGTCCGACCGTTACGCGCTCAAACTGCTCGAGGTCGGCAATGCGCGTCTGGAGCTCCTTGGTGCGCGCGTCTATCTTCGCCTCAAGCCCTTTTGCATAATCTCCCGCTTTCGCTTCAAGCGCTTTGCGCTCCGTAATGTCCTCTACCATAAGGAGCAGATGGTCAACCGCGCCTTTCGTATCCTTGAGAGGCACCCCATGGTAGTGGCGATAGGTTTTCTTTCCGCCGCCTTGCACTGAAGTTATTTCAAGTTCTTTTTCAAATGCATTTCCCGCGAGCCCTTCCGCGATGAGCTTGTCGAGCCCCGCTTCCTTGTAGGACCCCATTTCAAAAACATTTTTGCCTATAAGCACGCTGGCATTTTTGACGCCGGAGATCTCCACCATCTTTGGGTTGAAGGTTTCAATGACGCCTTTTTTTGTGATGGTATAAATGCCAATCGGAGATTTTTCAATCACATTGGAAAGTTCGCGCGCTTGATGAACGATGAGGTCGTCTTGTTTGCGAAATGCCAGACCGAGGAGAGTGATGACGATACCGAGCACGATGGTGGTCGTGCCCCAAATAGTGTATTGGATCTTGTTGATGAACGCGGTGATGTCACTGCTGTCGAAATAGAGCTCTACAAAGCCGAGGGTCTCTCCACGCGTTCCCTTGAGGACGGTCCATATCTCGAGCAAGTTCTCTTTGATGAGCTCTTGCTTTGTTGACTCGCTGGCGCTTTTGATCATTTGCCCGGCGCTTGTGACCTCCTGTAGTTCGCTCTCAATGCCCGGTTTTTTGTAACCCGGTTGGACTTTTTTCAGGTCGGTCCACGCGATGGTCCCGTCGACGGCAAAAATCTTCATTGCGGCGATGCTGGGGAGGTATTGTTCGATCTTTCCTGCGAATACACCAATGCGTTCATTGGCATCGGCTTCTTGCCATCGGGCAATATCGGACTCTTCCAGACTTTTGTACAATTCAATGACGGTTTTAATCTCTGATTTTGTGCGCGCTTCCCAAAAGAATTTTTCGATCGCTTGGGAAGAAAAGAATGATCCGAGGATGCCGAGCGTAATGAGGATGACACCGACGATGATAAGTGTGTTCCTCCCGGTGCGTTTTCTGTTCAAGTAGAAAGATTGGGTACCTTTAGTGTTTGCTGTGTTGATCATGGCTTTCATTATACACCCCCGCGCTTTTGCCGGCAATGAATCCGGTCGTCCAGCAAATCTGGAGACTGAAGCCGCCGGAGGGACGGTCGAAGTCGAGGATGTCGCCGGCGAGGTGCAGGTTCTCTATTTTTTTGGAGCGCATTGTTTTGAAATCGACTTCTTCGAGGGCGATGCCACCGCTTGATACGATCGCCTTATCTTTCGGCAGGAGTCCGGTCGGCGTGAGAGTGAGATTTTTTAAAAGCTTCACGACACTGAGGCGCGATGCGCGGGGGATTTTGTTTACGAAAATTTCTGGGTCGATGCCGGAGAGTTCGATGATGGCGGTGGCGAGGAGAGACGGGAGAAATCCTGCGAGCGCGTTCTGCCATTTTTTGTTTTGCGCGGAGGCGAGGTGCGCGCGGAGCTTTTCGTCGAGAAGAGTTTGGTCGAGAGAAGGGAAGAGGTCTATGGTGAGCGACACTTCTTTTGACCTTTTGAGTGCTTCGCCGATAGTCTGACTCATGTTGAGCACGAGCGGTCCCGAGAGTCCGAAGTGGGTGAAAAGGAGCTTGCCCGTTTTCGAAATGACTTTCTTTCCGTTTTCAAAAAGAGTGATTTTCGCGTCGGGGAGGGAAAGTCCTTGAAGCAAATGCGACCATGCTTCGGCGGTTTTTATGGGGACGAGGGCGGCCTCGGGGGTGATGATGGTATGCCCGAGTTTTGTGCACCACTTGAAGCCATCGCCAGACGAGCCGGTTTCGGGCCGCGCGGTGCCGCCGGTCGTAATGATAAATGTTTTTGCGTGAATGATCGTGTCCGCTGTCTCGATGGCAACTATTTTATTATTCATTGTCTTTACTTTGAGAACAGGGGAGTTAAAAAGAATTTTTACTTTCGCTTTTTTGAGTTCATCCACAAGAACATTGAGCACGCTCTCAGCTTTGTCGCTTACGGGAAATACGCGGTTTTCCGCTTCGGTCTTTGTCGGCATTCCGCGCGATTCGAAAAAGTCGATGGTGTCGCGCGCATTCCATTGCGACAGGGGAGACAAGAGAAATTTGCCTTTTTTCCCATACTTTTCCGCAAGCGCGCGATTGTCGAATATCCCGTTCACAATATTGCACCGCCCGTGACCGGTGATGAGGAGTTTTTTCCCCAGCGTCGAATTTTTTTCGACAAGGATGACCTCGGCGCCTGCCTGCGCCGCAAACACCCCCGCCATCATCCCCGCCGGCCCGCCACCGATGATTGCGATATCGCAAATACATTCCGTCATTTTTCCCATCTTTGTATTTTACACTATTTCTCGTATACTGGGCACTAATATGATAGAGAATTGGCCGTCACATATAAAGCCTAAAGCGGAGGTCGAAAAGCAGGTTGAAGAAGTGGAAGATATTCTTGGCGTTAAATTAAGGCAAGAATCCAGCTCTGATGATTTGCACAAACTATCGATTGACGAGATTAAGGAACGCTACCCTGAGCGATATAATGCGTACTTGCGTATTTTGCGCGCGAAAAAAGGAGGTCAAGAAATTGATGAATCAGAGCTTTTGGAAATGAGAATGCTTATCACGGCGCTCAATAACCTTGATTCATACATTTCGGCTCACGAAGAAAACGAGGGTGAACGAGTGCTTCGCGAGAGACAGATCACCGTTTTTGACGATATTCGCAATTCTCTTGAGAGGGGAGAGAAAGAAGGATATATAAAGCTCCCCACCGGTGTTGGAAAGACCGTACTATTTTCTCAAATTGTGGAATCTCTCGGACTCAAAACACTCATCGTTGTTCCTTCAAAGGTTCTTGTCAAACAAACAGGAGAAAAGCTTGAGGAATTTACCGATTTGGAATTCGGAAATTACTATCAAGAAGAAAAAGATTTCTCAAAACTTGTTACGAACATCACTTACAATTCCTTAGTCACCAGTGTTGAAAACGGGCTTATTCACCCAGACGATTTTGGCGTTCTTGTTCTTGATGAGGCGCACAAAGCACTTGGTGAAAAGAGAATTGAAACTTTGGAAAAGTTTGATTGTATAAAATTGGGATTCACCGCAACCCCCGAATATTCAAAAGAGAGACACATAAGCAATATTTTGGAGCATGAAATTCACTCCATGAATATTGTTGAGGCCGTGCAGGAAGGGCTCATCAGCAGATTCAAATCAATTCTAGCTTTTACGGAAACCGATCTTTCTAATGTCACGACACAAGGCACAAGCGGATACAATGAAAAAGAATTGGAGAAGGCAATCAATAATCATTCTCGCAACTTGTCCGCCGTTGAGCTCTATAAAACAATGTTTGACGGAAAGAGCGCTATTGCATATTGTGGCGGGCTGGAACATGCTCGGGCAGTTAAAAAATTATTTAACGAACAGCAAATTTCTTGCCGTATGATCTCGGGGCAAACACCACCAGAAGAAAGAAAGGAAATCCTTGAGCAGTTTAAGAACGGCGAGATCAAAGTCCTCTGCAATGCGCGTCTATTGATCGAGGGTTTTGACGAGCCGCGTGCCAGTGTCGCCCTCAATCTTCACCCTACGCTTTCACGCGTTGATGCCGAACAGCGTGCCGGTCGCGTCCTTCGTCTTAATGAAAATAATCCAGACAAGTGGGCGTTCGTCGTTGATTTTGTCGACAGAAATGCAAAAAAATCACCGGTAACATTCCCAGAGGTGGCGGAAACAAGTGAGGCGGACGAAGAAGAAGTTGTTGAAGTTGAGGAGGAGGAAGAAAGTGAAGTTTTCACCGATGCCCCGCGAATATCAGAATCACGAGCATCTCGATACCCGACAATAAATATTGAAGGGCTCAAAGTTTTTGTTGATCCTCGAGAAGTTTTGCGGATGTCCAAGGATATGGCCGATGGCCGTGAAAAGAAAGAGTTTGATTTTGAGAAATTTAAACAGGAGGTTCAAAGCAAGGGGGTTAAGGGTTCTAGTGAATATAAAAAATTAGCGGCACGAAATAAATGGACAGCTTACGATACACTTATGGGGAAGCCCGAGTGGAGTGGACCAGCCGATTTTTTTGGGAGAGAAAAATTTGACTTTGAAAAATTAAAGCAAGAGGTTCAAAGCAAGAGGGTTAAGAGTTCTAGAGAATATATAAAACTAGCTCGACAAAATAAATGGATAGATTACAGGACACTCGGGGGGAAGCCCGAGTGGAAAGGACTAGGTGACTTTTTGGGAAGAGATAGCGATGAGTTTA
>JBBTUT010000004.1:4534-44222 GCA_038063615.1 Patescibacteria group bacterium | reverse complement strand
CCGCGGAACGATCAAATGCAGGGGGAAATACCAACAGAATTAATTTGTTTATCCCCCTATAGTATATTATAGGTAGGTAGCTGGGGAATTACATGAAGGACTGAGAGCCTATCCACTATCTTCATTTCGACTGGAATTTCCCAAATTTTGGTCAAAAAAAGTTCAATTTTCTTCACTGAATCTCGATTCAGTTCATCAAATTGCTCATTTTTTGTCTCAAAATTTGGGAAATTCGTCTGGAAAGCAAGATAGTGGACAGGCTCTTAGTTGGGGACGGTATTATCAAAACAAAAAAATACCCAGCCGTTTTAGAGTGGCTGAGTTTTTTTGTTTGTAAAATATGGATGAGGCAAGGTATACTAGAAGCATATGTACAAATTTCTTTTCATTTTTTTAATAAGCATTGGCGGTTTCTCTTTTGCACAGGCGATCGAGCCACCGATAAAGAACGCGGGGTTTGTGCCGGCGAATATTTGGTATTCAAAAGACCCGTTTTTTGCGGGGGAGACTATTCGCATCTATACGATAATCTTTAACGGCAGTACCTATGACCTTTCGGGGACGGTCGAGTTTTTGGACAACGGTGCGTCTATCGGTAAAACTGATTTTGCACTTTCAGGCGGGGGACGAGTGCGCGATGCGTGGATCGACTGGAAAGCATTGGAAGGGAGACATACGATCACGGCGCGTATCGTCGGGGCGAGTGCATCGGTCGCGGGAGGGGCAAAGCGCACAATCGCGCTTGAAAATGCCGATACGGGGAAAAGTGAGCGCACTGTTGACCTCGATACCGATACTGACAGTATCGGAAACACCGATGATACCGATGATGATAATGACGGTGTCTCTGATGTCGAGGAATTGCGCAATGGCACGGACCCGCTTAAAAAAGATACCAATGGAAACGGTATTGCCGACGGCAAGGAGCTTGAGCTTGCGGTGAAAAAGACGGCTGAGGAGGAAAAGAAATCCGCATCGAGTACGGAGTCGCAGGGAATCGTTATGAATACGATACAAAAGGCAGAGGGCTACATTCCTGCTCCCGTGAAAGATGGAGCGATAGCAGGGGCGAATGCCGTCGAGCGCTTCCGTGTCGGCGAAGGGTACCAACTTCGTCTCGCAAAAGAGGAAAAGTCGCGAGAGATCGATGCGATGAAGGCACGCGCAGCGAAAGCTCCAACGCAGATTGAGGATACAAAGAAAGATAATGGAGTGTTGGAAACAGTTTCAAATACCGCCGAAAAGCCGTTTGCGTATGTGATGCTCGCGAGCCTCGCTATGCTCCAATACTCGTTCGAATGGAAGTTCGTCTTTTACGGAATTATTTTGTATGTCTTGTACCGCCTCATTAAATGGGGAATAGGGAAGATTCGCAATAGATAGTATTGGTGTTTGCCAAGCCTATCCTTTTCTGCTATTCTACACACCAGAATAGCAACCCACAAAAGAAGAGGAGGTGCAGTATGTTCAGGAGATTGCCATTATGGAGGTTTATTTTGGTATTATTGTGTAGTCAAACCGTGATGGATACTCCTCAAGAGGAGTTCCATGCCAAGAAAGACCCTCTTCCTCCGCGCGTACCGCGCATGAAACGCAGAGAATATAACCGGCGCGTTGCTCAACGCTGACCCAGAGGAAGTTTTGTTACCCACCCGCCTTGACGAGATCATGGCGGGCTTTTTTTTACCGCGTATCCTTGATTGTAAAGCTATAGGGGAGCGCGGTGAGCATGATGACTCCGAGTGCGAGGAAGAGGTAGCGATAATCATCGCCGGCAAAATAGAGGACGAGTGATCCGATGAGAGGTCCCACCATATATGCGGTCGAGCGGATCATACGCATAAAGGTAACGATGTGTATGTCGCACGGACCGACTTGTTTGTAGAAATAGCTTTCGGTCATCACCTCCACCGCGCTTGCTCCGGTGCGAGTGACAAAAAGTGCGGCAGCCCATACGGCGACACTGCTTGTCGTAATGAGTGAAAGCCCCGCGGTAGATACTGCCATCAAAATAAATCCTACCGTCAGTATCTCTTTTTCTCCAAGCTTTGTGTCGGCGAGTTTGCCGAGAAAAACCTCGAAGAAGATGAACGGGAGGAGCGCGATGGGCGTGATGATGCTCAGGATGTCATTCATCGCGATGCCCATATGTTTGTTGAGGTAGATGGGTGTATAGATGATCATCCACGCAAAGAAAAAGGCGAGCAGGAAATGCATAAAGATGATCGAGTGGAGGTCGTGGCTCCCCGCGATCAAGCGCAATGTTTCTTTGAATGTAGGGACGATGCATGGTGTCTCATTTTGACTGCGGAAGTTTTTTGCAATGATGAGCGTGCCAATCGCCATAAATACCGCGGAAGCAAGATAGATCTTCCAGAAGTCATGGTCGGTGAGCATGAGGCCCGCCATAAATGGCGCCACCGCGACAGCGATGCTGAGTATGGTCATAAAGATACCGCGGATACCGCCTGTCTTGCTGTCTTCCGAAAATGATTCAACGAATGTGTCGAGGTTGAGGTAGATGCTGTTGACGAGGATCTGGTGAAATACAAAAATGGCAATGATCGCTACCGGATTTGGAAAGATTTTTGAGAAGACTGCGAGAGCAATGAGAACAACGACCTCAAGCCCCATCGTCGTGACCGCGGTGCGGTAGTTGCCCCATCGCCTCAAGATTCGCGGATAGAGAAATGTAATGATCGCCGAAAAGAGCGCCGCCACAGAAAAGACGATACCCACCGCCGCTTCAGTGGGCAAGAACTGCGCGACGAACGAGGAGTCGATATAGAGAGGGAGCGCGTAGTGGAACGAGTACAAAAAGCTCACTAGGTATACGAGCAGAAACAAAACTTTTTTGGATAGGGGGCGTGACATGATGGGTGGAATTTTAAATTTAGAATTGGCTGTTGACTTTTTGGTGATGATTCTGTATGCTTGTGGTACAAGTGGCTTCGGCCTCGCCTCGAAAGAGGCAAAAAGCAGAAAAACCGTTAAAGCATGTCTTTGACGGTTTTTCTTATGTCGTCAAAAATCTGCTTGTCGAGAACGCCTATTTTCCTTACCAGTCTCTTTGTGTCAATAACTTTTATTTGGGACAATAAAGCGCATGCTTGTTTGTCTTCGACTAGACCAACGGACGGGCGAAGTTTGTGTGCATTGGTAGAAGTGGTGAGTGGAACAATCAAACAGGTTTGTTTGCTTAATCCTTTTAAAATAAGAACTGGTCGGCGGTATTCAATGTTTGACCCATCCTGTTCAAAGCCAATATTCATACCGAGTATACACCACCATGATTCTCGTTCGTGACAGAATGGAGATGCTTGTCGGTTGTCGATATTCTTTTTTTGTTCATTCCAGCCGTTAAAATCTTTTTTCATTACTGACAATTCTAGCACAACAACAGTGTAGCCCAAAATAAATAAAGGGCGGTCTTTATTTTGACCAAGATGCCCCAACGGCTCAAATGGGCGGAAATGAGCCGTTGAGCATATTCTTGTCGTCTAGGGCTCTGTGTGGTATCTTTTAAAAATGGATAAATTTCAATTTCAAATCAAAGGAAAAGAGAAACAGGTGGAAATTAAAGTTGCCACGGTCTCTAATTTAAAAGATATTCAAGATTTGAATCATCAACTTTGCACAAAAGAAGCCAAAGAGTTTGATCCGACAATTAATGAAAATTATCCGATCCAAAAGGAGGGTGAAGAATATTTTAAAGAACGGATAGAGAACGGTTGTGCATTGGTCGCGGATGTTGATAGTAGAATTGTTGGTTATTTAATTGGAGGAATATCTAAAGCAAGTGATTATCGAAACATTTCTAAAATTGCAGAAGCAGAAAATATGTATGTACTCGAGGAGTATAGAAGTTTTGGAATAGGCGGAAAATTGTTTCAGGAATTTATTGATTGGTGTAAAGCCAGGGGAATAGAGAAAATGAAAGTCGTCGTTTCTTCTAAAAATACTAAGGCAATCGATTTTTATAAAAAAGAGGGATTTGAAGATTATGATGTGACGCTGGAAAAAACACTCTAGTTTAGCAAAACAAAAGCCCCGCCATTTTTAAATGGCGGGGCTTTTGTTTAGATTGAGAGAATTACTGGAATCACGATTGGTCTCTTTGCCGTCTCTTGGAAGAGGAGACGGGCGACGGCGTCGGTGACATGGTCTTTGACATAGTCGAAGTCCACTTGTTTTGAACCGCCTACCATATCCTCAATGGTCTTTTTGGCGAGGAAGCGGGCATTGCGGAGTAGGTCTTGCGACTCGCGGAGGTAGACGAAACCGCGCGAGATGACATCGGGGGATTTGGTCACCTTTCTCGTCGAGAGGTCGAGCGTCGCGATGACGACAAAGATGCCGTCTTGGGAAAGCATTTGGCGGTCGCGGAGGACGACTTCCTGCATATTGCCAACGGAGAATCCGTCGACGAGGACGAGTCCGCGCGGCGCGCTTTCTTTGAGCGTCACGATCTTTTGCCCGCCTTCTTGGATCTCGATGATCATGCCGTCGTCGGGGATGACGATACATTCATCGGTGAGTCCCGCTTCGCGTGCGATATCGCTATGGACGCGGAGCATATAGTGGTAGCCGTGGATTGGAATAAAGAATTTTGGTGCGAGTCGCTTGTGTATCCAGAGCGTCTCATCGTGATGCGCATGTCCCGAAGAATGCACCTTTGCGTTTTCATAGTGGATTAGGTGCGCGCCTTGACGAGAAAGATTGTCCTTGAGTTTCTGGACACTTCGTTCATTGCCAGGCACGGTTGAAGACGAAAGGAGGATGGTATCGCGCTTGTTGATTTTCAAGTATTTGTGAGACTTGTTTGCGGCGCGCATCAATGATGCGAATTCATCGCCCTGTGCTCCTGTGACAAGGAGGATGATGCGGTCAGGCGGGAACTTGTCCATATCCTCGATGGGGATGAATGTTTCGAGCTTTGCTTTGAGGAGTCCCGCTTGTCGTGCGATGTCTACATTGTTTTTCATACTGCGACCGTCGAGAACGATCTTTTTGCCGAGAACTTCCGCGACATCGATGATCTTGACCAAGCGCTCGAGGAGCGAAGCAAAGGTTGCGACAATGATGCGCCCTTCTGTTGTGCGGATGATGTCCTCGATATTTTTGAGCACGGTGCGCTCGGGGAATGAATAGCCGGGGCGTTCGACATTGGTCGAGTCTGCCATGAGGAGAAGTGTCGGCGCTTTCTTGGTGATATTGTCGAACTCATCTTCCTCTTCCATTGTGGGGACGCCGTCGACATGGTCGAGCTTGAGGTCACCGGTGTGGAGGATATTTCCGTATGGAGTTTCAAGGATGACACCCATTGCATCGGGGATCGTATGGGTCACCGAAAAGAAGCCGACCTTGAAATCGCCCATGGTGACACGGTCGCTTTTTTCGACGATGCGAATATCGAGCGGAGGCAAGTGAGAAAATTCTTCTTGGCGCTTTTGGATCATCATCGTGGTAAGCGCGCGCGAGTAGATTGGCGGGTTGCCGATCTTGCCCATGAGGTAGGGGATACCTCCCGTATGGTCGAGGTGTCCGTGCGTGATGATGACGGCTTTTACTTTGCTCTTGCGGTCCTCGAGGTACTTTGTATTGGCGAGGATATAGTCCACGCCGGGAGTGTTGTCGTCGCGAAACTGAAGACCTGCGTCAATGATGACGATGGAGTCTTTGTACTCGACCATCGTCATATTGCGACCAATCTCCTCGACGCCACCGAGCGGGATGACGCGGATGTCGCCGTCTTTGAGCGGAGGGATGATTGTGTTTTCGATATCTTTTGCAGGGTAGGGCGCCATCATACGGCGCGACTCTGCTTTCTCGCGACCGGTGGAGTGCTTGATGCGCATTGAGGTGCTCTGCGGAGCGCCCATTGGGCGGGGTCCGCGAAATTGCTGACCTTGCATAGGCTGGCGTGGCGCCGACCTCTCTCCTCCGCTATGGGGTGTTTCTCCGTGTGTGTGTGGGCGGTTTCCGTATGAGGCGCGGTTTGCCGAGCGCGTCACGGCGCTTCGGGGTCCGCGCGCATTGCTGTCTTTGCGCGGGAAACGGCGCGCGCTGTAGCCACCTGCCTGCACTGATCCTCCTGCAGGCGCACCACCTTCAATCTTCTTTGGTTGTTCTTCGTTCATTTATTTATTAACTATTAACTATTAATTTTTTTACTGTTTCTTTATGACACAAATATCTTCCACACGCTGTCTGTGTTGATATACCATTCATAAATATTCAAAAAGCGTTCCGATGGGATCGCGATCGATCCGATGGAAAGGCCGTACACTTTTTCGGGAACGACATATAAAAATTCAGGAGCGTACATAAATATTGCGGGGAGGTCTTTTCCTATCTCGTCGCTGAATTTCTCGTATAAGTTTGCGCGTTTTGCCACATTGGTTTCCGTGCGCGCATCATCAAGAATTTTGTCGACGCGTGTGTTTGCATAGGATGCAATGTTGAGCCCTGGGTCGAGGCGCTGACTCGAATGCCAAAACGGGTACGGGTCGCCTCCCTGTCCGATGACCTGTCCGAAAAAGAGCGCATCAAATTTGCGTGGACGCACGAGTGTTTCTTTCAAATCACCGGTCGCAAAGACCTGTACAGTCACTTGCGCTCCCAGCTCCTCCCAAGAAGCTTTGAGCTCCTGCGCTACATTTTTGAGTTCGGTCGCTTCCGATGTCGCGAGGTCGAACCGGATGGTCTGCGTTTCCTTTTTTACTTTTTTGTTCCAGCTTTTGGTTGCGTCATCAAATTTCCACCCTGCTTTTTCAAGCAGTCCGCGCGCGGTAGCAAGGCGCTCTTCGCGGGGGAGCTCTTTTTGTGCCGCTTCGTATCCGATAGTCCCCGGCGGAATAGCGGAATCGAGCGCGACGCCGTACCCTGCAAGCACTTTGTCGATAACCGCTTTTTTGTCGGTAGCGAGAGCGAGCGCTTTGCGAACCGCGAGGTCGGCAAAAATGGGAGCTTGGCTTTGATTCAAAAATACCGCAAGGACGCGCGGAAGCGGCGTATGGAGAATGCGGTATCCTTGCGTGGTGAGCTCCTGCGCTCTTTCCGGCGAGATGGAATTTATCGCATCGACTTCTCCCGACACGAGTGCCCGCACAAGCTCTTCATCATTGCGATAAAAGATGACTTTTATGGTGTTGATATACGGCTTGCCCAGAGAGAACGAATTGAACGCCTTGAGCGTGTACGAAGCGGGAATCTCGTCGCCATCTTTAGTCGTTGTTTTTATTCCGTCGAATTTGTACGGTCCCGATCCTATCGGCTCGCGATTGTATTTGTTGGTGTCAAAGCGATTTGGCTCGATCGTTTTCCAGATGTGCTCGGGGAGGATGCCCATCGTGGCATTTTCGAGAAATGGCGCGTACGGTTTGTTGAGAGTGAAGCGCACCACGAGGTCGCCTTCTTGCTCGACACCCACGCCATCCCAGCTCGCGCGCTTGGGGCTTTTCATTCGGCTATCCTGCGCCGTTTTTATCGTGAAGACGACATCGCTCGCGGTGATCTTTTCGCCATCGTGCCATACGAGCTCGGGCTTTAGGGTGAAGGTGTAGGTGAGTCCGTCGGGGGACACGGTATAGCTTTGCGCGAGGTCGGGGATGAATCCGCCTTTGCCGTCAGCGCGCAGGAGCCCGGAATAAATGAGCGCCGAAAGGTCGCGGTCCGCTTCGGAGCCGATCTCTCCCGTCGCGAGGAGCGGGTTGATATGCGCCGGCGTATTGAGTACGCCCTCGACGAGCGTACCGCCCGATGTGGGAATTTTGACCATAAATAGTTGGTTCACTCCCAAAAGGAGGATGATCGTTGTCCCTACGAGCACGCCCATTGAGGCGAAGAATACCTGTTTTTCGCGATCGGAAAATGCTTTGAGCACTAGCGCAAAACGCCCTTCAAAAGGAAAGGTCAATTGAGAATTCAATTTTTGAGAGAGATGTAAAAGAAAGTTCTTCACGACGAGTAGTGTCGGATTTCCGGAGTATTATGCGCGGAGAATGATCATTGCGAACGCCGAAAGGGCGAACAAGATCGCAACGATGATTGAAAGGTAAAAAAGTACCTTCTCCATACCGCGACGGGTGTAACGAATAGAATCATCGCCTCCGCCAAACGCACCGCCGACGCCTGCCCCCGTTTGCTGGAGGAGGATCGTCGCAGTGAGTATGATAGACAGTATGATCTGCACCCATGGCAGAACCGTAACCAGAAATTCCATAAAAAGTAGCATAGCAGAAAAGGAACAAGAGTGCAAACGCATAGGGGAACATTTGACAATTGACATGTAACCCTTGACCAAGGGATACAGCACCCCATGCTCATTGCGGGGGCTTTGCAAAATACACAATCCGTGCTTTAATCGGGTGAGAATATTGTGGATTTTGTAGAAAATCAGTCGAGAGACTTTAAAGGGCGGGAGGTGTCGTATGCTGGAGGCGCGCGCGGTGGCGATTTACGGAATGGTTACAATCGGTTTGTTGATAGTTGTTTTACTGGCTGTCCTGTTTGGGCAGTCTTGAAAGAACAAAAAAGGAGGGGAATATGAAATTTGAGAGTGCGGTTCCAAAGGAAACAAAGATCTCGTTCAGTATAGGCGTTGCGATTGCAGTAATAATAGTTATCGTAATGCTTGCTTAAGAATGAATACATTGAGTGTTGTGGACCCCATCAATCGAGATGGGGCCTTTTTTGTAATGATGTTTAGTAGTTGCAAGTGTTCGCGCGATGATTATACTAGAGGGACGCTATCAGCTTTAACTTTTATGACCACAAAACGAAAGATTATTCCGCTTGGTGACCGAGTATTGGTGCGTGTTGCCGTCATGGAGACAAAGACCAAAAGCGGAATCATTATTCCAGATACCGCATCCAAAGAACGCCCAGAGGAGGGGACGGTGGTTTCGGTTGGTCAGGGGCGTATTACAGACGAGGGGAAAACGATTGCACCGAAGGTGAAAGTGGGCGATACCGTCATTTTTTCAAAATATGGTCCCGATGAGATCAAGATCGACGGAGAGGAATACTATATATTGAGCGAGTCGAACATTTTAGCAATCGTTAAATAACTAACAACTAACAACAGACAACAAATGCGGGTGCGGTGGCAAGGTATCCGTTGTAAGTTGTAGGTTGTTGGTCCCCAACACTATGGCAAAACAAATTCTTTTTAATGCGGAGGCGCGAATGGCGCTGAAAGCCGGTATCGATAAGGTTGCTGATGCGGTGAAGATCACGCTCGGACCGCGCGGGCGCAATGTGGTGCTCGACCGCGGATACGGCGCGCCGACCATCACGAACGACGGCGTGTCCATCGCAAAGGACATCACGCTCCCGAACAAATTTGAAAATATGGGCGCGGAGATTATCAAAGAAGTCGCGACGAAGACAAATGAAACTGCAGGCGACGGCACCACCACGGCGGTCGTATTGATGCAGGCAATCGTGTCCGAGGGGGTGAAGCAGACGACGATGGGAGTCAATGCGATGGGCATCAAGCTCGGTATCGACGCGGCGAAGACCGCAGTAGTCGCCGCACTCAAAGACCTCGCGAAACCCATCAAGAGCAAAGAGGAAATTATGCAGGTGGCGACCATTTCTGCGGAGTCTGCCGAGCTTGGGCGCATTATCGCCGACACCATTGACAAGGTGGGCAAGGACGGCGTGGTGACGGTGGAGGAGTCGCAGGCATTCGGTGTGGAGCGCGAGATCGTTACCGGCTTTGAATTTGACCGCGGGTATGTGTCGCCGTATATGATCACAAACCCTGACCGTATGGAGGCGGAGTACCGCGACACGGCGATTTTGCTTACCGATGCGAAAATATCGAGTGTGAAAGAAATAGTGCCGCTTCTCGAGAAACTCGCGCAGAGCGGGAAAAAAGATTTGGTAATTATCGCGGACGATGTCGAGGGCGAAGCTCTTGCGACTTTTGTCGTGAATAAACTCCGTGGCGGCTTCAATGTGCTCGCCATCAAAGCGCCCGGCTACGGCGATCGCAAAAAAGAAATGCTCGAGGATATTGCAGTGACGACGGGCGCTACCGTAATTTCCGGAGAGCTTGGACTCAAACTTGAGACCGCTGACCTTTCGTTGCTCGGCAAGGTGGCAAAAGTGATTTCAACGAAAGACAAAACTATTATTGCCGGCGGAAAAGGAAAAAAAGCAGAGATTGAAGCGCGCGTAGCGACACTCAAGGCGCAGTTGAAGCAGTCGGAAAATAAGTATGACAGAGAAAAACTTGAAGAACGAATCGCAAAACTTTCCGGTGGTGTCGCGGTCATCAAGGTCGGTGCGGCGACAGAAACCGAGATGAAATATTTGAAGCTCAAGATCGAGGATGCGGTCAATGCGACGAAGGCGGCAATCGATGAAGGTATTGTTGCTGGTGGCGGTACTGCGCTCATCAAGGTTGCCGAGGCGGTGCGAGGCAAGGTAAAGAAAACAAATGGTGGAAATTTTGACGCAGAGTACAAGGTGGGCTGGGAGCTTCTACTCAAAGCGCTCGAAGCCCCGCTTCGCCAGATTGCAATCAATGCCGGCAAAGATGACGGCGCGGTCATCGTAGAAAAAGTGCGCACCGCAAAGGGGAACGCCGGCTATGATGCCGTCGCGGACGCTATCGTCCCCGATATGCTCTCGGCAGGCATTATCGACCCCGTGAAAGTGACTCGAAGCGGAGTAGAACGCGCAGCGAGCGCAGCAGCAATACTTTTGACCACTGAAGTTGCCGTGACCGACGAGCCGGAAAAGGAAAAGCCGGGAGTACCCGACATGGGGTATTAAACCGAAAGCATCGCATTTGTATCCGCACCCGAGGTCCGACCTTAAGAAACTTGGGCCAAAGGTCGGTCCTCTGTATTGTATTTGCCACCACACCGGCTATTTCCTTGTGCTATAATGGGGAGGTTATGGAAGAGACCGAACTGGAAAATATAAAAAATATCTTCGAGAAATACCCAAGTGTCAAATTGGCGTATTTCTTCGGGTCTAAGGCGGCTGGGACAAGTGGCCCTCTGAGTGATTATGATTTCGCCGTTTACTTGGACGAAAAAGACACGGAGAAAATGTTTGATATCAAATTCAAGTTGAATGATGAGATCTGCCGGGAATTAAAAACGGACAAGGTCGATATGGTAATCTTGAATTTGACAGAGAGCCCGGAATTCAAATATGATGTGATAAAAAATGGCAAGCTTATTTTTGAGCGGGAGCCATTCAAGGTCGTCGTTGAGCCGAGAATATTGAACGACTATTTTGATTTTCGCGATTTGCTTTTACGGTACGACCTAACAAAAAATCGATGACAAATATTTACATAATTGAAAACAAATTAAGCGATATCAGAAAGTATCTGAATATCTTGGAGCGGTACAAAAAGTATTCCAAGGAGGAGATTGTAAATGATATTGATATCAAGGGGGCGGTTGAGCGCTACCTATATCTTGCGGCGCAGGCAACGATCGATCTTGCCGAAGCGGTGATTGCTTATAAAAATTTGCGCAAGCCGACGACGCTCAGCGATTCGTTCCATATCTTGAACGAAGGGGCGATTATCGATGCGACGATGACAGAGAAATTGGTGAAAATGACCGGTTTTAGAAATGTTATCGCTCACGACTATGGTAAAATAAACTACGATATCGTTTACAAAGCCATCCATGAGGGAGTGGTGGATATTGAGGAGTTTCTGGGGAAGGTTTCGAATGTGAAATAAGGTGGAATGATGGGCAACTGGTAACCATGTACCCGAGGTCCGACCTTAAGAAACTTGGGCCAAAGGTCGGTCCTCTGTATTGTATTTGCCCCTGCACCCACTTTTGACTTTAAAGACTTTACAAACTTTATGGACTTGCGCGGAGCGCGGTGCTACAATATACCCATCAGATTATTAGTTTATAAATTATCGTCATGCAAATCACATACATTATTTTAGGAGTTCTCGCAGTCATTGTTTTGTGGGTTATTGTCGCTTACAACGGTTTTGTCACGCTCGTAAACCGCACCAAGGAAGCGTGGGCGGATATCGATGTCCAGCTCAAGCGTCGTTACGACCTCATTCCAAACTTGATGGAAACGGTAAAAGGATACGCAAAGCACGAGAGCAGTGTTTTTGAAAATGTGACCAAGGCGCGCTCACAGGCAATGCAGGCAGGCACGGTACACGACAAAGAAGTCGCCGACAATATGCTCACCGGCGCACTCAAGTCGCTCTTTGCAGTTTCCGAAGCATACCCGGATCTCAAAGCAAATCAAAACTTCCTCTCGCTCCAAGCAGAGCTCTCCGACACCGAAAACAAAATCCAAGCCGCCCGCCGCTTCTACAACGGCAATGTCCGCGACTTGAACACAAAAATCGAATCATTCCCCGGCAATGTCATCGCCGGAATGTTTAATTTTGCAAAACAAGAATTCTTCGAACTCGAACAAGAGGCGGCAAAAGAGCCGGTGAAGGTGAGTTTTTAATTAACCATAACCATAAAATACTATGCAAGGATTTCTAAAAATTGTTAGCGCAGTCGCAATTGTAGGAATTGTGATCATCACCCTCATGTTTGTGCTCGATGTCGTAACTACTGAAGAAGTTAAAGAGACTCTCACAAAAGTCCTCCTCGTTCTCGCAGTGGTCACCCTTGGCGGTGTCGGCGTTTCGTTCCTCTCAAAATCAAATGCATAGGTAGTGTTATCGTGATGATCGCAAGTGCCGAGAGGTACTACTGAGATTGAATTTATGAACACGGTAAAATCCCCACAAAAACAAAAATTTATTTTTAGTATAGTGGGGATTTTGTGTACGCTATTTGTCCCAATTTTTGTGTTTGCACAGAGCACCTTCCGACCTTCTGTGTTTAGGACTAATATAGGAGACAAGGTTGGCGGGCTAGTCCTTGTAAGTAAGGATGTAAAATATATTGAGAATATTGGGGTAGGGGTAACTGCTAAACTCTCTGGAGAAATTACTGTTTCAGGAAGTGTGTAT
Source organism: Patescibacteria group bacterium (assembly GCA_038063615.1). Lineage (GTDB taxonomy): Bacteria > Patescibacteriota > Minisyncoccia > Phycocordibacterales > UBA1550 > UBA1550. The sequence continues at coordinate 31,240 of JBBTUT010000004.1, read as the reverse complement.
TTTAACAGTACTGAGAACGGGTTTTGCTTTCTTCCAGATATGGATAGTGAGAGAAATCTACTACCGAGATTTATGGAGGATGGGCGCATGTCATTCTTTTGTTTTTCAAACAGGGGTGAGGCGACAAAACTGCTTGGTGACATAGGGGTGGATACACGCATCACATACACGCAAAAGGTTCCTGTTTCCGCACGCATCAATGGGTACTACTCTATTAGTCAGTATGGAAGTGATGTTGATACATCTATCCTCCTGTCGGTGTCTAGGAAAATCACAAAGCCGGTATCTCCAATAGTAGTTGCGCGCCATTATAAATATGACGATATTACGACAAATATTGTCGTAAACAATGATACGACTTTCGATGCAGAGGAGCGTCAGGTTTTTGACTACACTGGCGAATACCATAAAGGGTGGAGAAGTATACCCCTTCAAAAAGTTGATGCCATCACGGACATCTCGGTGATTGACGGGGAAACAAATACCCCACTTGTTTATAGTTCAAAAGTTCTCGAAAAAACAGATCCGGCGAGCTGGGGTAAATTTACAGCATACACAGAGAATGGGAATCGAAATATTGAATGGTACTATAACGCCAAAGACGAAAAGCATCTATGGATATTAAAATACAAAGTACATGGGGGGATTGGGTTTTATTCTGACCACGACGAGCTTTATTGGAACCTGCTTACTAATTATGATGTACCAATTGATTATGTGAGTGCAACGGTGCAAATTCCAGGCGACATTCCCGCAGACTGGAAACAGATTATCTCCTTTTATCTTGGAAATGAGAGTGATGTGCATAGAAAACTGTCAGGGATGGTAGATCCTCGAACATTTAGTTTTGAGGCTTCAAATATCGCGCCGCGCGAAACGGTAACTATCGCACCAGGTTGGCCAAAGGGGATTATTGATAAGTCTGAATACTGGAAGGACTTTTTCTTTATCTACTGGGTTTATTTCTTTTCCATCCTGTTAGTAATTCTCGCTTGTGTCTATGCTGGCGTTCGTTGGTATTTGCTGGAGTGGGTGCCATTCAAGTCACGCACAATTATTGCAGAATACGAACCTCCTCTCGGTCTACAGCCCGCCATTATGGGTGTAATTGTAAACGAGAGTGTTTCAAACAAGACTTGGTCAGCAACCATAATAGATCTTGCCGTAAAAGGATTTGTGAGGATTGAGGAGGAAAAAAAGTGGGCTGGTTTTATTACAACATTTGTCGTGATATCTACATTAATAGTCATTGCGGTGATGTTGTATGTAATTCCTCCAGAAGTTTTCTCTTGGGTATCATCAAGTGTTGTTCCTACAATTTCTCAAATTCTTGTAGCAGTTGCGGCAATCGCAGTTGCTTTTATTGTACTTCGCAATCTATGGCCAAAGATCAACCCAAAAGGGTATAAAATAATTAAGGCCGAAACTGAAAAAGAGTACGCCACTCTTGCGGAGTTTGAGAGAGAGCTCATACACGCGTTATTTAGAGGAGGAAAACCTTTTTCAACAATCGAAATGAAGGCGTTTGCAAACTTTGCAAATCGAGAGGCTTTGTATTTACATATTGTTAGTATTAAAGAGACATTACTGGAGGAAGCAGAGAAAATTACAGATGCGCATGTTGTTGGTTTCAAGAGTGAGAAAAACAGGAAAACTGTGTTCGCGGGCATCGTTATAGCAATTATTTTATTTAGTAGCACTGCAGGTGCGTCAATTACTATAGCTCAGAATTTCGCCGGCCAGGTAATTGCTCTGTGTTTTGCGCTTGCTATCGCTATGGCGATCGTCGGTTGGTCGCATATGGATGTGCGACTAAATGAAAAAGGCAATGAGTTAAAACGCAAAATTTTAGGGTTCAAGCTTTATCTGCGGACAGCAGAACGGTATCGGCTACAAAATCTCACCCCAGAACTATTTGAGAAATATTTACCATACGCTGTTATGTTTGGCGTTGAAAAGAGTTGGTCCAAGGCATTTGAGGGTATCGTAATTGCACCGCCGTCATGGTACGGGGGAGATGCTAGTAGCGCTGGGTTTGCAGCGGGGGCTGTATCAGGGGGGTTCTCAGCCTCCGGATTCACTTCATCCTTTTCCACATCCTTCTCTTCGTCATTCTCAAGCTCTGGCGGCGGAGGAGGAGCAGGAGGCGGCGGAGGTGGCGGTGGTGGAGGCGGAGGTGGTGGAGGCGGAGCAAGCTAATTCTCGACATTATTAAAATATGGAATATACTAACTAATCTATGGCAACTCTCTACACCCAACAAGATCAAAATGTGCGGAAGACTTGGTTTTTGATGACCATATTTTTTGTTGTTGTTATCGCTATTGCATATGCGTTTAGCTATATAAATCACAACCCTGCAATACTTTATATAGGTATAATCTTTAGTGTTGGCATGAATGTGTGGAGCTACTGGTACTCGGACACCATTGTTTTAAAAATGTCGGGGGCAAAACCGGCGGCGCGCGAAGCGTATTTTGACCTTTGGAATGCGGTTGAGAACCTTTCCATCACCGCGGGGCTTCCGATGCCGAAGCTCTATGTCATAGAGGATTCATCGCCGAACGCATTTGCAACAGGGCGCGACAAAGAGCATGCGGCGGTTGCGGTGACGACGGGGCTTTTGAAAATCTTGAACAAGACCGAGCTCGAGGGTGTCATCGCGCATGAGCTATCACATATTGGCAATCGCGACATTCTCTTGGGGACGGTTGTCGTCGTGCTCGTGGGATTCATCGCCATTATGTCCGATATGTTTTTGCGCGCATCGCACTTTGGCGGCGGACGGGACCGCGACAATCGCGCAGGGCTTTTCTTTATGATCGCGGGTATCGCGCTTGCGATATTGGCACCCATTATCGCGAAGCTCATTCAGCTCGCCATTTCGCGCAATCGCGAGTTCCTCGCCGACGCTTCGGGCGCACTACTCACGCGCTATCCCGAGGGGCTCGCATCCGCGCTTGAAAAGATCTCCGCATATCCCGTAGGACTAGAGCGCGTCAGCACCGCGACCGCGCATCTCTATATTTCAAACCCGCTCAAAGATGGCAAAGCAATGTCATTTATGAGCAAACTCTTTTCGACGCATCCGCCGGCAGGGGAGCGTGTCGCGGCACTGCGCGGAACGGATTCTGTCAGAATGTAGAATATGGAATGTCGAAGATAGAATAGGGTGTGGGCGTATTTTATTCAAAATTCCATATTCGACATTCGATATTCTTTTTGTTCCGCATCGTGTATACTATCAATTATGACAGACAAAAAGAAAATTATTCTCGTGATAGAAGATGAAGAGCCGTTGCGACGGGTGCTCAAGGATATCCTCACCGTGGAAGGGTATTCTATCATTGAAACAAAAGACGGTGTGGAAGGGCTCGAGAGGGCGCTCAAAGAACATCCCGATCTGATATTGCTCGATATCGTGATGCCGAAAATGGATGGTCTTGAAATGTTAAAACAACTTCGCACCGACGAATGGGGCAAGACGGCGCCCGTGATCGTGCTCACTAATTTGAGCGACAACGAAGATGTCGCCAAAGCGATGGAAAGCGAAGCATTTGAATATTTTGTAAAAACCGATATCAAGATTGACGAGGTTATCGCGAAGATACGGGAGAAGATAGGGTAAGTAGGCAAAATAAAAACCCCGGCATCTTTCGATGGCGGGGGTTTGGGGTCTACTCAATCACCTGACGGTGATTGCCGTAGACCGCTGTTCGAACTTCATATCGCTGTTCGTCGAGTCCCTCAGCGCTGTTTCAACAAATTTAAGCTCCGATTGTCCGGAGCTGATTGCCTTGAATGTAACGCGGAACAATGTTCCGTACCCTGTTACACCGGGTACTTTCCCGAGCGATACCAAACCAACCGCTAATTGGTTTGGTCCCCACTCTGCGATGGCGTGCATAAAGGCGGTCGTGTTCTGTACTTTCAACAGCATCCCTTCCTCAGCCTTCACAAACTGGAGGTGCTTGTTGTCGAACATTACCGTCGCGGCTATGCCCCACAAGTCAACCACATTCTCCACTACGGCATCAACCGTCACTTCCTCTCCTACATTGATGGTCGCCTGAGATGGTGACAAACTGAGAACAGCTGTTGCTGTCGTCTCCGTTCCTGTGGCACTCTTTGTCACATTGGCGGCTACGGCCTCCGATGGACCGGTCGGGCTAATCCTGCCACAACCGATAAAAACAAAAAACAGCCCTACCGCTACAGCCATTACCGACATCCTCTTCATAAACCCTCCCATTTTTCAATTTATCAAATGACACCATGCCATCTGAGGTTACTTTACTGTTTTATATTATAGCACACAATGTATAAAAAAGTCAATACCAGCATATGGACAAAGTGTGGGAAATATGCTATATATAACGGCAGTCATTGGTTCTTAAAATATCAAATAAGAGGGGGTGGAAAATGGAATTGTGGTTAATAAAAATCGCGGTACCCGTGTTGTTTGTCTTGCTTTCGTTTATTCTTTACGATGCTGTTTTCAGAAACAGGAAGGAAAAAACGACGAAGACCAACGACAAAGAGATGTGCATCATTCCTAGGTGCGGAAGAGAAACTGGCTACCGCAAAGACACCCCGGTCAATAAAAGAAATCATTATGTTAGGGGGGCGGGACAGCTCTGCGACAAATGCGGGAATGAATTTCTCCTCGATGAATATCGTAAGCGGAAAAATGCACTCGAAAGTGCATTTGGATAATCGAGGTACAAGACCTCTCATCGAAGGATGGGAGGTCTTTTTTTGTGGAGGATGAGAGATTCGCCGATACTGCGGCGGGTACTTTTCCACCACCCTAACAATTATTTGCTATAGCAAATAATTGTTAGGGTGGTGGAAATGGTGTATGCTGTCTCGCTTCACTCGTACGGAAAAATCTTTCGAATCTCCATGCGAGCCAACCCAGTAGGCGAATCAGCTGGTTCGTGTCTTGGACATAGATTTTACTAAATGAGCAGTTTGCTCGCTCACCCTCCGCTCAACAAAAAATACTCGCTTAGAGGCGAGCTTATTTTGTGCGAACGGAGGATGAGAGATTCGAACTCTCGAACGGGTTACCCCGTTGCCACCTTTCCAAGGTGGTGCACTCGACCGCTATGCGAATCCTCCTTTATGCAAGTCATACTGTATCAAAGAGGCGGGACAATTGCCACTATTTCGTATTTTGCAGACCGCACGCACCGCTCGCCCAGAGACCTTTTTGGGATTCGCGAGCGGAGCGTTCGGCGGTTTTGAATTCGGTTTGGTATTGGTAGGGGATGCGATAAGTGTACTCGTGGCCGTATCCTTCGGCGATGATTTCTTCATTTACGAGAGTGCCGTCCGGCAAAAACACATAGCGGAGGAGGCGACCGTATTTGTCGCGGTCGCCCTGTGTGGCGTCCATTTCGAGACGAACTCCAGCGCGGAGAAGGAGTGATCTTGTAAACGCGCTCGCTTCCTCTCCGAAGCATTGCACGGGCTTTCGCGGGTCGACGGTCTCGGGCGTGTCCACGCCGATGAGCCGTACTTTTTCCGACACGCCGTCCACAAACACGACGATAGTATCGCCATCAATGATGCGGGTGACGATGGATAGCCCATTCTCGTTGAAGCCTGACTTCAACAGGTCAAGATTGACTTCCGGTGTTGATGCGGGCACCATATTCGCACCAAAAAAGACATCTTGTCCCGCAAGCGCCAAAAATACCGCGATAAGCCCCAGAATGAGTCGTTTTTGCATTCCTTTTAGTATACCGCGTAGGCGGCTATTGCAAAAAACCCGCTCATCTGGTAAAGTCTCTCATTATGAAGAAAGAAATCCACCCAACATACCATCCGGAGGCGAAAGTCTCGTGTTCATGCGGCGACAAGTTCACCGTGGGTTCGACCATGCCGGAGATCGATGTTGAGATCTGCAGTTCGTGCCACCCGTTTTTTACCGGCGAGGAAAAGGTTCTCGACCAAGGCGGACGCGTGGAACGATTCAAGAAGCGCCAAGCTGCTACGAAAAAATAGCGAAGCAAAAAGAAAGCTCACCGATTTTTTCTGTGAGTTTTCTTTTTGCATGCTAAACTATTGCTATGAATCTCGAAACATTCAAAACCAATCATAAGACAAAATATCTCGCGGATGAGTACGAGCGTCTTTTGCGTGAAGAGGCGCAGGTGAAGGCGATGATCGCGAGTGACCCATCCATGGCGGAGCTCGGAGAGGGAGAGATCGCGACGCTCCGCGCACAGATCGACGCACTCGAAAAGCAGATGACCGGCATTATCGAGAGTGGCAGAGAAGAAGAGGAAAAGCCGAAAGAGATTATTCTCGAAGTGCGCGCGGGCGCCGGCGGGGAAGAGGCGGCAATCTTCGCGCAGGACCTCGCGATGATGTACGAGCGCTTTGCCGAAAAGAAAGGGTGGGAATTCAAGAAGCTCGATGAATCTCTGAGTGAGATGGGTGGGTACAAGGAGGCGTCGTTTGAGATTAAAAACAAGGACGCGTATGAGATGCTCCGTTTTGAGACGGGAGTGCATCGTGTCCAACGCATTCCGGCGACAGAAAAGATGGGGCGCATCCACACTTCGACCGCGTCAGTCGTGGTGCTTCCGATCTTTCCCGAGAAACATTTTGAGATAAACCCTGCGGACATTGAGATGGAGTTTTCTCGCTCGGGCGGGGCGGGCGGGCAAAATGTGAATAAAGTCGAGACCGCGGTGCGCATCATCCACCGACCGACGGGGCTTGCGGTGCGTTGTACGAGTGAGCGGAGCCAGGTGAAAAATCGCGAGAAGGCGATGTCGATGCTTATGGCACGGCTCGAGGACATCGACCGCGCAAAAAAAGAGAGTGTCGTTTCTGCGGACCGCAAAGGGCAGATCGGCACAGGCGACCGCTCTGAAAAAATTCGCACTTATAATATTCCACAAGACCGCATCACCGACCATCGCATCAAGCAGTCGTGGAGCAACATCGAGAAGATCTTTGCCGGCAATATCGAACCAATCCTTGAAGCATGCGCAAAAGGGACGGTGGGGGAAGAAGTCGAAAGTTGAAAGTGAAAAGTAAAAAGTAATGAAAGCAGGGCGCAACCTTTGGTCGCACCCCGCTTTTTTGCAAAGATGAAAAGTGGTAAAATGAAAGCATGCAAAAACAAGGTACTTTTACAGGGGAAGACTTTCAGCAATATAGAAAGAAACTAGGTTTTTCTAATCAAGCGGATGCAAAAAACTTTTTTGGTGCAAAAAATATTACGCCGACAGTCGATTTAGAATACATTAAGCTTTTAAATGAAAGACTTTACGGCATTGTTGATAAAATCAATGCCGTTGTTGCGGATGAAATAAAGATAGAAAATCTCGCTGCTTTTAAAAAAGAACACATAGATCATATTTTTGAAGTGATGAAAACGGGTGATATTTTACCCGTACTCAATAATCAAGGCAGAAGACCTGAACAAGTTTATTTTTCATGGATGAGAGGTTTTGTCTTATCAAATTATTTTTTGAAAGCACTCGGGCTGATTTTTGAGGTTGATACCTCAAGCATATATTTGATTGGTGATGATGATTTGAAAAATATTGAAACTTTCAAAAGAACTCCAAAGGCGGATCTGGAAATAAGGTTAAATGGAAAAGAAAAAATCAGGATTGAAATGCAGTCTGGGTTTACGGGGATAAATGACATAAAACAGCACAAGGTGTTGGAAGCAAAACGAGTTTTTAATGATTCCGGAATTCATACGCTTGCAATCCATTTTGATTTATATAATGGGCAAGTTGCTTTTATAAAACTGGATGAGATCGAGGACGATAGCGTGAACTGGATAACTAGACAACAAATGGAAGGTCAAACTGTTTTTAATATTGATCAAAATTATTTTGTTTGGAAAATTACAGAGGCCCCGACGAAGTATAAAGAGATGAATTTTAATTGATTTTTTATGAGCAAAATGAAGAAACTAAAAGTAATCGACTTATTTTGCGGAGTAGGCGGTTTGAGTTATGGCTTTGCCCACGATAGTAGTTTTGAGATCGTGGCGGCGAACGAAATCTTGCCGAATATTGCAAAAGCATATTCACTGAATCATCCATCGGTAAAAGTTTACACTGAGGATGTAAAAGATTTCAGCGCTCAGAAAATAGAAAGAGATCTGGGTATTAAGCCGGATGAGATCGATATAATTATTGGCGGACCCCCATGCCAAGCATATTCAACGGTCGGCAAGAGATTGATTGATGACCCGCGGAGTATTCTTTTCCAAGAATACTATAGAATTTTGAAAGAATTCAGACCAAAGTTTTTTCTTTTTGAAAATGTAAAAGGTCTTTTATCCATACAAGACGGCGAGCTGTTAAAGACGATAATTTCTCTCTTCGAGTCTCTTGGGTATAAGGTGCAATACAAGCTCTTGAATGCAGCCGATTTCGGCGCGCCCCAAATAAGAGAAAGAGTGATAATAATCGGCTCAAAACTCAAAACCGATTTTCAGTATCCCAAACCCACGCATTATGATCCGGAAGAGTCGCTCAATTTATTCAAAAATGATCTGAAACCTTATTTGACGCTTGAAGAGGCAATAAGTGATTTGCCTTTTATCAGATCCAATGAACAAAGTTTTGAGTATTCTTCCGCCCCGCAAAATGCTTTCCAAACAACTATGCGCAAAAATGCATCAATAAAACTGATGGACCATAATTCTCCAAATAATAATGAAAAGTTGGTAAAAATAATGGAGTTGTTGCCGGACGGCGGAACACCGGAGGATTTGCCGGAAAGCTTGCGTCCGACGAGCGGTTTCAAAAATACCTACTGCCGTCTTTGGTGGAAAAGACCGGCGACAACAATAACGAGAAATTTGAGCACACCTTCATCTTCACGGTGTATTCATCCGAAAGCACCACGACCTTTGACCACGAGAGAGGGCGCAAGGATTCAATGTTTTCCGGATAATTATCAATTTTACGGCTCAAGAGGCGATAGAAATTTACAAATTGGAAACGCTGTGCCGACTTTTTTGTCTACCGTTGTAGCAAAAGCGATTTTGGAAAACTTTAAAGAGGATATGTAGGTTCCCCTATTTCGGCTCATGCCAACTACTCCTTGCATTTTAACCCGCCATCTGGTAACCTATTAATTCATATGACCAAAACAGCAGAGAACCAGGGACTTATCACCGACATGTTTGCCGCAGGGGCGCATTTCGGCTATTCGCGTTCCCGCCGTCATCCGTCGGCAAAGCCATTTATTTTTGGGGTAAAAAACAAAGTCGAGATTCTCGATCTTGAGAAGACGAGCGTGGAGCTTGAAAAGGCAAAGGATTTTGTGAAGTCTCTCGCACAGGGGGGCAAGCAGATCCTTTTTGTCGGAACCAAGAACGAAGCAAAGAGGGCGGTGGAGGCGGGTGCGGGCGCTATCGATATGCCATTCGTCGTTGAGCGATGGGTTGGCGGAGTGCTCACCAATTTCCCTGAGATCAAGAAACGCATCGCGCTCCTCGAGGACCTGCGCAACAAGAAGGAGAAAGGCGAGCTTGCTATGTATACAAAAAAGGAACGACTCCTTATCGACAAGGATGTTGAGCGCCTCGAGCGAAACTTTGCCGGTATTGTTTCAATGAGAACTATGCCCGTGGCTATGTTCGTCATCGATCCGAAAAAAGAAGCAATCGCGGTCAAAGAAGCGCAGTACCTCAAAATACCCGTCATCGCTCTCGCAAGCTCGGATTGCAACTTGAAGGATGTGGACTACGCTATCCCCGGCAATGATTCGTCGGTCGCAAGCATCACATTTTTTGTCACACAAATAGTGCAGGCGTTTAAAGACGGTCGCGCGGCAATGCCAGCAGCAATCCAGTAGTAATTTAGGATTGAAGGTATCTCCCCACTTTTTACTTTTTACTTTCCACTTTCAACTAGTTTATGATCACCACCGAACAAATCAAAGAGTTGCGCGATGAGACGGGAGTTTCCGTGATGCAGTGCAAAAAGGCTCTCGAGGAAACAGGGGGCGACAAAGAAAAAGCGCTCCTCGTGCTCCGCAAGAAATCGAGCGACATCGCCGCAAAGAAGGGTGACCGCACGCTCGGTGCCGGCATTGTTGAGTCGTACATTCACAGCAATAAAAGCGTCGGCGTGCTCGTGGAGCTTGCCTGCGAAACGGATTTTGTCGCGCGCAACGAAGATTTTGTAACGCTCGCGCGCGACATCGCCATGCACATCGCCGCGATGAATCCGGAATACACCGATGCGTCGCAGGTGACCGATGAGGTCCGCGCGAAGGTGACGGAAATGTTCAAAAAGGAAGTTGCCGAGTCCGGCAAACCGGCCGATATTCAGGCGAAGATGATGGATGGCAAGCTCGGCACTTATTTCGCCGAGCGCACGCTTCTCGGTCAGTCGTTTGTAAAAAACCCCGACCTTACGATTGCGGAGCTCATCAACGGCGGGGTGCAGAAGTTTGGCGAGAAGATCGCGGTGTCGCGCTTTGTTCGGTTTGCGGTCGGGAAGTAATGGACACAAGCAGAGCTTGCGCCCAACAATTGACAATCGCTTCGCTAACATTTAACATTTAACATGATGCACGAGTGCTTTGGCTCCCTGTCAATTGTCACTTGTCCAAAATGTCCCAACTGTCCCTATGCTGGTCATCATCACATTATTTTATCTATCGCTCGCGACCATCGCAGGGATGATCGCGTGGAAGCTCGTGTCGCTTCGCGCGCTCAAGCTCTCGCTCATTGAGGGTATTGAAAAGGAACTTCATGGCAAACTCTATGAAGCGATACACCGCGTATGGTATGTGTTTCGAGTAGAAGTGCTCTCTCGTATTCGTATCGTTGTGCTCACACTTTTTTACACTATTGCGCATGAAGTGTTGCACCTCACCCTTGTTGCGGGGCAAAAACTCAAAGTGCGCCACAGTAAATGGTTTGATATGGTAAAAGGGAAGGGTGTGATCAGAAAAAAGGGCTCTGTTTCATTTTTTCTGCAAGATGTGGCAGAATACAAGAAGTCTATAAAGTCAGAAAGTCTATAAAGTCAACGCATTCGCATTTGCACCTACTTTTGACTTTTCACTTTCAACTTTATGGACTCGTTTACGCCGCCTTAGCTCAGTTGGTACCCGCCCGAACGACTGAATTCGTTCCCCGCCAGAATGACACTGTCGGGCTGGAGTCGGGCGGGGAGCAACACCTTTGTATTATGTTTACAGTTTATGTACTAAAAGATAACAAAGGGAAAGTGTATAAAGGAATGACAAATAACCTTAAAAGAAGGATGTCAGAGCATCATTCCAGGCATACAATAACAACAAGTAAAATGAATAATTTACTACTTGTTTATAAAGAAGAATATGTTACATTTGGGGAGGCTAGAAAAAGAGAATTGTATTTCAAGTCAGCGGCAGGAAGGAAGTTTTTAAAAATGAAATTGCCAGAATAGCTCAGTTGGTAGAGCAATTGTTTTGTAAACAATAGGTCGTCGGTTCGATCCCGACTTCTGGCTCCAGTAATTTCTGAAAATATTACAAGCCCGGTTGGTACCCGCCCGAACGACTGAATTCGTTCAGTCGGGCGGGGAGCACACTTTTGTAAAGTGAAGGTCCCTGGTTCGAGTCTGGGAGGCGGCTCCAAAGAAACCCCCGCGCGACCGTTTGGTCGCGCGGGGGTTTTCGTGTAAACTAAGGAGATTATGGAAGGAAATCAAGGACACGTACACCCGCTCACACGCACGATGGACGAAATCGTGCGGATCCTTGCTGGGCTGGGGTTTGAGGTGACACTGGGTCCCGAGATTGAGACCGAGCATTACAACTTCGACGCGCTCAATGTCCCCAAAGATCATCCCGCGCGCGATGTGCAGGATACCTTCTGGATCAAAGGCGTGAAGGAGACAGTTCTCCGCACGCAGACATCAGCGGTGCAAGTGCGCTATATGGAAAAGCATAAACCGCCGTTTCGCATCGTTGTGCCCGGCAAAGTGTATCGTTATGAAGCGACCGATGCGACGCATGAGACGCAGTTTCACCAAGTCGAGGGGATGGTGGTGGGCGAGGCCGTTTCTTTCGGACAGCTCAAGTGGACGCTTGAAACATTTTTCAAAAAACTTTTGGGCGATGAGGTGAAGATGCGTTTACGCCCAAGCTTTTTCCCTTTTGTGGAGCCGGGGGTTGAGATTGATATTTCGTGTTTTCTTTGTCATGGCGCAGGGTGCGGTGTGTGCAAACGGTCCGGCTGGATCGAGGTGATGGGGGGAGGAATGATCCATCCGAATGTTTTGCTTGCTGGCGGAATTGATCCGCGCAAATATCGTGGTTTTGCTTTTGGTGGCGGGGTCGACCGTCTCGTGATGATCAAGTATGGCATCGAGGATGTGCGGTTGCTGTACTCAGGTGACCTTCGTCTTGTGAATCAATTTTAGAAATTTATGAATCCCGTTAGAGATTACACAGTTTATAAAAAGAACTAACGGGACAATAGAAGTAAATATGGTATTATCAATCATTATTAGTTTAACACGGAAATTTTATTTCCTATCTCTAACGGGATGAACATTCCAATTTCCTACAAAACACTTGCGCGCTATATTGACGGCATTCCGAATCCGTCGGACCTCGAGAATATTTTTCTTGCGCATATCTGCGAGGTGGAGGGCAAGGAGATGCGCGGCGAGGACACGATCTTTGATTTGAAGATCACCCCTGATCGTGGCGACCTGCTATCCTATCGCGGAATCGCGCGTGAGGTCGCGGTGCACAGCGGAGCAAAGCTCCTTAGTCAAAAGTCAAAAGTCAAAAGTCAAAAGTTGGATACAGTACTTCATGTTTCCGTTGCAGACCCAAAACTTTGTCCTCGTTATATCGGTCGAGTCGTGGAGGGTGTGGATGGGCGCGAGTCGCCGGCATGGCTCCGCGAGGCGCTCGAAGCGTCGGGACAAAGGAGCATCAATGCCATCGTTGATGTGACGAATTTTGTGATGCTGGAGACGGGTCAGCCGATGCATGCGTTTGACTTGGGGAAACTGGCAACTGACGACAAACAACAAACGACCTTATTCGTGCGTCGTGCGCAAGAGGGCGAAACTGTAACGACACTTGATGATAAAGAAATAAAGCTTACTCCCGAGATACTTGTCATTGCTGATAGTGCTCGCGTACTCGCAATCGCGGGGGTAAAGGGCGGAGCGTATGCGGGAGTGGGGACAGAGGTGAGTACGATCGTGCTCGAGGCGGCGGTATTTGACGCGGTGCGTGTGCGCAAAGCATCACGCGCGACAGGTATCATGACCGATTCTTCGCGCCGTTTTGAACATCATCGCGCACCGGAGATCTCGCGCCTCGCCATGGACCGCGCGACCGAGCTTTTGCTGGAAATCTTCCCGGACGCGCGCGCGGGTGAAGCTGTCGATGAGTATCCTCACCCCATCAGTCCGACGCACTTCGATGTTTCTGCAGAAGAGATTGCGGGTATTTTGGGAATCAAATATTCTTCAGACGACCTCGCGCGCGACCTTGACCGTCTTGGATTTGCGCACAAGCAAGTAGAAAGCGGAGCGGAACAAATAGTCGCGCCTGCCGAACGGTTTGATATTGGCATAGGTGCCGACATTGCTGAGGAGATTGCGCGCATCATTACCTATGACAATATTCCCGCGACACCGCTCGCGAGCGATGGATTTACCCCGGTGCAAAATGACACCTATGATGCAATGCTCCGCGTGCGCAACACACTCGCACCGCTCGGTTTTTCAGAAATTTTCACTTATGTATTTCGCAAGGAGGGAAAGGTGGAGGTCATAAATCCGATGGCGGAGGGTATAAGTTTTTTGCGGGATAACCTTTCGGCGGGGATGCGTGAGGCACTCGTTTTCAATGCGCGCAATGCACCGCTCCTCGGTGTCGATGAGATTTTAATGTTTGAGATCGGCACGGTATTTTTTGCACCTGCTTTGCCTGCCGAAGCTTCAGCGAAGGCAGGAGAAGAAGAAATTCGTATTTCACTTGGTGTCGCCGTCACAAAAAACATGAAACAGGCAAAAAAAGAAGAACGCGAACGCGAATTGCTTGCCAGCGCGCGTACCGCCCTCAAGTCCGCTTTCGGCACAAAACTTTCATGGACTGAAAATGGAAATGTCTGCGAGTGCCTCCTCCCCGTATCTGCACCCATTCAACATTCAACATTCAATATTCAATATTCAACCCCCGCCCCCTACCGCCCTATCTTCGCCTACCCATTTATGCTCCGCGATATCGCAATGTGGTCTGATGGCAAAACAACGAAAGACGAGATTATCGCAATCATTCGCGCCGAGGGCGGTGAGCTCCTCGTCCGAGACCGCCTTTTTGATGTCTTTGAAAAAGATTCAAAAACCTCCTACGCATTCAATCTCGTATTCCAATCCCACGACCGCACCCTATCCGATGTCGAAGTAAACGAAATAATGGCACGCATCACCGAGAAACTCTCTGCAAAGGGGCTCGAGGTGCGATAACTTTACGAAGGACCGCCCTTCGTAAGGTCCTTCGTAAAAATTAGGGTTTCATTTTGTCGATTTTTTTGATATACTACCCCTATAAAAGCACGGGCTTTTCTTTTTAATTATGGCCAAGAAAGACAATAAAAAAGACGATAAAACTGACGGATACGGGGCGGAGGATATTGTCGTCCTGGAGGGGCTTGAGCCGGTGCGCAAGCGTCCGGGTATGTATATCGGCTCGACGGGACCCGAGGGTTTGCACCATCTCGTTTGGGAAATTTTCGACAACTCGCGCGATGAGGCGATGGGCGGTTTTGCGGACCACATCGAGGTCGTGCTTCTTCCGGGCAATCGCGTGCGCGTGGTGGACAACGGCCGCGGTATCCCGACCGACATTCATTCAAAGACAAAAGTCTCGGCGCTCGAGACCATTATGACGACGCTCCATGCGGGCGGAAAGTTTGAAGGCAAGAGCTATAAAGTTTCCGGTGGTCTGCACGGTGTGGGCGCATCGGTCGTGAATGCGCTCTCGGTCTTTACCGAGGTGCGCGTGCATCGCGATGGCGGCATCCACATGCAACAGTACGAACGAGGCAAGCGCGTGGCGCCCGTCAAGAAAGTCGGCACGACAAAGTTCAATGGCACCATTGTGACTTTCGAACCGGACACGCAAATTTTCAAAGAGATCAATTTCAACTGGAATCAGATCGTCAATCATTTGCGCCAGCAAGCGTACTTGGTAAAGGGGCTCAAGATCGACATTATTGATGCGAGCGGGTACGAGGGAAAACTAAAACTTGATGATGTTGTGTATATGCGGGACCTCGGACTTGAGGTGCCATCAACCTCGTTTTATTTCGATGGAGGCCTCGTATCACTCGTGCGTTTTTACAATCAGCACCAAAAGCCCGTACACAAGAATATCTGCTATGTTGAGAAAGAAGCCGATGAGGTGACGGTCGAGGTTGCGTTCCAGTACATCGACGATATTTCATCGCGCGAGCTCGCTTTTGCAAACAACATTTACAATCCTGAGGGCGGTACGCATGTCACTGGTTTCCGCACAGCACTCACGCGCCGCATCAATGACTATGCGCGCAAGGGCAATTATATAAAAGAGAATGAAGAGAATTTCACCGCGGACGATGTGCGCGAGGGTCTCACTTCCGCAATATCGGTGAAGCTTCGCGAGATCCAGTTTGAAGGACAGACAAAAGGCAAACTCGGCTCTGTCGAAGCGCGCGGTGCCGTGGAAAAAGTTTTTGGCGAAGCACTCGCGCTTTTCCTCGAGGAAAATCCTGATGATGCGCGCTCGATCATAAACAAAGTGATCCTCGCTCTCCGCGCGCGCAAGGCGGCAAAAGCGGCAAAGGACAGCGTCCTCCGCAAGGGTGCGCTCGAGGGGCTGACGCTTCCCGGCAAGCTCGCTGACTGCCAGTCCAACAAAGCCGAGGACTCAGAGCTCTTCATCGTAGAGGGAGATTCCGCAGGTGGCTCATCAAAACAGGGTCGCGACCGCAAGACGCAGGCAATCCTCCCTCTCAAGGGTAAAATCCTAAATGTCGAGCGCGCACGCCTAGACAGGATGCTCGAATCAAATGAGATTAAGTCGCTCGTCATCGCTCTCGGCGTGGGCATCGGAGATGTGTTTGACCTTTCAAAACTTCGCTATCACAAGATTATCATCGCGACCGATGCCGATGTAGACGGCGCGCACATTCGTGCTCTCCTCCTTACCCTATTTTATCGCTATTTCAAGCAGGTCATAGAGGGCGGTTTTATTTACATCGCTCAGCCACCACTCTATAAAATAAAGAAAGGCAAAGAGATCACCTATGCGTACAGCGACGAGGAGAAGATCGCGTTTCTCGGCAAGGATGTGAGCTTGCTTGAAGTTGCCGAGGAGGGACAAGGAGAACAAGAAGAACAGGGGGAGCAAGAAGAAGATACCGGCGCTAAAAAGCGTGCGCCAAAGATCTCTCTTCAGCGCTACAAAGGTCTCGGCGAAATGAATCCCGAGGAGCTCTGGGAGACGACGATGGATCCAAAGACGCGTATTTTGAAGCAGGTGACGATTGATGATGCCGTGGATGCGGACAAGGCATTCGATGTCCTCATGGGCGAAGATGTCGCCGCGCGCAAGTCATTCATCCAGTCCAATGCAAAGATGGCGAATGTGGATGCCTGATTGGGGAACAAACAACTTACAACTAACCACTGACAACAAATACGGGGACGAAAGCAAGGCATCCGTTATAAGTTGTGTGTAGTGAGTTGTAGGTGCTAGAATAATACTATGATCAAAAAATATATTATCGTAATCGTTGCGATCGCGCTGGCGGTGTGGATCGGGTTTTTCTTTGGGAAAAAATCGGCCGTCGCGCCGGGGGTGCCGGTGAATGGGGCAATCGTTGATATTGCGCGATAACTCTTGGTGGTGGTACAATAGGGGAGTCAATAGTTATTAGCTGATAGTCATTAGTTAAATTTATATATGAAAATAGCAGGACTTGTACTGGTTTTAGTGGGTATCGTCGCGTTCTTGAATAATACAGGAATCATTGTTGTTACCGATTGGTTGAGTATTGCTTGGCCATTGCTCATCATCATCGCCGGCGTGTGGGTAAAACATGGTGCTCGTTGCAAGCTCTGCGGTATGGGTGGCGGATGCGGGAAATGCGGAGGCAAGTGCGAGGGTGGAAAGTGCGAAATGGGACAAGGTGGCGAGGGACACTCGTGCGAGGGAGGGAAGTGCAGTCACTAGTTTTTAGAAAAAAGAGCGGAGCTTTTTAAAAAAGCTCCGCTCTTTTTTTTTGTACTACCAAATTTCTTTCGTGTCGATCTCGTGTTTTGCTTGTGATGCAAAGTCGGCGAGAGGGATTGCGTCCAAGTGTGCGCCATCACGGCGTTCAGCGGTGACGGTGTCTACCTCGACTTCTTTGTCGCCGAGGACGAGGAGGTAGGGTGTTTTTTCAATCTTCGCGGTGCGAATGCGTTTGCCTAAACTTTCGTTGCTATCATCGAGTTCTGCTCGCATATCAAGTGCGACAAGAGTGCCCTGAACCTTTTTTGCGTATTCAGCGTGTTTTTCGCTGACAGGAAGAATTTTAATCTGTACTGGTGAGAGCCAGAGAGGGAAGTTGCCCGCAAAGTGCTCTATCATCACACCCATAAAGCGTTCGAGTGAACCTGATATTGCGCGGTGGATTACGACTGGGCGCTCTTTTTCGCCTTTTTCGTTCATAAAAGAAAGCTCAAAGCGTTCGGGGAGGTTGAAGTCACACTGGATTGTCGCGAGCTGCCATTGTCGTCCTATCGCATCCTTGAACATAAAGTCGAGTTTTGGTCCGTAGAATGCCGCCTCACCTTCGACGCGTTTGTAATTCAAATCATTTGCTTTTGCCGCTTTTTCGAGTGCTACTTCCGCAAGATTCCATACTTCGTCTGCGCCAAGGTATTTACTCCGGTCGTCTCCGCGTACCGAGAGGGAGACCCAGTACCCATCCATCATCTGAAAAGTCGTATAGAATTCTTTGATGATGCTTACGATGGTGGATACTTCTGTTTCGATCTGTCCGCGTGTGCAAAAGAGATGTCCGTCATCCTGCGTGATTGCGCGCACGCGCGTGAGTCCGCCGAGCTGACCGGACTTTTCGTCGCGGTATACCGTTGCCGGTTCAAAATAACGAATGGGCATATCACGGTATGAAAATTGATTGTCCGCGAACAACTGCATGTGGTGCGGGCAGTTCATCGGCTTCAAAATAAATTTGTCCTCCTTTCCTTGTACACGGAAAAGCTCATCGCCAAATTTTGCGGCGTGTCCGGAAGTTTCGTACAGAGCTTCTTTTGCGATATGGGGAGTCCAAACGGGCGAGTATCCTTTTGTCTTGTGGAGACTCCAGAGATAGTTTTCGAGTTCTTTGCGGATGATCATACCCCGTGGCTGTAAGAGGGGAAGTCCGGGACCAATGAGAGGGGAGACGGTAAAAAGCTTGAGTTGTGCGCCGAGGATACGATGGTCCCGTTTCTTCGCCTCCTCTTGTTGTTTCTTGTACGCGTCGAGTTCTGCGCCACTTTCAAATGCGAGACCGTAGATGCGGGTGAGCATTGCGTTCTTTTCATTACTGCGCCAGTATGCGCCGGCGGTGTGGGTGATGGCGAATGCGTCGGCAGAAATTTCTTTGGTACTTTCAGCATGCCCGCCTTTGCATAGGTCTTCGAATTCTCCTGTTTTGTAGATGGTGAGGTTTTTGCCCTCGCCCTCGAATTCCTTGATGAGGTCGAGCTTGTATGGCTGTGTCGCAAAAATTTTCTTCGCTTCACCGACTGACACCTCGCGCCCTTCAAACAGGAGTCCCTTATTGGTCATCTTTTTCATCGCTTTCTCAAATCCTTTCAAGTCTTCTGGAGTGGGGGTATATCCGTTCGAGAATTCAAAGTCATAATAAAACCCATTGTCGATAACAGGTCCGATGCCGAGCTTTGCCCCGGGGTCCTTTTCAAGCACCGCCATAGCGAGCAGGTGGGCGAGCGAGTGGCGGAGGTTATGGAGTTTTTCAGGATTCATAACGAACATCATATCATAACAAAGGTTTTTACAGAGCTTGACAAAACGCAGAAAAGGTGTATAATGCAAACAGACAAGTTACTTCATAAGCCCTGACAAGCAATTGCAGGCAGAAGAAAAGGAGTTTGAGATGGAAAATTGGAGCAGATTGATAAACACGATTATCATGGCTATATTGATTGCAATAGTCCTGACTGTTGGGCTACAACTTACTGTTGGTAAAATCAAAACAGGTAGGTGGGGCTCATTGCAGGACGAGCAACAGGTTCTCAAAGTTCCAAAGATATCAGATTTTGGAGGGAATGCTGGAGTACATCAACAGCAGTCATTGATTTCAGAATTGCCAAACCTAGGATTATGTACGATGATTGCAGAGCTGGATCTTGGGCACAAGGTTGTTACGCTGTGTGAAGAGGCAGAAATTGTGTGTATCGAGGCGGCCGATTATTATGCCGGCAAAGTGCGGGTGACTGGAGGGGATTGGCGATCTTTCAGCTGTTGGGATGTTGAAGTAGCTCCCAAAAATATCCAGAAGTTGGTCAAGGAGCACGACAATAACATGGATTGCGGTATTGGTCCTTGTTGATAGTGGCGTTAATTTCTAAAGCTGGTCGTTCCGAAAGGTCGACCAGCTTTTTTTATTTTCCCCTACTGTCATATAAAAAAAGTCATGACTTCTTTTATATGACAGTAGGGGAGTAGTTTAATACTCGAACATTTTTAAAGGATTTTTAGCAGGTTGACTCTTTGTATTGGAAATGACACACTTTATATAGCTCCCGCAATCGTGCGGAAATAATCTTTCAAACAAGGAGGATAAAAATGAGTAAAAAACAGATTTTGATAGTCGCAATGATTCTGGGTGTTATTGTTGGTTTTCTTTCGTTTCTTTTGATGACTCCACCGGGTGTGATGTTTGTTCTCCTCATGTGGATACTGATGAGCGAGATGTTTCCGCTTTCACCAGATGTCTCTTTTGTAATGATGGTCACCGTTCTCTTCTCAGTGGCGGTAATAGTTATTTACTTGATGTTTCGAAATTTGCGAACCATCAGTCCACAGTGATGTGGATATTAATTCTTAAAACTGGTCGCTCCGAAAGGGTGACCAGTTTTTTTATTTTTCCCTACTGTCATATAAAAGAAGCTATAGCTTCTTTTATATGACAGTAGGGAGTAGGGGGATAGTTTAACTTTTTTACAACTCCTTCACCCGCTCCACGATTAAAGTTTTTTCGCCGTTTCTTTCGGAAATCTTGCCTTTGACTTTGATACAGCGGTCGGGGGCTTCGAAAAATTCTTTGTGCGCGAAGAGGGCTTCGGGGAAGAGGACGAGCTCGAGGGTGCCGGTCATGTCGGTCAATTTCACGAATGCCATCTTGTCGCCTTTTTTGGTGAGGATGGTGCGGATGTCTTCGACGATACCGCCGGCTATTGCGGGTACTCCATCGCGGAGTGTTTTGATGCTTTCAATGGTTGTGCCTATCGTTTCAAGTTTTGTGCGATGGTCATCAAGCGGGTGTCCGGAGACGAACAAGCCGAGGAGTTCTTTTTCCCAGATGAGCATATCGCGTTTCGCCGCGGGCGAAGCGTCTTTGAGGCGGAGCGCGGGGACGCTCGACTGGTCGGACATCTGCCCGAATAGCGATTCTTGTCCGCTCATTTCTTTGCCCTGAGCGCGATTGTATTCGAGCGCTTCCTCTGTGTTGGCGAGCATCACGCCGCGTTCGCCGAGACCGTCCATTGCGCCCGACTTCACGAGTGATTCGAGGGATTTTTTATTCAAATTTTTGTGACGGATGCGCTCGAGGAAGTCCGCGAATGATTTGTACTTGCCATTCTCTTCGCGCTCGGTGATGATTGCATCGGAAATATCTGTGCCGAGGTTTTTTATCGTATAGAGACCAAATCTTATTTCCTGATGTTTGTCCTCATCGACAATGGTAAACCCTCCGAAGCTCGCATTCACATCGGGAGGCAAAATCGGAATCTTCATTCGCTTGGACTCGCTGATGATCTCGGCAATCTTTTCCGTGTCGCCGGACTCTGCGGTGAGAATCGCGGTCATATATTCGACGGGATAGTTCGCTTTCATATACGCAGTCTGGTAGGCGAGGCGACCATAGCTCGCGGCGTGCGCTTTATTGAATCCGTACGCGGCAAATGGCTCGATGAGCAACCACAGCTCCTGGGCTTTTTTCTCCGAGAGTCCACCACTGACAAAACCCTTGAGCAATTTTTCTTTTTGCGCCTGCATTTCTGCAGGAATCTTTTTGCCCATCGCTTTGCGGAGCTTGTCTGCGTCGAGCCATGTGTATCCGGCAAGGTGGATTGCGATCATCATGACATCATCTTGATAGGTGATGACGCCAAAGGACATTGAGAGAATATCTTTGAGGCGCGGGTCGAGATAGGATACGAGGGAAGTATTGTGTTTGCGCTTGATGTATTCCGGGATGGACTCCATCGGACCCGGACGGTAGAGGGCGACCATGGCATTGATGTCGTGAATGGTCGAGGGTTTGAGCTCTTTCAAGTAGCGCGTCATCCCTGCGCCATTCAATTGGAATAGTCCCATCGTCTCTCCGCGCGCGAGCATTGCAAAAGTTTTTTGGTCGTCTACGGGGATATGGTCGAGGTCGATTTCAATATTGTAACGGTCTTTGACGAGGCGCACGGCGTCGCCCAAGATTGAGAGATTGCGGATACCGAGGAAGTCAAACTTCAGTAGCCCCGCGTCTTCGACGGCATGCATATCGTACTGCGTGATGATTTTGCCACCTTTGGGGTCAAACTGTGTCGGCGCGAATTCATAGAGCGGTTTCGGCGCGATGACGACGCCTGCCGCGTGCACGGAAATGTGTCGCACGCATCCTTCGAGTTTTTTTGCGAGGTCGATGATTTCCGTCGTGGTGGGGTCGTTTTTATATAAATCATTGAGCTCCGGCGTCATCTTGAGCGCCGTATCGATGGTCATGGGAAAACCCTGCGAGCCCTCGGGAATGAGGCGCGAAATTCGGTCGCCGATGGCATACGGGTGCCCGAGTGCCCGCGCGACATCGCGCACCGCACCGCGCGCCATCATCGTACCGAATGTTCCGATCTGCGCCACATTTTCCGAACCGTATTTTTCGCGTGCGTATGCGATCACTTCGTCGCGGCGATTGTCGGCATAGTCCATATCGATATCGGGGGCACTCGGGCGTTCGGGGTTCAAGAAGCGCTCGAAGGGGAGTTTGTATTCGAGCGGATTCACACTCGTGATGTTCAAGAGGTAGGTCGTGATGGAGCCCGCGACGGACCCTCGAATGTTGGTGAGGATGTCGTTCTCGCGTGCAAAGCGCAGGAGGTCGCCCACGACGAGAAAATACGGCGCATACCCTTTGTCGCGGATGACCTTGAGCTCGTATTCGAGGCGCTCAATAATCGCAGGGTCACCATCGGGAAGCTCGTGCGCGGCGATACCCTCGTAGGCAAGCCGACAAAGCTCGCTGTCGTAAGTGGTGCCATCGGGGATCTTCAGGTCAGGAAAGACCCAAGTGCCAAGAGTGAGTTCTATGCTGCACAAATCGGCAATCTTTTGTGTGTTCCATACCGCTTCGGGAGTATCTTTGAAATATTCAAGTGCGGTCTCGGTGTTTATAAAAGAAAAGTCATCGACTGCCATAGAGAAGCGATTTTCATCTTTGAGGTCGCCGTTGGTTTGGATGGCGAGGAGCGTTTCGTGCGCTTTTTGGTCCTCGTGATGGAGATAGTGCGAGTCCTGCGTCGCGACGAGGGGAATGTCGAATTTTTTGCCGAGAGCGATGATGCCCTTGCGGACTTCTTCGATACCCTCGACGCCCGGATGGTGCATAATCTCGAGGAAATAATTTTCTTTGCCGAAGATTTCTTGGTGCTCGGCGATGACGCGCTCGGCTTCCTCGTTGTCACGGTTCCTGAGCGCGCGCGAAAGTTCCCCGCCGAAACATCCTGATAGACAAATGATGCCTTCGCTGTATTTCCGCAAGACTTCTTTGTCCATCCTCGGCTTGTAGTAGAAGCCCTCGAGGTTGGAAATGGTGACGAGACGAATGAGGTTTTTGTATCCTTGCGCGTTTTTCGCGAGGAGCGTGAGGTGATAGCGCGTGGTGTCGATGCCGGGCCTTTTGTCGTGGCGCGAGCCGGGCGTGATGTACCCCTCGACGCCGATGACGGGGTTCAAGCCCGCGCTCTTGCACTTTTTATAAAACTCGATTGCGCCATACATATTGCCATGATCGGTGAGCCCGATGGCATTCATCCCGTACGATTTTGCCGTCTTGATCATTCCATCGAGCTTTGATAGCCCGTCGAGGAGGGAATAATGGGAGTGGGTGTGTAGATGGATAAAAGAAGGTTTGCGCGGCTCCATATCCTCCGAGTATACCAGATTTGCTGTGGCAGTAAAAAACCCCGCTTTTGGGCGGGGCTTTGAGGATAGGAGGAGGAGTCACTTACACAGCGATAACAAATCTTCTTCCTCCATTTCTTCGACGCACTTAAATAGTTCGACCGCACGGGTAGGACCAGCTTTCTCCATAACCTTGAGAAGTTTCCCCCGTTTATAGGGGGCAAGTTTTGGAATGTGAAATACTCCTTCACACTTAGTTGGACAGCGAATCCCGCATTCCGCAAGTCTTTTTTCTCGCCAGTCTCCTTCGATCCCGCCGAGAGGAGCATCGCGGTAGTGGGCTTTTATAAACACCCATTTGCTCAGCGTGCTCCTCCTCCCGCAATCTGGGCATGGAAATCGCGTGCCGCGCAGAAAAGCAATTTTCTCCTTTTCCAGAATCTCCAGCCCTTCCAGAAGGGCTGTTACATGAGAGTTATCTTTACTGATTTCCCACTCAATTTCTTCAAGCGTTCTTTTCACCTTCATCTCCGCACCCCCTCCTTTTGATTTAAAAAACTGAAAATCTGAATGGAACTCTACTATATAGCGTTGAAATTGGCAAGGCGCCACACACTGCGGATTCGTTTTGTTATAATGCAGATAAATGAAAAAGCGCGGACATAAATACATCATTGGAGTAGACGAAGTTGGGCGGGGACCGCTTGCGGGGCCGGTGGCAATCGGAGTCGTAAGGTTGAAAGTTGAACAAGTAAAGTATAAGAAAGAATGGGCACTGGGATTTCGTGACTCTAAAAAACTTTCACCGAAAGCGCGGGAAGAATGGCTCGTGAAAATAGAAGAGGCGCGGAGCGAGGGGTGGCTCGAGTATGCGGTCGCATTCGTCGCACCGAGCGTGATTGATAAAAAAGGTATCACACACGCGATTCGCACAGCGCTTTCCCGTGCGCTCAAAAAAGTTGATCCCGCACCTGATTTAGTAAAATCACCTACTGGGCTATTTCAACATTCAACATTCGATATTCCATATTCTGCCCGTATTCTACTGGACGGCGGGCTTCGCGCGCCGGCGCACTACACAAACCAGCAGACGATCATCAGGGGTGATGAAAAGGAGCTCGTGATCGCGCTCGCGTCCATTGTTGCGAAAGTCACACGCGACAGGCGCATGGTCGCGCTTGCAAAAAAGTTTCCCGCATATGGCTTCGAGAAACACAAGGGATATGGCACTCGCGCACATTATGAAGCGATAAAAAAGCACGGTATCATTCCGCATCACCGCAAGAGTTTCCTGAAATGACTCACAACTAACTACTGACAACTCGCTCACCTGTGGATAACTTTCTTTGTTGCATTCATATTTATAATGTACAATAAAAGCATGGAAGAAAATAATATGACGCAGGGGGATTGGCAGGCGCCAGTGGAGCAACCTCCAAAGAAAAATAAATTTATTATTGCTGTCGCTGTGCTTGTTATTATCGCAGTCGTCGCTTTCGTTGTACTGCAAAACAAAAAAGAGGAGGTCGCCGAGACTCCGGCGAAAAAGGTATATACCGCAGAAGAAAAGATTGAGATACTCCAAAATCTTTCAAGCGCGAGGGACGAAGCGGCAAAAAGTCAGGCGGGAACGCCCGGCTCTACTTTGAAAGCGGACGGCACCCCAAAGCCGGTAGAGCAAGTCACAAAGGAAAGGACACAAATCCTCCAAAACCTTTCTGCGGTAGCCGCAAGGTCAACAACACTTTCCAACGAAGAAAAATTGAAAATACTCAATTCTTTGAGTCGGTAGGTTTTATTATATTTATTATTAACCATTCATCATCACTATGCACACTAAATTTTTTCGCACCCTCGCAGTCTCCCTCCTCGCTCTTTCCCTGAGCACCAGTGTCGCCTATGCATGGACAGCACCGACGGCGACACCGCCTGCGGGGAACATAGATGAGCCGATCAATACGAGCGACAAGTTACAGATAAAGGCGGGAGAGTTTAGGTCTGGGTGGGCAACCATTTGGGATTTGTTAGTGACCGGTCCTGCTCAGTTTGGGACAGCAACAACACCTGCCTCAGTGACTGTTTTTGGCAATATGGGCATCACCGACACAACCACCACCGCAAATCTAAAACTCACAACGGGTGCCGGTGTCAACAAGTGGCTCACCTCGGATGCCACAGGGAAAGCATCATGGGCTACCCTCCCCGTTTCAGCAACATATACTGCCGGAACGGGGTTGTCCCTCGCTGGGAATGCGTTCTCTTTAAATACAGCCAACCCTAATACTTGGACAGGCGCGCAGACATTTAGTAATGGTCTCATTGCCACCACATTCCAAATACCATCAACAACAAGCAATGGTATGTATCTTAAATCTGACGCCAGCGGTAACGCCTCGTGGGCGACGATTCCCGGTGCAACTGCGGAAGTTGACGGTATTGTGGGGAACGAAGTCACCGCCGCAACCAATACAACACTGACTAGAAGTGGTTCAGGAACAGCCACGGTTCCTTATACTCTAGGTTTAAACTTAGGCAATGCCAATATTTGGACAGGTGCGCAGACATTTGGCGCAAATACAAACTTTCCCGGATCCGGCATCTGGAACACCTCCGGCAATGTCGGCATTGGGACGGACCCTGGGATATACAAATTGAATGTGGCTGGCAACACGAACATCACCGGCAATCTCAATGTCACCGGCGACATCACCACCACATTGGGCAAGGGGACTTTCTGGGACTTGGTTGCGGGGACCGTAACAACTTCGGAGCCGACTGTCGACAATCATGCGGCGACGAAGGGGTATACCGACGGACGATTTACCGATTTATTAAGTACTTTACCCCCTACTGTTACCATCGGTGCATCTCCAGCCCTTATTGTTCAAGGAAATAGCACGGAATTGAAAGTGACCATCTCTGGGAAATATCTTAACTGTAATTATAGTTGGACATCGTCCAAGTCAACAACGAGCGGAACTTATACTGTTTTCCCTACTACAAATACTACTTATACGGCAACTTGTACAAATATATCCGGGACGGCTACTGATTCTGTTCTGGTGACAGTTAAGCCTAACACAGGATCCACCTCATGGCCCAATAGTGATTATGAAACCGGAACTTCCGCTTGTGTCACAGCCGGTTATTCAACCTGTACGACATCATATGATAGTCAGGGTCAATCCCAGGTATGCGGAGTCACCTCATTGGGCGGATCGGCAAGTTGCTCAACCCCCGTGTCCTCCACCTCATGGCCCAATAGTGATTATGAAACCGGAACTTCCGCTTGTGTCACAG
>JBBTUT010000004.1:0-4434 GCA_038063615.1 Patescibacteria group bacterium | reverse complement strand
GTCAGGGTCAATCCCAGGTATGCGGAGTCACCTCATTGGGCGGATCGGCAAGTTGTAACTAAAGGTAGATGCCTGGTTAAATGGATTAGGTAAATGGGGACAGCCACCATTGTTTCATAAATAATGTGGTACAATTCAGGCATGCGGATTTAATAGTAATATTTTAACCATTATGAAAAAAATACTTCTTGCGGGGATGTTCGCTTTGGTGCCATTTGTTTCGTTTGCACAGACGGGGGCGACGGGGACGGCGGATGTCGCTCCGGTCACGAGCACTGTCGCAATAGCGGATCCGGGTCTTATTCCCGGTGACTTCTTTTATTTCCTCGACCGATGGAGCGAGGCATTTGGCACCACTCTCACCTTCAATAAAGAAAAGAAAGCGCGCAAACACCTTGAGTATGCCAAGGAGCGCATCGCGGAAATGAGTGAAGTGCTCAAAAAGCCGGAGGCGAAGCTTGATGATGTCGCGGATACCAAAGTTGATTTTGAGAAACGGGTCGCAAGCGCCGCGGCTCTCGTAAAGGGAGAAAAAGACAAGGGTGGTGATGTCGCAGACCTCGCGCGCGAGCTTGATGATGAGCTTGACCTCTCGCGTACCGCCTTGAAAGATGTTTTTCGCGAGCATTTGGACCGTTCAGGGCAGGCGGAGTCGGTCATTCGAGAAAAACTGGCAAATCTCCCCGCTGACGCTCCAGAGGTGCAAGGGTTGAAACAGGCGCTTGAGTCCATCACCAAAGAAAAGGGTGATGCGAGAAAAGAACACGATGACCTTGACGCTGACCTTTCTGATGAAGAAGAGCTTTTTGAAGAAGTGATGGGCAAGGAGATGGCGGCGCAAAAGCACATGGAGCAGGCATTGCGCCTCCGCGAGCACCTCGAGGACGCTTTGGGGCAAGTTTCGACACAAACGGTACAGCTTATGAAACAAGCAGAGGAAGCGATACGGCGCGGTGATTTTGAAGCGGCAAAACGAATGTCAAAGGAGGCGGAACGAGCTATTGAAATGATAAACAAGTCGAATGAGGACCGCCCCCCTGTCGAGATGCCTATGATGGATGATGATATGGACATCGATGAGTCGCCCCTCAATGACCTTGAGACCGAGATGAAAAAAGGCGAGAGAATGATGGAAGACTTCGACAGATAAATCGTTGAATGGCACAGACGACGACAACCGGTAAACTTCTTTTGCGGGTTTTGTATGCAAGCATCGCAATGGCTATTTTGGTCATTGCGTCGTTTGCCGTACCTGTCCAAAAACCCCGTAAATTAGTGGTTTTTCTAGGAGGTGAGGGAATTGCGGTTGCTGTTGCAGACACATCATCCTCACAATCGCGGGGCTTGAGTGACCACGAAAAACTGGAGCCGAACGAAGGAATGCTCTTTGTGTTTCCAGAGCCCGCGCTCTTCGGATTTTGGATGAAGGATATGCAGTTCCCGATAGACATTATTTATTTTGATGCGGACCGTCAGATCGTCGATGTATGGGAGCGCGCGACGCCGGAGTCATATCCAAAAGTATTCACACCACGCGTCCCATCGCAGTTTGTGCTCGAAGTTCCCGCAGGTTTTTTTGCGAATCATCATCTAAAAGTGGGAAACATCATCGAAATTCCCCGATAAATTCCCCGTTTCATAGCGCAAGGGTTTACAGTTTCTTTTTTTTGTTTTTCGGGAGCTATTTGCCTATTGAAAAATTTTTTTAGGAGTATAATGGGAGGACACTGAGAAAATTTTAACAGTAGAATAATTAATACAGAGCACCGTATGCAAAAGAGCACAAAGCAGGCAAAGGCACCGATCATTGAAGCAAAGAAAAGTCCCATCATCAGTGTCCGCAAGCGCGATGGCAGTATTTTCCCCTATGATATCGAGCATGTTGTGACCGCAGTCTTCAAAGCCATGCGCTCGACGGGCGAAGGGGAGCGCAAGGAGGCGGAGTACATTGCCCGCAAGGTAGAGTCCGAGCTCAAGCGGATCTCAAAATTGGTCAAAGATTTCATCCCGACGGTGGAGGGGATCCAGGATATCGTTGAAAGGGAGCTTATTTTGGAGGAATATGTCAAAACCGCCAAGGCATATATTCTGTACCGCGAAGAACGCGCTCGCGCTCGCGACAAAAAGGGTGATATTCCGGAGGAGGTCAAAAGGTTCGTTTCCGATGGCAAGAAATACTTCAGAAACCCAATGTCCGAGTTTGTGTACTATCGCACCTATTCTCGCTGGTTGCCACAGGAGGGTCGTCGCGAGACTTGGATCGAGACGGTGGACCGCTATATGTCTTTTATGAAGGAAAATCTCGGCACCAAACTCGCCGACAAGGAGTATGCCGAGGTCCGCGAGGCGATTCTCAAGCAAGAAGTGATGCCGTCGATGCGCCTCCTGTGGAGCGCGGGGGATGCGGCGCGCAAGACGAATGTGACCGGCTATAACTGCTCATTCATCGCGCCGTCATGCACGCAGGATCTGGGCGAGATCATGTACCTCCTCATGTGCGGTACGGGCGTCGGATACTCGGTGGAGAGCCAGAATGCGCAGATGTTCCCCTTGATCAAAAAGCAGACGGGTAAGGTGCTCCCGACGCATACGGTAATCGACAATAAAGAAGGGTGGGCGGATGCGTATGTGCTCGGGATGAATACATGGTTTAGCGGGGCGGATATCAAGTTTGACTATTCGAAGCTTCGCCCCGCAGGTGCGCGCCTCCTCACGATGGGCGGGCGAAGCTCGGGACCGGAACCACTCATTTCCCTCATTGATTTCTCGCGCGAGCGCATTATGAAGAAGCAGGGTCGCCGTCTCTCAAACCTCGACCTGCACGACATCATCTGCAAGATCGGCGAGGTAGTGGTGGCGGGTGGGGTACGGCGCAGTGCGCTCATTTCGCTTTCTGACCTTGATGATCACGACATTCGTCATGCAAAGGACGGGCAGTTTTACCTTACCGACCCTCAACGCATGATGGCGAACAATTCTGCCGTATACTGGCAGAAACCTACCAGCACGGAGCTCCTCGATGAATGGGTTTCTTTGATCAAAGGCGCTTCGGGCGAACGCGGGATCTTTAACCGCGGAGGAATCTCAAAGCAGGTTCCCGCGCGCCGGTGGAAGACTCTTGAAAAAGATTTCGACACTTGTGGTACGAATCCGTGTGGCGAGATCATTCTCAAATCAAAGCAGTTTTGCAACCTTTCGGAAGTTGTCGCGCGCGCAGAGGACACTGAGGAAACGCTCTTGAAAAAGGCGCGCCTCGCGGCACTTCTCGGCACCTACCAGTCATCGCTTACCAATTTTGGGTATCTCTCGAAAGAGTGGAAAGAAAATTGCGAGGAGGAGCGCTTGCTTGGTGTCTCGATTACTGGGCAATGGGACTGCAAAGTCGTGCGGAGCCCTGCAGTGATGTCGAAGATTCGCGACGAGGCGGTCAAGTTTAACAAAGAGTATGCAAAGCGCTTCGGGATCAATCCTTCGGTCGCGGTGACCGCGGTGAAGCCGTCGGGGACGGTATCCCAGCTCGTGGATGCTTCGTCAGGAATGCACCCTCGTCACGCTGCATATTATATCCGTCGCATTCGCATTTCGGCGACGGACAGTCTTTTCAAGATGATGAAAGATCAGGGTGTGCTATATCAGCCCGAAGTAGGGCAAACGATGGAGAATGCGGTGACCTATGTCCTCGAATTTCCCGTCAAAGCGCCGGACAAGTCGATATTCAAAAACGACCAAACCGCAATCGAACAGCTCGAGTACTGGAAGATGGTGAAAGAGAGCTTTACAGAGCACAATCCATCCGTTACAATTTCAGTGGGGGACGATGAGTGGATTGCGACCGTCGCGTGGATTCACAAAAACTGGGATATGGTCGGTGGGCTTGCTTTCCTTCCTCGCGGAGAAGCAAAGACCTATCGCCTCGCTCCCTACGAGGAGATCACCAAGGAACAGTACGAAGCGATGGTAAACAAATTCCCCGATATTGATTTCGCAAAGATCGTCACCTACGAGCGCGAGGATCATACGCAAGGGTCGAAAGAGCTCGCCTGCGTATCGGGAGTGTGCGAGATTGCGTAAAGACCGCTCGCCATCTCCTCCGCTGGGGCACGCATAATTTTTTGCTAAAAATTTGCCCTGCTCGCGCCGTCGCGCTTGCGCAAGGCACCAGCAGAGGAGATGGCTCGCTCTAAGTTGAGATGCGGACATTTTTATTAATTATTAAACAAACAAAATAATTTTATGGCAAAAGGAAGAGACGCTCACAAGGAGGCAAAGAAACCAAAGAAAGAAAAGAAAAAGTAGTTAAATATAGAAAAATACCCTTGTACAACAAGGGTATTTTTCTATGCCGTATAGTCTTGTTATGTCAAGCAAAAAGTGGTATATGTAATACCAAAGCGAAAAGTGCACCCCTTCCAAAGTTAAAAGTGCACCCCCTGC
>JBBTUT010000003.1:0-123356 GCA_038063615.1 Patescibacteria group bacterium | reverse complement strand
AAGATTGCGACAGAGATTCTGAGAAAACAGACTGCTTAAATTACCATTAGACCTATCTATTTCAAGTCATGACTTGAAATAGATAACAGTTGGGGTAAAAAATGGTTTCGTGCACACTTGATGCATAATGATTTTTTGAGCAAATTTTGTTACAATGTAAACCAATGAGCA
Organism: Patescibacteria group bacterium; assembly: GCA_038063615.1. GTDB lineage: Bacteria > Patescibacteriota > Minisyncoccia > Phycocordibacterales > UBA1550 > UBA1550. The sequence goes on along the minus strand of JBBTUT010000003.1, from coordinate 123,185 downwards.
AATTAATCAAAAGTTTCGGGTGGGCGATGCATGGGGTTCGCACCGTGTGGAGCGAGGAGGTGAATTTTCGCATCGAGCTTTTTGTCGGGTTAGTTGTGGTGGTGCTCGGTTTTTATTTCAAATTAGGACTCATTGAATGGGTCATTGTTGTCGAATGTATCACCGCTGTCCTCTCTGCCGAGATGGTGAATACGGCAATAGAGGACCTATGCAATAAAGTCCAGCCGAATACCGACCCTGTGATAGGCAAGATAAAGGATACGATGGGTGGGTTTGTTTTTATTGTCGCTCTCGGTGCGGCGATTGTCGGTATTTTGATTTTTTCTAAATATTTCTAAGTTTCTACTTGGAGGTCTGGCCTCCAAGTGATTGGGGGAGTGAGGGGTTTAGTGCTATAATATGAACACCTTTATTAGCTAGGTAGTCATAAAATTTTAATGAAAAAAATTATTTTTATCGTAGGTGGAATTATTCTTGTTGTTATTCTATGGCGTGGAATGTGGGCATATCAACAAATGAAAGCGGACGAAGCAAGTGTAGTTCCTATTCCAGCATTAGTTAAGACATCAAGTACGCCTACTCAAACACAGAGCGTTTTATTTCAACCTACTACGACCACCAAGCAAGTGGCAACACAGGAGACCCAACATGCAACAAAATCAATACCTACATCGTTACATACTCTCGCACGCACGCCAACTTCAACATCATCACAATCTCTCATTCCTGTAAAAATAATATCTGCAATCGAAGACTGTAGAATTTATACTTACCAAGATAAATTTTATTTTGGGGGAGGGGACAAGCGTTGTCTAAATAAAATCATGATACAAGGAGTATACTTTGTGGCTAAAAATCAAGTTACAGGCATTAAATCATATTGGCAAAGCAGTATGTTGGATATTTTTATGCAGATAAAAAACTTTTACGAGGGTCAGTTTAATAATAAGACCAACATTACCATAAGCACCCCTATTATTATCTATGGAGATAAAAATATTGAGGAGTACGACCAATTTGCCATAGAGCGAGAGATAAGACAAAAAGTACAAATTAACTCAACAAATAATTTTGTAGTTTTAATGTTTTACCCTATTCAGGGTGAAAATGACAAACGAGCTACCGGTCTTTACGGTGGAGGACCAATAGTAGAAAATAGCTCGTCTGCTATGAACTCTTGGTTTTGGCTTGACCCTGAATCTCTTGGTACTGTAACAACTAAAGTTGGGACAGACTACTCTGGCTATATAGGATCAGCACACGAGTTTGGGCATGCCTTGAGCATCCCGCATCCTTGGGACGAGGAAGTAAACAAAGACTCTAAGGGTAATGTTCTAAACCAAGATTACGGGAATGATGAAATTGGCAGCTTAATGTCTTATACTGCATCGCGTGGACCGTTAATCCCTAATTCGTTCATACGAACTCAAGTTAAAAAAAAGATGGTAGTGTCTGAGTAGTTTTTTATGAAAAAAGATAAAATTATTAAAGTCAGATTAATATTATTTTGTGTTACTTTTTTATCGATAGCCTCTTTCGTGTTGTACCAGATATCTTGCAAGAAAGCGGAATTCCAGAAATGGGATCAGGTATTATCTGGAAGAAATATTAAACAGCTCCCTATTGGAGGTTCATGCCTCGATTCTTCGAGCGTATATATTTTAATTGCCATGTTTATATTGGTATTCACCGTGCTCGTTTTTTCATTGATTATAGCCACAAGAAAAAGAGAGGACAAGCTCGATGAATTAGTGAGAGTAAACCCGTTACTAGTCGCATATAGTGGTGGTTACTATGAGGCACAACATGCGACAGTACCATTTATAAAAGTAAGTTTATACAATGATGTTATTGTTGTTGCTGGATTTGAAATGCCTGTCAAGATAGCTTATAAAGATATAGTAACATTTGATATTAAGGTAAATGAATATGCGGATAAAATATTTAAAATACTCGCTAACTTCCCGTGGCCAATAAATATTATTATGAATTTATTTTATAATATTGGCATAACGAAATTAGGAATTGAATTTATGGATAATGATATTAAAAAATCTATCACCTTATACCCTTTAAAAATTATGAGAATTGCAGAATTATTAAAAATAAAATTGCAAAAGAATTAACGAGAATTATTTGCAACAAAGTCGAGTCGAACACTGACCCCTCAATAGGCAAGATCAAAGACACGATGTGAGGGTTTGTTTTTGTGGTCGCTCTCGGTGCGGCAATCGTCGGTATTTTGATTTTTTCTAAATATTTCTAAGTCTCCACTTGGAGTCCAGGCCTCCAAGTGATAGGAAGTTGTTGTGAGTGGTTTGGTGATGTATAATACATGTATGTCCTTTTTAAAAGAAATTTTCTTTTTTGATGAAAAAATACCCAAGCATTTTTTCCTAAATTCAGTCATGTATTTTTTCTTCTACGCAATGCTCCCTTTGTTGGTTTTTTCGACAATTTCTGCAGTTCAAGTACAGGGAGAAGCCCAGGGTGTATTTGTTTTGATACCCCTTGCACTGTTCGGGCTCATCGTCTCACCGCTCGTATTGCTTGTGCGTATTTATTTGAGCATAAAAAAGACGGAATTGAGCAAGTCATTTATGCGAGTGTCTAGCTTGGTCATTTTGATACCGTTGGTAGCCTTCATTGTTTTGTTGTCCGTTGTGTCATAAAAAAGATCAAAGAGATCAGGTACCTTTGATTTTATTGACACTGAATATACATGGTATATATTTTTGACCACAAAGAATAACCACTGCAACATTAGATATTCCTAATCGGGGTGCAACTTATGGCGATGCATTCGCTGGAGCGGTCCTTTCCAGCGAAGGATGCGCAAAATGATTTTACGAAGGACCGTCCTTCGTAAATTACAACCCAATACTTTTCTTGAGTGTTGCAAGCTCTGTCCCCGTGATGTCGCGGTAGGCGCCTTCTTTGAGGTTGTCGAGTTTGATGTTCATAATGCGGACGCGGGTGAGTTGGAGTACTTGGTATCCCTCGGCGGTGCACATACGGCGGATCTGGTGCTTTTTGCCTTCGGTGAGCGTGATATGAAAAATAGTTTCGCCGGAGCGACGCGCTTTTGCGGGTTTTGTTTTGTAGGTCTCGATCAAAATGCCGCGCTCGAGATGGCGGATGAATGTGTCGCTTATTTGTTTGTCCACTCTCACTAGATATTCTTTTTCGTGCGCGCGGTCGGGGGAGAGGACGCGGTCGGTAAGGCGGCCGTCGTTGGTGAGGATGATGAGTCCTTGTGAATCCTTGTCGAGACGACCGAGCGGGAAGAGTCCGCGGAGAGCGGGGAGAGCCATTTTGATGCTTTCGCCTTCTTTTTGCGCGTCGGTCGAAATGCCCCGTGGCTTGTAGTATGCGACATAGCGGTACGCGCCTTCCATTTTCGTAATGACTTTTGGCGATACGACAACGACATCGGCAGATGACTTCACTTGGTCGCCAAGCACCGCAACCTTGTCATTTATTTTCACCAGACCTTTCGTAATGAGCTCATCGGCGCCACGGCGCGTGGAAAAACCTTTGTGTGCGAGGTAGCGGTTGAGGCGAATGGGGAACTCGAGAGGAATCGTTTCTTTAGACGCCAGCTGTGGCTTTTTTGCTGGTACGGTCGTCTTTTTGAACGAAGTCTGTTTTTTTCTTTTGATGTGTTTCATAAGTGTATGCATTAGACCATATCTAGCGTAAAAATGCAATCCCACACAAAAACACGCAGTCGCTAAGCGATTGCGTGTTTTTCATTGTTCCCCCTGTCCCGAGCGTTCCCCTTGTTCCTAAAGATGTTTCTTGATCATCTCCTCAAGCTCGGCAACATGATTCTCTTTGTCTTTCTCTAATTTTTCCCAGAACGCAGAGCATTCAGCGCAGTCTTTTGCGTCTTCGCGATAATCGCTCTTGATGCGCCAAAGGCTCTTATGTTCTTGGGTTGCCTGAAGGAGCAGATTGTAAATGTGATTATTAAGCATATTTTTATTTTTTTTCTTGTCCGCGACCTTTTTTCAAGTATATCATCTTATACAGGCGCAAGAAATCGCATTGTCCACACATTTCTTGTCATTTTTTTGTATGAGTATGTTACAATGGACTAAGTTTCTATACAAAAATATGCGCGTACTTATGTTCGGATGGGAATTTCCTCCTCATAACAGCGGTGGCCTCGGCACTGCGTGTTTTGGACTCACTCGTGCGCTTGCAAACAGAAATATTGAAGTCCTCTTTGTTCTCCCGAAAAAAGTCGGCGTATCAGCTTCTTTTATGAACATTCTTTTTGCTGACGAGCGACGGGTGAAATTCCACGAAATCGAGACGACGCTCAAGCCGTATGTGACCTCAGAGGGATACATCCGCGAGCGCGACAAAATCATTTCGGATATTTACGGAAATACTCTGATGCAGGAAGTGCGCCGCTATGCTCTCCGTGCGCGCGATATCGCAAAGAAAGAAAAGTTTGATGTCATCCACGCGCACGATTGGCTTTCTTTCCTCGCGGGAGTCGAAGCGAAAAAGATCTCCGGCAAACCGCTCATCCTCCATATGCATGCGACCGAGTTTGACCGTACGGGCGGGCAGGGTGTGAATCAGGAAGTCTACAACATTGAGCGCGCCGGAATGCAGTTTGCCGACGGCATCATCGCGGTCTCGAACCATACCAAACAAAAGATCGTCGAGCACTACGGCATCCCCGCGGAGAAAATAGAGGTCGTGCACAATGGCATCGATGAATGCGACTATGCGAATATTCCCGACAAGCTTTCTGAGCTCAAACGCGCGGGACAAAAGATTGTGCTCTTTGCGGGACGCATCACCATCCAAAAAGGTCCCGAGTATTTTATCCGTGCCGCAAAACGGGTTCTCGATGTCAATCCTAATGTACTTTTTCTTGTCGCGGGAAGCGGTGATATGGAAAGGCAGATGATGTTCGAAGCCGCGTCCCTCGGCATCTCTGACCATGTCCTTTTCGTTGGTTTTCTCCGTGGCGATGACTTGAATGCTGCATATCGCGTAGCGGATCTTTTTGTCATGCCGTCGGTGTCCGAGCCTTTTGGGCTCACTCCGCTCGAGTCGATCATTGCCGGCGCGCCCGTCCTCATCTCCAAACAGTCCGGTGTGTCCGAAGTTCTCACCCATGCGCTCAAAGCAGACTTTTGGGATACGGAAGATATGGCAAACAAGATATTGAGCGTCGTTTCGCATCGCTCCCTTTGGCAGACACTCTGGGGCAACAGTCGCGAGGAAGTAAAAAAAGTCACATGGGACGCCGCAAGCAAAAAGTGCATTGATTATTATGAGAAAATAATGTGTGATTGCGGGGTTGGTCAGGATGTGCGGTATATCTGATATAATGAGTCTGAGTCCGTATTCGTATTTACTTTCAACTTTACACTTTTAACTTTCAACTAGTCTAATGGCCTCCATTTGCTTTTACTTCCAAGTTCACCAGCCCTATCGCGTGAAAGATTATCGCGTTTTTGATATTGGGAATGACAGCGAGTATTTCAATGATGATTCCGACCGCTCTATCAACAATAAAAAAATATTAAACAAAGTAGCGGGGAAGTGCTATTTGCCGGCAAATGCGGTGATGCTTGAGCTTTTGAACAAGCATCCGGAATTCAAGATCAGCTTCTCGTTTTCCGGCGTTTTCCTCGACCAACTTCAGGAGTTTAGCCCTGAAACGCTCGAGTCATTCCAAAAACTAGTGGCGACGGGGCGAGTGGAGGTGCTTGAGGAGACCTACTACCATTCACTCTCATTTCTGTACTCGCCCGACGAATTTCGCCGACAGGTAAAAATGCATCGCGATAAAATCCAAGAGCTTTTTGGCGTGACGCCGACCGTTTTTCGCAATACTGAGCTCATCTACAACAACGCGCTCGCGCACGAGGTGGAGAAAATGGGGTATAAAGGCATCATCGCCGAGGGAGCCGACCATGTCCTCGGCTGGAGGAGCCCAAACTTTTTGTACCGACCGCAGGGAACGGAGAATTTGAAACTCCTTCTTAAAAACTATCGCCTCTCGGACGACATCGCTTTCCGCTTTTCTTCAAAAGACTGGGCGGACTTTCCGCTCACCGCACCCAAGTTTGCAGAGTGGGCGAACCAAGTCAACGGCAATGGCAACCTCATCAACCTTTTTATGGACTATGAGACATTTGGCGAGCACCAATGGGAGGATACGGGCATCTTCAACTTCCTCCGCCACTTGCCCGAGGAAATCTACAAGCATCCTGACAATGACTTCGTGACACCGAGCGAGGCCATCGCTCGCTATGAGCCGGTGTCCGAGCTCGATGTGCACAACTATATGTCATGGGCGGATGTCGAGCGCGATCTGTCCGCATGGCTCTCGAACCCGATGCAACACGATGCGATTCAGAGCGTCTACAATCTCGAAAAAGATGTGATTGAAACGCACGACGAAAAGCTCATCAGCGACTGGCGCAAACTCCAGACCTCGGATCACTTCTACTATATGTGCACCAAATGGTTCAACGACGGCGATGTGCACAAATATTTCAATCCCTACAACACCCCCTACGAAGCATTCATCGCCTACATGAACGCCCTCCAAGACCTCCGCCTCCGCGTGGTCGGGCACCCCTCGTATGCAAAGAAGATCAAGGTAAAGGAGTTGGCATAAATCATAACAATTGAAAGTCTTCAGTATCTTGACACGGACCATAACGACTTGTGTTGAATAGTAATAAACAAAAAGCCGTCACAAACTTTATCTATAGCCGAAGTTTGTGGTAGAATTAAAGTATGAAAAATTACGAACATGGGGAATTGGCAAAGGAGATTTTGAAGGGGCTTGCCCTTGGAGGGTTTATTGTTCTCTGTTTTGCGATGCCAAACCTTGCACAGGTGGCGAAACTTTTTCAGGCGAAAAACCCAAAAGAGCGGTATCGATTTGATCGTTCATTGAGGAACTTGCAAAAGAAAAAACTTGTCCGTATTTATCAAAAAGATGGGCAAGATATTGTTGAAATCACGCAGGAGGGTAAGCGTAAAGTTCTCTCCTATAATATTGACGAGATGAAATTGAAGCACACTCGAAAGTGGAACAAAGAGTGGCATCTTATTATGTTTGATATTCCTGAATCGAAGAAGAAAGCACGCATGGCGCTGAGTCAAAAGATTCGCGAAATTGGATTGTTCCCGCTTCAGAAATCTGTTTTTGTTTCACCGTACCCATGCAGGGAAGAAATCGATTTTGTGGGCGAATTTTTTAATGTACGCAGCCACCTTATTTATGTTACCGCAAAAGACATTGAGGGGGCGGAAAAGATAAAGCGTCATTTTAAAATTACTGAGTAGCCATCATTATGTATACGACGCATTTCCCGCCACAAACTTCAACTATAGATAAAGTTTGTGGCGGGGAGAGCAGGGTAGTGTGGTTAAAAGCTAGGATGGGCTGGACAAATTGGAGGGGGGTTGGTATAGTTCAAATCAGAAGTAAAAATCTTGTTCAAAGGAGGAAGTGATGAGTAATGCTTCGATGGAAGGTTCAGATTTTTTCGATGATTTAATTAGAGAGATAGAAGAAGACGGTAAAAATCATCAGACGCTTCTTCTCATGCTTCCTGACGGGGCAACCCAAGGACGCTGGGAGGCGGTGAGGGCGTGGCATGAAATCTTCGCTGAGGTGCGCAGGCGTTATCCGAATAGGCAGTTTCAATTCTTGCCACACACCTATGCTGCCACTGGACACACATACGATGAAATCGGAAGAAGTGCCCTAGAATCAATTTTAGCGGTATCAATTTAAATTACGACAGATGAGTCGTCAGCAATGAAGCACTTGCCCTCCGTACACACGGGGGGCATTTTTCTTTCTTTACAAAAAAATATTTAGTATACTGTATGTATGTCAAAGTCCCTTTCACTCGGTAATGGAAATATTCTTGTCTGCACGGACAAGCGCGCGCAGGTGCGGGACTTTTATTTCCCATATGTCGGACTTGAAAATCATGTCGGCGGACACTATACGCATCGCGTCGGTGTCTTTGTGGACTACCAGCTCAATTGGTTCGATCATTCAAACTGGGACATACAAATTCGTTTGGCGAATGAATCGATGATAGGGGAGACCGTCGCGAAGAACAGAGCCCTCGGCGTCACGCTCAACTTTTCCGATGCGGTATACAACGAGAAAAATATTTTTCTGCGAGAAGTAAAAGTGACCAATGATATCGACCGAGCGCGCACCGTCAAACTTTTCTTTGCGCATGAGTTTGAGATATACGAGTCCCATCGCGGGGACACCGCATATTTCGACCCGATCAACCATGTCATCGCCCATTACAATGGCAAGCGTGTGTTTATGGTGAACGGACTTTCGGACAAGGGTAGCTTCGACGACTATACAGCGGGAATATTTAAAATAGAGGGGAGAGAGGGGAGTTTCAAAGATGCTGAAGACGGCGTCCTTGCAAAAAATTTGATAGAGCATGGACCGTCAGACTCGGTCATCGGCTTTTATATCGATCTCGCTCCGCATGAATCAAAAACTGTTTATTATTGGATGGCGGCGGCGGAGTCTATCAAAGACGCACTCGCGCTTAACGCCTATGTGCTTGAGAAAAAGCCCGAGCACATTGTTCGTACGACCCGCGATTATTGGCACGCATGGGTAAACAAATATAATTTCAGTTTCTATGGACTCACACAGGACGAGATTGCACTCTTCAAAAAATCTCTCCTTATCATTCGCACGCATGCCGACAACCGCGGGGCGATCATCGCGTCGGCTGATTCGGATATGCTCCAAAATGGCCGTGATACCTATAGCTATATGTGGCCGCGCGACGGCGCGTTTTCGGCGATGGCATTCAACATGGCGGGGAATTTCAATGTTGCCGAACGATTTTTTGACTTTTGCAATCATGTCATCACCGACGACGGATATTTTATGCACAAGTATCGCCCCGACGAGTCCCTCGGAAGCTCGTGGCATCCGTGGATGCGCCATGGCAAAATAGAGCTCCCTATTCAAGAGGACGAAACAGCGCTTGTCCTCATTGCGCTCGGGCACCACTACGAGCATTCAAAAGACCTCGAGTTTATCGAAAAGGTATACAATTCGTTGGTAAAACGAGCCGCTGATTTTATGGTCTCATACCGCGACCCGAAGACACGGCTTCCGAAAGCGTCGTACGATCTCTGGGAGGAAAAATTCGGCATCCACACTTTTACCGCGGCTTCGGTGTATGGCGCCCTGATGGCTGCGGCAAAGTTTGCAAAGCTTTTGGGTAAGGAAAAAAGCGAGCACATTTACACGACAGCCGCATTTGAAATTCGTCAATCGATACTTACCTATCTCTATGATGAAGGGGCGGGGATTTTTGTAAAAATGCTCAATGTCACGGACGACGGCACTCTGGTGTATGACAAGACGCTCGATATGTCGAGCGTGTACGGCATCTTTGCATTCGGGGTGCTCGATGTCGATGACCCGCGACTTGCGCGCGTAATAAAACAGGTTGAAGACCGCATCCTCGTCAAAACCGATGTGGGCGGTGTCGCGCGGTATGAAGGAGATGCTTACTTCCGCCAAGGAACCAATGTTCCCGGAAACCCGTGGATCATCACCACAATGTGGCTTGCACAATACTATATTGCGCGCGCAAAAAATGAAGCGGACTTCGCTCCCGTGCATCAGTGGCTCGCGTGGGCAGCAAAGCACGCGGGACCGTCGGGCGTCTTTTCGGAACAGCTCCATCCTTACAGTGGCGAGCAGCTCTCCGCAACGCCCCTCACTTGGAGCCACTCCGAATATATTATGACCGTCATCAAGTACCTCGACCGCCTCGAGGAGCTCGGCATCTGCCTCAAGTGCAATCCGCTGTATAAGGAGAACTAGCCAGTCTATAAAGTCGAAAGTCCATAAAGTCCATAAAGTTGGGTGCGGTCATACAGTGATTTTGATTTGCGTGCCAAGTGTATTAGAATAGGGGGTATGTATATTCTATTTGATATTGGGGGGACGAAGATGCGGGTTGCTTCGGCGGACCGCACGAAGTTTTTGGCTGAGCCTATTGTGGTAAATACGCCGCAGGATTTTGATGAAGGAGTCGAGACTTTGAAACGAATCGTGGGGAATTTGTCTCATGGAGAGAAGATCGAGGCGATTGTCGGGGGCATTGCGGGACCGCTTAATGCTGAAAAAACGATGCTCGTGAATAGCCCAAACTTGAGCGGTTGGATGGGGCATGATATCAAAAAAGCACTCGCGGAAGCCTTTGCCGTTCCCGTATCAATCGAAAACGATACGGCACTCGTGGGGCTCGGCGAGGCAAACTTTGGTGCGGGGCGAGGCAAGTCTATTGTCGTTTATATGACGATAAGTACGGGTGTTGGCGGAGTGCGCATCGTGGACGGGGCTATCGACAAAAATGTGCTCGGTTTTGAGCCGGGACATCAGATCATCGACCCCGACAATTCCCTCTGCCCGGAGTGCGCCGGAAACGACCTCGAGGCGTATGTGTCCGGCACGGCTATTGAAAAACGCTTTGGCGTAAAGCCCTATGATATTCACGACGATGCGGTCTGGGACGAGCTCGCAAAGTTTCTCGCATATGGACTCAACAATACTATCGTACATTGGTCGCCCGACATCATTGTGCTCGGCGGTTCGATGATGAAAGAAATCGGTATTCCCCTTCCCGCCGTCCGCAAGCATCTCGCTGAAATTTTAAAAATTTTTCCCACACCACCGCTTATTGAAAAAGCCGAACTTCAGGATTTTGGCGGTCTGTACGGAGCACTCTTTTTCGCACGGACGCATTATTATTACTAAAGAACAGAATGTTATGCATAGACAAATATTCGAATCAAAATATTGGGAAGTCACCCTCTCTGGAGACCAACTATATTTGGGTAGGTCGTATGTTACCTGTAAGACTAAAAGAGAATCTTTGTCAGAACTAACAGACGAAGAGTTTTCTGATCTACATACCACGATAAAGAAGTATGAGGACCTTCTGAAAAAAACTTTCAAAGCCACATTGTTCAACTGGGCGTGCTTAATGAATCATGCGTACAGAGAAAAACCATATACACCACAAGTTCATTTTCATGTTCGTCCTCGCTACGAAAAAGAAGTGCTGGTCGGAGGCCTAGTGTTCAAGGATCACAATTTTGGCGACCATTATCATTTAACAGAGACGATGGCAAACAGAGTTTCTGAAGAAACTTTTTCTGAAATCCTGAATGTTTTAAAATCTAATTTATAAGCAACATGGACGATGTATACAAACAATCTCTCGAGCTTCATCGAAAGCATCACGGAAAGATCGAGGTGGTGAGCAAGGTGCTCCTCACGAACAAAGCTGAACTTTCGCTTGCGTATACGCCGGGGGTTGCTGAAGTGTGCCGTGAGATCGGGCGCGATGCAGAGCTTGCGTATGACTATACGATAAAGGGGAACACGGTCGCCATCGTTTCCGACGGCTCCGCGATATTGGGGCTGGGCAATCTCGGCGCGCATGCGGCGATACCTGTGATGGAGGGGAAGGCGGCAATTTTCAAAGAGTTCGCGGGTATTGATGCATTTCCGATCTGCGTGAATACGCAAGATGTCGATGAGATTATCGCTCTCGTGAAAAATATCGCGCCGGTTTTTGGTGCGGTCAACCTTGAGGATATTTCTGCACCGCGTTGTTTTGAAATAGAAGAACGATTGCGCGCCGAGCTTCCCATTCCGGTGATGCACGACGACCAGCACGGCACCGCGGTCGTGGTGCTTGCGGGACTCATCAATGCGCTCAAACTTCGGGGAAGTAAAAAAGAAGTCGTGCGCGTCGTGATGAGCGGGGCAGGGGCGGCGGGCACGGCTATCACAAAACTTCTTCTTGCCTACGGGTTCAAGAACTTCATCGTTTGCGATTCAAAAGGCGCGGTGTATGAAGGGCGCGGAGATTTGAATTTTGAAAAAGAAGCGCTGGCGCGGATTACCAATCATGACAAACAAGGCGGGACGCTCGCCGAAGTCCTCGCCGGCGCGGATATTTTCATCGGCGTTTCAAAAGGCGGGCTCCTCACAGCAGAGATGGTGCGCACGATGGCGGAGAAGCCGATCATTTTTGCGCTTGCAAATCCAGTCCCCGAGATTATGCCAGACCTCGCAAAAGAAGCAGGTGCGTTCGTCGTGGCGACCGGTCGTTCCGATTTCCCAAACCAAATCAACAATGCTCTGGTGTATCCCGGTATTTTCCGCGGCGCCCTCGACCACCGCATCAAGCAGTTCACCGAAGCGATGTTTCTCCGCTCAGCAGAAGCCCTCGCCGCACATGTCACCGACCCAGAGCCAAACCAAGTGCTCCCCCCGCTTTTCGACAAAGGCATTGTCGCAGTCGTCAAAGACGCGATTCGTGATTAGTTTTCAACACTGTCACACATTCGTGGTTATAACCACGAATGTGTGACAGGAACGGAGAATATTTTACAAAAAAAAAAGCCCCGTTCCGTTTCGGATGCGGGGCTCTTAGCTAAACTGTCGAAACTCTACGCTGCTTTTCTTTCCTCGACACACTCCCTGCGAACCCATGTTTCGAAGGTCAGTGGGTATTTGTTCTTTTCGCTCGGGTGATGGAATGTATGCCGGATGCGATGCCATTCGTCTGGGGAGAGCCATGGGAAATTCGCGTCTCCATCAAGAGCTACTTGGATTCTCGTGAGGTGAATAACATCTGTGTAGGGGAGAAACTGTCGGTAGACGGCTTCTCCGCCTATAACAAATACTTTTTCATATTTTGCCCGTTTTAGAATTTCGTCCGGGCTTGAAACAGCAATACATCCGGGGAAAGCCCTTACCTTTTCCGGCTCGCTTGTAAGAACAAGATTTGTCCTCTCCGGTAGTGCTCCGCCGATGGAAACGAGTGTTTTGTATCCCATTACTACCGTGTGCCCCTTCGTTATCTTTTTGAAGTGGGCGAGGTCGCGGGGGATGCGACCCCATGGCATCTTTCCTTTGTACCCAATGACATTGTTGTCGGAGACGGCTGCTATCATTTCGATCAAAAAATTCATAACTCCCTCCTTTGTTTCGATTTTTGAGTTTCCTGAACAATCTTCCTCCACACTACCAGTGTTTACGAAGCGCGTCAATGATGCTAGAGTGGGGAGACTATGGGTTCTATTTCGTTTAAAATTGAGAAAAAAATGGAGGGGCTTGGGCGCGCCGGGGTTTTGACGACGCCTCATGGCACGATACAGACGCCGGCATTTGTCACCGTGGGCACGAAGGCGACGGTGAAAGCGCTTACCCCTGAAATGGTGCGTGACCTCGGCGCACAGGTGGTGCTCGCCAATACCTATCATCTATATCTTGAGCCGGGCGACGAGATAGTGCGCGATGCGGGAGGGTTTGGGAAATTTATGAACTGGTCGGGACCGACGATGACCGATTCCGGTGGCTTCCAAGTTTTTTCACTTGGTGTTGCGTTTGGGTCAAAAATGGGGAAGTTGTCCAAGGTAGGTGATGTCGTTGTTGGTGAAGAGATAGACGCAGAGGACAAAGCGGGCAAACTCGCAAAAATAGATGAGGACGGCGTCACTTTCAAATCATACAAAGACGGGAGTGAGCATCGCTTCACACCCGAGCGCTCGATGGAGATCCAGCACAATCTCGGCGCGGATATTATCTTTGCATTTGATGAATGCACCTCGCCCGCGGCTCCGTATGAATATCAAAAAGAAGCGATGGACCGTACACACCGCTGGGCGAAACGAAGTCTTGATGCACACAATCTTCTAGGAAGTCCCGGTCTTCCTAGAAAGCAGGCGCTTTTCGGGGTGGTGCAGGGGGGGCGACATCGGGATTTGCGGGAAGAAAGTGCGCGAACACTGGGTGCGATGGATTTCGACGGGTACGGCATCGGCGGGTCGTTTGATAAAGATGATATGGATGCCGCGGTCGGCTGGGTGAACGCTATTCTTCCCGAGGACAAGCCACGGCACCTGCTCGGTATCGGCGAGCCCGTTGACCTCTTTGGCGCAGTCGAAAATGGATGCGACCTCTTTGACTGTGTGGCACCGACGCGCACGGGGCGCAACGGCGCGGTGCATACGCACGATGGTCGCGTAAATCTTCTCAACGCTCGTTTTGTGCGCGACTTTACGCCAATCGACCCAGAATGTGATTGTTATACTTGCAAAAACTATACCCGCGCCTACCTCGCGCATTTATTTCGTTCCGACGAAATGCTCGCCGCAACCCTCGCCTCTATCCACAACCTTCGCTTCCTTGTCCGCCTCGTCAATCAAATGCGGGAAGCAATACTTGGTGGGACTTTTGAAACACTCAAAACAAATTTTTTGACACGGTATTATAAAAAATAATAAATGTCCATTTTTAATCTTAAATCAGAATGGTCGCCAGCAGGGGACCAGCCGAAGGCTATTGAGGCGCTTCTTAGGGGGCTCAAAAAGGGGATGCGCGCGCAGACTTTGCTTGGGGTTACCGGGTCGGGTAAGACTTTCACGATGGCGAATGTCATTGCTTCTGTCGGCAAGCCGACGCTTGTCATCGCGCACAATAAAACGCTTGCCGCACAGCTCGCTCAGGAATACAAAGAGTTTTTTCCTAACAATGCGGTGCATTATTTTGTTTCGTATTACGATTACTACCAGCCCGAGGCGTATATGCCGACGACCGATACCTATATCGAAAAGGACGCGCAGATCAACGAGGAGATCGACCGTCTTCGTCACGCATCCACGCAGGCACTCCTCACGCGTCGCGATGTCATCATCGTAGCGTCGGTGTCGTGCATCTATGGTCTCGGTTCTCCCGCAGAATATGAAAAGGAGAATTTGAAACTCTCTGTCGGCACTAAAATTGACCGCAAAGAGTTGATGCAAAAACTTATTGCGATCCATTTCGACCGCACCAATGCCGACCTCACACCCGGCACATTTCGCTCAATCGGTTCGCTCGTCGAGATTATGCCGGTGTCGGAAAAAATAGTATGGAGTATCACGCTGGATATGCACGGAATATCCTCCATCAACAAAGTCGATCCCGTGTCGCAAAAAATCGTGGACACCCCGCAATCAATTTTTATTTTCCCCGCTAAACATTTCATCACGAACAAAGCGGAAAAAGACCGTGCGATGAAAGCTATCAAAGCCGAGCTCGGGACTCAGCTCAAAAAGTTTGAAAAAGAGGGCAAGCTCCTCGAAGCGGAGCGCATCGGTCGTCGCACGACATACGACCTCGCCATGATTCGCGAGGTGGGTTATTGCAACGGCATTGAAAACTATTCTCGTCATATGTCGGGGCGTGACGCGGGGTCGGCTCCCGACACGCTCCTTTCGTATTTTCCAAAAACAAAAGATGGCAAGCCGGACTTCCTCACCGTCATTGATGAGTCCCATGTGACGATTCCGCAAATCGGCGGTATGTATGCGGGCGACCAGTCGCGTAAAAAGACACTCGTTGAATTCGGCTTTCGCTTGCCGTCCGCGATGGACAACCGCCCACTTCGCTCCGAGGAATTTCACGAGCGCGTGGGGCAAGTGATCTTTACTTCGGCAACACCCGCGACATACGAGCGCGAGAATAGCGAGCAAGTCGTCGAGCAGGTGATTCGTCCGACGGGGCTCATAGATCCGGAGATTTCGATTCGACCGATTTTGGAAAAGGGTGTCTATAAAGGGCAAATCCAAGACTTCATCGCTGAAACAAAAAAGGCGGTCAAAAAAAATGGTCGCGTCATCGCAACGACACTCACCAAAAAAATGGCGGAGGACCTTTCCGAATATTTGAAAGGGGAGGGAATCAAAGCCGAATACCTGCACAGCGACATCAAAACCATCGAACGCATCCAGATCCTCACTGAATTCCGCAAGGGGGCATTCGACTGCATTGTCGGCGTCAATCTTCTGCGCGAGGGGCTCGACCTGCCCGAGGTCACCCTCATCGGTGTTCTCGATGCCGACAAAGAGGGTTTCCTTCGCTCTGAAACGGCACTCATTCAAACCATTGGTCGTGCCGCACGCAATGTGGAAGGTCGCGTCATTCTCTACGCCGAGACCATCACCGGCTCGATAGAACGAGCTGTCGGCGAAACCAACCGTCGTCGCGCCATTCAGGTGGCATACAATAAAGAGCATAACATCACCCCAAAAACTATCATCAAACAAATCAAAGACATCACCGAGCACCTCGAGACCGACCACATGAAAGCGGTTCGAATGAATCTCGATATCGACGCGCAAGTCTTCGCAAAAAACCCGCAAAAACTCATCAAGCTCA
This sequence comes from Patescibacteria group bacterium, assembly GCA_038063615.1. Classification (GTDB taxonomy): domain Bacteria; phylum Patescibacteriota; class Minisyncoccia; order Phycocordibacterales; family UBA1550; genus UBA1550. The sequence goes on along the minus strand of JBBTUT010000003.1, from coordinate 106,909 downwards.
AAGAAAAAGAAATGTCGAAAGCGGTGAAAGAGCTCGACTTTGAGACCGCGGCGATATTGCGGGATGAGATTGTGTTGCTCAAGGAGCAACTTATAAAGTAGCTACTTCCTAAAAAATTTTATTGTTTCTGCTTTCTATAATAAAGAGTCAATCCTAAAACAAGCCACGAACCTATTGCCCCAAGAATAAAACTTAATATGATTGGTAAGTCACGAAGATAGAACCCGTAGATTGTCCACACAAAAGTTCCCGCGCTGAATATTGAGTAGGTCAAAATCGAGATACCTTGTGATGATTTATTTTTCCAAATCGCGTATGCTTGCGGATAGTAACCGACCGACATAAGTATCCCCATCAAGGTGACAAATATTTGTATGTACATTTTACTTTTTATTATTCCTGTGCGTCCACCACTCGTCATTTTTGTCGCCAAACCACCAACCGTCTGAGTCTGTATCGATAATCACTTCAGCAAGTTGGCGCGCCTCGTCGGTCAAAAATCTTCCCATAAGCGGTGGAATCCATGTGCGCGCCCGCTCGTTTCCTATGTCAACTTGCTCTTTGAGAGAGAGGAGGAATTCAAGGTTGTCAGCATCTTTTGTGAGCTTGGCTTCTTTTGTTTTTCTTTCTTCGTACTCGTCGATCAATTTTTTGACCTCTCCGCCAAATGGCAGAGACGCTACCAAATCCTCATGAGCTTTTTCCTCCAGCCGTTCAGTGTATTTTTGATGGACATAATTCAAGTCAGAAATTCTTGCTTCCGAGATATCGTGGAACATGCACATTTGTACAACTTTCCCCACATCCACATCTCCTGCGAGCTGTGCCAAGGAATATCCGATATATGTGGCACGGTTCAAATGCTCCGCAACACTCTGTTCACCGCTCCCCAAGAAGAAGAATCCGCTTCGGGGAGTTTTTGCGAGCATTCCCGTTTCAAAGAGAAAGTTTGCTATTTTTTCGAGAGACTCCTTTTTCACGGGGAGAGTATAGCATTTCACTGGCGGAATTTCTATCGAGGTTGCAGTATTGAGGTCCCTCTCTCAAAGTTTTCTCCCACCCAGGAGATCTTTCCAAAAATAGGACCGAGAAAGCCCAGCGCAATCGTCGCGATGATCGCGGAGCCGATGAAAAATCCGATACCGTAAATGATCCCCGTAGTCATGAGGTGCTTTATGGATTCTTGATGTTTAATGCTCGCGTTTAAGATTTCCAACTGCTTTATGATTTTTTCGTTTTGTTCCTCGATATTCATTTGTGAAGTATACCAGTCCACCATTGGAATTTCCAGTACAAAAAAGAGGGTTACCAGCGATGCATCGCTGGTAACCCTCTCAAAACCCTAACCTTCTAGATGTGCGCGTTGTTCCTTTTTTAACGCTTTAAAGAAATAGTCCAACAATAGGCCGTTTGCAATATCTGTCGCAACGGAAACAGGGATATGCCTCACTATTTCAAACTTTTCCCCGAGTCTCACAAAGAACTCTCCACGGCGAGGAACTTTCAGTAAAAAATACATATTCCCCTCGTCATCACACGCATTGTTGCCGACACCGGAGAACAATTCGAATAATATTATCTTTTTCTCTTTCTTTGCAGTCCATGTGCCCTCTGCTTCGTTGACCACTCCGAATTTTAAAAGATAAGGGGAGACAACCGCGCCAACGAGGTGTAAACTCCCGATGCTCTCGCAGTTCTTCGGGTCGAGGTCCTCATGCAGTTCCTTTTTAACTCGTTCAACGAGAACGAGCAGCATCTCTTTTTTGAGCATCTTTTTTAAGATGACTCTTTTCGTAGAAACCCTTGTTGTAACAATTTCCCCTTTTTTCCCTTTTTTTGAAATCTTCGTTGAGATCTTCATTTTCCCCTCCATTTTTCAATGTATTTCCGATTTTTGTCGGATTTGTCGTAACTATTCTAATTTTGATACTAGCCCAATAAAACATATTTGTCAATCTATCGCGCGTGTGGTACGCTACACTCGATGACAGAAAGCAAGAAAAATAAGGCATTGGATAAGATTACGGTCCGCGGGGCGCGCACGCATAATCTAAAAAATATTTCGGTGGAGATGCCGAGGAACAAAATGATAGTGTTTACCGGACTCTCTGGGTCGGGGAAGTCTTCGCTTGCTTTTGATACGATTTTTGCCGAAGGGCAGAGGCGCTATGTCGAGTCGCTGTCGGCATATGCACGGCAGTTTTTGAACCAAATGCAGAAGCCCGATGTCGATGAGATCACGGGTCTTTCGCCGTCCATATCCATCGACCAAAAGTCTCACTCGTCGAATCCGCGCTCGACGGTGGCGACCATTACCGAAATATACGATTACTTGCGCGTGCTTTTTGCGCGCATCGGAAAACCGCATTGTCTCGTGTGCGGTACGGAGATCAAACGCCTCGGCAATGAAGAGATCTTGAACTTCATTATGGACGATGTAAAAGGCGATGCGGGGAACCTGCCCGCCACTGCCTATCGCTCAAAAGAAGCAGTCGGGCGATGGCAGGCGGGAAAGGCGACCTCGATTCGTATCTTCGCCCCTCTTGTGCGCGGACGAAAAGGCGAATACTATCAGCTCCTATACGATCTCCTCGGCAAAGGATATTTGATGGTGCGCGTTGACGGTGAGATGAAAAATTTGCGCGAACAAATTGTTCTTTCCAAGACGAAGAAGCATGAGATCGATGTGCTTGTAGACGAGATTTTAATTGCAGATTTTAAAGGAAAAGAAAAAGGCCGCGAGCGCCTCGGTGAAGCTGTCGAAAAAGCTCTCGGTGAATCCGAGAGTTTGGTGCGTGTCGTTTTCAATAAAAGCGGATCCGACGGAAAAGACTTCATTATGTCCAATCGCTTCGCTTGCCCGAATGACGGTTTTTCATATCCCGAGATCGAGCCACGACTTTTCTCTTTCAACTCACCCTATGGCGCGTGCCCTCTCTGCAACGGCCTCGGCACCAAGCATTTTTTTGGAAAAGAAAACTGCCCCGACTGCGACGGCGCGCGCCTTCGCAAAGAGGCGCTCAGCGTCTTTGTAAGCGGGAAAAATATCGTGGACTTGGTGAATATGACGATCCAAGACGCTTCGGACTTTTTCGCAAACCTAAAAATCTCATCGCGCGACAAGGACATTTCTGTGCCGGTGGTTAAAGAAATCCAAAGTCGGCTTTCGTTTATGCTCGAGGTGGGGCTCAACTACCTCACGCTCAGTCGCCGTGCGGGGACGCTTTCAGGCGGGGAGGGTCAGCGCATCCGCCTCGCGTCCCAGCTCGGCTCGCGACTCGTGGGGGCGCTCTATGTGCTCGACGAGCCGACCATCGGTCTTCATCAGCGCGACAATGACCGCCTCATCAAAACACTCAAAGAGCTCCGCGATATGGGCAATACAATTATCGTCGTCGAGCATGACGAGGACACGATCTTTGCCGCGGACTATATGGTGGACATCGGTCCCGGCGCAGGCGTGCACGGCGGTAACATCGTCGTTTCGGGGGAGCTTGATGAACTCATCACGAATACAAAAAAATATAAATCGCTCACCCTCGACTACTTGCGCGGGGATGTTTCCGTGCCTATTCCAAAACGGCGCGACACAGATCGCGGGCACTTGCGCATCCGCGAGGGCACCGTTTTCAATATCAAACGCATGAACGCGGATATTCCGCTCGGCAAGCTCGTCGCCATCACGGGCGTTTCCGGCTCAGGTAAGTCGACCTTGATGTACGAGCTCATCCACAAAAATCTGCAGGCGCGATTGGAGTACAAATATCGTACGAATGATATTTACAATTGTGAAAGCTTCACGGGTACCGAGTACCTTTCGCGCACCGTACTCATCGACCAGTCGGCTATCGGTCGCACACCGCGCTCAAACCCCGCGACTTACACAGGAGCATTCACTTTTATGCGCGACCTATTCGCCGAGACTGCAGAGGCGCGTTTGCGTGGGTGGGGACCGGGGAGATTTTCTTTCAATGTGAAAGGCGGACGATGCGAAACTTGCCAAGGCAACGGCACCATTGCTGTCGAGATGCATTTTTTGCCGACGGTCTATGTGACTTGCGATGTATGCCGTGGCAAGCGCTTTGAAAAAGACACGCTCGAGATAAAATACAAAAAGAAAAATATTTATGAAGTCCTCGAAATGACGGCGGAAGAAGCACTCGACTTTTTCATAGATATTCCCGCGATCTACGACCGTTTAAAAACGCTGAATGATGTCGGGCTCGGCTATTTGAAGCTCGGGCAGTCCGCCACCACACTTTCCGGCGGGGAAGCACAGCGCGTGAAAATATCATCTGAGCTGTACCGCCCGCATCTTGAGAAAACAATCTACCTTTTGGATGAACCGACCGTCGGTCTCCACTACGAGGATGTGCGCAAACTCATTGAAATTCTCCAAAAGTTGGTGGATAAAGGCAATAGTGTCGTCCTCATCGAGCACAATATGGATGTCATCAAGAGCGCGGACTATGTCATCGATGTTGGTCCTGAAGGCGGAGAAGGTGGCGGGCAAATCGTCGCCCGCGGTACCCCCGAGCAAATCGCCGCAAGCTCAAACTCGTACACTGGTAAATATTTGAAGAAGGTCCTCAAACGGAAGTAATTTTTAGGAAGGCCCGCCCTTCCAGAATCGCCCTTCCAGGATTCTGGAAGGGCGGGCCTTCCTAAAAACAATGGAAAAACTGACAAGAAAATTACCTGATCATCCCGGTGTGTATATCTTTCGCGGTCCAAAACGCGCAATCTTGTATATTGGCAAGGCAACTTCACTTCGTACTCGCGTGGCGAGCTATTTTCGCGGTGACCTCATTGCTACTCGTGGACCTATTATTGTGGGGATGGTGGAGACGGCGAAATCTGTCGATTTTGTCGAGACCGATTCTGTGCTTGAAGCGCTGATTCTCGAGGCACATCTCATTAAAAAACATCAACCGCCCTACAATACAAAAGAGAAAGACAATAAAAGTTTTAATTTCGTTGTTATCACCAAAGAGGATTTTCCGCGGGTTCTCATAATGCGCGGTCGTCACTTGGAGGTTCAACCTCCAAGTGATAGTGAATTAAATGAATCTGACCTAACACCTAACACCTCAAACCTAAAAGCTATCTTCGGTCCATTTCCACAAGGGAGTGTTTTGCGCGAGGCATTGAAAATCGTGCGCAAAATTTTTCCATTTCGAGACAAGTGCAAGCCATGCGGGCAGCTGACGACAGACAACAAACGACAGACAACAAGATGCAAGCCATGTTTCAATGCACAAATCGGGCTTTGCCCCGGCGTGTGTGCGGGAACGATTTCGCGCGCCGAGTACGCAAAAACAATAAAGCGCATCAAATTATTTTTTGAAGGAAAGAAGAAAACACTTATCATTGGGCTCGAGAGAGAAATGAACGCGGCGGCGAAGAATTTTAAATTTGAGGAAGCGGGGCAAATTAAAAGAATGATCTTCGCGCTCAATCATATTCAGGATGTCGCACTGTTGAAAGCAGATTTTTTCAGGAAGTCCCGGACTTCCTTTGGGGGAAATCCGGGATTTCCTGAAAAAAGTTTCCGCATCGAAGCTTACGATGTCGCGCATATTTCCGGAACAAATACCGTCGGTGTGATGGTTGTCGTTGAAGATGGCGAGCCGAAAAAGAGCGACTACAGAAAGTTCAAAATCAAAACGAGTACGAATGATGACAATGCATCACTTCGTGAGATGCTTTCGCGCCGTTTCGAGCACCCAGAGTGGCCGATGCCGAAACTCATTGTCGTTGATGGTGGCAAAGCACAAGTGAACACAGCTGAGAGGGCATTAAAAGAGTGGGGAATAGCCATTCCCGTCGTCGGCGTCGTTAAGGACGAACACCACAAGCCAAAAGGTTTTCTTGGCGACAAAAAACTTATCCAAGTACACGACCGCATAATTCTCCTTGCTAACAGCGAAGCGCATCGTTTCGCAATCGCATATCATCGCAAACTCCGCGGAAATTTCAAATATTAAATAATGGAAATCGAAACAGGGACTACTAAGCAAACAACGCGTCCACTACCGCTTTTACATCTCCGCCATCCGCTTTGCCGGCGAGGTCTTTCATGATAGCACCGGTGAGCTGGCCTGACTTTGATTTGTCGGTCACACCGAGAGCATCTTTCTTTGCGAGAGCAACAACCATGATTTCTTCGCGCGACATGAGGGTGGGGAGGTAGATGTCGAGGATGGCGAGCTCGGCTTTTTCGTTTGCGGCGAGCTCGGGGCGGCCGCCTTTTTCAAACTGCTCGATGGAGTCCTTGCGCTGATTGGATAGGCGCTTGATGACCTTGAGGGCGCTCGCATCGTCGAGGATGTCTTGCGGGGTTTTGCCGGTCGCCACGAGCTCATTAGTGAATGCCGCGAGCATCCCGCGCACCACCGAGAGCCGCACCGCGGCCTTCGCAAGCATCGCCGTCTTTATCTCGCCTTTAATCTGTTCGTGTAATGTCATAATAAAAATATATTATAAATAGTTCTTTCATTATAATGTTTTTTACACAAAACACAAAGCTTGACGCTTGTATGCGATATATGGTATACTTGTATCAGATAATTAATTTGTTCTATAAAAAAGGAGGGAATATGGTACTGGTGATTCTTGTTGCGGGAGACCATCAACATGGGGTTGTAGAAACACTGCTGAGACACGCTGAGATGGAGATGGTTCAGCCAATGAAAAATGAGTCAACACCACTTTCGTTGAGTCTCGAAACTGGGGGGTTGCTGGCAAGTCCATCCCCTGTGCTTTTCAAAAAGAAAGAGGATTCCCCTTGGCAGAGAGGATTTTCTCGGGATAGCAGATTCAAAGAAAAACCACTCAAACAATCTGTAAAAAGGAGGTGTAATTTTGAGCAAAACAATAAATGACCCGCAAAAGTTGCGGGCGATCATCGAGGCGAAGGACCGTGAAATCGCCGACCTCAAGGCAAATCTGAGGATCGCCCAGATGGATGACCTCACCGGTCTTCCGAAGAGATTTCAGCTTGTCGAGGAGGCACAGCACTTGCTTAATAAGCAGTCACCAGCATCGTTGATTTTTATGGATATCAATGGATTTGCGGATATCAATAATACGATTGGACATCTACACGGAAATTTATTGCTGATTCAGTTCAGCGAATTTCTAAAAAGACAAAAAGATATTCTCGGCGAGAGTGGCATTCTTATCACTCTGGCGCGTCTCGGCGGAGACGAATTTGCCGTTCTCATGCCTTATGCCAGAGAAGAAGAGGCCCTCGAATTTGTTGCTACCATAAAGAATAATCTCAGGGACGAAATCTTCGAGATTGGTGAAGGTCAGACTTTCGCCATTCAGGCAGCAATGGGAGTGGGCACAGCGGGTCCTGACTGTACGACCGCCTCAACGCTGATGCATCGCGCAGACCAAGCGATGTACGAAGACAAAGCCCGCATGAGAGAGGCGGGCGAAGTGACAAAAAAGGTGGAGTAAAACCCGCCACAAATTGAGCCGCTAGACTTCTGTTTAGCGGCTTTTTCTTTTCCTGCGTATTTGTAGTAGAATGGGGCAATGGAACAAGAAATTTTGAATCGCCTGCAGGCGCAAGAAGAGCTTTTGCAAAAAGTGTTCGTTTCGGCGGAAAAGACGCGCAAGTATTTTATGTGGACGCTTATCATCAGTGTCGCGGTCGTACTTCTTCCGCTCGTGGGGCTCGTGTTCGTAATCCCCGCATTTTTGACCACACTCGGAAGTGCATATGGAATATAATATGTCGTCAATTGCTTACATCCTTATTGGACTCATCCTCGGCGCAATTGTTGCGGTGGTATTGGTAACACTCCTTCGTAAAAAAGAAGTTTCGACCGAACCGCAAAATGACGCACTTCGCCTCATTCAAAACCAGATCGGCAATTTCCAGTCGCAGTTGGGCGATTTTATGAAAACGGTCGATGCGAAAGTCGGCTCGTCGAATAAAGAAATGCAACAGGCGGTGCATATGCAGTTTAGCGAATCGCAAAAGCTTATCCGCGAGATCAATGAGCAGGTCGAGCGCAATCTCTCAAATGTCGCAAAGGAAATGACCGCGGCGAACGAAACGAGTAAGCAAGTCCTCGGCATCACCGACCAGCTTCAAAATCTCGAAAAAGTTTTGAAGCACCAAAAACAGAGAGGGAACTTGGGAGAGGCGGCGCTCGAGCTCATTCTCTCAAACATTCTCCCGCCAAATGCGTATAAGCTCCAGCATCAATTCAAAAATGGCGAGACGGTGGATGCGGTCATCATTACCAAAGACGGATTGATCCCCGTAGACGCGAAATTTTCTCTCGACAATTACAATCGCGTGGTGAATGAATCGGATGAAACGCGAAAAGAAGAGCTCGAAAAAGAATTCAGGAACGACCTCAAAAAACGCATCGATGAGACCGCGAAATATGTGCGTCCCGCCGAAGGCACGCTGCCGTTTGCGTTTATGTTCATTCCCGCCGAGGGCATCTACTACGACCTCCTCATCAACGAAGTCGGCGCGGTGAAAGTGAATACACGCTCGCTCATCGACTATGCGTCGAACGAAAAGAAAGTCATCATCGTATCTCCGACGACATTTTCCGCATACTTGCAATCAGTGCTCTATGGTTTTCGCGCTTTCAAGATTGAGGAGTCCGCACAGCTCATCATTGGGCGCGTGGAGGAGCTTCGCAAGCACTTGGTCGCCTATGAGGACTATATGAAAAAACTCGGCAATGCGCTGGGAACCACGGTCAACCACTATACCGCAGCATATAAGGAGCTCAAAAAGGTGGACAAGGATGTCGTGAAGATCACGGGCGAAACTGCGGGGATAGAGCCGCTCCTTATCGAAAAACCGCATCTTGAGGAGTAAGGCCAACTCTAAAAATTGGCAAAAAAAAAGCACGCGAAGCGTGCTTTGTACAAAAAGTAGCCAGGGTGCTCTAACAACACCTGCTTGAGTCTCTCTCAAATTAAGGGCAGGTTTAAACCCTTAAATGAATTACCTCAATGCAGGAGGAGGGGAAAGACTGTTTCGAGCACCCTGACTTATTGGATAGTAGCAGATTGTCGTATTTTTGTCAAATTTCTGTTTTTTGTTCTGAATCCATTCTATATTCAACATTCTATATTCAATATTCTGCCAAAACGCTTGCATTTCTTTTTTTATCGTGTAGAATACAAGTTACTATGAATTTTGCAGTAATAAAGACAGGAGGCAAGCAATATAAGGTCGCTCCGGGCGAAACGCTCCTCATCGAGAAGCTTCCCGGCGAATTAAAAAAGGGCGACAAGGTCGTTTTTGACCAAGTCCTCCTTGTAAACGATGGTTCAAAGACCCTCGTCGGCGCACCGCTCGTTCCCGGGGCAACCGTGGAGGCGACATTTGAAGAAGAAGGTCGCGCGGACAAAGTTGTGGTTATCCACTACCGCCAAAAAAGCCGTCACTTCAAAAAGAACGGTCATCGCCAACCATTTATGAAAGTGAAGATTGCGGCAATCAAGTAACTCCTAAAAAAACCGACATCGCTGCCGGTTTTTTTATTTCGGCTAGTGAGGAGCGCGTGGACGAGTACTCTCGTACACAGCGTCCGAGCGACGACGAAATATAGGTACAATACCGCGCGAGCAAAGCGAGCTCCGACAATACCTCGGGGCTATGCCCCAAGGATCCTTTATCCTCTGTTTTTGAACGCATGCCTAAGAGTGTCACTGTCGGAGTATTCGAGCTCGGTGCCGGTGGAGAGACCGCGGCCGAGAGCGGTGATGGTGATGCCGTGCTTTTCGGCTAGGGGGGCGAGTGTCTTTGCGACATATTCGCGCGTGAAGTCGCCTTCGGGGTTTGCGGAAAGGGCGAGGATGACCTCGGAGAGCCCGCCTGCCATCGCCTGACTGCTTCCATCGTGCGATAGGCAGTGGCGGGCAGGTCCGTCCGCAGTACCGCTCGCTACGCGCGCGAGGAGCTCGCGTATGCGAATCTTTGAGGCGGGGTCGCGCTCGAGGATGGGGATGGTGCCTCCGAGAATGAAGTAGCGACCGGCGTAGCTTCCGCTTCGGCGCACGCTTTCGAAGTCGGTGTCTTTTTCGATGACGAGGAGGGTTGCGTGGTCAGCATCGCTTATACAAACATCGCACAAGGTGCCGGTACCTGAACGAGGATAAAAGCGAAAACACTCGGAGCATTGCGCAATCGTTTTTTTGAGCTCGGCAATCTCGTGTGCGAGGGTTTCGACAAAGCGCGGATCCTGAGCGAGGAGAAAATACACGAAGCGTTTTGCTTGGCGCGTCCCGATGCCGGGGAATTTTATGAAGAGTTGGGAGAGAGTGTCGATTGAGGTCATAAAAGAGTGAAAAGTGGAAAGTGGAAAGTGTAAAGTCAAAAAACTAGAAATCATCAACATTGCCACCCGCCCTGTGTCCCTGACCGGCGCCGAATTCGTGCTGTTTGTCGATTGACATAAATGTTGATTTCTCTTCGTCGAAGTAGAGCTGAATGGAGCCGACGGGACCGTTGCGGTGTTTTTCGACGAGGATCTCGGCGATGTTCGTCTTTTCCGCATTTTTGTCCATCTTGTCCTCGCGGTGGATGAACATCACGACATCGGCGTCCTGCTCGATGGAGCCCGAATCGCGGAGGTCGGAGAGCTTCGGCTTGCCTCCGCGCGACTCGATGGCGCGCGAGAGCTGTGAAAGCGCGATGACGGGGACATCGAGGTCTTTTGCGAGGGCTTTGAGCGAACGGGAAATCTCGGTGACTTGGTTGACCATCGAGTCATATTGTTTTGCCGTGCTCATCAGCTGGAGGTAGTCGATGACGATGAGGCCGAGGCCGTGCTCGCTCTTGAGCTTGCGCGCGGCGGAGCGCATTTTCATAATGGAGTTTCCCGCTTGGTCGTCGATGAATATCGGCGCCTTGGAAAGTCGGTCGAGCGAGTTGCGCAATTTGTCGAAATCCTCGTCGAGAGAAAGCTTGCCTGTGCGGAGCTTCCACGCATTCACGCGCGCTTCGGCGGAGAGCATACGATCCACGAGCTGTTGTGTATTCATTTCGAGAGAGAAAATGCCGACGGGGATATTGTGGTGGATCGCCGCTTGGCGCGCGATGTCGAGGGCAAGTGTCGTTTTACCCATCGAGGGGCGAGCGGCGAGGATGATGAGATCGGAGTTTTGAAAACCGGAGAGGAGTGTGTCGAGAGCGGGGAAGCCGGAGGGGACGCCACGGAGCTCTCCGCCGTCTTTGTGCATTTTGTCGAGGCGCTCCCACGCTTCCTCCAGAGTGTCTTTGATATTGACGAATTTTTTGGTAACGCTCGCATTGGTGATCGAAAAGATCTTTTTTTCCGCTTCGTCGAGTACTGTCTCGATCTCCTCGGCTTCATTGTATCCAAGCTCGGAGATGTGCTCGGCGGCTTCGATGAGCGTGCGCAAAACATGCTTGCGTCGGATCATCTCCGCATAATACTTTGCGTTTGTTGAAGATGGAACGCCGTCGACAAGCTCGGCGAGATAGCTCCCGCCGCCGATGCTGTCAAACTTGCCTCGTTCTTTCAGGCGCGTGGATACGGAGAGGAGGTCAATCGGCTCGTGCCGGCTGTGGAGCTCGAGCATCGCATCAAAAACGATGCGGTGCTTGTCGACATAAAAAGATTCGCGCGTCACCACATCGCTCACATCGTACATCCCGTCAGGGCGAAGCATGAGCGACCCAAGGAGCGCTTTTTCAGAGTCGATATTTTGCGGAGGGATGCGAATATCCCTCGTTTTGAACTTACGGTCTACGATGTTTGCCATTCTTGCCATTGTAGCACAGGGGCAAGCCATCAAAAAATTTAGTCGGGGAAAAGAGGGTGGACAAGCGGTGGATAGGGGAATTAGACCACAAAAGCCGTGAAAAAACTCACTTTTTGGGGAAATTTAGTGCTTAGTTGCTCTTTCTCCGCCCTCAGTATACTCAATCATTTTTTTGCATAATTCAACATAATGGAACTTTGTGCTAGTCAGGTTAAAAAGCTCTTCATCCGATATGCGACCTTTTAAAAAACCAAATCTGCCACCAAGCTCTGCTTTTGCAAATTCAGGGTAGCTTATCAACAAATGAAGATATTCAACTACAGAGGAATAACTTTCCTTTATAACTTTTTCATTATTTAGGCTTTCTTTGCCATCTTTTACGCGCTTAAGATAAGCAAACAAACACATTGAGGTACATTCTAAAATTTCCTCAGCACTATTCCCCGGCTTTGCGTTCAATTCCTGGTTGACCAATATTTTAGCAAAAACTTTTAGGTCCTCTGCCAAGGACGCACTCGCTTCCATGTTTCCCATTATTCTATTTATGGCTTCTGAAGTTCCCTGCGAAGTCAAATTTTCCATCAGTTCATGCTCTAAAATACCCAAAAGCAGGTCCTTCGCGATTTTTTCTCGCGATTCGTTTGGTAGCGTTTCAATAGGAGTTTTGTCTAAATTTTTTTCAAAATCATCGATAGTTTCATTCATTTTTTCTCCCATATTTTTAAATAATTAGTTAAGATATTAGCTGATACTTTAATACAATATAGTATAGTATGATATCGACAAAACCTAAAGCCCTTGCAAAATATATAAATCTGTGCTATAAACATCGCAGATTTGCACATATAAAATAAAAGGAAAAAAAGGGGGGAGTTATGGAAACGCAAGGAGTAGCAGTCGATCGACGGAGTGTGAGTTCAGGCGGGGCACTATCTCAGGTCATCAAATTATCTGAGATCTTGATGGGAAGTAACCGCCAAGAAACGATCAGGGCGGTACTGGAAAAAACAAGTGATATTTTCCCTGAATGCCGGATTTGTTTCATTGGGTTGAAAGATGGAAAACTGTCCGTCGAGGATGGAATCCCCCCAAATGGTCACGGCGTAGGGGAAGTCATTACGACCAAGATGGGGAAGTTCTTCTTGAAAAGCGTTATTGATGGTGGAAAAACAATCGTCGTTAATAACCCGCATTCCGACAAGCGACTTGATTACCTGAAAGCACTCATTGAGAGATATCAAATCTCAGCGATAATGTTTTCTCCGCTTCGATGTGCGGACGGAACCAACTTTGGGCTTCTCGTCGTGGACGCCCTCAAAGAGAGGATATTTTCTCCCGAAGACAAACAGCTTGTAAAAACAATCTCTCGTATCGCCTCGTCGGCACTATGCAGAGAGCTCCAAGAAGAGGCGCGACTGGCGAAAGCGGTAGAAATGGAGAGACTGGCCACTTTGGGAAAAAACTCTCTCAGGATGGCGCATGCCCTCAGAAACCGGCTGACTTCCATTGGCGGATTTGCTTCAAGATCAGAAAGAATAATAACATCCAATAAAGAGGTCTTCGGTGAAGTGCTCGAGGAGAAACTAAAAGCGCTCGAACGGTACAGCAGAATTATCGTCGACGATATTGAGATGATGGAATACATTGTCTCCACCGTTCTGGATATTTCAAAGCCGGCTGTGCTGAACCTTGAGAGGTGCAGCGTGAATAACCTCTTAATGAAAGAGATAGGGAAATACCGAGTTTCTTACAGCGGAGTTTCGTTCTATTCAAACCTCGATTGGCGTTTGTCAGGCGTATCACTGATGATAGATAGGTACGGCTTGCAAATTTGTATCAGCGATCTCGTCTCCAATGCCTATGAAGCGGGAGCCACTATCGTAACCATAGAGACCAAACTAACAAAAACACAGTGCATCATTGCGGTCATAAACAATGGTCATGATATTGACCCGCGAGATCAGGAAGACATTTTCGAAATGTTTATGACCAAAGGGAAGCCAAGGGGAACAGGGCTGGGGTTGCCGACGGCGAGGCATATCGTGAATGGACACGGTGGGGAAATAAAAGTTCATAGTAAAGACGGCAAAACTGTCTTTGAAATAACCCTTCCACGCTATCGTACAAAGTAGGAAATTTAAAGCATCGAGCCCCGTGGATACACTCCACGGGGCTTTTTTATTTACGGCGTATTTCTGACCCTTTGTCCGTGTCTAAAATGTCCCAGCCGAGGGCGTTTATTTTGTCACGGATTTTGTCGGATTTCGCCCAGTCTTTGTTTTGGCGGGCTTCTTCGCGTGTGCCGACGAGTGAACTGATTTCTGCCGGAATTTTCTCGGGGACGCGCACGGTGAGTCCGAGTCCGAGCACACGGTCGAAGTCGAGGAGGGTCGCCGTTTTGTCGGCAGTCGAGAGGGAAGGGTCTTTTGCAACTTCCCATGCGAGGGCGAGCGCGCGGGGCGTGTCGAGGTCGCTTGCGACGAACTCTGCAAATCTTTTTTGATACTCTTTATGTACCGTGCCGATTTCTTCCCCCAAATGGTCGCTGAGCCGTATGAGTGCCGTCTGCGCACCCGCGAGCCCTTCCCAAGTGAAGTTTGCTTTCGCGCGGTAGTGCGTTCCGAGAATGAAGTAGCGAAAGGCGAGCGGATTGATCCCATGCTCGGCGACCGTTTTGAGCGTCGTGATATTGCCGAGAGACTTTGACATTTTTTGCCCGTCAACCATGACGAACTCATTGTGGAGCCAATATTTTGCGAACTGTTTTCCGGTCGCCGCTTCAGACTGTGCGATCTCGTTTGTATGATGGGGGAAGACGAGGTCGATGCCGCCGGTATGAATGTCTATCGTTTCATCACCAAGCTCGCTCATCGCCATCGCGGAGCACTCGATATGCCAGCCGGGACGACCGCGGCCAAACGATGCGTCAAAAACATTCTCGCCGTCTTCCGGCGTCCAAAACTTCCAGAGGGCGAAATCCCGCGCATTCTTTTTATCGTATTCGTCGTTTCCTATGCGCGACTCGGTCACTGCGTTGAGGTCGAGCTCGGCAAGCGTGCCGTACCCCTTTGATTTTGCGATATCGAAGTACACGCCATCGTCAGCGGTATATGCAAACCCCTCTCGCAGAAGCTTCTCGATAAGTGCGATCATCCCGCCGACATGTTCGGTCGCATGAGGCATTCGTTCGGGAACCTTGATATTCAAATGTCGCAAATCGGCAAGAAAAATATCTTCGTAGCGGTTGGTAATCGTTGCGAGGGTGACTCCTTCATCACGACTTCTCTTGATGGTCTTGTCGTCGATGTCGGTGATGTTCATCACCTGCTTGACCGAATATCCCGCATACTCAAGTGTGCGACGAAGAATGTCTGCAAAGATAAAAGAACGCAAGTTGCCGATGTGCGCATAGTCATACACCGTCGGACCGCAGTGGTACATTCGCACTTCGCGGTCGTGGAGCGGCTCCAGTTTTTCGAGGGTGCGCGAGAGCGTGTTGAACAATGTTACATCCATTTCTTGAAAAACTTGAAGTAGCTAAAGAGGCAGAAGCCGAGAACGACCGTAATACCGCTAATGATCCAGAAACCGCCCGCTTGATCGACGATGGGGATGCCTGGCACATTCATCCCAAAAAGAGACACGACAAAAGTAAGCGGTAGGATAACGAAGGCCATCACGGTGAGCGTTTTCATGATCTCATTCGTCTTGGTCGTGAGGAGCGAGTCGTTTGTGTCGCGGAGATCGAGGAGTGTCTCGCGGTGTCCGTCAAGCATCGTTGAAACTTTGTAATATTCGCCGACGATTGTATGCAAATAGTAGGAAAATTCCTCGCCGAAGAATTTCGTGCCGGCGAGCTCGAAGGACTCGAGCACTTCTTTGTGGGGACGGAGTATCTGTTTGAAATTGAGGAGGTCGCGATTGAGGTGTGATATCGCATTGACCATAGCGCGCTCTTTGCCGGCAAAGATCTTTGACTCGATGTTGCCGAAGTCGCGGTCGATGTGGTCGAGCTCGCGATCGAGCATTTTGTAGAGCTCGCGCATGATATAGAAGAGAAGGAACCCCGCATGGTCGCCGATATTGGATCTTTCGAGTATAGAATTGACCTCGAATACTTTGGAGAACTCGTGGAGCGGATCGACGAAGCCATAGTGCGTGGTGATGAGGAAGTTTTTGCCGACGATGAAATCGATCTCCTGCTCGTGCCCGCCATCGTGTCTGTGCGAGATGACCGGAAAATGGAGGATGAGATAAATGAGATTGGGATAGAGATCCACTTTTGGGCGAAGAGTGGGGGAGAGGAGCTCATCCGCCACGAGCGGGTGAATACTGAACTCCTCCATGAGAGAGCGCACCTCATCCTGTGTCGGCGACTGCACATCGATCCAGACGAGGTCTTTGTATGGGTAGCGGGAAATCATACAAAACATTGTAGCATACCCAATATGCAATTCAAACAAAAATCCCCTGCAAAAGATTGCAGGGGACGGGAGAGGTGTGATGATCTATGCGGTAGCAGACGCGAACTTTTTATCGCGAATGTATATCATTTCCGCGACGATCCCGCTTTCTTTTGCTTCCATGTTATCAATCTCCTCTTCCTTTCTTTTTTCAGAGGGCTGTCCTTTGTGATAAGCTAACTCCTCGCGGACAACCAAGAGCTTGTGCTCAAGACTGCCGAACTTTAGACGAAGTTTTTTCTTTTTTCGCGGTCCGCTTTTGCGCCATGTGTATGGACGCTTCCTAAGCTTTACCCATGTTCCTCTTGGGTAACGCGAACCTCCTACCGCAACATTGCTAAGCCAATCCGTAGTCATTTTCCATTGGCTAATGCGTGTACGCGGCAATTTCCCTTCCTCCATAAGTCCTTGCAGTCCTTCAAGCTCTTCCTCTATCGGTCGATAGACGACTGGTCCAAAAGGGAAAGCTTCCATCGCCTCCTTTTCCTGAGAGCTTGAAAATTCTACACTCTCAAACACTCCTTTCAGTCCGACACTAAGAAAGCGATACAGCACGAACCTGATTGGCTTACCCCCTTTTTTCTTTGCGACCGCGATGAGGGCGACATATGCACCAACCTCATCATTTGCACCATATCTAATCTTTTTGGCATAGAAAGCCATATTTCACCCCCTCTTTAAATTTTTATAGGACTTTAATTTCTCTTTACATACTTGCAGGTTTGTGACCAAAAGTCAATGAAAAATAAAGGTTGGTCCTTTTTAGGTGAGTAAGTGCGGATTGTTGACCTTCGCTTAATCTTTTGCGATACTACGACCATGAAATACAATCTCAATAAATCCACCATCACCGCGCTCATTATTGTTGCCATTGTTGGTGCATTTGGTACGGGGATTGCAGTCGGTGAACGACGAGTGAATGAGGTGTTGGTCGCGGATATGGCGGCTTCGCAAACCGCATCGGTCGGCGACCTCGACCTCGAACCATTTTGGAAAACGCTGGAGGTGCTCGATACCAAATTCATCTCCACGACCGCTTCATCATCTGTGCCAAGTGGCGAGGATAAGGTGTGGGGCGCAATAGAGGGTATGACCGCATCATACGGCGACCCGTATACCGTTTTTTTTCCGCCGAAAGAAACAACAGCTTTTGAAGAAGAGGTTCGCGGGAATTTTGAGGGTGTCGGAATGGAGATTGCAATCAAAGATAAAGTGCTTACCGTCGTGGCTCCGCTCAAGGGCACGCCTTCCGAGCGCGCGGGGATGAAGCCGGGGGATCAGATATTAAAGATAGACAAGACCTTTACAATGGGCATGACGGTCGAAGAAGCAATCAAACATATTCGCGGACCAAAAGGGACGACGGTGACGCTAACAGTCAAGAGGAACGGCGGGACGGAGGATATCAAAGTCGTCCGTGATGTCATCAACATCCCGACCATCGACACCAAGCTCCGCGATGACGGCGTCTTTGTGGTCTCACTCTACACCTTTTCAGCGGGTTCGCCGGAGCTTTTCCGCAATGCCCTCCGCGAATTCATCCTTTCGGGCTCTGACAAGCTCGTGCTCGACCTGCGCGGAAACCCCGGCGGGTACCTTGAAGCCGCCGTCGACATGGCAAGCTTTTTTCTCCCGATGGGCAAGACGGTCGTCATCGAGGACGGTGGCAGTAAGACAAAACAACAGCCGGAACGAAGCAGGGGATACAATGTATTCACTGAAAATTTAAAAATGGTCGTCCTAATCAACGAGGGCTCGGCATCGGCGTCGGAGATCCTCGCAGGCGCGCTCCACGAACATGGCATCGCGAAACTCGTCGGAGAAAAAAGTTTCGGCAAGGGGTCGGTGCAAGAGCTCATCGAGATTACGCCGGAAACATCGCTCAAGGTGACCATCGCGCGCTGGCTCACCCCGAAAGGAAAATCCATTTCTGAAAACGGACTCGAACCTGATGTGAAAGTCGAGATCACTAAAAAAGACCTCGAAAAAAAGCTCGACCCGCAGATGGAAAAAGCGGCGGAGATATTAAGAGACCCGAATTTTAAGCACTAATCATTCAGGAAGGACCGCCCTTCCTAGAAATCCTAGGAAGGGCGGTCCTTCCTAAAAACAATACCATTATGAATCCCGTTAGAGGCCGCGGTCGCTCAAAGTAGAAAAAATATGTTAGGATGGGTAGATAAATTATTAAAATAACTTATGGTTAGGACTGCGGGCGACCGCGACCTACCTCTAAACGGGATGAAAATTATTTTTTTGAAAGATGTGCCGAGAATCGGCAAGAAGTATGAAGTGAAGGAGGTTGCTGATGGATACGGTCGGCACCTTGTCGCGCAAAAGCTCGCGGAGCCGGCAACAAAAGAAACGGTCGTGCGCATCCAAAACAAAATGGCGACCGACGCCTCGCTCAAAAAAGTCCACACCGACCTCTTGTTGAAAAATCTCGAGGCACTCAGTGGCACGACCGTCACCCTTCGTGGCAAAGCAAATGAAAAAGGGCACCTCTTTGCAAGCATTCACAAGGAAGAAGTCTTGGCTGAACTCAAGCGCACAACCCACCTCGATATGCACCCCGACTATGTCATCCTCGACCGCCCGCTCAAAGAGCTCGGCACCTACGAAGTTCCTGTTGTGATTGAAAAAAATAGGGTGACATTTACGGTGGTTGTAGAGAAAGGGGAATAATTATGAAAAAAATTTTTGCAGAAATAGGAATTGGAAATAACACTTTTCTTTCTACGGAGTTTGAAGAAGGGAACAACGAATATAGAATTCCAAAATTTATTTTCCCAAGTAAAATAACAGGATTTTATTTTCGTTTTTGGCTGTTCAAAAATGTCCTTATTTTATCTTCAAATTATGGAATCGAAATAAAGAAAAAAGATAAAAATAAATTAAAAATATTGTTTGGTATAAGTGGGAAAAACTCATAATTCTAAAAACAAAAAACTGCCTCAGCAATGAGGCAGTTTTTTGTTTTGCTATTCTGATATTTACTATTTCGCTACCCTACTTCACGCTCGCTACTTTGCGTCTTGTCGTCGTACCATCAAAGTTTCCTTTGCGCTTTTCGCTGAACGAGACGATGCCGTTTTTGAGGGCGAAGAGGGTGTGGTCGACACCGATGCCGACATTGGCTCCGGCGAGGATCTTCGTCCCGCGCTGACGCACGATGATAGAACCGGCCTTTGCGACTTCGCCGTCATAGAGTTTGGTTCCGAGGTACTTTGCCTTGGAATCGGTTAGATTTTGGGCTGTCCCGCCCGCTTTTTTATGTGCCATGGTATAATTACTCGATTAGTTACAATACCGATGAGTATAGAAGATATTACAAAAAAAATCAAGGGCCTATTCGCCCACAAGGGCGACGACCGAGGGTTCACGGGTTTTCGTCTGCCAAAATTGAATATTATTCCAGACGACCTCTTTTTGGGGCTTGTTGTCGTCCTCGTCGCATTTGGGTCATTTGGGCTTGGACGGCTTTCGAAGATTGAGGGAGCAAAAACCCCCATTCGTATTGAAAATGCGCCTGAAGTGACGGCTGACACATTCAAGACTTCTGTCAATAACAAAAAAGGATTGACCAATACCGCTCAGTCGGCAAGTGTCATCGGCGCGACGACAGAACAGCTCGTCGCCTCAAAATCCGGCAAAAAATATTACTATCCGTGGTGCGCCGGCGTGCAAAAAATAAAAGAAGAAAACCGTATTTATTTTGCGTCGAAATCTGAGGCTGAGACACGAGGATATACTCCATCAGCAACCTGCAAGGGGCTGTAGCTGTAGTGTTTTAGGAAGGACCGCCCTTCCTAAAACTTAGGCTATGCTATAATCCGACAAAATCATGCGCTCCGTTGAATCCCTCCACAACCACACCACGCTTTCTGACGGCACGCTTTCGCATCGAGAGCTTTTTGATCTTGCGGAATCGCTCGGTATTTCCGTGCTTGCTTTTACCGACCACGATGCCGTGCCTCCGCAAACTATTCTTGCTGAGATTGAAACTCTTCGCGGACGCGATACGAAGTGGGTCATCGGAATCGAACTCACCACGGATTTGCCGCGCGAGCTTGCGCCAAACTCCGCAGCCGTGCATATCATCGGACTTTTTGTCGACCCGCAAAATGAAGCATTGCTCAAGCATTGCGAGCGTGCACAGAAGTCGCGGATAAAAAGGATGCGGCAGATCGTCGAGGGGCTTCAAGGTCTCGGGTTTATTATTACCGCAGAAGATTGTCTCGCTGTATCTGGTGGTGAATCCATCGGCAGACCGCACATTGTCGAAGCGCTCAAAAAGCGCACCGAAAACAATATGGTGATGGAAAAATTGAGAATCGAAATGAGGACGGTCGCCGAGCACGATTCGAAAGTGAAAGAACAGTACGATAATATGATACAAAAAGGGGAGCAACAATATCCGTATATGCTTTTTTTGAGCGACGATGCATTCCGCAGTGTTTACTTCGACCACGACTATATGCCCGACCTCGATCTCGGCGTGTCCCTCGTTCGCGGAGCTGGAGGAATCGCCATCCTTGCCCACTACCAC
This sequence comes from Patescibacteria group bacterium, assembly GCA_038063615.1. Classification (GTDB taxonomy): domain Bacteria; phylum Patescibacteriota; class Minisyncoccia; order Phycocordibacterales; family UBA1550; genus UBA1550. The sequence continues at coordinate 86,122 of JBBTUT010000003.1, read as the reverse complement.
ACTGTCCGTTCAAAAATACCGATGGATATGATCGAAAAACTTCTCGCAGAAAAACGCATCGACGGAGTTGAAACAATTTACGGATTTCATGAATACGAAACAGACGCAAAAGATCTGATTGATACGGAGCGACAAGCGCTCAGCGACCTCGCTAAAAAATACGGCGCTGTTATTTCTGGCGGAGCCGATACTCACAAAAAAGAAGATCTTGAATCATATATAGAAAATGATTGGTACTCCGGAGAAAGCGCAGGGTTTACCGCAAATATTCTCGAAAGAGTCGGCGCGAGCAAAAGATTTTCTTCACCCAACTAACTGACTATGTATACGATACTATAGGGCTGTATACATAGTCAGTTTGTGTGAAGTTGGTTTGTGGTACAATGATTTCTATGATCGTCGCAGACATCGAAGCAACGGGGCTCGACCCGCACAAACACTCGCTTTTGAGTATTGGGGCGGTGGAGCTCGAACATCCGGAGCGGCAGTTTTACGGTGAATGTCGTATGTGGGAGGGGGCAAGCATTATGACCGATGCTATCGCGGTCAATGGCTTCACCAAAGAAGAATGCGCCGACCCTAAAAAACATTCTCTCTCGGACTTGATGAATGATTTTTTGCATTGGATCGAGCAATGCGAGGACAAAACGCTCGCGGGACAAAACCCATCGTTTGACCGTGATTTTTTAAATAATTCATTTGCGCGCTCAAGCATCGGCTGGCATTTTTCATACCGCACGCTCGACCTAAACTCAATGGCATATATGGATATGACCAAACGCGGGCTTCCAATTCAGCACAAAAATGACCGCGCGGATCTTTCTCTCGATACCATTTTAAAATATGTGGGGCTACCCGAGGAACCAAAGCCGCACCACGGGCTCATGGGCGCAAAACTGGAAGCTGAAGCATTTTCGCGGCTTCTCCATGGCAAAAATTTATTACCCGAGTTTGCAGAGTATCCGATCCCTCGCTCGTAATCACTCTTCGTCTTCCTCCTCGTCCGCGACGCCGCCTTTCTTTTTGGTCGGCTTGAGGACGGTGATCATTTTTTTGGTTTCGAATTTGAGAATTTCTTCTTGAATGTCTTGGGGCAAGGAAGAAAGGATTTTCTCGAGTTTTTTCTCGCTCGGTTCCAATATCTTTTCCCATACTCCCGCCTGTTCGAGTATTGGCTGCGCTCTTTCAATATCAAAACTCACGCGCTCTTGTACATTTTTCGTAATGTATCCGCTGTCGCTGAATACGCGGGCGAGATTTTCCTGTTGCATGTAATTCAAAATGACGGCGCGGATGTCGGCGAGGCGTTTTTTGTTTTTGTCGTCGGACTTTTTAATCTCGAAAAACTCACGGATCGCCTCGGCGACTTCTTCATCGCTCGCGGTCTTCGTCTCCTTGTCCTTGAACTCGTGCGCCCACATTGGGCAGATACGCTGGTATGAGCACCATCCGCAGAGCGGTCCCGGCGTCGGAGGGAAATCGTTTTTCTCGATATGCTCCTCGATCTCGCGGATAGTGGCTAGAACAAAGTCGCGTGTACGGGCAAGGGTCTCACGCGAGGGCTTTACCGAGACTTTTTCATTATGTTTCAAAAAGTAGAGACTCGTCGTGAAATTCTCGGGGTCGAATGACGGCCAGCGCGTCGAGAGAGCGAGGTGGTACACGCCAAGCTGTAAATTCTCCGCGAGCTCCGCTTCTCCGGGCATGCGTTTGCCGGTTTTGTAGTCGATGATTTCGTACGCACCGGACTCGGGGTCTTTATCGAGGCGGTCGATGATGCCCGCTAAAGTGTGCGTTGTACCGCTTTTTTCATCGGGAAGTTCGAGTGAAAACCGCCCCTCAAGCTCCACCACATTGAAGGTCCACGGCTGATTTTTATTATAGAAATTCTTGAGAAGTTTCAATCCCTCCTCAAAATACAACTTTTCTTCCGCTTCTTTGCTGTCCGGATTTGCCCACTCGATTTTTTCAGATTTCTCGTGGAAATGCTCGGTGTAAAAATTGAGCACTTCGTCCAAGGTGGGATAGAGCGGATTCCTCTCGAACATAAACTTGAGCGCTGAATGTATGAGCGTGCCGAAAACAGCCGTGATATTCTTCGGCGCACGAATCTTGTCGATGTCCTGATATTTGTACTTGAGCGGGCAAGTTTTGTAAGTTTCGAGCGCCGAATATGATGTTCGCATGGGGGTATTGTAGCATATGCTAAAATACAAAAATGGAGACATTGGCGCCCAAACCACGAGCCAAACAAAAAACGGCCTTCCAAGCCCAAATTTGGGCGTTTTATGAGGGTTCGGGGAGGCACGACTTGCCGTGGCGGAAGACGAAAAATCCGTACAAAATCCTCGTTTCCGAAGTGATGCTTCAGCAGACGCAGGTGGCGCGGGTGATTGAAAAATATACGGAATTTTTAAAGGCGTTCCCAAGTGTTGAGGCACTGGCGAATGCGTCGCTTGCCGAGGTTTTGCGCGTCTGGCAGGGGATGGGGTACAATCGTCGGGCGCGATATTTGCGTGATGCGGCGCAAAAGATTGCGAGCGAACACAGGGGGCGCGTACCGAAAACCGAGCAAGAACTTCGCACGCTTCCGAGTATCGGACACTATACCGCGAACGCAATCCTTGCTTTTGCGCACAACGAACCGCGGGTGTTCATCGAAACCAATATTCGACGCGCTTTCATTCATCACTTTTTTGGGAACAAGAGAAAAGTGAGCGACAAGAATATTTTGCCGCTCGTGGAAGCGACGCTTGATCACAAAAATCCGCGCGAGTGGTATTATGCGCTTATGGATTACGGCGCGCATTTGCCAAAAATCGCACGCAAAAATCCGAATACGCAAAGCAAGCACTATGTGAAGCAAAGCGCGTTCAAAGGGTCGCTTCGTGAATTGCGCGGGAAGATAATTCGGATACTTGCCGAAAAGCCGGAGACTTTCATCGCACTCAAACGAGTATGCGGCAATGATTTGCGTACCAAAGAAGCCCTCGACGCACTCGTCAAAGATAAACTCATCAAGTATGAAAAGAGAAAATACCAACTTGCCTAACATAATGCGCATCCTTGCGCGACTGTACCCCGACCCAAAATGCGCGCTTCACTATCGCACACCATGGCAGCTGCTTGTCGCAGTCATTTTGTCGGCGCAATGCACTGACAAAAAGGTGAATGAGGTCACCAAAGAACTTTTCAAAAAATATAAGACTCTTGATGATTATGTAAATGCGAATCCTGCTGAATTTGAGCGCGATATTTACTCGACCGGTTTTTATCGCGCGAAGACAAAAAATATTCTCGCGGCGGCGCGCACTATTAAAAAAGACTTCGATGGCAAGGTGCCAAAAACAATGAAGGAAATGCTCGCCATCCCCGGCGTCGGTCGCAAGACGGCAAATGTCGTACTAGGAGAATTGTACGGAAGCACCGAGGGTATCGCCGTGGACACGCATGTCATCCGTCTCTCGCGACTCCTCGGACTCACCAAGCATGCCGACGCGACCAAAATAGAGCGCGACCTGATGGCGATCATCCCCAAAAAAGATTGGGTGCGATTTTCACATTCGCTCATTCTCTATGGTCGTGAATATTGCCCCGCGAAAAAGCATAACCACCAAAACTGCCCGCTTGCGCAATTTTACATAAAATAATAAAGCATGATTCCGCTATCCCCAATTTCCAGCTATGGCTGGAAATTGGGGATAGCGGTTATGAAAAAGTCACAAAAAGCCGAGGAACATCAACTTGTTTGTTTTTATGTTAAAGTATAAGGACTTTTATGAAAGATTCAGATCATTTGCTCACCAACAAAGAACTTCGAAAAGGTTTCCTCGGCCTCTATTTCGGGCGCGTCGTGATGGCTGTGGCGAGTGGACTCCTCGGCATATTCCTCCCTATTTTTCTTTACAACATTCTCGACGGAAACATATCGCTCGTGATGGCGTATTATGCGTCCTCGTGTGTTGCTTACCTCTTCCTCGTCGCATTCGGCGCGCAGTTTTTGAATCGCTTTGGTTTTCGCAAAGCGCTCGTGCTCGCAAGTATCAGCGCGGCGACCATCAACGGCGCATACTTTTTTACGACAAAAGAAAATATGCTTGTACTCTTGCCGATCTCTCTCGTATTTTTGGTAATCTTCCGCCTTCTTTTTTGGATCCCGTACCATGTTGATTTTGCGGTATTCACCAATGGCGGAAAAAGAGGAGGACAAGTGGGACTTCTGCTTTCGACCATCACCTTCCTCGGCATCATCGGGCCGATGATCGCCGGATACTTCATCGAAATATGGTCCATGCAGGTACTCTTTTCCATCGCCATCATCACCTACGCTCTCGGCATGATCCCGTTTGGGTCCGTACCGCGAACCAATGAACGATTTAGCTGGAGCTATGCGCACTCATGGCGAGAGCTCTTTGCAAAAAAGAATCGCGGTGTGGTATGGGCATCCGTCGCCGCAGGCGCGGAGGATACGATCGGCTTCATCGTCTGGCCTATTTTTATTTTCCTCCTTCTCGACGGCGACTATTTCAAGGTCGGCGCGCTCTCGAGCTTCATCGTCGGTGTCACGGTCATCATGCAATTTATGTTCGGTCGCTATCTCGACCGAATAGGAGAAAAAGGTCGGGCACTCAAAGCGGGGAGTATCCTCTATGCGCTCGGATGGATCGTGAAGATTTTTGTGGTCACGGCATTTCATGTATTCATCGCCGGTCTCTATCACAAGATCACAAAGGTAGTAACCGATACTTCGTATGATGCGATCTTTTACGAGCTGGCGGCCGACCAAGGGCACTTCGTAGACGAGTTCACCGTTCTCGGCGAGATGGCGATCCAGATAGGCAAGATCATCGCAATGGGGTCGGTAGCGATCCTCGCGCTCTTTGTAAGTCTCAAATGGACATTTCTCATCGGTGCGGTGGCATCACTCGCTTTTACGGCACTCTCGATAAAAGCGGAGCGTGGGGTTTGATTTATGTGCCCGCTACTTCAACTGACTATGTATACAGTAACTATAGTTAAGTGAGCGAGAGAAAAGAAAAAGTAATCTCTTTCTTTTCCGAGCGAACGCAAACTATATTGTACCAAGTTATATAGTACCGTATACATAGTCAGTTGGCTCTGTTAAAATCGTGGGCTTGTGGTACAATTTTGTTATGCGAAGCGCAGGCCAGATATTATTCATCGTAGCACTTATTATTCTCCTTGCTATAGGAGGATATTTAATACTCATAAGTGAGCAGACAGCAAAGCCACATATTGAGACATCCGTCACTGGACAAATCACGCCAGACACCGTGGCAGAAAAGAAGAGAGAAACGCCACCAAAACCTCCGCAACAAACTATGCCACTTTCTATCACCAGTACCGCATTTTCCGCAAACGGAATGATCCCCCCGCGCTTCACCTGTGACGGTAAGAACATCTCTCCCGAGCTTGTCTTCGGAAATGTGCCGGAGAGCGCGCAGAGTCTCGCCCTCACCCTCGAAGACCCCGATGTGCCGCGTACGGTGCGCGCCGACGGTATGTGGAACCACTGGGTCGTATGGAATATGCCACCCACAACTACTCGTATCGCTGAGGGAGCAACGCCATCAGTCCTCGTCGGCAAGGGGACAAACGGCAAAGCGTCGTATCTCGGCCCATGCCCTCCCGACCGCGAGCATCGCTACTTCTTTACCCTGTACGCGCTCGATGCGACACTACCTCTCCCAGAAGGCACGACAAAAGAAGAGCTATTGAAGGCACTCGCTCCGCACCTCATCGAAAAAGCAACACTCATTGGTCGCTACAATCGCAATTAAAAAGTCATCAGAAAATGATCACGGAAAATTACAAAGGGGAAAGTGGGGTTGAATACATTTTTGAATATTCGGAAGCCGATTCTTTCACTCACTTGGACTATTTTCGCTGTCGACAAGCATATGCCGTCTGTTTTTGTGCTGACAAGATGGTCATAGGATATGGTGGTCACAAAAATAGCTGGGGTCTCATCGGCGGAACGATAGAGGAAGGAGAAGATTTCGAGCAAACTCTCAAGCGAGAAATCCAAGAGGAATCCAATATGGAAGTCTTAAAATTACTCCCTGTCGGTTACCAAAAAATGATCGATACGCGAGACGATAGCTTCATTTACCAGCTCAGGTATGTTTGCACCGCTCGCCCGTACGGTCCATTTGTGTCGGACCCCGCCGAATCTATTATAGAAATTAAATTGATCAATCCGAAAGATTATAAGCAATATTTTGATTGGGGCAAGATTGGAGAGAGGATTATCAGTCGAGCATTGGATCTAAAGAGTAAGATCGCATGAAAGTAAAACATTTATATTTTCAGAGGTCTTTTTTCATGCTACAATCTTTGTAATTGCACAATATGACCCTAGACATCATCAAAGTTTTCTTTCCGACGGCGCTGTGCTTTTTTATCGGTATTGGGATTACGCCGATTTTGACGCACTATTTTTACAAGTATCGATTGTGGAAAAAGAAGTCGCGACGCGATGACTCCGAAAAGAAGGAGTCAGACAAAGTTTCGCATGTTTTTAAACAAGTCCACAACGAAGTAGGGGAGCTCTCGACACCGCGCGTGGGCGGGGTGGTCATTTGGATTTCCGTTGCGGTCACGCTCTTTATTGTGTTTCTTATTTCTATCATTTTTCCATCCGACCTCACGCGCAAGCTCAATTTTTTGAGCCGTAATCAGACGATCCTGCCTTTCTTCACGCTCATCTTTGCCGCGCTCGTGGGGCTGGTGGATGATGCACTGCAAATCGCGGGGAAGGGGAGCTACGCGCTCGACAGTATCGTCTATCGCAAGGTAAAAATCGTGACGCTCGTTGTCCTCGGTGCGCTCGTGGGCTGGTGGTTCTATTCAAAACTCGGCATGTCCTCGCTGGCAATTCCATTCAGCGATATGCGTCTCGAGCTCGGACTGCTTTTCATTCCCGCGTTCATCATCGTCATGCTCGCGACTTTTTCTGGAAGCGTCATCGACGGTATCGACGGCCTCTCGGGTGGCGTGCTTGCGACCATTTTCAGCGCATATGCGGTGATCGCTTTTTTCCAACATCAGATCGACCTCGCGGCATTTTCTGGCGTTGTCTCCGGTGGCATTTTGGCATTCCTCTGGTTCAACATCCCTCCAGCACGATTCTATATGGGGGAGACAGGGATGCTCGCCCTCACGGTAACGCTTTCGACGCTTGCATTTCTCACCGATACCGTACTCGTGCTCCCCATCATCGCTTTTCCATTGGTCGCAACTTCGGCTTCCGTCATCATCCAAATGTCCTCAAAACGGCTCCGTGGAAAACGCGTCTTTCTGGTGGCGCCTCTCCATCATCACTTTGAAGCCCTCGGTTGGCCGTCGTACAAAGTGACTATGCGATACTGGATCATCTCGGTCATTTTCGCGATCGTCGGCGTGGTGATTGCTCTGGCTGGATAGGCATTGCCAAAATTGGCTTTTTGTGCTACACTTGTGTTAGGTAGTTTTGTAAATTAAAAAACAGGGGGTGTGAGATGTTTAAAGATTTGAAGAATAGGGATCGTGTCGCAGTGTCGACAGTGTCTGGTGTGTATGCTGAAATCTGGGAGGTTGAAGTCGCCTCGGGGGATACATTACTCGTTAAATCGACATCGAGGCCGATAACACACCGCGTATTTAGTCGCGTGACCGGTGAAAGTGTTCGAGGTGATGAAACAGGAAAAATATTGCAAGAGTACGACATTGCAATAAAAGAGGTTGGGATGGAATGTCCTTATTGCGGAGTTTCGCAGAGGAATTTTTTCATGGCTTGCGAGCTCTTGCAAGGCGGGAAAAATTGCAACTGCTTCTATTGCAAGAAACTGCTCTGGCTGTCTCCCGACGGGAATACAAAGAAGGTTACCTAGTGCTGATAGTTGGGCGCATGGACCACTCGTTTTTAATGCGAGTGGTCCTTTTTTGTTCCTTCTTATCACCTATTTTTCCTATCGGGCAAATAGGTGATAGTTGTCAAGTGTTTACTAAGCCAGTGCGTCAATTGCGAATCAGCTGATTCGTGTCTTGGACATAAAATATTGTAGGTTGTTCTCCCTATGCTACAATGGCGAGATATGTGTGGCATCGTTGGTATTATAGAAAAAGGGGAAGGGAAGCGGGAGATCATCAGTGCGATGAACGACCGTATCATTCACCGCGGACCGGATGACGACGGTGTTTTTGTCGACGATTTCGTGGCGATTGCGATGCGCCGGCTCTCCATCATCGACCTTGCGGGCGGCAAACAGCCAATCTTTTCGAGTGATAAAACGAAGGTCATTGTTTTCAACGGTGAGATCTACAATTACCGAGAGCTTCGTGCAGAGCTTGAAGCACAAGGTGTGCATTTTACTACACACACCGACACTGAAGTCATTTTGCGACTCTACGAGAAAGATGGCGAGCATTCCGTACTCAAGCTTCGCGGTATGTTTGCCTTTGCCATCTACGATGCGGTTGCGGGGACTGTTTTTATCTCACGAGATTTTTTCGGAATCAAACCGCTTTACTATTGGCAAGAAGGGGACACCGTGCGTACCTTCGGTTCGGAAATAAAAAGTTTGCTTGAGTATCCTGAATACAAAGCACGCGTGAATGAAAACGCGATCGCCTCGTACCTGCGCTTTCAATACAATCAGCATGAAGAATCGTTTTTTGCGGGGATTAAAAAGTTGGCTCCCGGACACTCGATGCTCATCGATGTGAAAACGGGAGTGTTTGCGATAAAACAGTATTGGAATTTTTCATTCTTACAAAAAGAAGAGGGGAGCGAGGATGAGCGCGCACAGAAACTCCGCGAAGTCCTTGCTGATTCGGTGCGACACCATATGGTCAGCGATGTGCCAGTGGGCTCGTTTTTGAGCGGAGGTATCGACAGCAGTGCTATCGCATCGCTCATGGCGGCTGAGAGAAAAGGGGAGCCGATTCAGACCTTTACTGTTGGTTTTGAGGGGCTAAGCGAGGGAGAAGAAGCACGCCCTACCGCAGAAGCAATCGGGAGCAAGCACACCGAGATCACAGTTTCGGCCGATGAGTACTTCGCATCACTCCGCAAAGCAGTCTGGCATTTTGATGAGCCCGTCGCGGACCCGTCGGCCATCGGTCTTTATTTTCTCGCGCAAGAGGCGGTGAAGCATGTGAAAGTGGTGCTCTCGGGCGAGGGTGCGGACGAGCTTTTTGGCGGATACAATATCTATCTGGAACCGTATGCGCGCGCACGCATTGCGTGGGTGCCGAAATCGATACTTCGCGTGAAGCTTGCCCTGCTCCGCGCTATTCCCGGTGCGCGCGGAGTGCACTATATCGAACGCGCATTGCAGACACTCGAGGAACGCTACATCGGCAATGCATCCATTTTTACTGCAAACGAAATCACAAAACTATGGAAAGGGGATATGCCGAAACTTCCGTCACTCCACGCACTCTATCAGACAGCGCAAACAAATGGGTGGAGTGAACCGACTACTATGCAATTCGTCGACATCAACACTTGGCTCATCGGCGACATTCTCGCCAAGGCGGACAAGATGACGATGGCACATTCGCTCGAGCTTCGTGTGCCGTTTCTCGACATCGCCGTCGCAAACTTTGCGCGCACCCTGCCCGACAATCTGAAGTTTCGTCCCAAATGGATAGGTGGTACGACGAAATATCTTTTCCGCAAAGCGATGGAGTCGGTCATCCCTGAAGCGACGCGCCATCGCCGAAAGCTCGGCTTCCCGACACCTATTCGTCGCTGGCTAAAAGGCAGGCAAGAGGTGCGCACCCAAGTGCTCGAAAGCGCATTCTTGAAAAAATATCTTGATATGGATATTGCAAAAAATCTTTTCGACGATCACGAGAGCGGGAAGGCGGACAACTCGCGAAAGATCTACGCGCTTTTGATGCTCGCGCTGTGGAGGGAGGAGTTTGCAAAATGGCTTGACAAATAGAGGATAAGTGATATCTTTGTATCAGAAGTCAATCTGAAAGAAAAAGAATGGGGGGTCTTATGAACGATTATGATGATTTGTATCGAGAAAGCTCGAACCCATGGTCTGAAAAACCGACAAAACGCAATCTTAAATTTAAGTGCAAAGGGTGTGGCGAACAAGTCAACAAGTGGTATGAACAAGCAACGATAGACAGTACGCCAGGATGTGAAAAATTTTGCTCCTCATGTTTGTTGAGGATGGAGCGAGAAGATTAATGCAAAGAGCCGAACCCAGCCTCGCCGTGACCCATCAAAAGCTGTAAACTTTGATGGGTCTTTTTTTGTAAAGTTGGGAAAAGGGAAGAGCCCGTGTCCCTAGGTCTTTATTATAGGTTGAGTGTCGCACAATATATCTTTTGCGCGAGTGCGTTATACGACATTGATGTACAATCACTGAAACTGAGAGGGTAACTGTTGGGTGCTCTGGATTAAGTGAATGCATGGTTAAGTACCTGATTCTGGTGAATCCTGATAAGGTGCTACGGACGATGATGCCTCTCCCTATCTGTTCATTCTATCCCTGCTGAATCTTTAACGGGTCCCTTTTTAGACAAAACTCTTTGAATGAATCCCATGCGAAGAGCCGGTGTCCTGCTAAAAGTTTCTTTGTTTTATTTTTTACAATAGTATCCAGCACAGACTGGTCGATTCCTTTGTTCATCTGTAAAAAAATAACCGGATACTGATTCATTTGCGGTCCTTGATATTTCGCAAGCTTACTATTGAGACATCCGATGAGATTCCTCCTGTCGCTTGGATAAAACACATCTACGCAAAATCCGCTCGTCTTATCGTACACAAAAAAGTCAGCTCGTGTACGCTTGTCGTCAAGAAAAAAGTACTCGCGGTGAACAAATTGCTTGCCAAAGCGCTCTTGCAGAAATGTGTATACTTCTTGTTCGTTTTTGTGAGCACGCGCGTTGATCTTGTAAGCTCGTGCACTGCTGTGCGCACCCTCTCGAAAATCAGATTGAGTATCAAGACCGAGAGTTTTTCGCAATTCAACGAGTCCGCCGAGGCTTCGTTCGATGGAACGCGCTGACGGCAGATATGGGTGCGCATCAACCTCGGGAGCTGTCGGATAGCGCCCGTTCTTTTCATAAAAATTTTCAAGTCCTGCGCGCAATTCCTCAATTTTCCACCGCCTCTGCCCTCCTGCTTTCTGTATGCGTAAGTGTTCCATACCCTATAGTGTAGTCTATCGCTCAATGTCGCACAAGGGACTTATTTCGGCTAGCGAGGAGCGCGTGGACGAGTACTCTCGCACACAGCGTCCGAGCGACGACGAAATATAGGTACGATACCGTGCGAGCAAAGCGAGCTCCAACAATACCTCGGGGCTATGCCCCGAGGATCCTTTATATGAAAAACTTTATTTAAACAGCCCTGCAATGCTCGTCCAGAGGTAGACGAAGAGCGGTTTGATGTAGGTAGCCCACGCGACAACGAAAATATGCCAGACTTTTTGGACGATAGGATTTTCAAAAATGGTTCCCAGAATGGCGCGCAGGTCGATATTGAAATATGCGAGCCCGCCGATGATCACGATCGCCAAAAATATGACCTTTGCAAACCCTTGCTGTCGAGAAATCTTTTTCATTATTTTAATTATATATTAAATCCTAATGTAATCCAACGGGTCAAGATAGCCATTGAGCGCGGCGATGGGCATGGTGTAGGTGCTCCCGCCACACGCTTTGCTTGGGCGTGTTTCGATACGCACTGCCCTGCTTGCGTACACGGAAATATGGAGGTGCGGGCCTGTCGAGTAGCCGGTATTCCCGCTGTACGCGATGCGCTGACCCGTCGTGACGACATCACCCGCGGAAACGCTCACGAGGGACAGATGCGCCGAGATGCTTGCCAGTCCATTTTGATGATCAATGAGCACCCATTTGCCAAAGGATGCCCCCGGACAAGTGAGGTCGGTGTTCCCTGTTCCAACGACCACGCCACCGCGCATCGCTCTCACCGCCGTACCGGTCGTTGCGCGAAAATCTGTGCCATTGTGCGTTCCCGAAGTGTATAGGCGCACGGATGCATTTGTTTTGCCGAACTGCTGGGTGATGTGCACGCTGTCGACCGGCGACTCAAGCACTTTTGTCCCGCGAGGCGGAATAGTCGTGGGGTCAAGAATGAACTTTAGCGTTGATTCATAGTCGCTGATCTCTTTTTCGAGCGCGTCCCTGAGGGCAAGTTTCTGCTTGAGGTCTTTTTGGTATTTTGATTCTTGATTGTTTGTCTGGACCAGAAGCTGTGCTTTTTGTTTTTTATTGTCCTCCGTTATTTTCTTGCGATCACCAAGCTCGCCCTTCAGCCCCAGTAACTTTTCTTTTTCCGTCTGCTTCTTTTCATTCTTCTCCTCGAGGTCTATCTTGAGGGATTTGAGCACTTCGACATTTTCATTCACCATAGAGCTAAATTGCTCGAGCGTATCGAGGTCGTTCCAAAGCCCTGAAAAACTTTCGTTCGAGAGAGCGACTTGGGGCAATGAATTCGCATCGCTTTCATAGATCGCACGCACGGCTTCTCTGAGCGCGTACATACGGGAATCGATCTCGTCTTCTTTGTACGCGATCTCCGAGCTCAACTGGCGAATCTTGAGGTCGGTCGTATCCACTTTTGTCTGAGTGATCTTGATGTCCGTCTCGAGCTTCTTTTTGGTGAGGTCCAGCGTTTTTATTTCGGTACCCAGCGTCTTTTTCTTCGCGACCGTACTATCAATATCTTTTTCCAGTTGTTTGATTATTGGTTCCAGTTTTTGCAATTCATCGGTCTTTGTGGATATTTTTTCTTTCAAGTCGTCCACCGTCTGTGCGCGCGCAAAAGAATCCGCGGAGAGCGCCGCCGCACCGAGGACTATGAGGATGAAAAATTGGTAGAAAAGGCGCATAGGTTAGTTTACGAGCCCAAAATCTTGACCGCATGTTCGATACGGCGAAGCGTTGTTTCTTTGCCGAGGATCTCTGCGAGCATGAACGGATCGGGCGATTTGTCGCGCCCTGAGAGCGCGTACCGCATCGGCCAGAGGACATTCCCCCGCCCAACCTCTGTCGCATAGTCCCACAAAGCGGTCTTGACGGTATCTGCCGTGAAATCCGCGGGATTTATCTTTTGTAATGTTTCTGTTACTTTGTCAAGGTGCGCGCGCGTATGTCCCGCATCTTTGTCGTCCTTCCAAAAAAGCGCTTCTGCCGGATACGCGGGGTCATTGAAAAAATACCCGACCTCTCCCCCGCTTGCGAGCTCCGCAACTTCACCGAAACTACTGATGCGTTCGAGAATAACCGGCACGACTTTTGCAAATATCTCCGGAACATTTTTTGCCGAAGCGCGCAGATCATCGGGAAGTCGCGCGAGGATCTGCTCCCCTACCCTATCCATAGGAAGAAGTTTCAAATAATGCTTGTTGAGCCATTTTAATTTATCAATGTTGAATACGGCGCCCCCTTTGTGAACTTTTTCGAGCGTAAAAAGCTTGAGCATTTCATCGACGGAAATGACTTCTTGGTCATTGCCCGGGTTCCAGCCCATCAGCGCGACAAAGTTGAGTATCGCTTCCGGCAAATATCCCTCGTCTCGATACTCGGTCACCGCAAGCGCGCCGTGGCGTTTGGAGAGCTTGGACTTGTCGGGAGCGAGGATCATCGGGAGGTGCGTATAGGACGGGCGGGGTGCGCCGAGCGCTTCTTGGATAAGGATCTGACGCGGTGTATTTGAGATGCCGTCATCGCCGCGAATGATGTGCGTGACACCCATTTCAAAATCATCCACCACCACCGCGAAATGGTAGAGAGGCGTCTCGAGGTCCTTTGCGATTACAAAATCCTTGAGCTCGGTCGTATCGAATGAAATATCTCCGCGCACCTCGTCGCGAAAGGTCACGACGCGATTTGGATTTTTGAAACGGATCACTTCGGCAAGCTGACCCTCTTCTTTCGGCTCTTCTTTAGAAACATACGCCGTGCCGTCGGCGATGAGCTTTTCAAGATGTTTTTTGTAGATTGCACTTCGCTCGGACTGTCGGTAAAATTCATCGTGCGTGAGCCCGAGCCACGAGAGCCCGTCGATGATGTTCTCCTCGAACTCACGCGTCGAGCGCTCCTTGTCGGTATCCTCGATGCGGAGGATGAATGTGCCTTCGTGCTGGCGCGCATAAAGCCACGAGTAGAGCGCGGTGCGCACGGAGCCGATATGGAGCACCCCCGTTGGCGACGGTGCAAATCGTGTGATTACTTTTGTCATTTTTTTATTCTGAAATTCGGTGGCGCAAGACGACGGCGACGAGCTGTTCCGCAATCTTTTCTGCCGCATCCGCGCGCGCAAATGCTTTTGCCGATTCTTTCATCGCACTCCGGCGCGTCGCGTCGCCCATGAGCCCGTCGATTTCCGACATCAAAATGTTCGGTCCGAGATTTGCCTCTTCAATGACGGCGGTGCCTCCCGCCCGCGCGTACGCGAATGCGTTTTTGCGCTGGTGGTCGCCGACATGGTTGGCGATGGGGATCAATATCGCCGGCACTCCCCATGCCGCAATCTCAAATATTGCCGACCCCGCGCGCGAGACGACGATGGTCGCCGCCTCCGCCGCAAGCTTCATCGTTTCCGTATCGAGATAGCCGTAGATATGGTACCGCGATGCATTCGGATTCCCGCCCAAAAGCCCGTTTACCGTGGCCTGCACCTCCGTCATATTCGCCTCGCCCGTCTGATGAATGACTTGGTACTTTTCAACAAGGCGTGGAGCGAGCGTTTCCATTTGCCCATTTATCTTTTGCGCCCCCTGCGACCCGCCGAGAACGAGGAGGACGGGAATGTTTGGGTCGAGGCCGAGCTCCTTGAACGCGTCTTTTCCAGACGAACGCAAGAAGTCTTCGCGGATGGGATTGCCCGTGAGCGCGGTCTTCCCCGCCGGGAAAAACTGTGCCGCTTCCGGATATGATATCGCGACTTTCTGCGCGAACTTTCCCGCCCATGCGTTCACGCGCCCCGGTACGCTGTCCGACTCGTGGATGATGACGGGAATGCGGAAAAATCGCGCGGCAAAAAGCACGGGGAAGCTTGGAAATCCTCCTTTTCCAAAAACAACATCGGGGTACAAGAAAAATAATTGGAAAAATGCTTTGAAAACGCCCCATGCCGTTTTGAACAGGTCGAAGAAATTTTGAATCGAGAAATACGCGCGGACTTTCCCCGCGGTCACGCGCTTGAATGTCATCTTATTGTCATACAAAAGCCGTTCATTATAGGGCTCGGTCGACATATAGTAGAGCTCCACATTCGCAACCCGCTCGCGCTCGAGCATTTTATTGAGTTTTTCTGCGACGGCAATAATCGGGTAGAAATGTCCGCCACTGCCCCCGCCGGTAAATAGAATTTTCATGTCCGTTTAAGTTTAGAAATATTAAGAAGTATGCCGATCTCCAGAAAAGCAAAGATGAGCGCCGACCCGCCCTTGCTCACAAAAATGAGGGGGATTCCCTTGAGCGGGACCACGCCGAGCATCGCCGCAATGTTCACAAATGACTGCGATACGATCAGTATAACAATTCCAACGGCCAAAAGTCCACTCCACATATCGGGCGCGCGCCGTGCTATCTGAAGTCCGCGAATGCCAAACAAGACGAAAAGGATGATGAGGATTGTTCCGCCGATAAATCCGAACTCCTCCGCCACCACCGCAAAGATGGAGTCTCCTGTCGGCTCCGGCAACGAACCGAATTTTTGGATGCTCTGTCCAAATCCGCGCCCCGTGATCCCGCCGGACCCGATAGCGAGGAATGATTTTTGTATTTGATAGCTCGCCCCTTGCGGGTCGCGCGATTGGTCGAAAAAAGTGAGCACGCGCGATTTCACATGAGGGCTGACCAGAGTGAGCGCTCCGACGGAAAAGACGCCGATGACGACTAGAATAAAAAAATGACGCAATTTCGCCCCGCTCGAAAGGAGCATCGCGCACATAGTGGCAAAAAGCACTGCGAGTGTGCCATTGTCCGGCTGTGCGAGGAGAATGACTGCGGGCATGGCTATGACCCCCAAAAATATGCCGATTGCATATTTTATCGTCTTTATACGGTCTTTAAAAAGAGGCAGGAGCGCCGCAAAATAAATAACGGTGCCGAGCTTGAGCGCTTCGGACGGCTGAAAAGATGCCGTTTTAAACCATAGCCACCGCTTCGCTCCGCCATGCTCAGCGCCGATTCCGGGGACAAATACGAGCAAGGTGAGGAGTGCCGACCCAATGAAAATATGGAGTGCATAGGTGCGCAGTAGTTTAAGCGGAACATTGAGCATGACAATGAGCAGTACGATCCCCAAAAGAAAACCGAGTCCGACCTGATCAAAAAACAGATCCTTGAGAGAGAGTCCTTTGCGCGCAAAAAGCCCGAACGAAGCCGAAGTAAAAACAAAAAGTCCCACTGATGCGAGGAGCACCGTGAGCCCAAGGAACACTTTGTCGATGGAGAGTTCTTTTTTTAAACTAGGCATATATTTATTGGCTAATATGGAGGTCGCACCTCCTTAAAATTACTCTGCTGTCTTGCGCGACGCCTCCACCAGCTTCTCCATATCGTCAAAGCGGCCTTTGTATGTTGAGCCGAGGACGACTGCGACAACTGGGTCGCCGATACCGCGGTCAAAAATGATGGCGAGGTTCCCTCCGGCAAGATCGGTGTACCCTGTCTTTGAAGCGACAAGGCCGGAGATCTTTCCCACTATCTCGTTTGTATTTGGAAGAATGTGCGCGATGTCGTCTTGGGAAATGATGCGCGCGTCTTTGCGCGCGGTGATCTCGATCGTCTCGGGATAATTATTCCACAGTTCCGCAAAAAGGAACGCGACATCGTGCGCGGAACCATACCCGCCCGCCGTTGCCGAGGTAGCTACGGGCAAGCCCGCCCGCAACTCTTTGATATCAAGCCCCGATTCATTAAAAAATTGCGTCTGAGCGAGTCCGAGGGCGAGCGCTTTTTCATTCATCATACCGATGAATTTCACTCGCGCATTTTCCCTGTCCGCATTCGGCTGTCCCTCGCTCCCCACAAAGCCGGCCACTGCATGTGCCGCGTCATTCGACGAAACGAGAAGCATGACGCTGATGAGGTCTCCCAAACGCCACCGCTCTCCGGTGCGAAGCCCAGAGTCGCCCTCCACAGAAATATCATCGCCGGTGAGTGTCGCTACCACACTTTCACTCATATGCTCTCGCGCGACAAGCGCAGTCATTATTTTTGTGACAGACGCAAGGGGAAGCTTCTCGTTTTCATTGCGCGCAAAAAGGACCGACCTTTTTTTGAGGTCAAAAACGAATACGGCGCGCGCCTCGAGAGAAATATCTTCAAATGGATTTGCGGTTGCAAGCGCGCGGAGTTCCTCTTGAGTATCCGCTTGCGTCTGCATTTGCGCCTGCGTGGGAAGCGCGGATACAAGAAATGTCTGCAGTGATACCGCAAGAAATGCGCCACCGCCGAGCACTATCGCAAGCGCTCTCAGCTTCTTCGCGGTAATCTCTTCCCTATTCTTCCTCGTGTTCATTTTTGTTTTCTTTATCGTTTATTTCTGATTGCTTAAATTCCTCGACCGCTTTTGTCGTTTCCTCATACCCGGGCAAGTCCTCGACCTTTGCCACGCCCATATAGGACAAGAGCTCAAATGTCGGGCGATAGGTGGTGCTCCGCCCTCCCTGATCCACCTTCTCAATAAGCCCGCGCACCAAAAGCGCGCGCAAAATGTAATTCGAATTGACCCCGCGAAGATAGTTGATCTCGCTTCGCGATATCGGTCCGCGATAGAGCACCGTCGCGAGCGTCTCGAGCCCCGCTTTGCCGAGGTCTTTGCTCAACTCATCCTTGAGAAGCGCCTCGATAGTAACACCCATCTGCGGTGCCGTGCCGAGCGTATACTCGTCACCATTCCGCATCAAAATAATCCCCCGCAAAGAAAGCGCCTGCTCAAGCTCTGCCAGTCCTCCGCGCACCTCGTCCTCCGACACGCCAAGCGTCTTCGCCAAAAAGCCCGCCGTCACCGGCTCGCCCTTGAAAAATAAAAGCGCTTCAATTTGTCGAGAAAGTTCCATATGTTTCTACTATTCTAACATAATACGCTCTGTTTGCGACACAAAATTACTGACCACTATAATTCCAAAAATATGGCTGCATGGTCAGAAACTTCCTCGGGGAGAACTCTAAAATCTTTGACCGCTATGCCCTTAGTAGTAAATACATAATCGGCAAATTTCTCTTCCTTTGTATAGTGAGATGTCCTAGTTGAAGTGACTCCATATTCCCTTATTAAGTTCCTCAGCCCATTGACCTCAAACATTTTCAAGCTTTCTGTTTCTGGAGAAAGGTTGAAGTCACCACAGAGTACAAACTCTCCAGAAATCCTTCTAGTAAATTCTAGAATATTTTTTGACTGGTTTATCCTATCTTCTGAATCCTTTTTTCCTTTGCCGTTCCATAAACCATGAAAGTTAATTACCGTAAGAGGTTTATCATCTATGTTAAGGGTAACATATTGGATATTACGCGCGTGATTACCAAGGTCCCCCTCGGGTAAGTACCCTTTATACTTATAGACAAACTCTTCCCCCTCTTCTGTAACAACTAAATCTTTTTTAACAAACATTGCTAACCCGTAGTGGTCCAAATAGTGTGGGTGAAAATATGGAATGTAGTCTTTCAATAATTCTGATATTTCTCCCATTCCATACGACATTATTTCTTCATAAGCGAGAGCCCTGCCTCCGGCACTCTGTCCCTCCAAGCTCTCGACCGGTGCTGACCACACCTCCTGAAGGCAAAATATATCAGTTGTTTCCTTATATTTATCAAAAAAGGCTAGGAGCTTTTCCTTTCCAGCTCTTCCGCCCCAGGTATTAAGTGTAACTATTTTCATACTTCAATATTATAATTACTTACCCTCCATAGTTTGGCGTCTCGAGCACATTGGTTTCGATATGAATATCCTCGCCGTGCGCGCCTTGGGACACGGCAATCATTCCTTGCTTCACGAGTTCAAGCATTGCGAGGAAGCTCACGATGATGGTGACCTTTTCCTCTTTTCCCACTCCGGCAAATTCACGAAAGCTCATTTTGAGGCTCCCCACGATGCGCGTCGTCAGTCGCTCCATCATATCCTCGAGCGAGATGACTTTCTTCACGATCACTTTCGGGAGCGTAACTTTTTTCGGAAAATGCAAGATTACCTCGCGCATCGCGCTGAAAATACTCGGCTGAGAAATTTCTTTTGTTGGCGCAAATACGACTTCCCTCTCGCGTTGTCCTTTAGGAAAAGAAACACTCGCACCGAAAAGTTGCTTCACCTGCACCGAGAGCTCACGAATCTTCTGATACTCTTTCAGCCGTCGCTCCAGCTCGTCAATGTCCTGCGTTTCTTCCTCGGTCAAAGAGAGCGTCGGCAAAAGAGATTTTGATTTGATGAGCACCAGCGTCGCCGCGACAATGAGGAAGTTGGAAACAAAATCCACCGGCATCTTTTCAAACTGCTTCAAGTGCGCGATATAGTCGTCCGCAATCTGCGCCAGCGAAATATCATTCACAAAAAGCTTCCGCTTCTCCACAAGGTCGAGCAAAAGCTCCAGCGGTCCTTCAAACACTTCGGTTTTGATTTGGTAGTTGGGATTCGTCATTATATTATGTCCTTCTTTCTTGATATTTCCTTAGTATTCTACTCCATTGACTTTTCTACCGCAAGAAGTGTATAATGCAAGCATCACCATGAAAGAGACCCTTATGCAGATATGTCTGCATCGGGGGCTTTTTCTTTTTGCCTCTCGGAAGAAAACTTGTGATAGTGCTCATTCAAAAAAGTTATCTCAGTATTTTTTAGTTTACTCATTGGAGTTATTCTAGCACACAACAACTACTTACTCCTCATGGCAAAAGGGTACCTGACCCAGTATGACTTGAGCTGGTACTGGAACAACACGCACCTGCTCAACTATTGGCTCAACTGGTGATATTTCTTGGATAACCTCAGTCTTTAACGCCTCATTTACTGGTAATTGAGGCGTTAACTCCAAATCGCCTCGTTGGGGCACGGATGGCTCTTGCACTATCGGCGTCGGCTGCTCGACTGCTGTGAACGGCTCCGCGATAGTTGGCTCAACTGGAGCATCAACAGCAGGAGCCGGCACTGTTGTGACGGAGGTTTCCGCAACGGCAACGGGTTCCGGTTCTGCAACAACAGTCGGCTCAGCCGCTACTGGTTCCACTGGCGCTGGAGCTTGGGTGTCCGTGCTTGTTGTTTCGTCTGGCATCTGGTCAGTATATCAGACAGGAGTATCGAGCACTAATTTATCAAAATCAAATTCATAGCCCTTCTTTTCCAAATCGTGTTCCCAAATACGAAAGATTTTCCATTCGTGCTTTTTATAATGCCGAGTGACTTCCTTGTCGCGAATCTTATTCCTTTCTATTTTAGCTTCCCAGAATTTTTTCCGAGTTTGAGGTATCGAACCGTGCTTTTTGCACCCGTGCCAAAAACACGAATCAATGAATATTACCGCCTTGTGCTTCGGCAAAACAAGATCGGGTTTCCCGAAATATTTTGTTGAATTTTTGCGATAACGAAATCCGGCTTCCCACAATTTTTTCCGAAATTCAATTTCCAACGCACTATCTTTGTTTCGAACTTTCGACATTATTTCACTCCTTTTCTTTTTTGAAAAAATATCAGTCATACTTTTCTACTTCAAAAATCTTATCTGCAAATTCAAGTTAAAGAAAAGTTTCCCATCTTTTTCGTACAATGTTCCATAATCATGTCTCGTACTGCTTGCACTTTCAAATTTTGTATTTTCATACAGGTAGGAGCGAAATTCGTCTCTATTGTAGAGGTGGTAACAGAGGACATCGCCGTTTTCTTTTACTACAATATATCCGCCGTGCGCCTTCGTAAACCCGTCCCATTCCACGCTTGGCACCATACCGAGCGCAATCGCATCAAGAAAGTTTTTAAACTTCAGTTCATAACCGGAAAGAGAAAGCCCGAACTCTTTGTTGAATTCGCTATTTTTTGTCAGTTCATTTATAAGCCCGCTAACCGTTGACTCTTTTCCGAGAAAAAAATCGAGTAGCATTTGCGCAACAAATTTCGGAAAAGCGGTATCTATGTTTTTCAGATTCGAGGCAAACGCCTCACTCAAAACATGATCAAACGACAAAACCCCACCTTTCTCAATAATTGCGGACAGGCGATCTCTGATTTTTGACTTACTGTCGATACCGTTTACTTCTCCAATTTCCCCGCTAAACCCTCCAACTTTAAAAACAAAATTCGTCGTCTTCCCCGCGTTGAGTAGTGTTGATGCACCGCCAATCATGGACTTTACCGAAAACCCTAACATCGGCATCGTTTCGGAGATTCTATCATAAATGACCGCAACGATATCGGCTTTTTTATCATTGCTTGCTTTAACTTTTGTGCACAAAAATTCTTCCATGACGGCTTTTGCTTCAGAAATCTCAAAGGATGCGCTCTGTCCGTTTCTTATTTTCTCAAAAATATTAAAGATTTTTGAGTTTAGATTTTCGTCTGAAACTTTCTTTAATACGGAACCGTCTTCACTCGTAATAAGTATCTCCGTCCCAGCGGAAATATCGTATATTTTTATCGGCTCATCCTTTTCTTCTCTGATAACTTTATGAAATACGAAAAATTTCCCTGCTATCGGGTTAAGATTTTTATCAGCGGCCGGAAGTTGTTTTTGCTCCAGAATTTTCAGGAAAGCATAGAATTCGGACCACTCGCCCTTGTTTGCTTTTGTATTATTGTTTTCCATGTTTTTTAAGTTGTTTGACGATTTCCTCCGCCACCATTTGTATGGCGGGAACCGCAACAGAATTTCCCAGTTGCTTCATAGCTTGAACCTCTGTAACAGGGAACTCGAAATCGTTGGGAAATCCTTGCATCTTTATTCCCTCTTTCGAACCGAGCCTTCTGGCCTTTCCGTCAACAATATACGCATCCCAGTTGTGCCTATCCTCAATTCTACTGCCACGACCACCTACGCGGAGAGTAAAGCCGACATCTTTTTCGCATTTTCCACCAAAAACATCCGAAAGCGTATATTTCAACGGTACTGGATCCGGAAACTTAAAATCTATACTTTTATCTTTGAACCCAACCATAAAAAGGCGTGGCCTGTGTTGCGGTAATCCATAGTCGGAAGCCTTAATTATTTTATAGAAAAAAGAATACCCCAAATCTTCTTCAATAATTTTTTTTATTGTTTCAAATGTGCGACCGTTATCGTGCTTAAACAAATGCCGAACATTTTCTAAGAAAAACGCTTGGGGTTTTTTCTCGTTGATTATGTTTACGATATCAAAGAAAAGCGTCCCTTTTGTTTCGTTGAACCCCTTTTTAAAACCCGCTTGCGAAAACGGCTGGCACGGGAACCCTGCGCATAAAATATTGAAATCGGGTATATCTTTTGGATTGACTTTTGTAATATCGCCGACAAAACTTCCCGAGTCAAAAAGTTCCGGGGATATGTTGTAAAGATTATGCTGGTAAGTTTTACGCGCCGGAGTATCCCACTCGGAAGCAAACACGCACTCCGCCCCAGCATTGTGAAATGCCAAATGAAAGCCCCCTATCCCCGCGAACAGATCTATAACTTTTATTTTGTCATTTTTGCTCGTCGCTTTTTGCAGTGCTGACACTTTGTAGCTCATAAAAGATCTTTCATCCACCAACATGTCGAACAAAGACGCTTGCTCGCCGTCCGCGACATACTCGACACTTGAAAAATCCTTTTTTTTCTTTATTTCACCCAAAACACTGTGAATGCCGTTTTCCGCAACAATAATAAAATCAATAACATTAACGCCCATCAATTTCCCAGCTTCCACGACTTTCCAAGCAATCTCTTTGTCTTGATTGCTTGGAGTCGGATCGCCGGACGGATGGTTGTGAATCAAAATTACCCCCGCTGCGTGCAATTTCAATCCGGGAGCAAAAATTTCTCTCGGATGCACGATGCTTCTGTCGAGCGTTCCGATTGAAACAGTTTCTTTTTGAAGCAAAACATTCCGAGCGTTTAAATACAAACAAACGAGATGCTCCTGTTTTTTATTTTTTAAATCGGAAACAAGCAAAGCGGCATCGTTTGCGGAAAGCACCAGATTTTCTTGAGGTTTTTGTTCCTCATAAATTCTTTTTGTCAGAGAAATCGCGGAAACTATTTGCAAAGCTTTCGCCTGCCCTATTCCGTTAACCTGGCAAAGATCGTCAACCGTCACATCAAAAAACTTTTTCCCGAATTTTCTGAGAATTTGCTCGGAAAGTTTTTTGACATTCGTTCCCTTGATACCACTTCCGAGAAGAATGGCCAAAAGCTCGCTCTTGGTAAGCGCGTCGGCACCCTTTTCCAAGAATTTTTCTCGGGGTCTATCAACAATGGGGGTATCTTTTAATTTGGACATATTAACAAGCTCAGTATACCGCCAATCGTTTTTTAATACAAAACATACCAACAGTACTTATAAAATAGCACTTAGTTCGAGTATTTTGGAAAACGAAAAGAAAAAGTATTTTTTGTATATCTAACTCCGTTCACTTCCGAGCTTTGGGAATGATCCGGAGAAACAGTAACTGATATCCTACTCCTATCCAAAGCTTTTTTTAATTGATACATACCAATACCACTTCCTCTCAAATCTTCCGGCACACAGCGACCAAAAACCCCTCTTTCAAAGATCTTAATAATTTCATCTTTCTCAATGCGAACACTTTCCATTTGAAATATTAACTCACCTGACTCAGTCCGTGTATAAACTATTATTCTAGAATAGGGTTTTGAGTACTTAACCGTGTTTTCAAGAAAGCTATGCATTGCAATATTAAATGTCTCATATTCAAAGGAGCAAAGAAAACTTTCGCTAATATCATGAAGACTCACCACCACATTGTTCTTTCTAAAAAACTCGAAAAACAAATGAGAAAGTCCGAGTAAAAACTTCTTGAGGTTATGGTTATCTGTAATCGTAACTCTTGAAGATGCGTCACGAAGGAGATTGTAGCCACCGATGTGGTAATCTACCAATCTTATCTCCTTCGAAAGAGCGCAAATATCTTCAGCGAACATATCAGGGTTTCTTTGCACATTTTCTTTAACCACTGAAACAAAATCGGTATAACTTTCCTGTCCTTCCGCCCCAAAGACACATCGTTCTACTATACTTTTCTGATTCCCGTGGATCTTTATTATATTATGGAGGTAATCATCTGCCATCTCCCGAGCTTTTTCTAAATTATGGGAGATAGATTTTTCTAACGCCGTTTCGATTGCAACGACAAAAGCATTGAAGACCTTATTGCTATTAGCGACTCTCTCCTCTTCAATCAACAAAAATTCCAAAATACCGAATGAGGTATTTTTACGAAAATAACGAGACTTTTTGTTCTTTTGACTTTCTTGTTTTGGCACAGTAAAGTCATCTGGAAATGAATTCACTACCACACCGCTGGTTGGAACTGTAACCTTCAAGCAAATCATAATTTGGTTATTTCTGCGGTAATTAATGAAATAAACTCATCATAAGAGGCATTTTTCCTAATATAAGGAAATTCGACCAGCCCGTCAAAATCCTGCACTGATGAATAAATAATATAGCGTTTTTTGTCTCCATAAACACGCTTCAATTCACTGATGAGCCCAAGCCCTTCTTTTTTGCCACAAAGTTTTTTACCAACATCTTTATAATCAACAAAAATTATATTCGCCCACTGCACATCAATGTCCGTCGCCGGTGATAAAATGTCATCGATTTTTCTAACATCAAAATTATTCCGCCGTAGATTTGTTACAATTTGACACTCCTTGTCATCAACAAAGAGAATTCTAGATGCTTTTTGTGTGTCTTTGAAATTTTTTGGCTTCCTTTTTTCATACAAATGAATACTGACCATAAGCAAAATAGTTATCATAATAATAACTAGAACCCACCATTTTTGATCGGAGAAAAAGAAAGTTGCGCCAGACAAGATCAGTGCAAAAAGAGCTGGGATTCCTTGGTTTTTATTAATTTTGTTTAACATAATACCAACATGGTTAGGTACTTTATCCCAATTTAGTCGACAACAAGGTATCAATCCGATTCAGGTCGCGGGGGAACAAAGTCGCTTCTTTCACATTTTCGAGGCCGAGGAGCTTTGCGGTGAGGCGCTCGAGGCCGAGACCAAAGCCGCCATGCGGAGGCATACCATACTTGAAGGCTTGCAGGTAGAAGCGGAATTTTTCAGGGTCGAGGCCTTTTGTCTTCATCGACGCGACGAGAGTGTCGTAGTCGTGGATGCGTTGTGCGAGCGTAGTGATCTCAACACCGCGGAAAAGCAGGTCTCCGCCCTTTGCATAGCCAATGTCATTTTCATCCTCATAAGTATAGAATGGTCGCTTTGAAATTGGGAAATGCGTGATAAAAATAAAATCTGAATTGAATTCTTTCTTCGCATATTCGCAAAGGAAGCGCTCGTGTGCCGGCTCGAGGTCGAGCTCTTTTGTGCAGTCCTCCCCTGTTTCTTTCTTGATGATTTCCTGCGCTTCACGGAGTTTCATTGCGGGAATTTTCTCCGGCACTTCGGGTATTGTGGCACCAAAAAGTGCAAATTCATCAGAGCATTTTTCTTTGAGCTCTTTCACGATATAGGCAAGAATTCGATTTTCCATATTCATCACATCAGTATGGTCTTTGATGAATCCCATCTCTATGTCGAGGCTCGTGTATTCATTGATATGTCGCGTTGTGCTGTGCTTTTCTGCGCGGTATACATTGCCCGTCGTAAACACGCGCTCAAACACGCCGACCATTATTTGTTTGTAGAGCTGTGGACTCTGCGCAAGGTGCGCGGTATGACCAAAATATTCCACATTAAACGAGTTTGCGCCGCCCTCGGCATCCTCACCAATGAGCTTCGGTGCTTGAAACTCGGTGAAGCCCTCGCCAACGAGAAAATTACGGAATGCGTGAATAATCATTGCCTGCACCTTGAACACCGCATGCGCTTTTTCTTCGCGAAGCGTTAGCGGAAGATTGTCGAGATAGGTATCGAGATTAAGTTCTGTGCCGAGCTCAAAAGGAAGCTCCTGCGCTTTGCAAAGCACTTTGACCTCAAGCATCTCGATCTCAAGCTCGCCATTCAACACACCCTCTTTCACCATCTTCGGCGGGCGCGCATTCACCATGCCGCGCACCTCGATGACCCATTCGGAACGCACCGTGCTGGCGAGAGCTACAGCCTCGGGATGGTTCGGGAGCGCTACCATCTGCACCTTGCCGGACATATCGCGGAGGTCGAGAAAAATGAGCTTGCCGTGGTCGCGGCGAATATCCACCCAGCCAGCGACAACAACTTCCGTACCTATGTGCTCCTTTAAATCTTTTATGTATGTGCGTTCCATGAATTTAGTTTGTAAAGTTAATAAAGTTAGCGTACCCATTCCCCATTCCATATTCAATATTCGATATTCGATATTCAACATTCTATCCCCGTTAGTGATAAAGTTTACTATCTATCTCTTTGAGCGCCTCGGCGTGCGTCTTCTCATCCCCCAGTCGTTCGATAAAGTTGTACCTCGGGTCATTTACCAGCTCTTCAAACCGTCTTCCATTCGCATCGATCCAAGTCCCCGCGAAATCATCTCCGCCCGCCTTTTGTATGAGCTCTGTCTGCGCCGACTGCTTGATATCGAACGAATGTTGCTTCGGATTGATCAGCTTTTCTGTTCTATTTATAATTCTTTCCAAAAATCCCATGGTATTTATTTTAATATCAGCCCCGCCTTCTCCCGCACCTCATTCATTTTCTTTCGCGCTTCCGCCCGCGCGACCTCTCCCCCCTCGCGGAGAATGCGGATGACCGCCTCCGGGTCGCGCGCGATCTCATCTCTCCGCGCGCGCATCGGCGCGATGAATGCGCGCATATTCTCGAACAAAATATCTTTCGACTCTTTATACCCAATGCCCCCCGCGAGGTAGCGTGCGCGGATACTTTCCAAATCATTGCCACTCACCAATTTGTGGAAATAAAATACCTTGCAGACCTCCGGGTCTTTCGGTTCTTCTACCCCTTTTGAATCAGTCGGGATACTCATCACCGCTTTTCGGATCTCCTCATCTGAAGCAAAAAGTCCAATCCCGTTTCCATAGCTCTTGCTCATCTTGCGCCCGTCGGTGCCCATGATAGTCTGCACCTCTTCGAGAATGAGTGGTTCGGGCACGGTGAATGTCTCGCCAAATGTGCGATTGAATTTTTGCGCCGTATCGCGCGCGATCTCGATGTGCTGTTTCTGGTCGAGACCGACGGGCACGACATCCGCGCCGTATATCAAAATATCCGCCGCCATGAGAATAGGGTAATCAAAAAGCCCGACATTCACCTCTTTGTTTTTCGCCTCGGCGTCTTTGTACGCATGCGCGCGCATGAGGTACGGCACCGTCGTGATGGTGTTGAATATCCACGCGAGCTCGGTCACCTCGGGCACATCAGACTGGAGGAACATCGTCGTTTTTTTCGGGTCGACGCCGACAGCGAGATAGTCCATCGCGAGCTCGAGCGAAAGCTTGCGCAAAAGCGCGCCATCAGACACGCTCGTGAGCGCGTGATAGTTTGCAATAAAAATAAACTGACGGTACTCATCCTGAAAATCCACAAACTGGCGCATCGCGCCAAAATAGTTGCCGATATGAGCCGTACCCGTCGGCTTGACCCCCGAAAGCAGCGTCTTTTTCATCCCGTTAGAGATAGGAAACGCTTGAGTCTAGTTTTTAGATAGCGCTTACCCATTCCCGATTTTAAATACATTTCTCTCGACCGAGCATCTTGCTCATTAAGACATGCTTCGTAATAAATAACCTCCCACGCCCCCTTACCTTTTGTCCAAGTTGACCTGCCAGTGTTATGCTCCCTCAAGCGTTTCCGTAGGTCTCCTGTGCTGCCAGTATACCATGTACCTTTGTCATTCTGAATAACATAAACATAATACATAACTGAGCCCGCCCGCCATCACTTGAGCTCAAATTTGTGTTCTGGCGAAAGTGGGCAGGGAATCTCTAACGGGATTCATTTCTGTATAATAGCAGAAAAATGAAATTGCGGAGATATTGACATTTTATTATTTCGTATGTAGAATACACTGAGGATGTTAAATCGTACAAAAAACAAAGGAGGAGAAAAATGAACCAAAAAAAGAGTCCTAGGGGAAAAGGTTTCAACGATGGTAGTAATGGGTTGCCGTCTAAACCACCTTACCCTATACCAAAAGGTAAGGCACAGGAAAAAGACAATGAAGAATACATGAAAGGATTGCTCCATGGGCGCGAGGAATTCCGAAAAAAATTAGCCGGACGGTAACCATGTCTGAATTTCGCGGAAACTAGATCATTCTCACGGAGAACAAAAGTTCTCCGTGTTTTTTTGTATCTCCTTCTTGCCGGCTCCTACACCATACTTTCCACTTCGAATCAGCTGATTCTGAATCAGCAGGTTCACGCCTTGGGCGCAAGCTCGGCCATAAAAACTTTTTTACCCCTCCCTACACCTTCGCCTCCAACTCCATATAGAAACTCGAACCCATACCCTCGCCTTTGGACTCCGCCCAGATGCGCCCTTCGTGTTTTTTGATGATCTCCTTTGCCACATAGAGACCCAGACCGGTGCCCTCGGTATAGACTTTGCTTACCCCATCGGCACGGCTGAATTTTCTGAAAATCTTTTCGAGCGTGCTTGCATTCATGCCGATACCCGTATCCGAGACACTGAAAAGTATTTTCTTTCGGTCCGGACTCTTGGAAAGCAGGAGCGACAGTTCACCCTGCGGAGTGTATTTGATCGAGTTATCAATGATATTTGAAACCACTTGACGCAACTTGCCCGCATCTCCCACCGTCACGAACGATTCATCTTTCAACAAGTCCTTGCCTACCGCAACATTAAACCCAAGATGTGCGCGCTCGGCGTTGAACTTCATTTCATCAGCAAGGTCGAGCACCAGCTTCTTCATATCGACATCAACAAACTTATAATTCATATCCCCGCTCTCGATGCGCGAAATATCCATAAAATCAGAGATCATCGTGATGAGGCGTTCGCTCGAATCGAGGATTTTTTCAACAGCTTCTCTCAAGGATACCGAGAGCTCACCAAAGGAACCCTCGGTGAGCATCGAGGCATACCCCCTGATAGCGGTCAGCGGATCGCGCAAGTGGTGTGAAGCGATAGAGAGGAAATCAGACTTTTTCTTGTCGAGCACCTTGAGCTGTTTGTGCATATAGTCGAGGTCGCCCAAGAGGCGCGCGATTTTGTCGCTGGACTGGATCTCGCGCTTGATGCTTCCGACGAGAAATGAACTTGAAAAAATAATGAGCATCGCGATACCCGCCTTGATGAGCAAGTCGAGCGTCGAAGTCGCGAGGAAAAGCTCCACAACCAAAACCAGAGCAATGATTGAAATGAAAAACTCGGTCGCAATGACCTTCAAGCTCAAAAAATTATATTTGATAAGGATGAGTGCGATGACAAACTCAAAGATGATTACGCCGAGGAGCCCGACCCAAAACAAGTCGTACCCTACCCAAAAAAGAGGAAAAAGGAGCATCACCGTGGTAGCAAGAACGCTCATCGCGAAAAACGCAAGCAGAATATTTCTGATTGCAAATTTGAATATCCCCGCACTCTCGCGATATTTTTTAATGAGGACAATGACCCCCGCAGAAAGGAATGCGAGCATGTAGAAGCTATAGATCGGGTATCCTTTTCCAAAAACCCTGCCCCCCAAGCCACCATCCAGCGTTTCGTCGTAACCGGTGATGAAATTGGGAATAGAAAGCAATCCCGCAAGACACAAATAAGGAGTGAAAATTCCAGCAAATTTCCAAAATGAAAATGGGCTTCCTTTTATTGAAAAATCATACAAAAAAAGGAATAGCGAGAGAGGCACGAGTGGCGCGACAAGATAAATCATCGACAGCGCGCCATGGATAGCGGGAGTGCCGTATGTCCCCGTGAAGACCGCGAACGCAATGCCCCACACGCTGACAGCCGCCCCAAAAAATAAAAAAGTTCTGTTACTGCGCTTCGCAGGATCCTGCCAAAAGACAATGCTCGAAAAAAATACCGCGAGCAGTCCCGCAGCCGAGACACCCCATCCCTCAATCGAAATATTTTGCACAATTGCAAGTACCGTAACGGACATACGAAAAGTATACCACGCCCCGGCAAAAAATTTTACTCAAATATCCACAACCCTACGAGCTCACAGAAAACAACCTATTCGCATACGGAGAAAAATACCCCTGCCATTCCTTCTTCAAAAATTCGGTTCGCTCGCTCCCCAGAGACTGCTCCAAATAATCCTTCAACATTCTGACCTCCTCCGTCCTGCCTTCGAGCTCTGGATGACTCAAAAGTTTTTCTATAATGCCATTTGCCCGAGTATGCGCTTCCCCCGCTTCCTTCAATAGCCCTTTCTCCTTCAATACAAAAATCCTATTCACTTCACTGCCAAGATTTGCCAAATAAAAAAGAGGAGTTCGTTCCATGGTATCAAGTAATTTTGCGGTCAATAATATCACGCATTTTCTTGCGGGTCATCTCATCTTCCACTTCCATCGATCTATTCCCCGCTTGCGGTCGGATATTGATAAGCGAAGTAAACTCAATTCGTTCCTCTTGCGGTCGGTCAAAAAAGATATTAAATCCCCACACATCACGCTGAACAGACCCATTTTCCAAGATCTTCACATTCGCGTCCATATGGTATTCTCCACCGAAAGCAACTGTCCCCTTTGAAATATCCACCACGCCCTTTACCATATCGATATAGTATTCCGTAGCTATTTCCCGTAGCTCGTCTACACTGATAGTATCTTCAACGATCTTAATAATCATAAAAGTAATATAACACAAAACGCTTGACTTTTCGACTACAGATACTATATAATGGCTGTGTATCCAGACGAAAAGGGATCCGAAAGGTGTTAGTGCCTTAGGAGCCCTTTTCTTTTTTAGACCACTCTATGTATGTTTTGAAGTTTTCCATGTAATCGAAGAATTCAGATCCTAGGCTTTTAAACAAAGAAGAAGCGAATTTTTTATTTGAGAAAAGGATCTTTCTAAATTTGTTTTTCTTTATCAAATAATCAACCACCTTTTTATAATCACCATCACCAGAAACCAAAAGAAACTTGTCAAAATCTTTATTGTCAACAAGGTGTTTCATTATTTCAAACACAATATCGGTATCAACATTCCCTTTCTTTTTTGCTTTCAGATTTGAGTTGTGTTCCTTGAACAAAACAATGAATCCTGCTTTTTGCAGATTATTGTAGAGGTCTTGTTCTTCTTCTGAGACATACCCCAAAAAATAATATGCTTCCGTTACATGATACTTATCTTTCAAATACACTCTCAATTTATTATGATCAACTTTCCACCCATTTTGCGTGGTTCCTAGGTGTAAGTTTTGTCCGTCAATAAACGCTAAATTTTTTTCTTGAGACATGTTTGTATACCAATATATACTAGAATCTTTTTCCTCCATATCATTCTACCACACCAAACACAAAAACAGAGGGGTCGCCGCGTAATATTATTGACTATTCACTATTGGCTATTTAACTGCCCCTCCCTCTAAAACATTTGTTTACAAATGTTCGGGCGATAATTTTGCAAAAAACATATCCACAAAATTATTTAGCCCTCGGCAACTCCACGATCACCGTCGTGCCTTCGTTCATGCCGGCGGACTCGATGTGCAGGGTGCCGTGGTGGGCTTCGATAATTTCCTGCGCAATGTAGAGCCCGATACCGGGCGTGCGCTGGTTTGGCGCCTCTGTCTCTGGTTCTTCTGATTTTGATTCTTGTATTCCACTTTCCACTTTCAACTTCGAATCAGCTGATTCGTGGCTCGGCCATAAAAACTTTCCTTCCTTTTTCCTTTCCCCTTCCCCCGTCGTCTGTTGTCCGTCGTTTGTCGTCTGCTCTTTAATCTTCAAATTAAACCTCTCAAAAATACTCTGGATCTGCTCCGCGGTCATCCCCACCCCGGTATCAGAAACCGTGAGACGGATTTTGTCGGCGATGTTGTCTTCATTGATAGCGATACGCACTCTGCCGGGGGCGTTTGTGTACTCGATGGCATTGTCGAGGATGTGCTTCACCACTTGCTTGAACTTTTTCTCGTCGATTGCGACGGGGAATTCTCCCCCCTCTTCCACCGTAAACGAGAAGTCGAGATTTGACCTCTTGATATCTTCATCCATTTCCATCGTCACCATTTGAATGACTCTCACGAGGTCCACCGTCTCAAAATGAAGCGCGCCTCTCCCCTGCTCCAGTCGCGACACCGTCAGCAGGTCCTCCACCAGTGCCACGATCCTCTCGCTCGACTTGTACAGCTTGTCCATAGCATCGTGCACCGGAGTGGCAATGGTGCCAAAAGTCCCCTCGAGGATCATCGACGCATAGCCCTTGATGACTGTCAGCGGAGTGCGGAGCTGGTGCGAAGCGATGGACACAAACTCCGTCTTTTGTTGTTCCAGTATATGGAGCTTCTCGTTCGTCACCGCCATCTCTTTCGCCAATCCCTCGATCCGCTCTCTGTCCCGAATATCCTTGTAAATACCGCGCATAAGGATGATGCTGAAGATAAAGACAAACAATGACACCGAGATATTGAGCACAAAGTCCACCGTCGCATGCGAAGTAAACACATTGAACAAAAGAAACATATTAAGCAACAAAATCGCCAATTCAACGAGGATGAGTTTGATGTTAAACAACTGATGTTTAGCTATTGCATATGAGATAGCTGAAATCATAACGACATTTCCAATTTGACCAACCCAATTAAACTTAAATATACCCATATATGGTCCAAGCAGGTTTGTAAAAACACCAATCATTGTCGAAATAAATGTTCCTGCGATAATATAAATAATTTGCTTACTTAAAACAACATCTTGAAATCTGCTTACAAAATATTTTTTAACCAATAAAAAATATCCGTATGCGAAAAAAATATTTATGTAAAAAACATAAAGTGTATGATAAAAATTATTAAATAAAATGTGTGTTTCTTCACCTACTAGAATCTGCGTACTCTTTACCAGATAATCAGGAGTTAAGGAGAATAAAGCTATTATAAAAAATGGGATTGGCAGAATATATTTTTGTCGAAAACCAAATACAGATGAAACACTTGGGAAGACAGCTGAAAAATAAATAAACACGATGGGGATAACCGCTGCTGAGAAATACAAAATTCTTGAAAAAATACTGGCCAAATACTCTTCTTGAGCAGATCGAAATAAAAACATACTTACTCCCCATAATCCCACCGAGACGGCCAAAAGGAAAAACCAGCTACTGGTAGCGCTCTTTTTATCTTTTAAATAAATGATTGCGCCGTATGTAATATTGATTACCGCGATAATCAATATTAATGTATTTTTGATATCAAGGTTAAGTATCATTTTATTTTTGATGAATTATTCTTTTTATTTCACTGAGTTTTTCCGTGGAGATTAGCCCTCTTGGGTTTTGAAACTTTGCCAAATGAAAACCAAGTGCTTCCCCCCACTCAGCTATTTCATCAACTGATTCAAGAGTTGCTCGATCAATTATATAATGTTTGTCCCATTTATGCGATGCCAAAATCAGCAACTCGGCAAGGCAACAAAAATTATCAAACTTATCTGCTAACCCGAAATTAAAATGAGTTTCGATATTTGGAGTATGTACAACTCCAGCAGAAACAACTAGAACATCTTCTCTCTCAAAAACATTTTCTGAAATATCAGATGGTTGAGCATCATCAACAACGATAGCTCCAACCTTAAGGTCTCCTGCTTCTACCAAAGCCTCTGGAGCGTTTGTTGCAGTAATGACAACATCAGCATTAATAATATCTTTGATTTGATGTGAAAACTTAATATTAATCCCACTATTAAAATTCCTAAGTTCGCTTTCGAGTTTTTCAAAAAAGTGTCGCTTTCTTTCAAGATCAACCAGTAGTAGATTCTGGTACCCAGCACGAGCAAGAACTCGAGCTGAGGTAGAACCAATAGACCCAGCCGCCCCAACAATTGCAACAGTTATTTTTGTTTTATCAAGATCGAGAATACGACAAAGTTCAAATATATTTTTTGTTACATTGTATGCGGTATAAGCATGCCCTGTCGTTATATTGATATCTACTTTATCTATTAAATCTAACCCGCCTTTACTAAGGGAGGAAGTCAGAGCCCCCAATCCAATAATTTTCACACCAATGTTTTTAGCAAAAATTGTCGCATCTAATATCTTTTTCGAAGCAACAGTCCTATTCTCCATCATCTGCCTTGCGGTTAAAGGAATGCTAAGAACACACCCATTTGTAGAATTACCACCACCCACCAATTTTAACCCTGTTATTTTTGCAACAAAAACAGGTGGCCAAAATTTTAATAGAAAGAATTCGGTCAATGATACAGGGAAAAACTTAAGCAACGGATATTTTTTAAAAACATCCGACAAATCCCTTGGGTGTACTAAAAAAGCGAATTCCATATCGTTCCGTTCCCCCAATCATACCACGCCCCGCACAAAAAAAGAAAACAAAAAAACACGGCTATTGATTTTAAAATCAATAGCCGTGCAAGGAAACAAAGAAGAACTATGCTACTTCATCAAAGGGAACAAAACAACTTCATTGAGGTTTCGTTGATTAGTAAGAATCGCGAGAAGCCGATCAATACCAATTCCAACCCCAGAGACAGGTGGCATGCCATACTTTAAAGAAAGAAGAAAATCTTCATCTAAAAACATGGCTTCTTTGTCGCCGTCTTTACGAGACTGAGATTGACCTTCGAGGAGTGACCGTTGTAGCTCCGGGTCAGCCAGTTCCGAATACGCTTTGACTATCTCCCACCCGTTAACCAGTACCTGAAATGAGTCCGCAACACGAGGGTCTTCATCACTTGGGCGAGCAAGAGGCAGTAAATATGCTGGATGCTGCATTAAGATTGTTGGCTGAACAAGATTTGGTCGTACAAAACGCTTGTACAGCTTATCAACCATCGAACCCAGCGACTCCACTTTCTCATGCTCAATTTCAACACCACACCGCTTCATTTCAGCCAGAAGCTCCGTAGTATTCCG
Source organism: Patescibacteria group bacterium (assembly GCA_038063615.1). GTDB lineage: Bacteria > Patescibacteriota > Minisyncoccia > Phycocordibacterales > UBA1550 > UBA1550. The sequence continues at coordinate 50,961 of JBBTUT010000003.1, read as the reverse complement.
CATCTCAAGAACATCTATCCCCGTTCCAGAAAGTAAAACATCTCGATATTTCACATGGCTCCATTCTGCGCCAAAATCGAGTGTTATCTCGTTGCATGGGATAGACAGCCCGCCAGTGCTCCTCTGAATGATTTCTCGCAACAGCTCTTGAACAAACACGATATTCTCACGATAGCTCCAATAGGAGACATAGAACTCGAGCATCGTAAACTCTTGAAGATGTGTCGGGTCAACCCCCTCGTTTCGAAAGTTTTTACCAATCTCATACACCCTATCTATCCCAGCTACTATCAACTGCTTAAGATATGTCTCTGGTGAGATACGAAGATAAAGATCAATTCCTTTTGCGTCGTGCCGTGTCCGAAATGGGTTCGCCGATGCACCGCAAGGGGTATGTTGGAATATCGGTGTTTCTACCTCAATAAAGCCACGACCATCAAGGAAACGGCGCAGTTCTTTCAACAACAAGAACCGTGTCTGGAAAATCTTCCGCGTATCAGAATTCATAATGAGATCAAGATAACGCTGGCGATAACGGGCCTCTTGGTCTACTAGCCTGTGATATTTTTCTGGGAACGGAAGAGTTGTTTCCGAAAGCAAAAATATATCAGTAAGCTTAATAGACTTTTCTCCTGATTTTGGGAGGAACGCTGTGCCACGCACGCCAACAACATCTCCAACTTTGAGTTGCTTCGCAATAAATACCTGTTTAGTCGAACCTAAGATATCCTCCCTCGCATAGCACTGGATCTTTGAAGAAAAATCCTGGATATCGAGGAATATGATTTTACCAAAAGCTCGTCGCGCAAGCACTCTCCCTGCAGTAGTGACTTCGGTTACATCCTTAACTAAATCTTCATGCTCAGATATTACTTGAAGAATAGAGTGACTCTTGTAAAAAGAATCGGGGTAACGGTTCATGATAGACCTCCTTTTTAGAGAATTGGGTACAATATAGTTTCTTTAATATCGCGAGGCAAAGTGCCCAAAAAGAGCATCGATAAACGATTTAAGCCCATGCCTAGACCGGCTGACTCGCCAAGCCCAAGCGATAATATCTCAACATAATCTTTATTTAAGACATTCCCAACCGCCATTGATTGCTGTTCGAGATTCTTTTGTATTATGTCTGGATTATTCTCGTCAGAATAAATATCGGCGACAAATAATCCATCAGCGACAAAGAATGCTCTCTGTGTGGTTACACCATCGCTTGAATTTTTAACGAATGGAGACATTCCAACTGGTAACTCAACAAGAAATGCTGGTCCACGAATAGTTGGAAGAATCACTTTTTCAATGAGCTTCATTGTCCAAGTGAAATGAGACATTGCCACATTGAACATCTCTGGCATTAATTCTGAGAAATACTGAATGTTAAATCTGCTAAAATCACCAAAATGATTTTCGAATACCTCTCGAAAAAGAATACGCTGAAACGGAGCACGGTATCTTTCTGGAGTAAACAGGACATCGGAATCATCTTGTATTTTCCCAGCAATTTCTGAAACCATTGACTCAAGCAATTCCATCATTTCTAAATGTCCAGAACTGCGAGCATACATTTCCAAAAGAGTAAACTCAGGAGAATGTAGTTTGTCAGAACCTTCATTTCGAAATGATTGAGCAATCTCAAACACACGATCAAACCCAGAGACAAGCAACCGCCTAAGCTTCAGTTCACTTGTTAAGCTAAGAGTAACATTTTTACCAGTCGCCTTGCAGTATGTGTCGAAAGACACAGACTGTCCACCTTCAAACACTTCCTGCAATGTGCCAGTAATGAACTCATGATACCCCAAATCATAAAGAAACTTCCTTATTATCATCAAGACCTCTGATTGCCTCCTAAAAAAGACGAAAGATGTGTCGTTCGTCATAAGATCAATCGTTCGGCGACGATATCGAAGCGACCTACTCAGGCAATTTTGTTTATCTGGTAAGTTTTCTTTGACGATATGGATAATGTCTGCGGAAGTTATTTCCAGTGATGGTGTGCCGCTCCGAGTATGTATTTTATTCCCAGAGACCTTGAGCAAACTCCCTCTCGGCAGACTAACGATGTGTCGATAGTTTGCGAGGTGTTCCTCTCTAAATACTAACTGAATGTTTTCTTCCAAAAGGCGTGCCCCACAAAATAAAATCTTGCCGATATGCCTCTTGGATAAAACTCTAGCCATCCCGGAAAACTCAGCACCCAAATGCGCCTGGACAAACATTGTATGTGTCATCTTAGCACCTCCTTATTTGTTTGTTTCCTTTGTGAAATTTCAAAAAACTAAACTAGCAACAATGTATATTAGTTCTTGTAATTTGTCAAGTGCCCCGGTGGTACATTCAACCATGAGGTTCTACATTACGCCACTCTCTAAAATTTCAAAAATATTCTTGTCTGAATTAATCATTACTTTTACCCCAATAGGAAGAGTGATCATCGGGTCTGTGTGTCCGATATCAACACCATAAAGAATTGGGAATGAATACTTTTTTGTTCTCTCTAAAATTTTTTCTATTAATTTTTGTTCTTGGCCTGAGTCATATCCAAAAGGACGACCGACTATCATTCCCTGAATAGAGGTGAAGACGCCAGACAACTCCAAATCGGTTAAATGCGCATCTATTGTTGACACACTCTCTCCTAAACGAAAATCTGCCTCACCCTCGGAGATTTCCCAAAATAAAATTGCCTTTTCAAAATCTGGCCAATACTTTGTTCCACGAAGATGCATCATTGAGGCAAGACACCCACCGAGTAATTTCCCCTGAGCCGTACCACTCTTAAGCCATCTCCATCCGGAATTAAGCTTCATCTGGCGTGCTCCTTGCAAATCTTCTTTTGTGAACCAATTTAGAGTTTCATCTGTCCACTCTACTGATTGCTCGATCACGCCAATTGGACTTTTTTGTGTAACTGCTTTCAAAAAATATTTTTTTGTATATTCCATTATTGCAGGATTTTCAGCAAACTGTGTCAAAACTGCTGGACCATAAAAAGTAGTTAGCTCAGTCATTGCATATATGGCTAAATGCAGAACAGTAATATCAGAGTACCCAATAAATACTTTCGGGTTTTTTTTAATAATATCAAAATCAAGATATTCTAAAATTTGATTCGAATGATTCCCCCCTATAAAAGAAACAATTCCTTTTACTTCTGGGTCAGCAAAAAAGTTATTTATATCTGACGCCCTTTCTTCTGCAGTGCCAGCAGTATAGCCAGTTATATTCATAGCGTTCAATCCAATTTTTATCTTAAAACCAAGCTCTTCCAACATTTTGATTCCTTGGTCAGTACGGTGAGGCACCAACCCAGCAAGGGGGGCAGCTGGGCTTATTAGCCCGACGGTATCCCCTTTTTCCAAATAGTGTGGTTTTAGTGAGAGAGTAGACATAAGAATGTTTCTATTTAGTGGCAATTGCGAGTAATACATTCCCTCTTCCCACAATATCAGGCATGTTGTAGTACTCAAGTTCGGCTTCTAGTATTTTTTGGAAATTATCAGCCTCAGCAAGCTTCTCTTGCAATGAGGGGGTGCTGCCGTGCACATAAGTTTCTTCCATTCCAGGATAAATAAAATTTGGGCCACCAATAACCCTACAGGTTTTAAAACCAGCCGAGAGATAAAGATCTTTTAGTTCTTCTGGGGTAAAGCAGTGGATAGCCGGCATGAGGTCATTGAAACGAACCTTCGAGTCTTTTTTTATTGAATCTATTGATGAGAGCCGGTTAGTAAGGAACGAAAAGTAGTATGCATGATATTTATTAGCTACAATACTTATGTGCACACCATCATCACTCAAAACTCGATGTATTTCAGTAAGTGCCCGTTTAGGATCTTCCACGAAGCTTATGACATTATAGAAAGATAAACTTAAATCAAAATTCTTATTGGGGAAATCTTCGAGATTTTCAATATTAGTGTTCTTAATCTTAAAGCGGGTGTCTGCGCCACTTGCCTTTAATTTTTTAGATGCCTCATCAAGCATTTTACTTGAAATATCTACAAGGGTGCCTGTTATATCATATTGATCTTTAAATATTTCATCAAAAAAAATTGTCCAGCGACCAGTGCCAGCTCCAGCATCTAAAAGGTTGATATGTTTTTTGTCCCCAATAAGTGCCGGGAGTTCTCTTCGTAGAATTTCTTTAAAGAACATATCGGACAACACCCAATATTTTTGGTTGTCAACTTCATCATAACTAGATGCTTTCTCGTTAAAATATTCAGTAACTTTATTGTAGTAGTTTGGCATATTTTTCATATTTTTATGGTAAGGTTAGTACATTCTTCAGACGAGGGTACGGAATAGAATTTCTAATATCATCATGACCGAGTGCCCATGTTATAAATCTTTCTATGCCAAGCCCAAAACCGGAAGTGGTTTTGTACTCTGGTAACTCTCTCAAATTTATATACCATTCGTATGGCTCAGATGATATATTTTGAATTCTCAATGACTCAAGTATCTCACTTTTATTGTCCTGTCTCTGTCCGCATCCAACAATTTCCCCACCAAATGCCCCTTCAAAAAGTGGTGGGAAGATTAAGTCAGCATTAATAACCTTGTCAAGGTTATTAGGGTCTGGCTTTTGATAAAAAGCAACTCTGCCACGATCATAGCCGTGCACCCAAAAAGGTGTTTTAAATCCTAACATCTTTGATAAAATAATTTCCCCATAAGAAGTAATGTCCCGCCCATGTTCGGAATAATTGACAAGTGACTGATGCCCGTTTTCTTCCAACAACACAATCGCTTCGTCAAAAGTAATCACAGGGAATTTATCAGCCGATATTATAGCTTCTATTGCACTATTTGTGGCGGACATATTAGCACTAATTTTTTCAGTTAGATTTGGCAAAGCTTTTAATGTCTCGGCCAAAATCTTAATATATTTTTCTATGATTGGGGTTAAATCACCTAATTCTCCTCTTATTTCTGCTTCACAATGATAAAATTGATTAAGATGCCTCTTGTCGTGATCTTCACCACGCATTGAAGGGAGGTAGCAATATACTTTATCAAAATTATTAATTAGTAGTGGCTCAAAACCAAACTGGGACGAATCAACAAGAAAAGTAACCAGGTTCCCAAACTTTATCGGTATTGCCTCAGAATCAGAACCTGGTCCCATTGGAGAAGAAACACTTGGTGTCATCATAAATAAATCTATGTTAGTAGCCCCAACATCAACACTAAAGTACTGGTCAGATGAGACCTTGAGGCAATGGCGGAGGGTAAGTAACGCCCAATAATACTTTGATTTTGTTAGCTCCAAATAATGAGATTCTGGATTATAAACAGGAATTCCAAATTCGGATATTATTTCGTTTTTAAATAGGCTGTCTGCCTTGTCCAACTGGTCTATGAGATTTGATTTTAACTTCATAATATATAGTTTAATATTAATTTCTTTTTTAGATAGCTATTAAAACCATCGCTCCATTCCGTCATACGCAATAGCATATTGAGGAAATTTTTGTTCGAGGTCATCGTGCGTAAGCTTTTGATACGACCCTATGTTTACTAGAACTATTTCCTTTGCTTTGAGATTCTTGAGAAACGGAATAATTTGATCCTTCTTTAAATGAGTAGGGTCATCATTTATATCTGATTCAATGTATGTGACATCGGTGATGATTAAATCAATATCTCTAATCATTCCAACGGTATCATCGGGTATCCCACTTAAATCAGAAAGATACGCAAATCTTTTGCCACTATTTAAATCTTCAAACAGAAACCCATCTGTACCGCTGACATGTTCAACGGCAACAGGAGTAATCCTAAGATTATCAATTTCAAACGGCTCATACGACTTAAATGTTTGAAAATTAACATTCACATGATTCATCCTTTCTTCGTACCACTCTTTCGTCACACTATTCCCATAGACAATAAGTGGGTTCTTTTTAGCAAACCAATCTAAATCGAGCAACCCAAATAAATGATTCCAGTGCCAATGAGAAACAAGAATAGCATCAGGTTTTCCTAACTTAAACTTCCATGATTGCAACCTAATATCAGGTGTTGCCTCAACTACAATACTTTTCCCATTTTCAGTTTCAATATGGAGAGATGTCCTAAAGCGAAAATCTTTTGAACCCCATTCTACATTCTGGCTAATTTTATCCGCACCAAAAGGCGCTGGAATACCCTGCCAACAGCCACTTCCAATAAAAGTTAATTTTATCATTTTAAAAACAAACTATTTTTCTCATACCCAACGCTCGAATCAGTATTTGTACGAACTTTTACATTTCAATTATACCACGCCCGATGCGAAAAATGAAAGAAATTTTGCATTGAATACATCGGCATACTAAAATCCATGCCGAAATAAATAGAACCCAACAAGCTTTTATGCTTGTTGGGTTCTATGCTCATAACAGTTTAAGCAACTTTCGTGCTTTCTCTTCTGCTGTTTTAACATAAGTCTTAAAATCAGGAATCTTTGTCAGAGCTCCGTCAGACAAAACATAAGTTGTATCCAGCGAAGCTTTTTCGATGAAATATCTGTCATGAGAGACGAGCAGTACCGTGCCACGATAAGTTCTCAGTGTTTCTTCAAGGGCATTCAGTGCTTCGATATCGAGATGGTTTGTTGGCTCATCCAAAACAAGCATATTGACCGACTGGGCTGAGAATAAAGCTAGCAGGAGGCGCGCGCGCCCACCCGGACTTAAGGTGCTGATAGGCAACTTGACCTGTCTTTCATCGAACCCAAACTTTGACAGTTTGGCATATGAATCCTGCTTGCTTAGATGTGCCCGTTCTTCAAGAAACTCAAGCAATGTGCGTTCGCGAGGAAGCGTTTCGTGCTCCTGCATCATATTGCCAATCCTGAGACCAGAACCAACCTCAATTTTCCCGTGAGTAGGCGCCATCTGTCCAGTTATGGTCTTTAGCAATGTCGATTTTCCTGATCCGTTTAGACCCATTATGCCGACCCTGCTACCATAGCGTGCCTCAAAAGACAGTGGGCCAATACGGAAAGTGTTTGGGTATTCAATCACAACATCTGAGAGACGAACATCAAGCGTACCAGAATCAACTTCAGCATTGAGAGGTATCTCAAACGGCTTTCTTTCTATTGGCTTTTCAATCTTATCCATTTGTTCTACCCGCTTTTCAATAGCCTTTGCCGCCTTCGAAGACTTCGTAGCACGATCACGCTTAAACCCCTTTAAAAACTTGTCATTGTCGCGTGGAGACCAGTGTGATCCTCGAGTAGCATCCGCCTTCTTTTCGCGCGCCCGTTCGTTCAGACGCTCGATTTCCTCCTGTTGAAGCCGGTACTCTTCCTTTTGACATGCAACACGCTTTGCCACCATTTCCAGATAATCACTATATGTGCCTCCAGTGATGGTAAGTGCGCGTGTACGCCAATCAATTTCGAAGATCTTTCTTACAACTTTGTCGAGAAATCTGCGGTCATGCGAAACAACGATGCATGATGCCTTGGATTTTTGCAGAAAATCCTCGAGCCAAATGAGAGCAGGGAGATCGAGGTTGTTCGTAGGCTCATCAAGCAAAAGCAAATCAACACCCTTAAGCAAAATACCCGCAAGTACCACTTTGCTTTTCTGCCCACTGCTCAGATTAGACAGTGGGCGGTCAAGCCCAACATCTTCAAGCCCGAATCCTGAAAGCATCACTTCTGCTCTGTGAGCAAAAGAGTAACCGTCGAGATGCTCATATTTACTGCGAACATCACCGTAACGCTTGACCTTTTCAGGGTCACCCAGCTCAGAAGACAAAATTCCTATTTCTTTCTCGAGCACATCAATGCCAGACACTTTCCTCAGATAGTCCATAATGGGTTCGTTCCCCGAAAGGCCCGTATCTTGAGGTAGATAACCGATACAGGCATCCGTTGCAAGGTCGATCTTTCCAGCATCCTGCTCCTCAAGACCGGCCACAATTTTAAGCAGAGTTGTTTTCCCGGTTCCATTGAGTCCAACCAATGCCACCTTCTGTCCTCTTCCAAGTGAAAAAGAAATATCGGAGAGCACTGTTAATGAACCGTAGCTTTTCTGAAGATTTTGTACTTTTATCATAATCGGCCTCCTTTTGTTGCTAATTTATTATACCATTGTTAAGGTACTTATCCTCAGGATAGAGTACAACATATTGTAAAAAATAGCAAGCAGTTACACGAAAGTTTGCTTATCACTATGATACTTTATTTCTGGTTTATTTTCACTTAAATATTTGACCAGCGCGCTCAATATCCTCTCCACTTTACTGTAATTGCTTTTGAATACCGATATCGCATCACTTGAAGTTAGGTCATAGTTTTTATTTACGATTGAGGTCAGGTCGGTTATGTGGCACAGAGAAATAAATGGGATTTGGAAAACATGCGACAAATAAATTTCTTGCGCTTGGGTCATATTCAAAAAACTACCACCGAATATTTTGTACATATTTTGCTCTGCCAGAGTAGCAAACCTTGGTCCTTCAATTACAACAAGTGTTCCCTCATTATTCAATGGAACATTAATATTATTAAACAGTTGCTTACAAACTCTCATTAAATCCTCGCCAAAAACTGGCTGTATATCAACATGCTTGTTTTCTTTGGTGTAGTTCCATCCTTTCCTGTTGTAGGTAAAATCAATGATATCTTTTGGGGTAACATACAAGCCGGGCTGGAAATTAGAATCTAATGAACCAACAGTGCAAAAAGATATGATGCAATCAACTTTCAAATCATCAAATGCCTTAATATTGGTCAAATAATCTATCTCGTGAGGTAGGATCATATGATTTTTGCCATGTCTAGATAAAAAATATATTTCACAATTACTAAATTTATATTTTTCTATTCCCAACTCACTATCTTTGTACTCATTGTCAAAATTACCTGCAAAAAACTTATAGTCTTGCAGAGTGTATATCCCAGAGCCGCCAATAACCCCTATTTTATAATTTTTCATAATTAAACTGTTCAAAACTTACCCAAGCATTATAATAAGAAAATCTTTTATTGTCCTCTCGCAAGAGCTTTGAACAACCTCCTCCAAAAGTTGGTAAGTCTTTTATGTTTTGTCCTAGTTCTATGTCTAAAAATAATTTTTTATAATTTTCCTTCATGATGCTGATTACCTCTCTTGATGTCCTGCATCTTTGAGATGGAAATATTCCGCATGTCGTATATTCACCGGTTGCGAGGATAGTTATACCCATCCCAGAACATATACAATCAGAAATCTGTTTTTTCTCTTTAAAAGCTCTCAGTTTTTTATTTCGATTAAAATTCACAACTGAGTTATATTTAAACACCAAAGAAGTAGCATCTTGCAAATAATTATCAGGGTTGCTTATTCCAAATTCTTTTTGTGCTTGAGTATCCCTCAAAAAATTAAAACCTATCATTCTCGGGTGCAAAGATTCTAAAAATTTTACTTGTGAATTAAAATTTTCAATAAAGTGAGGTGTAATGGTCGTAGAGAAATCATATGGTATTCCCTCTGAATGAAGTCCTTTTATATTACCAGTGAGTTTAGCCCAATCTGTTTTAGAAAAAAATTTATTACTTGCGACTAAATTAAAATCCCCATCCATATTTATAGTCACATTTATCTTGTTGGTTTTACAATAGGTAATGACATCTTGATTAATAAGAATGCCGTTAGTGCATACTGTTATTTTTCCGTAATGTCGGAAATTTTTATATTCATTAATTATTCTTTTAACTTGGTCAAAGTAAAGAAGCGCCTCTCCTCCATATACAATTAACTCACCGAAAGAACTCTCTGTGAAAGATTTTGAGTCAAAAGTGTTTTTGATTGAATTGATCTGCGCACTAAAATTATTTTGTCTATTTATAAGATTATTTTGGTTAGAAAAAGGACAATATCGACAACCCATATTACACTCAGGGGTAATCTGAACAAATAAAAGTTCTGTATGTTGTTTTTTCATAAAAATAGACGCCTCGCACAGTAAAGCTTGAGGCGTCTTGATGCAGTGGAACTACGGTTAAACCTCTTTGAGCATCCCGAACTGCTCTTTAGATAGTACGACTGAACCTCCGAAGTCATCTTTGATGACATGGTTGCCTCCCCTATCAATCGTCACCGTAGGGCAACAGTTACTGACCCCACACAGAGTGATAACTTTATCACCACGCTCATTCTTGCTCACACGAGTGTTCTTACTCTTTTTCATGGCAAATCTCCTTTTTTAAAGAGCTCTTTGGAGTCGTCTCAAGCCAATCTCGAGTCGAACCTCCCAATCAATATCAATTTTTCATCACCTCCTTTCTTTTTAAAGTACACTAGCGCCACCTCGAGCCCACCTCAAAGCATCCACTACCGTCTACCCACAGAGTATCCCACCACGAACAAACTGTCAAGCTTTTTTCGAGTAATTACCCACACACCTCCACATCAACAGAGTAAGAAGTCTTTCCCGTCGACAACAATTTTTGTCTCCGTTGCAGCACTTTGAACAATCGGGATTTCCGGATAAAGTCCCTCCTTACGCACGGCTCGCACAACTTCCCCAAAATGATCTGTTGCCATTGATTTTTTAAATTAAATTTCCCTTCTCCCCCCAATCATACCACGCCCCGCACAAAAAAAGAAAACAAAAAAACACGGCTATCTTCTATCTATTTGATATTTTTTTGAACCAATCTTCTGAAATTTTGAATACTTTTTCGCGCATATCTTCCGTATCATTAAAATAATGAGTTGCGTCTTTGATGACTGTCAGTTCCTTGGGGTCATTGGCCGTCCTAAAATAATGTTTCGCACCGCGCACCAAGTGCCCTTTCCCAGCAGCGATGATTCTTAGGGGCAGATGAAAATTCTTGGTGAGTTCGTTCCAGTTTATCGTATTTGCCTCGTCAGCCATTGCCTTTCCGACAATAAGATTTGTTCCCCAATTCATAATATACCCTTTTATCTCCTTGATATATTTTACGGCAGGAAAACCGTGCTGTGTTTTTGTGAATGATACTTTATATGAAGGATCCCATAGGACCGCTCCGTCAAATTTTTGCTCACTTGAAAGTAAGATGCTTGGACCACCGTAACTGTGCCCCGCAATAAATATCTTCTGAAATTTTTTCCCACGGAAATAACGCACGGCCGCATCAATATCGGATGCATGTGTTTTTAGTGTTGAGTCCATCATTTGCCGAGAATTTTTCTCTGTGCCATAAAGATTAAAACGAAACGAAGCATACCCTCGTTTTACAAACCAGCGTGTTGCGTTTAGATAAAAATCTTCGTCCATTGACCCAGGAAGGCCGTGGACAACGATAAAAAGCGGTTGGCGAGATGATCCGCTCAGTCGTCCGTATATATAATTCTTTTCTGATACTTTTATTTTTAGTTTCTTTTCCATACTATTATTTAAATAAAAACGGAGGGAGTGTAAAAACACCCCCTCCGAAGCTTCTTCAGCTCAGACATTGAACTCGCCGGACTGCACGCCTTTCACAAAGGCCTTCCACTCTTTCCTATTGAAAGAAAGCGTGGGACTATTTGGGTTTTTGGTGTCACGGAGGTCCACAGTGTCCCCTATACGCACCGCAACGCAACAGCATTTGTGGGTATAGGAAGATAGTTTGAACCCTTCAGAAGCAAAAGGGTTATGGCTGGGTGTAGCATTTTTACTTTTTTTCATAATAAATCTCCTTTTTTAAAGAAATCTTTGGAGTCATCTCAAGCCAATCTCGAGCCGAACCTCCTAATACCTTACAAAGTTGCGTGGCATCACCTCCCTTTTTAAAGTACCCTAGCGTCACCTCAAGCCAATCTCAAAGCATCCGCTACTGTCTACCAAAAGAGTATCGCGCTAAGAACAAAATGTCAAGCTTTTTTCGAGTAATTATACACACATCCACATCAACAGAGTAATATTCTGAATTCATGATATTTTTAAATACCTAATGCGATAGAATCAAAAACCCTCTCAACCTCATTTTCTTCCATTCAATCATACCATGCCAGCAACAAGAACAAAAATCTTTTATGCTAGTTATGGGTTTTGGTACAATTGACCTTAATTTTATGCTTCTACCATATCCTTAATCGCTCGTTCTTGAATTCTAGCATGGTGCGAGCCGTAAACAATAAAAATATTATATCCTTCATACCAATACTTTCCTATGTGTTCCAAAATAAAAACATCCCTTATTCTCAAAGAACTTTTTGCTACTTTATTAATGTGAGATTCATAAAATGAAAGATTCTTGATTTGTGCCAAAAAGTCCTTGTCTTCCAAACTAAATTCTTTTCCAAAGATCTTTTTATGCACTTTCCCAATTGCAGATTCAAAAGAAAAATCAAAACCAGACCAGTCTAATTCTTTTTTATAGCGTTGGATATTTCGTGTGATAAATTCGTTAAAATTTTCAGGAGCAACTTTTCTCTGCCATGTTGCCGTTCCTCTCATCATAAAAAAGTAGAATATATCCTCTCGAGAAAATTCCTTCAATAATTCTCTGGTCTCATCAGCTATCGTTGGCTCAGGGCGAAAACAAGGCACCTTATCCTTGTCCGCCCAGTACACAATGGCACCGGATTCGCCATGTTGTTCAATCACACGCTCTAGAGATATTAAATTCTTTTCATTCACGATTCCCTCATGGATTACTATCGATTTTCTGCCACGCGTTTTATCTAAAAAGTCCTGCCATTTTTCGTGCAGAAATTCAAACTGGGGATGTTTCGGGTCCATCACATGTTTAGAACCAAAGTAGTAAAGAATTTGACCATTACACTCAAAAGAATACAGGTACGGCACTTTTTGTCTTATTTCTTTTGGGAGCGCGAGATGCTCTTCGTCTGATAATAATAAGTCTGTGTTTATATGATTCATATTTTATATAATAAAAAGAAACGCGGATTTTTGCAAACCCGCGTTTTAATGATAGTGAATTAATTATCACCCACCTATTCACTTTCAATTACTAAGTAGATGAATCATTGTGTTCACTTGAGTCATCATACCCATCTGAATGCTTGCCGTCATCCCAGCCACCTTCTTCTCCTGAAGAATCACTGTAACCAGTTTCTCCTCTTGCGGATAAACTCTCAATCCTTCCAAAAGCACCTTGAAGTGCCCTATTTGAAGAAAGCAAAGATCTGCCTCCCTTACTACTTGATACTAAAGAACCACTGTTCATAGCGTCTCACCTCCTTTCTTTATCCGATTTTGTACAAAACCATAGAAATCCAGCCGACTTTCACAATAGGTATAAAGAGGCACCCCTTGATCATCAGCTTGCCTATGACTACTACAACCATTGTTACACAATGATAGAAAAGTGCAAGCCCTGCATTTACTCGGTAATACTTGGATTGAATCTTTCCACTCAAGAAAAGTTTGACTCATAATGAGATTTCCGTAGACCCCAAGAGAATCAAGACTTCCAAAATTGACTTTCTTCCCAAACCTTTCACAAGGGTAAACATCACCTGCGTGGTCAATCGCAAACCATTTATCGCAACTTCCGCGGAAAGAACATTCGTTTGTTGACTTCCCTAGCGTCCACGCCAGTATAGCATCCAGCTCGCGCACACGAATCGTTTCATCATTAATTTCCAGCCATGATTCAAAGATTTCTCTAAGGAAACCGTACCAGTCTTTATCCGATAACCCATACTCGTCTCCGCCACTTTCCGATGCCGTGTTATAAAAGGCGTTGAAAGCGATGTTTTTGAAACCGGCAGAAACCAACCCATGAAGGATTTCTTCGGCATATTTCACCGTTTTCTTGGTAACAGTACAAATCACCCCCGGGTGGATATCATATTGACGCAGAATATCAACCCCGCGCATCGCTCTTTTGAGAAAAAGGGGGTCAGGTACCCTTTTTGGGTCTCCCTGTCGAGCGCACGGTAGCTTCAAGTCCAAACTTCTCGATCATTTTTGTAGCCCATGCATCTGCACCAAACGGCTTCCCTCTTACGACAGATCCTCTGATGCTTTCTTCCTCTTCTTTTGTTTGCGGGGTGCTAACAAATGAGAGATAATCTCTTGGCTCCGGTATCGGCCATGCTGACAAGAGTTTCTTTTTTCTTGTGTTGATTGATAGTCGTCGTGCTAAACTACAAAAACCCCAGTTCTCTGCTTTTCTAACAAGTTTTGCGCGAAGCGAGTTTCGCTCGACATAACGAATAACAGAGAGAAGATGGTTGTCGCCCTGTATCAAAAAAGATTTGTACCTTCCTTGGTAGAGATGCCCACTTCCTTTCGTATTGTTCGCCTGATGCCAGCGCTGGGTATGGGTGAGCGTGAGCCATTGCATGAATTTTCCCATGTCACCATCATTTTTTGGATACAACACAAGGTGAAAATGGTTTGGCATGAGGCAGTATGCGAGGATTCTCATAGAGAACTTTTCTTGCGCTTCCTCTAGGACTTGCTCAAACAAAACATAGTCCTTTTCTGCGAAGAAAATCGGCATACGCGCGTTGGCACGGTTTATGACATGATAGCAATGATTGCCGATGTCGGTACGAGTGATGCGAGGCATATGGTTAGTATATCAGAAGTAAAGGGAAAGGGTACCTGACCCCCTTTCCCCAGAAGTAAAGGGAAAGGGTACCTGACCCCCTTTCCCCCTTTTTTAAACGGTCGCACATGGCGCCATACCGCGCGCAAACCTTTTTTCATCTGTTCTTTTTGATCGAGTGAATTTGCCTCTGTTTTGTTTTGGTCAGACATACAAACCGCATTATAGCAGAACCCGCAACTTTTGACTTTTTGGTGATTTAAGAGTAGTTTTAGGGAAGAATAAAATTCATAGTTCTTAAAAAGGAGGCAGACATGAGCATAGTAGCTCGAAGAATACTCGGTATGAGCAAGAAGGAAATTTTCAATTATGATTTTCCTTCGGCAAAGTCTATCGATGAAACTTTCGGCACGACACACAGAAATGTCCGTGTGTTTGCGGGGATGATCTCCGGTACACCGCAGGACAGAAACCCTGAGAGGAAAAAATTTAAAAGGAGGTGGGTATGGGAATGGCAGAAAACCAAGATTGCCCAAATGGTAAAACTAATTTAAGGGTATGGATAGAAAATGGGGCGTGCGACCAAAAAAAATGTTTGCACACGCTGTGTGAGCATCATTCCTCGCATCATCCTGAACCGGCAAACAAGAAGAGTAGGCGCTGGCGCTGACCAAAAGGGACATTCCGGTGTCCCTTTATTTTTTTAGAAACGGAAACTTCGCATACTCTGCTTTGTCGCCTACTTCCTCTTCTATCGCCATCAAGCGATTGTACTTTGCGGTGCGCTCACTGCGACACGGTGCACCCGTTTTGATCTGTCCGGTACCCATCGCGACGACGAGGTCGGCAATAAAAGTATCTTCCGTTTCGCCACTCCGATGAGAGATAATCGAAGTAAAATTATTCTTTTCCGCCAAAAGGATTGTGTCAATCGTTTCGGTCAATGTTCCGATCTGATTCAATTTGATCAAAATAGAGTTGGTCGTTTTCTCCGCGACACCACGCTCCAATCTCTTCATATTAGTGACATACAAATCGTCACCGACAATCTGCGTGTGACTGCCATTCTCAGTGGTAAACTTACCAAAGGATTCCCAGTCATCTTCGGCAAAAATATCCTCCATCGAAATGATCGGGTACTCTTCTGCAAGCCCGCGATAGAAAGAAGACAGCTCTTCGCCATTTACGCTCTTCCCCTCTTTGCGGAGCTGGTACAAACCGTTCTCGAAAAATTCAGAAGCGGCGGCGTCGATGCCGAAGAAAACATCTTTGCCAAGCGTATAGCCGGCTTTCGCAACAGCTTCGGACATCAGTTCAAACGGCTCTTTATTGTCTTTCACTGCGGGAGCAAAACCACCCTCGTCACCGACATTGGTAGCATATTCTTTTTCTTTCAATGTCTTTTTGAGGCACGCATACACTTCCGCGCATACTCTCACTGCTTCAGTGACCGAGCCGGCACCAACAGGCACGATCATATATTCCTGAATGTCCGTCGCCCAGCTCGCATGCTTGCCTCCGTTCATTATATTCATCATCGGTATCGGCATGATGAATTTCCCGTTGAAATCTGGATTGAATTTTGTGAGATAGTCATACAACGGCTTACCCTCCGCCACCGACTCTGCTTTTGCAACAGCGAGAGACACCGCCAAGATTGCATTCGCGCCAAGCTTGGTTTTGTTTTCCGTCCCGTCGAGCGCGATCATCGCGGTATCGATAGCCCTCTGGTCTGCGGCATCCATCCCGACCAAAGCTCCCGCAATCTCATTTTTGATATTCCCCACCGCTTTCAATACACCGAGTCCGCCGTACCTCTCTGTATCACCATCGCGAAGCTCCACCGCCTCGTATTTCCCCGTAGAAGCCCCCGACGGCACCATCGCAGAACCAATCGAACCATTTTCCAAAATGACCACCGCCTCGACAGTTGGATTCCCCCTGCTATCTAATACCTCTCGCGCATTGATTGATTTTATTTTCATCCCGTTAGAAGTTTAGTTATTAAAAATTAATTATCAATATTATCTTACCAATTATCTGCTTATTTGTCTTCTGTAAAAATTACAGAAAAACTTCTAACGGGATTCATATTGTCGATTGTTAGTTGTCAGTTGTTTGTTTCCCCTCCCAATTACTTATACCCCTCGGCCTGAATGATAAACGCTTTGTGGTACTTCCCTTTCAGCTTCATCAGCTGGTCATGATTGCCGCTTTCTGCTATTTTCCCGCCGTCCAAGACATAGATCTTGTCCGCATTGCGCACTGTTGAGAATCGGTGCGAGATAATAATCACCGTTTTGTCTTTGAAAAATTCGTAAATTTGCCCAAAGATCTCCGCCTCCGCAACCGCATCAATGGAAGCCGTGGGCTCGTCGAAAATAACAACGGGCGAATCACGATAAAAGAACCGCGCGATGGCAATCTTCTGCCACTGCCCCGTACTCGGGCGGGTGCCTCCTTTGAATTTTTCGCTGAGCACCTGATCGTACCCATTTTTATAATTGGAAATGAATGAATTGACATTTGCCCTGTCCGCCGCAATCTTCATTTTCGCCTCATCCGGCTCTCGGTGCGCATCTCCCAAAAGGATATTTTCTTTCAGCGTCAGTGACCCGTAGGTATTGTATTCCTGAAACAGCACTCCCAGATTCTTGTACCAACTGTCTATCTTAATGTCATTGATATTCTCATCGTTCAAATAGACACCACCCTTGTCCACCTTGTAAAATCTGCTCAACAATTTCACGAGCGTAGTCTTTCCCGCGCCGTTTTCTCCGACGATTGCAATCTTTTCTCCCGGCTTAATCTCGAGGTTCAGGTCATTGATAATAAACCGATCGGAGTTTGGGTATTTGAAACTGACTCCCTTCAATGATATGTTCGGGGCATCCGCAGAGACTGCCATCTCCACACCGCCATCAGAAACCATCGGCTTCATCTCGAACAATTCTTTGATCTCGCTCATACGGATACACCTCTCGGTGAGCCCGACATATGCATTCCCCACGGTCAGCAAGTTGTTGACAAAAGTGTCTAACGACCTCATTTGAAATGTCGCCGTACCAATGGAAGCAATTCCACTAAAAAGGTTTTTTAAAATGGTGAAGTACCCAAAGATGCTGGTGACATCTGTTATTGACCCAAACAGAAAACCAAAAAATTGCCAACCCTTAAGAATCTTTAAGTCCTCCTTTGTAAACCAGTCAGCGAATTTTTTGTATACATTATTCAGATATTCATACGCGGAGGTTATGGTGACCTCTTGGAGGTTTGAAGTTTCTATGAGCGAAGAAAAAATGAAATTCGCCCTCCGTCTATTTTCGGTCTCATCTCTATATAGCTTCCATTCTTTCCTCATATGGAATTTATTTGAGGCCATCTCCGGAAGTATCGAGATGGCAATGATCGCCATTACTACAGGCATCACTTTGACTACAATAAAGGCCGCGGCAATCAGCGTGAAGATTTTTGCGAAGAATGCTACTGCCCGTTCAAAATCACCATATAATGCTCCGATGATTTCCTTTGACCGTTGTATCTTATTGGCAACTTCAGGATTTTCCAGTGTCTGAATGCCCAATGAATGAATGTGGCGATATAAGATTTGTGGTGACTTGTACTGAGTTGCAGCACTCATCACCTGCGATGCATATCCGTTTGTGGCATTGATTGCTGAATTAATCAAATTATATGCAAGGAGCACCCCGAGCATCGGGATGATTTCTTTCGGATCTCCATGCGCCGTAGCAATCTTTATGACATCATCCAACAATCTCGCAAAAATATATGCATTGACCAAAGGACTCGCCGTCGAAAAGATAGCGGCAAACGCGTTGAAGCTGGCCGCCACAGGCGCCAGTTTTATATTATAAACAAACAACCACCTCAGCGTATCCAGAAATTTCAAAAATGACAATTTTGTATTTTTATCCTCCATATTTTGAGCATTATATCACAGTCTCTCGTATCACGATATAGCGTAGCAAAATCGAAATTCCAAATCCGCCAGCTTGGACCTATAGGTCCAAGCTGGCGGATTTGGAAAATTACCAACACAGAAAAATAAGAAACTTCAAAATTCCCCAATCGCGCCCTATAGGGTTAAATTGGGGAATTTATATTTCGCTCAATCCTCTTCGCGTAAAAATCCGCCGGCTTGGAGGTCCCAGAGCTTTGCGTAGAGACTGCCGTTTTGTTTGGTTAGGTCGTCGTGAGTGCCTTCCTCGATGATGGCCCCGTCTTTGAGTACCGCAATGCGGTCCATCTTGCGGATGGTTGATAGACGATGGGCAACGACAACGACAGTCTTACCTTTCATTAATGTATCAAGCGCGTCCTGAATGAGCGCTTCGGAATGCGAGTCCAAGCTTGATGTTGCTTCATCAAGTACGAGTATTGGTGCATTTTTCAAAATAGCACGCGCAATGGCAACCCGCTGTCGTTCCCCGCCGGAAAGTTTTATCCCTCTCTCTCCCACATATGTTTCGTATTGTTTTGGCAATGCATTTATAAACTCATCGCAATGTGCTAGGCGTGCGGCCTCCATGACCTCGGCCTCTGTCGCGCTGGGCTTGCCATAGCGAATGTTCTCCATAATAGTTCGGTGGAAAAGAAGCGGGTCCTGCGGGACAAGACTCACCTTGTTGCGAAGCGTTTCAAGTGTTGCATAACGAATGTTCTGACCATCAATCAAAATCTTGCCACTCGTCACATCATAAAACCGCAAAAGCAGGCGCACGAATGTCGTCTTGCCTGCGCCAGACGGACCAACGAGAGCAATCTTTTCACCGGCCTTGATCGTGAAGTTTATATTTTGCAAAACTTCGCGTGTTTGGTTGAAGGCGAACGAAACATCACTGAAAACAATCTCCCCGCCAGAAACATGAAGCGGTACCGCAGCAGGCACATCTTTTATTTCATATGGAAGTTTCATAATCTCCACCATTTCTTTAGCATCCGCATATCCTTCATAAGCGTCGCGGATGATGCGTCCAAAATCCCATAATCTCTTTCCGAGTCCCAAAACATACAGCTGGACCATGATAAATGTCCCCACCATAACAGGCCCCTGTTCCCAGTAGTGAATAAGGAGATAAAAAATTGCGAACTCCATAAGGACAATGAGTGCCGCTTGCATGGCATCGAGCACCTGACCGACACCCCAATTACGAAAAGTAATTTTTGCCTGATCATCTGTTACCTCTTTAAAATACTTCTGCTCGTATGCGTGTTGGCTGAAAATATCAATATTGTTTTGATTGGTAATAGTATCGGCAAGCACCGCAGTCGTGCGCGAGTCCGCTTCTACCATTTGCAGGTTATATTTTAGGCGCCACCTCGAATAAACAACATTGACCGCCATATACAAAACCACCCACCCAAAAATGATAGTGGCGAGCATTGGAAAGATGTACGCAGTAATAATGACCGCACCGGAAATACGCACAATGAGTGGGAGAATATCCCATGTGATACGGTCTGTGATGCGTTCAAATGCACGGGCATATCTCCCGACACGCTGAACCAATGCCCCAGTGAAATTATTGGCAAAAAAACTATATGAATGATGCAAAAGACGGTCATAAGCTTGTTGGCGAAGAGTCGCCATTGATCTTGCTTGAACGCGTATGATCGCATACGATCCAATACGCCAACAAACCCAACCAGCTCCGTTAAGCAATAAAATAAAGAGAATGATATGAACAAGTTGTGGCGAAAGCTCTGCCTTGGACTCCGGCAACAAAAGAGTATCAAAAAACTTTTTATAATAGAGTGGTATTACAATTTCAAAAGCATTTGCTCCCCCAATACCAAAGAGGATGGCGAGCATCATAACCCAGCTTTTGCTCATCCCTTGCCACAAAGAAGACGCCACATCACGCATGCGAACTTCCGGATATTCGATATTGGAATGTTTTGATTTCATAAGAAAAAATCTTATATCCCCTCATACATCTCCCGAATACGCGACATAATAACTTGCGTGGCTACTTTTAATTCTTCGCGGGTTGGCGAGATCGCATCTGCTCGCGCACCAAAGAGCTCTTCTTTGGTGATGGGTGCGCCGTAGGAAACGGTGATGGAGTGTTTGCGGGTGAGGAATCTATGCGCACTCATTTGATAGTGGCCGCGGATGGCGACAGGGATCACGGGTCTGCCGGTGCGCCAGAGGAGGTATGCGACGCCCGGCTTTCCTTCGCCGATTTCGCCGTTTTTTGTTTTGCCTCCCTCAGGGAAAATACAGATACTCTTCCCGCGTTCAAGAATTTTGATATGGTGCCTGAGTGCATGCTCATAGTCGCCTCTTGTTCCTACGGTCACCGGGTACGCGCCCCAGATCTTGAAAAAAAGTCCGCCGTAGATATATTTCGCAAGCCCGCTCTTCTCGTAGAATGCACTCTCGCGCGCGAGATAAAACATCGGCATTAGGCGCGAAAATGGATCGAGTGTTGCGGGGATGAGGATTGGGTCAAGCTCGCTTGCATGATTGACCGCAAATATCACTCCGTGTTTATGCCCGCGAATATTCTCTTTACCCAAAATGCGAATTTTTGCGAAAAAGCTGAGCGAAACCCAAGTGAATGGGTATACGAGCGTCTGCAAGATGAACGGTGTGATTGCAAAAAAAATCATAATAGTTATATCCCCTCCTCACGAAGATTCTCGATGAGTTTTTCCGCTGTGCGGGAAAGTTTCGCGGGGGTTTTCACTTCGACTTTGATGAGGAGGTCACCGCGGTGTTTTTGAGCAAACGGTACGCCTTTTTCTCGCACGCGCAATGTCTCTCCCGAGGAAACTCCGCGCGGAATTTTGACCTTTATCTGCCCGTCGAGAGTTTCGATAGAGTGCTCGGCACCAAGGAGCGCGTCGGTAAGCTTCACGCCGAGGTTCATCACGAGGTTGACCCCTTCGCGCTTGAAAACTTTGTGCGGTGCGATGTGGATATTGACATACAAATCCCCCGCCGTGCCGTTTTGCACCGCTTCGCCCGCGCCCATCAAGCGCACCATCTCGCCGTTTTGAATACCAGATGGAACACGGATAGTGATTTCCTCTTGCTTGCGGAGGACGCCGTGCCCTTTGCAGTCCGTGCACTTTTCCTCGGGAATCTTGCCGGTACCCGCGCACGCAGAACACTCGCGCACCTGAGAAATAGTGCCGAGGAACGAGCGCTTCATTTCTTGGATGCGACCCTGCCCTTTACACTCGGCGCAGGTTTTCGTTTTCGTGCCCGGCTTTGCACCACTGCCGTGGCAGGTACCACACGCTGAAGTTTTCGTGATGAACACTTTGCGCTCCACACCAAACACGCCCTCGGAAAATGAGATCTCGAGGTCTACTGAAATGTCGCGCCCTCGGCGCGCTTGCGTGCGCCCGCGACCATTTCCCCCGCCGAAAAAGTCACCAAAAATGTCGTTCAGATCCACCCCCTCAAACCCTTGCCCGCCTTGAAAACCACCGAAGCCGGAATAGTCAAAACCTCCTCCTTGCCCACCGCCAAAACCCTGACTAGGCCCAGCACTTCCATAGGTGTCATATTCGGTACGCTTCTTTTCGTCAGAGAGTACTTGATACGCCTCGCTCGCCTCTTTGAATTTCTTCTCATCACCGCCCTTGTCGGGATGATGCTGGTGCGCAAGCTTGCGAAACGCTTTTTTGATTTCGTCTTGAGATGCGCCCTTTTCAACGCCGAGTGTTTTGTAGTGATCCTTTGCCATACTGGGAACATTTGACAACTGACTTTTGACCATTGACGAAATACTGGTTCGCCCTTGTCACATGTCAATTGTCACATGTTAATTGTCTTTCTTGTCCTCCCCGTCGCGGTACTCCGCATCATGCACTTTCCCGTCGCCTCCTTCGGGATTTTCACCGGCGCCTTCCGGTTTCGCGCCCTCAGCACTCTTCATCATCGCTTCACCGATTTTTGAAAGCTCTTCTGAAAGCTCCGTGGATGCTTTCTTCATCGCGTCAATATCGGTGCCCGTGCTTGCCGTCTTTGCATTCGCAAGCTTTTCTTCCACTGCTGTTTTGATCTCCGCAGAAACTTTGTCGCCATTGTCGCGGAGCGCTTTTTCAGCAGTGTACACCATCTGCTCAAGTACATTTTTAGTTTCCGCTGTATCGCGTTTTTTCGCATCCTCCTCTGCGTTCATCTCCGCCTCTTTTTGCATGCGCGCGATATCATCTTTTGAAAGGCCCGAGCTTGCCTCGATGCGTATCGATTGCTCTTTGCCGGTCGTCTTTTCCTTTGCCTTTACCTGCAAGATGCCGTTTGCGTCCACATCGAAAGAGACTTCCACTTGCGGCATACCGCGGTGTGCCGGCGGAATGCCGTCCAAAATAAATCTGCCGAGAGACTTGTTGTCCGGTGCCATTGGGCGCTCACCCTGCACAACATGGATTTCGACTGATGTTTGATTATCCGCCGCTGTCGAGAACACCTGCGAGCGCGATGCGGGAATCGTCGTATTCTTTTCGATGAGCTTCGTCGCGACATTGCCAAATGTTTCAATGCCGAGCGAGAGTGGGATGACATCGAGTAAGAGCACATCTTTCACATCACCCTGCAAAATTCCCGCCTGAATAGCCGCGCCGATCGCCACCACTTCATCGGGGTTGATCGAGCGATTTGGCTCCTTGCCGAAAAGCTCCTTCACCGCATTCACGATAGCGGGCATACGGGTCTGTCCGCCGACCATAATGATTTCGTTGATGTCTTCTTTTTTGAACGGCGACGCCGCGATGGCGCGCTTGGTGATCTCGATCGATTTGTCGATGTATTCGCGTGCGAGGTCATCGAGAGTTGCGCGAGAAAGCTTCATAAGGAGATGCTTTGGACCCTCTGCGCCGGAAGTGATGAATGGGATGTTTATCTCCGATTCTGTCGTCGTCGAAAGCTCGTGCTTTGCCTTTTCCGCCGCCTCCTTCAAGCGCTGAAGCGCCATCACATCGGTCGACACATCGATGCCTGATTCCTTTTTGAATTCGCTCGCAATGTGCTTGATGATCTTCTGGTCGATATCCTCGCCTCCCATATGTACATCACCATCGGTCGATTTCACTTCGATAACATCACCACCCACTTCAAGCACCGACACATCAAAGGTGCCTCCGCCGAAATCATAGACGACGATCTTCTCATCTTTCTTTTTATTAAAACCATATGCGAGAGCAGCCGCCGTAGGCTCGTTGATGATGCGCTTTACATCGAAGCCCGCAATCTGCCCCGCGTCTTTGGTCGCTTGGCGCTGTGAGTCGTTGAAATATGCAGGCACGGTGATGACCGCCTCGGTGATCTTCTCGCCGAGCTTCGCCTCCGCGTCCGCCTTGAGCTTCTGGAGGACCATTGCGGAAATTTCTTCCGGACGATACTGTCGGTCGCCCATCTTCACCATCACCCCGCCGGTCGTCGAGCGGTCAATGGCAAACGGCGCGGTCTTTTTATCGCGCTGGACACCCTCGTCTTCAAATGTATGCCCGATCATGCGCTTGATGCCAAAAAGCGTATTCTGCGGATTGGTCACCGCTTGCCGTTTTGCAAGAAGTCCCACCAAACGCTCGCCGCTCTTTGAAACAGCGACAATGGACGGCGTCGTGCGCGCGCCTTCTATATTTTCTACGATGCGCGGTTCACCACCTTCGATGATAGCGACCGCTGAATTCGTTGTACCCAAGTCAATGCCTAAAATTTTTGCCATGATGTTGTTGTGATGATTAATTATTTAATAAATTTCGACACATTATTTTTACGGCTTCGCGGAACCAAACACTTTCACTTTTGCCGGACGGATAACTTTACTGTGAAGACGATACCCTTTTTGGACAACCTCCGCGACCGTATTCGCTTGAGAAGGTTCTGTCGCCGGTATTTCCTCGACGGCAACATAGAGTCGCGGATCGATCTGCTCGCCCACTTTCCCAATCTCCGTGAGCCCCCTCGACTCGAGGACAGAATACATTTGCGCGTAAATATATTCAACCCCTTTGCGCCAGTTTGCGTCCACTTTTTCCCATGCCTCTTTGTTTGAAAACGCCATCGAAAAGCTATCGAGCACGGGTAGCAAGTCGTCGACGAGCCCTTCTGCCGCAAACTTGATCATCTCTCCGCGACGAGTCTCTTCTTCTTTGCGCGCATTTGCAAAGTCCGCGCGCATCCTCTGCCATCCATCGAGATATTCCTTCTTTTCTTTCTCGCAGCCCTTCAGTTTCTCGCGCAACTTCTTGAGCGCAAGCGCCGGACTCTCCAAATCCTCTTCACTCTCAAAACTTATCTCCGGAGCCTCGCTACTATACAGAGCATCCTCCTGCGTGTCAAGAGCCCCCGCAGGAGCTTCCGCCCCCACCACTTCCTCGTCTTTTTCGTCGTGTTCTTTGTCTATCATAATGTGCTTCTATCTTATCACATCAAGCGAATAGGTGAAACTTGACTTTCTCGTCTCCTTTGGTAGTATGAGTATATTCAGACGAAAAGGGTTCCGAACGGCTAATTACCTAAGGAGCCCTTTTCTTTTGCCTATTTTTGCCCGCACATCATTATACTATTCTTAGTCTGTGCGGGTGTGGGGCTAACACTCAATATCACTAATTCGCCCCAATCTTAAGCCTTGCTTTAGTAAAAACCTCGAACTGATCCTCGTTCGCACGACGAGCCGCTTCAGTGATTATTTTCTTCTTTTCATCAGACGACGCACGCAATAAAAAATCAGAGAGTCCTGCGTATTCCTCCGATAGTTGTTTAACCGCGATTTCTTCTTCTGTCATACATTTCATTCTACCACAGACTTACCTCAACAAAACCCCAACGGCTCAAATGGGCGGAAATGAGCCGTTGGAAGTTTTGAGTCAAAGGTCTCTGACCCAGTATCTCCTGACACCTATCCCCCCTAGGTTAACTAGTCTAGAGCCTTGATTATTATGAACGATACGAGCATACTATCAACATTATGGACGCATGGTATCTCCCCAACCGAGTTCGAGTGGATATTGAGGCAGTCGTAGATGCGATTCTTGCCACCGAGGATTACCCGCAGCAATACTTGGACATAAAGACTGGCACACTGGTTGCGGTTTCCTCAGTAAAAGGTTTACACGACTGGGTGATAAAAATTGGAAACTCAAAACAATATTTTCTCGTCGAGCATCTCAATGACGAATATCGCGACCAGATTGCGCGCGACTTTATCGCTGATATTCTGTCAGTCATGGCATCTGGAGATGAAGCGCGCGGAGCAGTGAAGGCGCTTAGTTCAGGGAATTGGCGCGCCATGGAGAGACACCTGAAAGAAAACACTGACGGCTGGGTTCATGGCTGGCATCAATATCTCGCGGACGAAGCGGGTCAAATTGCCGAAGAGTGGTTATCGGGGTCCCCCCATTTTTCCGTTACTTCCGAATTTGAAGGATGTGGTGGGTGCGCGATGTGTGAGTTAATAAGAAAAGGTGAAGGTGGCGATGCGACTAAACTCGCGCAAGCTTTCGCGACAGAAGAAACAATGCGGCATGTGGAAGAACAATTGGAGCAAAGAAGAAAAAGTATGGCTCCTCAAACGGATGTCGCGCACGCAAAACCCGCCAAGCATATTACCGGCAATAATATTCTGCGACTCAAAATAGAGCTTTCCGGCTCAAAGCCACTCATTTGGCGCAGGATTATTGTACCTGAGGAATATTCTTTCTTTGATTTGCATGTTGCCATTCAAGACGCGATGGGGTGGTTCGGGTATCACTTGCATGAATTTTTTGATTGCTCGCCATATACCAGCAGAGACGCAACAAGCATCAAGATTCCGCATCCGGACGATGAAATTTTTTCTGACAAGGCGTCGCTCGACGAAAGGAATACGGGGATATCAGATTTTCTGAAAAAAGAAAAAGACGCGGTATGGTATATGTATGACTTCGGAGACGGTTGGGGGCATAGGATCACACTTGAAAAAATACTTCCACGCACTGATGGTATGAAAGTACCGGATATTCTCGCAGGCAAGAATCGTTGCCCATACGAAGATTCCGGCGCACTTTTTGGGTACTATGAAAAAATGGACATTCTCAAAGACAAGAAACATCCTGAACATGAGGAGACTCTCTGGTGGACGGCAGAGCAAGCGGGGTACGGTCCTGATGAAGTGGATGATGCCGTACGCAAAGAGCTTTCTGATGTAACACGATTTGATATCAACGAAGTCGAGTGGAGCGACCCGCGCGAGGAACTCGAGCTGTATGAGCAATTATGCTAATCCTGCGTCTTTGAGATTTACAAAACGCCACCTCTCTTGAGTAAATTGACTACTATAATGCTACAAAAGTAACCTGCATTGAGTTTGCACCCAAACTACACCACATAATTTACGAAACAATCGTGACTGTCCCAATTATGCAAAATCTACACCGCCAAAGCGTGTCTTTTTATAAAAACACTGCTCCCTTTCTCTACGACATTTTTTGTCTTTGCCAAAAATTTACTCGCCTCCAATATCTCGATCAAAACGGGTACATTGTTTTTTGTAAAATGCACTACAAAATTGCCAATTTCTTTAGCATAATCGATAGAACTGCCAGATATTTCCCACATTAAAACATCGGATTCCGGCTCGTATGAAATTTTTGCTTTATCTTTTGTTTTCATTTTTATATTGTTTAGATTTCCCCGGATAAAATGTGATTATCTTTACGGTTCCTCTTTCTTGCTTATATACTACCCTCAATACAAGGTTCCTGTCAATTTTTCGTTGAGCTACCAAGAGCGGAATTCGAGAATGATCAATCAGGTCAGGCATCGCAACAGTCGCCAAAACCTGCTCCTCAGATACTGAAAATTTATGTTTTTTCAGAATTCCAAACTTATCTTTCGCGTGTTTGGTAAAAGTTACCATACAGCAACTATAACATGCCGGGGAAGATTCTGCTCAAATTCAAGTCAAAGGTACCTGACACCTATTCATTAAGATTTTCGCGCGCTTCAGCAAGTGTACGACCTTGTGTATTCACGCCGGAAATTTCCTCAACCCACCCAAGATACCATTTTCCACTCTTTTTATATACTGCAGTAAATTGCTGTTTCATGCAACAATACTACCATGTACCACGCCATATCGTCAAACCAAGTTACATCACAAAAGTCCTTTTTCGGTAAAATATTTTTTGAAATCAATAATTTCAATCCTCTTTCGCAATTCGTCCGCAATCTCATCCTGCCTCTCAATTTCTTCGATTCTAATTTTATCCTCCTTACTAAAAAGATAGTTGTAAAGATTAGCAGCATCTATAAAAATCACATCCGCAACCCCAGTGGGTAAGGCATCGTAATTTTTAACACCCTTTATGCTTATATACCTATCAATCACCATTTCGTTAAATATATACCCAACATCAAATATTCTACGGCGGCGCGCTTTTGCTGCGGACAGAGTACGGAACCCGTTATCATCTCGATATCGCCATACCGCGCATTTTTCGCAAATCTGATGGGGTTTACCCTTTTTGTCATGGAAACCACCGCCGATATTTATTATGTTTTTTTCAAGACAGAAGGCGCAAGTAATTCCCGATAATTTATTATCACTCCGTTTCTGTGGCGAATGATAATACCTCAAAACAATGTTTGGTAAAATCTTCTCCTTTGAAATTTTACCACTGTTATTCTTCATGCATTTCATTCTACCACAGCCCCCGCCTCATCAAAATTTTTAATTTTAGTTTTTGGATTCAATTTTAGGAAAGGGTACCTGACCCAGTATGACAAAAATTCATATTCTACCTTTGCAAAAAGACTACTCGTCATATTATTTTCCAGATTTGGTGCGATTGTCTTGTTTACACAACATTTGGCAATTTTTGGCATTTGTTTTTCCTCCCTCATGCCAAGGTGTTATATGGTCTGCTTCCATTTCTTCTATTCCAAAATGTTTCTTGCATTTTACGCAGATGCCTTTTTGTTTTTCGTATACTTCCCTCTTTTGCTTCTCGGTAAAAGCGCGAATTGAAAGATATTTTTCCTGCCTCGTCAAAACATACGGATAAATGCCGGATTTTTTCGTCACATCCTCGTCTTGCATCAACTCATTGATCTCGGTTTCCAGTTTGCCAGCATTCAGTTTCTTGTCTTTGAATTTGTTGTACAGCTCGCCCCACTTTACACTGTTCATTTCTCGGCGGTAATTCGTAAAAGTCGCTCGCACCCATGCAATTACATTTTGGAAATAGTTCCACAATTCATCGGCGTTCGTGTCATGCTGATGCTTTGCCATGTAATCTTCTATTTTGCCATCATTGATCCACGAAAGCGCGGTCTCCAAATATTCTTGACGGATGGGAGATCCACTCACTAACTGCCCGCCGTCGTGTGCTAAAAGGTACGCCGCGCAGCTTGATTTACTGAATTTAAGCTTTGCGTCAGAAAGCCATGGGCCAGTATATACCGCATTGCGCAATTCTTGTTCGGTCAGTTTCTCTCCAGCAATGTTGATGATTTTGAACCAGTTCAATTTTTCCCTATCATTACCCTCGCAGAAATAAATCATCAATTCATAATCCAAAATTTGTTTTTGCTCTTCATCCGTCAAGTTATGAAAATTGAAATTATTTAATGAGAAATCACCATTTATATATTGTCCTATGCTAATAGTGCGTTGCTGTCCGTCTAAAACTTCGTAATTGCCCTCATCGGTTTTAACCCAATACATCACATTGAGCGGAAAACCATTTTTAATTGTCTCAATAACAGCGTCGCGCTGTTTGCCGTTATAAACAAATTCGCGTTGATATTTTGGGCGAATATCGAGTTTGCCACCATAAGCTACAACGCCCTCTTCAGCACTATCCTTGTAGCCGACAATAACTTCGCGCACAGAAATTCGATGAAGTTCAATTTTCATGTTATTTTTTTATTTCCTTATTTCTTATTAAGATTCTCGCGAATGGATGTTTACTTAGTACTGTCTCGTCCTTGCCACCACCGTTCAAAAAACCCAACAACTCAAATTGTTTTGGGTTATATTTATCAATAAAAGTTTTCGGGACCGCCATCGTTCCATCGTAGTCAAATGGTATTTCTGCTACTTTTGAAACCTCTATAATGTCTTGGTAATCGTAATTAGGGTATTCTTCAGGCGTGTATTTTTTGTAAAGCACTAATTTTTCATGGCGCTTTGTGGTGTCTAGGTTTGTAAACCATACTATGCTACCCATGCTGAAAAACTTAATACCATTTTCGACTTTTATTCTCGATTCGGTTTGTATGTCATAGCCCACAGGAACCTGAAACCACTTTGTGCCACCATTGTCATAACCCAGCCACAATTTGTTTTCTTTAATAAGCTTAAATGTATCCTTGTATGTAATGGCATTCTGATTGCCAAGAATCAAAAACTTTTTATTGTATTCCATCAGCTGTGCGACATACTCACGAAACAAAGAAAATGGTGGGTTGGTTACTACTATATCGGCTTCTTTGAGTAATTCAATACATTCCTCGCTACGGAAATCGCCCGTGCCGATCATTTCGGTCATAAACTCATCCGTATCAGGCATGCGATTCCCGTTCTTGTCGCCAGCGTACACTAGTTTATATGGTGTCTCCCTTGTAAACAAATTTGCATCTTTGTAATGCGTTGCGATTAATTTCTTCAGCCCCAAATGTTCAAAATTTGTACTGAAATATTTAACAAAGTTGCTTTCTCTTGGATCATCACAATTACAAAATACCACCTTACCACGAAATTGGTCTTTGTAGTGCCTGAGTTCCTTTTCAACATCAGCGAGTTGAGTGTAAAACTCGTCTTTCTTTTCAGCGCTTGCCTTGTGCAAGTTTTTATTTAAAGATTTCTTTTCCATTTTTGTAATCCTACCACTTTTTGAACCAATAATGAACTACTGGATTCCCACATTCATCCCCTATACTAAATTCCCAAAATGATGTCATAAATTTAAATCCTCACATACCGCGTTCCTCTCCCGCGACCGATGCGCTTCACTTTCCCAAGCTCAAGAAGCCGTTCGAGCGATTTTCTCACTGTGACAATAATCATACCAGTTGCGGCCGCAATTTCGGCGGGGCTTGCTTCGGGTACCGACGCAAAGAATTGAAGCACCTCGTTTTGCTTCGGCGACAAGCCTTCTTCATGCTCCTTGTCCACAAGTGCCAGTGCTTTGGTTGCTTGTTCTTTTACGATAGACAAAAAGAAATTGAGCCACGGCGCGATCGATTCGCTCTCCGTTTTAAATGTTTTCTGGGACTCACGCAGTGCGAGATAGTATTCATCCTTGCGCTTCTCGACAAGTTGCTCATGCGAAACGAACTGCACAAATGTATAACCAGATCGAAGAAGAAGCATATTGGTGAGTACGCGAGAGAGGCGCCCGTTGCCATCTTCAAATGGATGAATCTTGAGAAATTCTATAAGAAAATTGCCGATAATGAGCAGCGGATGAAATCGTTTCTTTTCGAGTGCCTCGTGCGTCCACTCTACGAGCTCGGTCATCTCTGCGGGTGTTTGCCATGCAAGAGTAGTTTCAAATACGATGCGTGCAACTTTGCCGTCTTCGCCGAAGACACCAACGATGTTTTCTTTCTTTTTGTACTCGCCTCTATGAAGATCGTCTTTGGTTGAATACTTGAGAAGCTCTTTGTGGAGTGCTTGGATGGTACTTTCTCGAAGTGCTAATGTTTGAAAACTGTCGAAAACATTTTGGAGCGTCTCAAGGTACCCCTGCACTTCTTGGGAATCACGATCGGCAAACTTTGAGATCGAGAGCCCCTGCATAATCTTCTTTACCTCCTCATCTGAAAGTTTCGACCCTTCAATACGAGTCGATGCGCCGGCCGATGTCACCAGTATCGACCTTCGGAGGGTGCTGATTGCCTGCGGGGTCATACGAACGCCAACGCGGAAAACGCCGCGCGCTTCGTCTATCGCTGCCAAAAGCGCCACGATATGGGGCTCGGGGTTTTTTACTCGGTGGTCAAATTTTCGTGCGTTATCGTCCATAATTTACTGATATTATCTAATATATGAGATTTTATCACCTTTTATGAGATAAAGCAAAGAGCGGGATTGCCGAAGGCAATCCCGCTCTTTGTGTTTGTAAAATCTTTAAATTAAACATTCAAATATTGAGATGAATGCGAGGCGCGGAAAGGAAATCGACGGAGATGTACACGGAGTACATTGACAGAGATTTCCTGCGTCGCAACGAAGCAGTCGCTCAATATTTTAACGCTTGGACCATTGTGGTGCCTTGCGCGCCTTTTTGAGGCCGAACTTGCGGCGCTCTTTCATGCGTGGGTCGCGCTTGAGAAAGCCGAGTTTCTTGAGGCGCTTTCTGGTCTCTTCGTCAAACTTTATGATCGTACGGGAGAGTCCGTGACGAACTGCCTCGGCTTGCGAGTGGATACCTCCGCCCTTGACGAGCACCGAAACGGCAAACTTGCCTGCAACCTTTGATTTTTCAACTGCCTCGGCGACGATCTTCTGAAGCTCTGCTGTAGGAAAATAAGTTTTTACATCCTTGTCGTTCACAACGACACTTTCTTTTGTGGCTTCTGTAATACGCACGCGCGCGGTCGAAGTCTTGCGACGACCGACAGCCTCGATGTACCTGCCAGCCACCGCCTTTGCGACAGCGGGCTTGCCAGCGACTGCCTTTGCTACAGGCGCCTTTTTTACCGCCGCTTTCTCCTTAACTTCTTTTTCTGTTGTAGTATCTTTGGTCGTCATATTATTCGGTGATCGTTAAATTCTTCATGCGCACTTTGTGCAAGCGATTGCGCGGGATCATACGAGAAATAGCATGAATAAAAATCTCGCCAAAGCCTTTCTTCTCGATGACTTGCGCTGTCGTGCGCTCCTTGAGTCCTCCCGGATAGCCGGAGAATGATTTTGTGCGAACCTCACCGAGCTTGCTTGGCGCGATCGTCGCCTTCGATGCATTCTCGATCACCACCTCGACATCGGCGGCCAAGTGCTTCTGAAATGCGGGTGAAGTTTTGCCCATGAGAACACTCGCCGCCTCGGTGGCGACGCGTCCTACGGATTTTCCTTTTGCGTCAATTTTATAGGTCATGGTTTAGTTTAACTTACAACCTACAACTTACGACTTACGACGGATGCTCTGCTTTCGTACCCGTATCTGTTGTCTGTTGTCTGTTGTCTGTTGTCTGTTGTCTGTTGTCTGTTAATTCACAAATTCAATAATTGCCATTTTGCTTGCATCCCCTTGACGACGAGGGAGTTTCAAAACACGAGTGTACCCGCCCGCACGCTCTTTGTAGCGAGGCGCGATCTCTTCGATGATCTTTTTCGCACCGCTCTCGCCATCCACACCGCCCAAGCGAGAAATGATAAGACGGCGAGATGCGAGGTCGGCTACGCGACCATGAGTCACGAGCTTTTCGATGAATGGACGGAGTTCCTTGGCGCGCGCCTCGGTCGTCTGAATGTGCTCGCGCGTAATGAGCGCAAGCGCGAGGGAGCGGAGGAGCGCAATGCGTCCTGCGTGGTCTCGTCCAAATTTTCGAATCGACTTGTGATGTTTCATGGTAGCAGTTGATAGTTAGTAGTAAATAGTCAATAGTTTATGCCTTGAGCGTGATGTCGTGTGCTCCGAGTGCGCGCTTGATCTCCTGAATGCCCTTGTCGCCCAAACCGTCGATCTCCAAAAGGTCCTCTTCGGTCTTGCGTGCAAGCCCGCCGATCGTGCGGATGTTTGCGTTTGAAAGCGCGTTCGTCGTGCGAGCGGAAAGGTCGAGACTCTCTACGCGCGTCTTCAAGAAATCATTGTCTGCCGTTTCTTTCTTTGCCGGCTTCTCATCCGCTTTTGTCGCAGCTTCCTTTTTCTCGACTTCCTCTTTTTCGACGAAACCGATAATCGCCTTGAGCTGGTTTATCATGATCTCAATCGATGCCTCGAGCGCGGTGCGCGGAGAAATAGTCCCGTCGGTCTCGATGCTGATGCTCAAACGATTGTAGTCGGTACGATCACCTACGCGCATGTTGTCCACTTCGTAGTTTACACGGCGAATAGGCGTAAAGATTGCATCCACGGCGATAGTGCCGATGTCCACCTTTTCCTTCTGATGCACCTCCTTTGGAACATATCCGAAGCCTTTTGCCACCACAATCTCGATATTGAGCGACGCGCTCTTGTCGGTCAAGGTTGCGATGTGCTGTTCAGGATTCAAAACTTCCACCTGACCGGAAACTTTGATGTCGCCGGCGGTCACATTTTTTGCCCCTTTGACCGAAAGCGTCACCGTCTGTGGCTCCATCGTCGAAAGCTTGAATCGCGCTTTTTTCAAATTGAGAAGAATGGTGATGACATCCTCTTTCACGCCCTCGAGCGTTGAGAACTCGTGCGATACGCCGTCAATCTTCACCGTCGTAATAGCCGCGCCGAAAAGCGAAGAAAGGATGATGCGGCGGAGGGAATTGCCAAGCGTATGTCCGTACCCCGGGTAAAGGCCTTCAATCTCGTAACTCCCTTTAAAACCGTCCTCTGCGAGAACTTTCGGTTTCGATGGCAATGTGATGTTGTAGTCGAGCATAGTGATTTAAAATATAAATTAGACGAGGAAACTATACATTATCTTCTTGATAAATGCAAACGCTAACGGCTAACGGCTGTAAAACTCAATGACCGAAGTGAGGTTGAACGACGACTCCCCTTGTCCAACCTTCGGCTTGCCCTGAAATACTGCAGTGAGCTTGCCGGCATCAGTCTTGATCCATGTCGGCACGGTTGCGGTCTTCCATTTCTCACCCAACCCTTCAAAAAGCTTCGAGCCGGCACTTCCCGCGCGAATCGCGAGGACATCGCCGACTTTGAGCTGGCGAGACGCGATGGTGGTACGGCGCCCATTGACCGTAATATGCCCATGCGCCACCATCTGGCGCGAAAGCGAACGAGATCCCGCGAATCCAGCGCGGAATACGGCGCTGTCGAGGCGCGACTCCAAGCTCTCAAAAAGGTTTTCTGCCGGGTTTGCTCCGCGCTTGCCGGAAGCTTCTTTCACATAGTTTGAAAACTGTTTTTCGGTAACACGATAGGTATTGCGCACCTTTTGCTTCTCCTTCATCTGCGTACCGTACTCGGTCACCGACGAACGATGCTTCTTCTCGGAGATAAGCCGTCCCGGAGGATACGGCTTGCGCTCCATTGCGCATTTCGGCGTGAAGCATCGTTCTCCTTTGAGGAAGAGTTTTTCTCCGGCACGACGGCATTTTTTACATTTCTGGTCGGTGATCATATGCAAATACTAAAACGATTAAAATAAAATGGACAATTAGATTCTGCGTGGCTTCTTTGGCTTCGGTCCATTGTGCGGGACGGGAGTCACATCGCGGATCAAAGTAATGTCAATGCCTTTTGAATTGAACCCGCGAATCGAGCTCTCACGGCCGGCACCAACGCCTTTCACGACGACGACAACTTCTTTGATACCGATTGCCGCCGCCTTTTCTCCCACGAGCTCGCCGACCTTTGCGGCGGCAAACGGGGTCCCCTTCTTCGCCCCCTTGAAACCGAGCGAACCGGACGACGACCATACGAGTGCGTTCCCGACATTGTCGGCAAGGAGCACCTTTGTATTGTTATAGGTCGACTGAACAAAGAGCGTTCCCTGAACGAGCTTCTTTTTTGCGGTGCGAGAAAGAGCGCGGGATACCAATCCCTGATCAACACTCTGTCCTTCTTTTTTGATAATTCGTTTTTTGCCCATGGTGTTTTTGACTTACAACTCACGACTTACTCTCTACAATCAATGCCTTCTCCCCCGTGCTTGTTGTTAGTTGTCAGTTGTTTGTTGTTTGTTAAATTACTTCTTGTCTGCCTTACGACGCCCGCTACCCATCGTCTTCCTCACATTGCCACGCACCGTGCGCGAGTTCGTCTTGGTGCGCTGTCCCCGTGCAGGAAGCTTTTTCATATGGCGCGAACCGCGGTAGGATTTGATCTCCTTCAGCCGTTTGACATTGGTCGAGATTTCACGCTTGAGATCGCCTTCGAGCGTGAGGCCTTCGACCATCTTGCGGATCTTTGCCTCGTCGTCAGCGGAGAGCTCTTTGGCGCGTTTGCCGTGCTCGATCTTTGCTTTGTCGAGAAGCTCCTTTGCGCGAGCACGACCGATACCGTACACCGCGGTCAAGCTGATCTCCAATCTCTTTTCGTCCGGTATAGTTACTCCTAGGATGCGCATAATATAAAATGAATAATTAATGAAAAAATATCTATCCTTGGCGCTGCTTATGGCGCGGGTCTGCGCAGATGACGCGAATACGATCACCGCGCTTGACCGTCTTGCATTTCACGCAGATTTTCTTTACTGATGCTCGTACTTTCATATTTTTAAAACGATTTGAGTACTCTACCGCATTTTGAAATTAAATGCAAGGCATCCGCGAAGCGGATGCCACAATTGACTAAAAACAATTGACAATTGTCCCTACAATCTCTTGGTGATCCTGCCCTTTCCGCCATAGGGGTCAATCTTCACCAAAACCTTGTCCCCCACCAGCACCTTGATACGATGCAAGCGCATTTTGCCCGCAAGGTAAGATATGAGGACCTTCCCGTCAGGAAACTCTACGCGAAACATCGCACTCGGAAGCGATTCGATGACTTCCCCTTGGACAATTTCTTCTTTTTCTATTTCTGCCATTGTGAGATTGTATAATACCAAAAGTATATGCCGGCGTCAATCATTGAGTATTTTTATCGTGATCTTTGCGGGGTCAAGTGGAAATGCCGTCTTCCACATCGGACGGATCACCGCCTCCGCTTTTCCGACATTGTTTTGGTCGATGATGATCTTGCCGAAATCTTTTTTATTTTTCCCGATGAGCGCGGAGCGGATCTTTTGCTCGTCGATCTGTCCCACAAACACCGCGTCGCCAACTATATGAAAACGAATCTTTGACAGGTCGGACAAAATCACATTGTCCACGGGGTCAATGAAAGAAAAAGCGAGCGCGGACATATTGGAAACGGAAAGATGGTTCCCTTTATATTCTGACAGCGACGCCTCGGCAAACTTCCGCGCAAGCAGATCGGTGTCGAAGAAAAATACCGAGGCGGTGGCGCGCACGATGACCTTTGACACATCGCTCGCAGTGAGCTCCTGCGGTACTTCTTCAAACTTGATGACCATGCTCCCCGGGAATAATGACATGCCCTCGGGAACTTCCGCGCGCACTTTTTCAACAGCAATTTTTTTGAGGTCTTGCTTGAGCTCATCCTGCGCGGAGAGAACCGCTTCGTCCGAGGGAACTTTTATGGTTCCCGAAAATCCCCCGCTGATGGGAAATTCCGTTTTGGAACGCGCGGTAAACTTCGCATAGCGCGGATCGCCCTTGAACCCGGGAATCGTGAAGTCTCCGAGCCCGATGTTGTATTCTTTTCCCGGCACATCGGCGTATACGATAGCTTCAACCGATCCCGGTACGCTTTTTCCGCCAACAACCTTCATTCCGGGGACCACCACCGATTCATCGATGCGGAAGATCTTGCGGTCCGCCGATTCGAGGCGCGTATTTTTGATCAGTCGCTGGCTACTACTATTGTACGCGTTGAAAATAAGCACCCTGCCCGACGCTTTCTTTTGGATCTTTTTCTCTATCGTCGCCGGCACTTCTTTTGTCTTCTCCTCGGTGATACTCGTAAAATTGAAAGCGAGGTCGTCTTCGGTGGCCCCTTTCAACGCCGTCGCGACAAAGTCGTGCTCGATACGCGCATTGCGCGTGAGGGGAGCGATCTCGACCGTCGCCGACGAAAAATAGTTTGCGACAAGGAATACGGCGCCGAGAAGAACGAGGACGGCAAAGATCCAAATAATGTTCCGCGAACCTGACTTCTTTCCTTCAGGAGCAAATCCTCCCCTGCTCGGACCTTTTTCAAAAAATGGATTCTTTTCGATGCGGTCCTCTCCTTTCCCCTCCTCGTG
The DNA here is from genome assembly GCA_038063615.1 of Patescibacteria group bacterium. Lineage (GTDB taxonomy): Bacteria > Patescibacteriota > Minisyncoccia > Phycocordibacterales > UBA1550 > UBA1550. Next base: position 13,543 of record JBBTUT010000003.1, on the reverse strand, counting down.
ACGGGGTTCCGGAGCCATAGCCGGTCGGCGCGCGATCTCATTGTGCGGTACAATCACATCTTTCATCGGTTTTCGAATAATATCATCCATATTTTTATTTTTTTAATGATGAAACGATCTTTGCCGCGAGAAGCGCTTCGACCGCGATGAACGGATCGCGAATGACCTCGCTCTCGAACGAGACGAACTTCGCCGCGAGAAACTGGTCGAGATGCTTGATATCGAGAGGTTCACTTGTGCGAGGTTCTATTTTCGCTCTGCCGATAATTTTCGAAAAAAGCTCTGCAATATCGGTGTCCGCCGTAAAGAACACCGTGCGCGGGAGGACTCCCTGCCCCGAAAACGAGGCGAGTATTTTTTCAAACCGCGCCAGCCATTTATTTTCTACATACTCGACGAGGTTTTTCACATCGTTATGCTTCGAGCCGTCCAATGTCCCCGCAAGAAACATGTTCAGCAATGACACCGCTTCCTCGTGAGGAGTATGGAGCCCCGTGGATATTTCACGGATGAAAAAGTTTTTGCCATAGGGGAACGACATGGTGCTCACCAGAAGGTCATTGTTCACCAACGATACATCGGTCGCTTCGCCGGTAATATCGAGAAAAAGAAAATTCTTTTCGTCGGAGAACATATCTCGAATAGTGCTAAACGCCGCGAGAGGAAACACGCCAAAATGAAGCGAAGTCGTGTGGAAAAAATTGCTCAATTTCCTTTCGATACTCTGAATGACCCGCAAAGAAGAGACGCCGACGGTCATCGTGAGCTCCATTTGCGATATTTCCCGCCCGTAAGGATTTTTCACCTCATAGCCATTGAGCTTCATCTGGATGATATTCTTTTCGATGATCCGCACATCCTTTGGCGGAAGCGTTTCTTTGAGCTCCCCTTTCAACTTCTCTATCTCCTCGTTTAAAAATTCTTCAAGAGAACGCTCAGACACTTCAAATGCTTTTTCTCGCGCAATATGGATATGACGGCTTTTTAAAATGAACCATGGCGATGAAAGTGTGCAGAAAATGTGTGCCGGAGCCCCAACCCCTGTTGTTTTTATTTTTGCCTGAACTGTTTTCAGCGCTCGGTCGAGAGCGTGATTCATCGCGAGCACAAAACGCGTCGAGGAGAGCTCCTCTTGAAATGAAATATCTTCGCGCGTCGTCGCTAGAATGTGCGGGGCTCTGCCTTTCTCAATTTTCACCAGCGCGCCCCCAACGCTCGCCGACCCAATGTCTATAAGGAGGGCAACACCTTCGTTCTGTATGCGTTTTGTAAAAAAAGAAAAAGCCATCGTGCATTCAGTATAGCACGAGAAGAAATCTTAATTCAATTATTCCAGCACCGCTTTAATTCTACGAATTCCTTGTGCGACCGCCTCCTCTTTTTGAATTTTGAAATGTCCAAGCTCGCTCGTATTTTTCACATGCGGACCACCGCACATTTCGATACTGAACCGCTTGTCGCCTTCGCCAACTTGGTACACGCGCACCACCTCTCCGTATTTTTCGCCAAAGACACCAATGGCTCCGCGATTTTTTGCTTCTTCTATTGAAATATCCTCATAGGTCACCGGCAATGCTTCGGCGATCTTTTGATTGACCAAGTCCTCGACTGCTTTCTTTTGTTCGTCGGTCATTTTCGCATCGTGCGCAAAATCGAAGCGGAGCCTCTCGGCGGTGATGTTGGAACCCTTTTGAGAGATATGCTCGCCGAGCACCGTGCGGAGCGCCTGATTGAGCATGTGCGTCGCGGTATGGTACTTGACCGACGACTCGCTTGTATCCGCGAGCCCGCCTTTAAACTTTTGCTCTGCGCCGGCACGGGAGAGCTCTTGGTGCTTTTTAAATTCAGTATAAAATCCCGCCGTGTCGACAGAGATTCCCTCCTCTTTTGCAAGCTCTTCAGTCATCTCGATAGGAAAACCGTATGTTGAAAAAAGAGTAAAAGCATCGATACTTGAAACCGCTCCCTTCTTAAGGAGGTGCGTGAGTTCTTTTAGCCCGCGCTCAAGCGTCTTTCTGAATTTGTCCTCTTCTTCCCATATCTCTTTGACTATCGCGCCATCCATGTCCGCGACATTGTCGTACACACCTTTATATTTCTCGGCAACGATTGGCACGAGCTCGGAAAGCATCCCATGTCCCACCCCGAGAATATCCGCAAAACGCACCGCACGACGAAGAAGCCTGCGCAAAATATACCCCTGATCCGTATTTGAGGGACGCACACCGTCCGCGATCATCATCACCGAGGTGCGAATATGATCCGCCACAATACGCGCCGCGCGAACACTTTTGATTGTGCCGCCGGATAGATCAAGGATCCTGTGCATCAGTGGCTCAAAAAGATCAGTATCAAAAACATTATCTTTCCCCTGCACCGCCATCGCCACGCGCTCAAGACCGGAGCCCGTATCGACATTTTTCTTTGCGAGCTTGCCGATGACTTTGCCGTCTTTTTTTTCATACTCCATAAACACATCGTTCCATATCTCGACAACATCCTGTCGGTCGTCAGCAGCCATATATTCTTCTTTGGTCATGTCGCCAAGTCCATGCTCGGTAATATCATAAAACATTTCCGTATCGGGACCGCACGGACCGTTGTCTCCCGGACTCCACCAGTTTGACTTTGCCGACATAAAATAGATGCGTTTCTCCGGCATATATTTTTTCCAGATCTCGAACGCTTCATTATCGCGCGGCGCATCATCGTTGCCCTCGAATACTGTGACATAGAGACGCGCAGGGTCGAGACCGAGCCCTTCCTCTTTCGAGGTCAAAAATTCAAAACTCCATTTGATGGCATCTTCTTTGAAATAGTCCCCCAGCGACCAGTTGCCGAGCATTTCAAAAAAAGTGTCATGCGTCTTGTCCCCGACCTCGTCGATGTCCTGCGTGCGCACACATTTTTGCGCATTCACCAGACGCGCACCGCTCGGATGCGGGACACCCATGAGATACGGCACCAGTGGCTGCATCCCCGCAGTATTAAAAAGCACCGACGGATCATTCTCCGGCACCAGTGGCGCCGAAGGAATGACCGTATGTCCGCGCTTCTCAAAAAATGAAAGGAATCGCCGCCTGATTTCTCGTGAATCCATATCCGCCTATCTTATACCAAATTGCCTTCCTCCGCCAACACAACTATATACCGTCAACCATCACAGTCCACTAACATCTATTTCAAGCTATAGCTTGAAATAGATGTTAGTGGACTTATTATGAAATCTTCCCTGTTCTCTTCACTATTCCCCATCCCCCCCTCTGGCGCTTTTCCTCCATTAGTCCTCCTGAGAAAGATGCGCGAGTGACTTCACTTTGTTTTCAACATACCAAAATCCGGTAAAAATAATGAGTACCATGATGGTCGTCGCGACCGCGACTGTGTATAGCCCATATCCGACGGAAACGCCGACACCGGCGGAGACCCAAATACCGGCTGCCGTCGTGATACCGCTCACTTTCGAACCCCTGAAAATAATAAGTCCGGCGCCGATAAACCCAATCCCCGGCAAAATTTGACCGGAAAAGCGGAGCGACTCACGGATCGCCTCTGTGGAAGCCAGACCGCCGGCGGCAGAAATTGAAACAATGACAAAGAGCGCCGACCCCATCGTCACCAAGCCATAGGTGCGCATGCCGGCAGTCTTGCCAGCTATTGCGCGCTCCACTCCAAGCGACATCCCCAAAAAAAGCGCCGCCACCAGCTTGAGGAGCATATCAATAGTATCGAGAGGAAAAATGTCGGTGATCATATATAACTATATTGTATCAAACTTTTGGTAATTTCAAAAATTTCAGGAAGTTCTAGGAAGGACTCCCCTTCCTAGAACTTAAAATTCTTGGCACACCTTGTCGATCTCATTCACGACATTTTTTATCTGCTCGTCCGAAAATCCTATTGATTTGAGCGGAGCGGGGCTATTTTTGAGATCACGACACATCACGATTCCCTGCTCGAGGAGACTATTTTTATCACTCTGGCTCAGCGTCGAAAGGAAGGTGAGCGGGTGCACCCCCGTCTCCAAGATGAGGTCTTGCAAGTTGCCCTGTTCGGGATAGTCCCACCCGATAACATTGAGTCCTGCGCATTGTGCATATTGGATAGCATCAAGCGTGAGTTTCGTATTGGTGATGAGCCACCCCTCGTGAATTTTCGGCACCGCGCCCTCTTTCATATCGTGCCCTTTTTGCAGATCGAGGAACCGCGCGTGCACATAGAGCGCGACCTTCACATCGGTCTTGATACCCTGCTGATTGTGGAACTTGCACTCGGCAAAAATATGACGATTGTCTTTTTCCATGAGCACATCCACTTCATGCGATACGCAAAAGCCGGGAAGTATCACGCCCGTCTGCGCTCTGTACCCCTTGCGCCTCAGCACCTCTGCTACATATTTTTCAAACGGAAATCCGCTCGGTCCAAGCTCCATCACCGCCTTGCGGAGCGAGTAGCGGATAGCCACTGGGTATTTACTCTTCTTGAGGATCGAGTACGCATGCTTGTAAATCTGCGAAGTCTTCATCCCATCATGAAGCTCTGGAATGATGTGCGATATGACCGTTTCAACAGTCTCTTTATCCGCGCCTGAACGCACGAGTGAACGCCGAAGCTTGGTCAAAGAAAACCGCTCCCGCTCCCCCGTGCTCTTTATCACCCACGCGACGGCATTTCGCTCTTTTACCATTTGATAAGTTTACCATGCGCGCGAGCACAAAACAAAACTCTTCTCGTCGCTTACTCGCTTACTGGTATCTATTTCAAGCTATAGCTTGAAATAGATACCAGTAAGCGCCCCTCGTTATTTTTCTATCACCCCACCACCAACACATTCCATACCATCATAAATCACAACTGATTGACCGGCATCCGCCATAACCGGTTTTTTGAATTGCAACATGAAAGACAACTTGGAGGTTGAACCTCCAAGTGTAACAAGACGGCAAGAATATTGTTCGCCGTGATAGCGTACTTGCGCGGTGTATGCGCGGGCAAGGTCAGGCACGGTTCCTCGGCAAAAATTTATTTGCGATAGTTGTAATTCTTTGACAGCATACTCGAGAGTGTTTTTTACTTTATGCGCGACGGTAATGATGTTTGTACTCAGATCTTTCGCCACGACATAGTACGGCGCATTATCCGTCCCTTTTTGCGTGATAGTAAAACCGTGTCGCTCGCCGAGCGTGTAAAAATATGCTCCGCGATGAGTACCAATAGTCTCCCCTTTTTCATTGACCACACTCCCCTCTTTCTCCTCCATAAAATGCGCGAGAAAATCTTTCATATCAAGCTTCCCCATGAAGCAAAGCCCTTGGCTGTCTTTTTTCTCAGCAACGGGAAGCCCAAACTTTTTCGCAAGCGCGCGCACTTGTGACTTTTTGAACCCACCGATCGGAAACAAAGTCTTCGACAATTGCTCCTGTCCAAGTGTCCACAAAAAGTACGACTGGTCTTTCGTGGAGTCTGCTCCCTTTAACATCATGTATTCTGCATTCGGACTTTTGACTTTTGACTTTACACTTTTGACTCGCACTATTCGCGCCGTACGCGAATAGTGCCCCGTCGCCACAAAGTCCGCACCCTCTGCGATCGCCCTGCGGAAAAACGCGCCGAACTTCACTTCCTTGTTGCACATGACATCGGGATTCGGCGTTCTGCCCGCACGGTATTCTCGAATCATATAGTCCGCAACTCCCTCCTTGTATTCGCGCTCAAAATCCCACGACAAAAACGGAATACCGAGCTGTGCCGCCACGCGCATCGCATCCAGTCGTTCCTCGCGCCAAGTGCATGGCAAAAAATCCGGCTGCCACACCTTCATAAAAACACCCGTCACTTCATATCCCTCTTTTTTGAGAAGCGCCGCCGCAACTGACGAGTCCACCCCGCCCGACATCCCGACAAAGACACGCTTGCCTTCCACACTGTTCTTTTTTGCTGAGTTAGCGGATCTTTTTAATTTTTTCTGCAATTTCATGTGCTGAATATCGAATATCGAATATTGAATATTGAATAAATACGGGTTAACACACCCATTCCATATTCAACATTCCATATTCGATATTCTATCTTAAGTACTTCCCCTTATTCACCACATGCTCGGCAAAAGTTTTCGCATAGTGCATCACGCCTTTGTCGTCGGAGAGATAGTAGAGGTATGGAGAATCTTTTGGGCGGATGGCCGCGCGGATGGCAGCGATACCCGGATTGCCGATGGGGCCGCCCGGCAGACCTTTGTTGCGATAGGTATTGTACACTGATTTCATTTGGAGATCCGCTTGCGTAATATCACTCGACTTTTTATTAAAAAGATACATGAATGTCGCGTCAACCTGAAGTGGCATTCCGATCTTGATGCGCTTCCAAAGGATGCCTGAAACGAGCTCTTTGTCTTCGTCGGTAGTTGCTTCTTTTTCGAGGATGGACGCCATAATAATGGTATCGCGGAGAGAGCGTCCCGAGGACTCGATGATCGGGATCCATGATTCTATCTTTTTCTCAAAATTTGCGCTCATTATCGACACGATCTTCTCGGTATTCACGCTCGTGGAAAGCAAATAAGTGTCAGGGAAAAGATACCCCTCTTTTTGTCGCGCGTTTTCAAGGAAAAAAGCGGAGTCAAAGCCGGGAAGCAGTTTCGCAATGACCACGGCAACTTCCTTGTTTGACATTCCCTCGGGAATAGTCACGCGTACGCTCGGTATACCCGAAATACCGCGCGCGATACGCATTGCGATGGTGCATGCGTAAGCGGAATCTTTGAACAAGTATTGTCCCGCGAGAATCGGTTTGTCCCCGCCGACAGCCCTTGAGCAGAGTTCAAAAAGAGTGCGCGAGCGAATAAGGTGCTCATCTTTTAGGAGGAGCGACACCTGCCCGAGAGAAACACCGCTCCTGACCGTAATCGTTTTATCTTTGGGAAAGTCGCGTGGCGGCATCAAAAGAAACGAAATGAGCGTGGCAAAAAATACGATTCCGAGCGCGCCTGTGAGCACGATTTTCGCCGAACGATTTTCGATGCCGAGCGATGCGAGAAAAGCCGTCCGAGGAAGCTTCTCTACTGCTTTCTCTTCTTCTTTGTCAATCGTCTGACCCGTTGCTGAATTTGTTAATTCAGTAGCAGTGTCCGCTGTTGGTTGTTCTCCCAGTGTTTGTTCCATGTATAAAATTATAACATAGCCAAATGTAATTCTGAAATAAATCTATGTTTATTTGATATTTGATATTTGAAGCAAAAACGCCTCCTATGTCCTATAGGACATAGGAGGCGTTTTTGCTAATTCAACATTCAACATTCAACATTCGATATTCAACATTCAACATTCAACATTCAACATTCAACATTCAACATTCAACATTCGATATTCAACATTCGATATTCGATATTCATTCCCCCTTCCCCATTCCCCATTCAACTCTATATTGGCAAATTGACCGGCGCCTCTGACTTGCGCGATGGGATACGACCAAATGTCGGCGTCTGAGCCACACCTCCGGGGAAGTGATAGATGGTCGCGAGCTCCTCGGTATTGAGCACGAAAGGCTTCAGCTTACGCGGCAAATGAAACCACGAGCGATATTTGTACGCCTTGAAAATTTTCTTTCTCTTCGCGTTTAGGCGCATCTCTTTATAATCCTGCCATGGATAACTCCAGCCAAAGGTCGTAGTTACCGTTTTGAACCCGTTTAAATTGTTTGTGGTAAAAGGTCGTAAAAGTCCGCCGAGCGCCCGAAGATTGCTTACATTGTATTTATCCTTTTTAGACAAGTATATAGCGCGAACACCACAATCAAAACCAAGCTTGCCTGTACTCCGCTCGATAGCTTTGACCACATCGCGATCCCCTTCGGTCATTTCCAGTACCTTAGATACTATAACCATTTTCCCATCCTTATCCTTACTTTCTTTCGTAGTAAGACTCTTTACAATATCCTTTGCTTCATCCTTCCAATCCCCCAGTTGTCCCTCCTTTTTACCTGCTTTAATATGGTAGCGATTCCCCGCCGCCTGCACGATGATCTGGATCCAAATCTGCTCGCCTTTGCCGACAGAGCCGAGGTATTCAATGATAGAGGTGAGCGGATCAATTTTAAATTCTTCTTTCGGATCTTTGTCGAGACCATAATCGACATATGTCTTTATCGGGTATGGGTCTGGCTTGGTAAGTCCGTATTCGGCCGCAATAATTTTCCAGTCTCCGTCATTCCCTTGATAATCCACATAGCGGACATAGTCCGGCACCTCGTAAATCTCTACATCGGGGTACTGACCATAGAGCTGGGCCTCAATGACATTTTTATAAAGTGCCGGGGCGCGAATGAAAAACTTAATATGCCCGTCGATAGAAACCATTTCAAGGGAAAAATAATCTTTCACTTTTCCTTTCCACATTTTATCGTACCAATTCCCCGCGCTTGTTTGATACAGCGCATTGAGCACGATCTCCATAGCGAGCGGTGATTTGAAAGTTTCCTTGGGAACTTTCACCTCGAGGAGCACCCAGTTGGTGCGCGACATAAAGTACCCCTGCACGAAGTGCATCCACTGATGCCAAAATACATACCCAAAAAATATCGGCCCCCAATAGGGGAACCAAGCGAAAGCCGAGACGAGGGTTGCGACGGTCTGATGAAAAAGTTCCGAAAAACCGAGAGTCTGCCAGATGTTCATACTCCATATCATACCGCGCGCGCATAACGCGCGCAAGTTAAAAGCTAAAAGTCCGTAAAGTCAAAAGTGGATACAAATGCATCTACTTTATGGACTTTACGGACTTTCGACTTTATAGACTTCTTTTACGCCAACGCATATCTCCCGTCTTTCGTCCTCTTGAACAACTTTGGGTCTTGAAGATTTACGAATACCGTATTCTCTTTTACATAGCGCTCTTTGAGCACGCGGTCGATGATATCTTTTTTGGCGAGCGGACCTTCTTTTTTGAGAACCTTGGCGATGACATCTCTCACTACGCCTTTTTCATATCCCCACGATGAGAGCGCGTACAGTCCGCGACCGACGAGGACGAAACGGCTGTCCTTGATGAGTTCGTTGTGGCAGGTGGCGATGTGGGCTTTCTTGCCGAAAACTTGCGTAATCGATTTTGCAACCTCCGTGAAATGCATCGGTGATCCGTGCTTGCGGATGATCAGGTACGCATAGTCGCGCATACCGCGCGCGTTGACATTCGGCGATTCTGCGATACCCCACTCACCGAGCGGATTTTTCGCAATAGTTTTTGAAATAGAGAGCCAGCGTTTCGTGACCTCTTCGTTCTTGTATTCCTCGGACACATCTCTCAAGTGCTTGAGGAACGCGGCGACAATCTCGCTCTCGGGAACGAGGTCTTCGTGAGAGAGCGATTTGTAAAGCTCTTTGATCGCATCGTGAACCTTCATCGAAGTTTTGTCATCGACGATCCAGCGGTGTCTGAACTGCTCGTCTTCTTTTTCGCGCTTGAATTGTTCGCCGAGCACAAGGAGAAAATAGATCTGATTCTGCGTGCTTACATCTTTGGAAATGTGCATCAAAAAATCTTCTTCGCACACAACGCCGCCCATGGAGATGACGAGCTTATTGAGCTCCTCGAACACCGCCGTTTCTTTTTTGAATGCGTCCGACTTCTTGATCGTTCCCAATGCAAAATTTTCGATCTGGCGCACGCGTTCGCGAGTAATACCATAGGTCCCGCCGATACCTTCCAAGGTCATGCGGTTTGTTTCTTCGCCGAGACCGTAGCGCTTGGTCATCACATCGAGCGCGCGCGGCGAAAGAGACGAGAGTAAGCGTTTGACGACCTGTTTTGGTTTAAAAGTGATGACAGACATATGTGCGTTGTTTAAAATCTATTATTAATTGTTTATTTTCTAACACAAAGTAACTACTTTCTATCATTAAATGGGCATAGAGTCAAGCTTTTTGCAAGTCCCCCGACAATTTTCCAAAAAACCCTTATTTTACAACGGTGTTTCACCGACCACAATATTTATGATTTTTCCTTTTACCACGATAACCTTCTTTATGTCCTTGCCATCCACCCATTTTGCGACCGCGGGTCGTGCGAGCGCCATCCCCTTTATGACATCTTCTTCAGCATCAGCGGGCACCACGATCGTGTCGCGCATCTTGCCATTTACTTGGATCGCGATCGTCACCTCGCTCTCAACAATTTTTGTACCATCAAACACCGGCCACGGGGACAGGTGAATCGACTCTGTGTTGCCGACAGCGGACCACAACTCCTCTGAAATGTGCGGAGCGAACGGAGCGAGGAGCTTGAGAAAAATCTCATAATGCTCACTAGAAACGACCGGCGCCTTTTCCATCTCATTGATCAGCATCATCATCGCCGAAATCGCCGTATTGAAACTGAATGATTCGATGTCATCGGTGACTTTTTTGATGGTCTTGTGAAGAATTGTATCTAGTTTTTGATTTTCTTGTTGTTCGTTGTCGGTCGTCTGTTGTAATTTATTTTTTAGCTTCCACGCGCGCTCGAGGAAACGGCGCGGTCCGATGATCGTATCCGAATTCCACGCTTTCATATCCTCAAGCGGTCCCAGAAACATCTCATGCAGGCGAAGCGTGTCTGCTCCAAACTTTTCTACGAGCTCGTTCGGGTTGATCACATTACCAAGAGACTTTGACATCTTGCGTCCGTCGGAAGCGAGGATCATTCCTTGATGACAAACTTTCAAGAATGGCTCGTCAAAATCAATGTAATCAAGCTTTTTCAAAACTTTTGTGAAGAAACGCGCATACATAAGATGAAGGACGGCATGCTCCGCTCCACCCATATACATATCGACGGGAAGCCACTTCTCTATTTTTTCGCGCGAAGCGAATTCTTTGTCATTCTTCGGATCTGCAAAGCGGAAATAGTACCAGCTCGAACATACAAAAGTATCCATCGTGTCCGACTCGCGCGTTGCTTTCATCCCGCACTTTGGACACAAGACTTCATGAAAACTTTTTGATTGCCTGAGTGGTGACTCCCCCGTCGGATGAAAATCCACATCCTTGGGTAACAAGACCGGCAAATCTTTTTCCGGAACCGGCACTTCGCCACACATGGTGCAGTAAATAACAGGTATCGGCGCACCCCAATAGCGCTGGCGCGAAATGAGCCAGTCGCGAAGACGATAATTCACTTTCTTAAAACCAGACTCTTCTGACAGGAGCCACGACGCCATCTTCTCTCGCGCTTCCTCAGACAACATGCCGGAAAATTCCCCAGAATTTATAAGTGTTCCGTCTTTTATATATGCCTCACTGCCGTCAAATCCGTCAATTACCGGAACAATCGATAAATTATATTTTTTTGCAAATTCAAAATCCCGTTCATCATGCGCTGGCACCGCCATCACCGCGCCCGTACCGTAGTTGCCCAAAACATAGTCGCCGAGAAACACTGGTACCGGTTTTTTTGTGAACGGATTTATTGCGAGAATTCCCTCGAGGACAACTCCCGTTTTTTCTTTCGCAAGTTCGGTGCGTTCGAGCTCAGTCTTCTTTGTCGACGCCTGTATATATCCCTCAACTTCGCTTTTATTTTTCACCGCGGACAAGAGTGTCTCAACAAGCGGATGCTCCGGCGCGAGCACTACATAGGTCATCCCAAAAACCGTATCGATGCGCGTGGTGTACACCGCTATCGATGTATCTGTCCCGTCGATTGACATACTGAATTCAACGCCCTCACTCCTGCCAATCCAATTGCGCTGCTGGGCGACCGTAGACGAAGGCCAATCAACCTTATCGAGATCATTGATAAGGTCATCGGCATAATCAGTGATCTTGAAAAACCACTGTTCGAGATCTTTTTGGATCACAGTATTTTTACACCGCTCACAAAGACCCCCTTGGGCCTGCTCGTTTGCAAGGCCCGTCTTGCACGACTCACACCAATTTACTTTTGCTTTCTTTTTGTACGCCAAGCCATTTTTATAAAGAAGAAGAAAGAACCATTGCGTCCATCGATAATATTCAGGTGAAGATGTATCGATCTCGCGCGTCCAATCGGACGAAAAACCCAACCCTTTCATCTGCGCGATAAAATTCTTGATATTTTGATGGGTGCTCTGGTCGGGATGTATCCCCGTTTTGATTGCATAGTTTTCTGCCGGAAGCCCAAATGCATCCCAGCCGATCGGATGCATCACATTAAACCCTTTCATCCGCAAATACCGCGAGTAGATGCAAGTCGCCGTATAATTTTCCACATGACCGAGGTGCAGCCCCTCCCCCGACGGATACGGGAACATATCCAAAACATATTTTTTCGGCTTCGTGGAATTTTCGTCCGCACAGTACATACCATCAGACTCCCATTTGTCCTGCCATTTCTTTTCTATCGATTTGTGATCATAACTGTCCATAAGAATCCATTGTACCAAAACCCCGCCTTTGTTCAAAACAAAGGCGGGGATTTGTGTGAAAATTTAATACCGAACCGGAGCAGAGAGAACACCCTTTTCTAATGGTGGATAGCGATCGGGATCAACCGTGCGGTCGAAACACACTCTGCCTGCGCCATGCTGCCAGTTTTCGTCCATTCCATTTTTGTATGGATAAGCCGAAGTTGGATACCCATCCAGTACGGCACCTTTCGGTGTTTCCCTATTAAATGTCGCGCACAACTGGAAAGACAGTTTTCCTTTCATCGCATATTCGTATGCCGTTTTATCTTTCGGGTCCACCGGAAGGACGAAACCGCTCAGCGGATCCTTGATGTCGTCAAGCGTTGCGGGAAGTTTTTGTTTTGCTTGCCAATAAGAAATTATTTGATATTGAATAGTCTGCAGATGTGACACGCGCTCCGCGTCAAATCTTTTTTCTTTTTGCGTATACGGCGAGCCCATCACAAAAAATCCAAGGATGATAGAGAGGACGACAAATACTCCTGCTCCATACGCAAAGCGCGGACGCACCCGAGCCACCTCGTCAGCATTACGGCGAACATCAAAAAGATAGTATCCAAACACCGTCGCGAGAACCAGAATGATAGAAACCACCTTGAGCGCGAATGCGAGCGTGATTTCCTCTCCCGCAAAGAATTTTTGCAAGAGCACGATGAGGTCAATGGCCATAGCCGTACCGGCGACGAAAAGAGTGACGAAAGTAAGCCACTTGCGCACCGAGAGCTCTCGCTTTTCCGGCTGTGTACTTTCCTCGCGCACAAGGATGCGCATAAATACAAAGAATAGAGGGAGTGCGATAATGATCATCGCCATCGCCAAACTCACTCCGCCGGCATACGGGTCCGTATATTCAAACAGCTTCGGGAAAAGCTGATCAATGATTGCGAGGAGAAGCGTGATAACACTAATGACACTGAGATACAGCGCCACAACCGCCCCCAAATGAAGAAAAAAATCTTTCGGCGTCATTTTCAATTTAGAAGTATTTTGTATTGTTTCCATGCCTTCAATTATACCCCACAAAATAAAATCAAACAATACTATGTACCTATAATATACTATAGTGGGATAAACAAATTAATTCTGTGGGTGGCATCGAGAGAATACTCAATGATGGCAAGCTGAA
>JBBTUT010000002.1:0-128293 GCA_038063615.1 Patescibacteria group bacterium | reverse complement strand
TATTTGTGAACTTCAAAGCGCTCACGGTTGCGGAGACGAAAATACTTCGTCGGAAGCTCTCGGCGGACAAGGTGGGATACTTTGTCGCAAAGAAAACACTGGCAAAGCGCGCATTGAACGATCTCAAGGCGAAAGGCGATATGCCCGAGCTTCCCGGCGAGCTTGCCATCGCATACAGCGATGACCTCCTCGCTCCCGCTCGTGAGACTTACGCATTCCAGAAAACGGCGCGCGACAAGGGTTCAATCTCGATTGTCGGCGGTATTTTTGACGGAGAGTACAAGACCAAGGATGAGATGGTGACGATTGCGATGATCCCACCGCTCCAGGTTCTCCGCGGAATGTTCGTCAACCTTATCAACTCACCAATTCAGCGCTTCGCTATCGCGATGGGGCAGATTGCCGAGTCAAAAGGTGCGGCACCCGTAGCAAAGGTAGAAGTGGTAGCAATACCTACAGAGATCGTGGCAGAGACAACTCCCGTAGTCGCCGAAGCACCGACGGAAGTGGTGGCACAGGCAGAAGTCGTAGCAGAAGTGGTAGCAGAAGTGGTAGCAGAATAAATTTCAAAAGTTAGAAATTAAATCATTGTTTTGAAATTAAAAATTAAAAATTAAAAATTAAATTAATATTATGACCGAAGAAACTAAAGTAGTAGCAGTTCCTGCGAAGTTCAAGGACCTCGTTGCAAAGATCGAAGAAATGTCAGTGCTCGACCTCCATGAGCTCGTAAAGGTGCTCGAGGAGAAGTTTGGCGTTTCCGCAACAGCGGCCGCAGCAGCTCCCGCAGCAGCAGGCGCAGCAGTAGAGGAAAAGGACTCGTTCAATGTAGAGCTCACCGCTTCAGGCGAGACGAAGATTGCCGTCATCAAGGTGGTGAAAGAGGCGCTTGCTCTCGGTTTGAAAGAGGCAAAGGATCTCGTAGATGCAGCCCCTGCAATGCTTAAAGAGGGTATGAAGAAGGCAGACGCAGAAGGTCTCAAAGCAAAGATCGAGGCGGCGGGTGGAAAAGTTACATTGAAGTAACTTTGAATTCCAAAACTCTTACTCGGTAGGCATTTCTGAGACACGCATATTTTTCTGCTGAAAAATTGCTCTGCTCGCGCCAGTCGCGCTGTGCAAGGTCTCAAAAATGCCTACCTCGACGAGTTTTAGAATTCAAAGTAGCCATATCGAAAGTAAAAACACCCAGCCACTCTAGAGTGGCTGGGTGTTTTTGTGCTATAATGTCACCCATGGATACTCTCGGAAAACTATTTGGAAGTCAGGCGCGGGTGAAGATTTTGCGCCTTTTCCTACTAAACCCGCTTGAGGCGTTTGATGCGGCGATAGTTGCGGAAAAGAGCAAGGTGCGTCTCGCGGATGCACGACGCGAGCTCTCGCTCATCAAATCCGCAGGGATCATCGCTGACAAGGCGTTTACCAAAGAAGTTATTCGAAAGCGCGGTTCAAAAAAGACGCCGACTCGAAAGCGCGTACAAGGGTATCAGCTTAAAATCACATTTCCATTTCTTGCACCACTCAAAAACTTAATCGTTTCCGAAACCCCACTCAATCGTGATGAGATTGTCCGTCGTTTCAGAGGGGTCGGGAAAATCAAGCTTCTCGCCATTTCGGGGATTTTCCTCGATGAGTCAGACTCGCGCGTCGATGTGCTCATTGTGGGGGACAACCTCAAAAAGCGCGCAATCGAAAATGCCCTCCGTTCTATCGAAGCCGAAATCGGCAAAGAGCTTTCCTATGGAGCTTTTGAAACCGCGGAGTTTCTGTACCGTATAAGCGTCTACGACAAATTCGTCCGCGATGTCCTCGATTTCCGCCACGAGAGGGTGATTGATAAGCTGGGAATAGAATAAATAAGTCGAAAGTGTAAAGTAGAAAGTGTAAAGTGGGTGCTGGTGCAGGTGCAGGTGCAGGTGCAGGTGCAGGTGCAGAAGTCTGTAAAGTCTTAAAGTCCGTAAAGTCAACGCATTTAGTATTCGTATCTACTTTTGACTTTACACTTTACACTTTCGACTAGTGGATAACTTGTGCGCTTCGCGCCCAAGTTATCCACACCCCCCTTTCATTGCAAATTGCAGAATGCTATAATGAACAATAGGAATCAATCCCTCGCGTTCGCGCTCTGTACTCTACTATAGGTAGTTGGTCGGGTGCGGGGCGCAACGGAGTTGGTTGTATTTATTAGCCGTTAGTTTTTAACATAATAGTTGAGCGCGAAGAAATTCGCGTTTAGCAAAAAAAGATATGCTTATTTCAGAATGGGGAGTAGGGTTGAGTGATGCATTTACCGGCATTGGGGTACAGGTGCTTCAGTTCCTTCCAAAGCTTGTGCTTGCAGTTATTATTTTTATCGCGGGCTGGGTTGTTGGCGCAGTTCTTTGCGAAGTTGTTTCAAAGATTGTGAAAGCACTCAAAATTGATGCACTTCTCGAAAGTGCCGGCGCAAAGGGACTTATCAACCGTGCAGGGTTCGAACTTAACACCGGCGCATTTTTGGGTGGCTTGGTGAAATGGTTCATCGTCATTGTGTTCCTCGTAACCGCACTCGATGTGCTTAACCTCGACGCAGTGAATATGTTCCTGACGAGCGTAGTTCTCGGGTACATTCCTCAGGTTATTGTTGCAACATTGATCTTGGTTGTTGCTGCAGTTCTTGCTGACCTCGCACAGAAGGTTTTGTCAGGTGGCGCACGCGCTCTCGAGTCGAAACAAGCAGGATTTGTCGGCGGTATTGCTCGCTGGTCAATCTGGATTGTTGCAATTCTTGCAGCATTGAACCAGCTCGGCATCGCTGGTGCCATGATGCAGACGCTCTTTACCGGCCTCGTAGCAATGCTTGCACTGGCAGGCGGTCTCGCTTTCGGACTCGGAGGCAAAGATGCGGCAGCTCGATACATCGAGAAACTCCGTGGGGATATTGCAAATAGATAAGGGCACTTTGTGCAAGTTGAAAGTGTAAAGTTGAAAGTTGAAAGTAAGAAAAACCCGCCAAAAGGCGGGTTTTTCTTGACTTTATAGACTTTCGACTTTACACTTTCAACTTGCGCTTCGCGCCCCTTGACTTCCTTTTTCTTTTGTATATAATAGCTGGATTGTTGCATATGAGTATCAGAACCAAGAACACCCACGGCGGGACTAAATAGGAACCATTACGGCTTCTATTTTAACCCGCGTTATCGCGGGATTTTTTGTTCCGAAAAGAAACGCTCATCGACTGAAGCTTGAAAACAGAATTCTGTCACACACACACCAGTTAAGTGGGTCTTTGTGTGTGTGGAGACAGGCAGGTAAAAATAAAGCCCCCGCTCTAAGCAAGCGGGGCAACGAATAATGAATTGTGGTTTTTAAATTTCCTAATAGGAAATTTAAGAGCATATGGTGGATGCCTTGGTTCTAAGAGGCGATGAAAGACATAGCATGGCTGTGATAAGCTTCGGGGAGGTGCCTAGCAACCTTTGATCCGGAGATTTCTGAATGGGGAAACCCTTTGACTGTAACAGGTCTTAACCCTTTTTTAAGGGAGCGTACCCAGGGAAGTGAAACATCTCAGTACCTGGAGGAAAATAAAAAAACCCGCCGAATGGCGGAACATTTCCTTAGTAGCGGCGAGCGAAACGGAAATAGCCCAAACCCGGTCGTCCCACAGACGACACAATTGACTAAAAACATTTGACATTTGACTTTAATGCGCGAAGCGCATGTGCACCCCGTCAATTGTCAATTGTTAAATGTTACTTGTGTCGCCCTTGGGGCGACTGGGGGTTGTAAGGCAGAGGCGTCGTATTTATACGAGAGGAGTTACAAAATGTAATGTTAGTTGAGTATGCTGGAAAGCATAGCCCTAGACGGTGATAGCCCGGTAAACGAAAACATTACATCTTCTTTGCTTCTGTTCTTGAGTACTTCGAGACACGAATAGCTCGGGGGAATCTGCCAGAACTAACTGGTAAGGCTAAATACTCTTAGAAACCGATAGTGAACTAGTACCGTGAGGGAAAGGTGAAAAGAACCCCGGTGAGGGGAGTGAAATAGAACTGAAACCATATGCTTACAAGGAGTGGGAGCGGGCATCACACAGTGTGTGATGCCCGAGTCAAAAGCTAAAAGTCCAAAGTCAAAAAGTAAATGCATTCTTGTATTCACTTTCGACTTTAAGACTTTCGACTTTAAGACTTGGTATCGCGCTTTGCGTGATGCCCGTGACCGCGTGCCTATTGAAGAATGAGCCAACGAGTTCATGTATATTGCGCGGCTAAGCCCTTTTCGGGTGGAGCCTTAGGGAAACCGAGTGTTAATAGCGCGTTTGTAGTATGCATGAGACCCGAAGCCAGATGAGCTTGCCATGAGCAGGATGAAGTTTGTAGAAATACAGATGGAGGTCCGAACCGGTTGGCCGTGCGACACCATCGGATGACTTGTGGCAAGGAGTGAAAAGCTAATCGAATCTGGTAATAGCTGGTTCTCTCCGAAATAGTTTTTGGACTAGCGTCTAGCGTACCCTCTGGGGGTAGAGCACTGGAAGGGTTAAACAGGGAGCAATCTCGTTAACCCTATCAAACTCCGAATACCAGAGATTAAATACTAGGCAGTAAGACTCCGGGGGCGAAGCTCCGGCGGTCAAAAGGGAAACAGCCCAGATCTCAAGTTAAGGTCCCTAAATCTATGCTAAGTGCACTTAAGGAGGTGGAGTTTCCCAGACAGTGAGGATGTTGGCTTAGAAGCAGCCATCATTTAAAGAAAGCGTAACAGCTCACTCACTAAGAGACTCTGCACCGAAGATAATCGGGGCTAAGCATAGTACCGAAGCTGAGGGCTTTCCCGTCTTTCGAGACGGGGGAGCGGTAGGAGAGCGTTCTTGTCTGCACTGAAGGGGGAGCGTGAGCGACCTTGGAGCGGCAAGAAGTGAGAATGTTGGCACAAGTAACCACAATGCGGGTGAGATCCCCGCACGCCGTAAGAACAAGGTTTCCTTGGCGATGTTGATCAGCCAAGGGTTAGTCGGGCCTAAGGTGATGGCGAAAGCCGGAGCCGATGGACATAGGGTTAATATTCCCTAACTTTTTATTTGTGCGATGGAGTGACGAAGGCTAGTATGTTTTGCGCATTATTGGATTTGCGTTTGTGTCATAAGGGTGGCTTTCAGGTAAATCCGGAGGCCTGGGTTTGATCCCATCCCCAAGTGAAGCAGAAACGGTTAGGTTCGCCTAGCTGGATAAGACAAAGCAGCTTTCCGAGAAAAGCTTCTAAGCATAACAAATAAAAAACCGTACCGAAAACCGACACAGGTGTTCGAGTCGAGTAGACTAAGGCGAACGAGTGAGAGCTTCTCAAGGAACTCGGCAAAAAAGCAGCCGTAACTTCGGGATAAGGCTTGCCGTTTGTGTGAAGCACAAACAAGTTAAAAGTCCATAAAGTCCATAAAGTCAAAAAGTGAATGCATTTCGTATTTACTTTCGACTTTCGACTTTTCACTTTCGACTTGCTTGTGCTTCGCACAAGCGGCCGCAGCGAAAGATTTCCTGGCAACTGTTTACCAAAAACACAGCTCCATGCGAACTCGTAAGAGGATGTATATGGGGTGACGCCTGACCAATGCCAGAAGGTCAAATATGGGTGGTGATATGACTTCGGTTGTATTGCTGACCTATATAAGCCCTGGTGAATGTCGGCCGTAACTATAGACATGACCGTTGTAGTTACGTTAAAAAATCTTGCTATATGCTGGAAAACCCGGCGCGATTGCGTAAGTGATCGCGAAAAAATGAATATGTACTACGAGCACATGTCGATGTGCCGTGACAATGTGCATACGCGGACAATCAGCAGGAAAGACTTCTGAATCTGATCAAAAATAAATGAAAAATACACCAAGCGATATAGGAAACTATATAGCAGGGTTTACGGACGGAGAAGGAAGCTTCAATGTCTCAGTTAAGAAAAGATTGGATTTTAGGCAAAATTGGAAACTGAGCGCTTCGTTCAATATTTCCCAAAAAGATCGTGTTATCCTTGCATGGATAAAACATATTTTGGGGTGTGGAACATTGCGCTCCAGAAAAGATGGTATCGTATACTATGAAGTGACAAATGTCACGACACTCTATACGGTGATACTCCCATTCTTCAAGAGATTTGGTTTTCGGTCTGCATACAAAAAGCACAACTTTAGAATTTTTTCTGAAATTGTGTCACTGATGTATGCAGGCGAGCACCAAACTCCGGAAGGTTTCCAGAAGATTCTCGAATTGAGAGAAAATCTCAATCCGGGAATTGGCAGAAAAAGAAAATACACATTACAAGATGTAGTAAATTCAGAAGAATCCTCAGAGACTACACGCAAGACGGATTCAGATCAATAATTGGAGTCGACGATCTGAATACGATGATATAGTCCGATCTCTATGGCAACATAGAGTTAACATGTTTTTAGTTTTTAATTTGGTAAACAATATATTACACATTCAACCTTAAGAGTAGAACGGTCCTAAGGTAGCGTAATTCCTTGTCTGGTAAGTTCAGACGTGCACGAATGGCGTAATGACTGGGAAACTGTCTCGAGAAGCAGCTCGGTGAAAATACAATGCCGGTGAAGATGCCGGCTACCTGCAGTTAGACGAAAAGACCCCAGAAGCTTTACTATAGCTTGATATTGAATATGTTTTGTGTCTGCGTAGCATAGGTGGGAGGATTTGAAGCAACCTTTTCGGGGGTTGTGGATCCAACAGTGAAATACCACCCTTACTTGAGGCATATTCTAATCTGTGTGGAAAAAACATACGGTGACAGTATCTGGCGGGTAGTTTGAGTGGGGCGCTCTCCTCCTAAAAGGTAACGGAGGAGTCTATTAAGGTCCTCTAGGCGCGAATGGAAACCGTGCCGATAGCGTAATGGCAAAAGAGGGCTTAACTGCGAGACGGGCATGTCAAGCAGATGCGAAAGCAGAGCATAGTGAACCGACGGCACGCTTTAGACGCGGCCGAAGATTAACGGATAAAAGCTACTCTGGGGATAACAGGCTAGTTCCGCCCAAGAGTTCATATCGACGGCGGAGTTCGGCACCTCGATGTCGGCTCATCTTATCCTGGAGGTGGAGAAGCTTCCAAGGGTTTGGCTGTTCGCCAATTAAAAAGATACGCGAGCTGGGTTCAAACCGTAGAGGAGTGAAATACAAAGATCGTGAGATTGTTTTCATCTTTGTATTTGACTTCTCTTAGTTTGAACCCGAGGAGTTAAGACTAAACTTAACAAAAAGACATCGATCACGGCGGCTGTGTATAGCGATATACGCAGACAAGCTGACTAATTTCGGAAAAATCCTAACGAGCAATCGAAGGACAATTCCGAGGGAAACAGTACGAGAGTACGGTGCCCGTAGAGACTAAATGTCAGCACCCTTGCGTAAAAGTAAGGTAATGCTATAGTCCGATCCCTTTAGTAATAAAGGTTCTCGCGGTTTGGAGACCAGAGCGAGATGTAAAACAATAATGCGTGAGACAGGTTGGTCTCCTATCTACTGCAGGCGTTGATTTTTGAGGGGATTTGCTCCTAGTACGAGAGGACCGGAGTGAACTGACCTCTGGTGTGACTGCTGTCCTGCCAAGGGCATCGCAGTGTAGCTATGTCGGGAATGGATAACCTCTGAAAGCATCTAAGAGGGAAGCCAACCCCAAGATCAGAAATCGTTTGAGGCCCCTAAGAGATTATTAGGTTGATAGGCTCTAAGTGTAAGGCGAGTAATCGTTTTAGCTGAGGAGTACTAATTCGCCGATTCCTATTAGGAAATTTGAAAATCACAATTCATATTCGTTGTTTTTGTTTTTTTACCTTACAATTGTTTCGTGTTTCGACTGTGTTGAGTACCGTGTGTACTCGGTAGAGTCGAGGCACGGAACCATGTCTTTAAGTAGTGACGAGCGAAAATAAGGACGGCAGCGAAACCATGATAGCTCAGTATTATGTTTGCAGAGCGTCGGCCTAAAAAACCGGAGGTATGTGCGGGTGGTACGCCCCCGTCAAGGTTTCGTGGAGAATGGTTTCCGTGTCTCGACTAGAAATATTGGTGGATCTATAGCTCAGTGGGAGAGAGAGCACTTTGGCGAATTCTGTGAAAATTCCTAGGATAGTTTCACAAAATTACGCCAAGGATGTCGCTGGTTCGAATCCAGCTAGATCCACCAATGTTTCATGGTCTCAAGAAAAGTTCTTTGTCTGCAATTTGCGCGGGTGTAACTCAATGGTAGAATCCTTGATCACAAATCTAGGAGATGGAGGTTCGAATCCTCCCACCCCGACCACTTTCTTTATGAAAGTGGTACAATAAAAACAAAATATACGATTGAATATTTAGTTTCGGTGGTTCAGCGCTGTGGTCACACCTGATCTCATTCCGAACTCAGAAGTTAAGCACAGTAGCGGCGATGATACTCGCAAGGGGAAAGTAGCTTGCCGCCGGAACCAAGTATTTAATCGTAGAGAAAAAGACACGGCACCAGAAAGGTTGCCGTGTCTTTTTTGTTGTCCAATACTCTGCTATGATGGCAGGTATGGAATGGTCTAAAAAAAGGAAGATTCTCTACACACTCGTATTTGCAGGTGCGGTTATTATTCTTGCCTCATATCCCGCGTATCTCCTCACAAACAAAACACCAACCTGTTCCGACCAAAAACAAAACGGCGCGGAAACCGGTGTGGATTGTGGCGGGGGATGCGCGCTACAATGTCTTGCTGAGATGAAAGCACCACGCGTGGTGTGGACAAAATCTTTTTATCTCGGCGGTCCGTACTATGACCTCGGTGCGTATGTCGAAAATCCGAATGCGCAAGCGGGCGTGAAAAGCGCGCGATACGCTTTCAGTGTCTTTGACAGTGAAGGGAAGGTGCTTGTGGAGAAAAAAGGGGCGGTCGAGATCGCCCCGGGGACCGGCTTTGTTCTCTTTGAGCCGAATGTCGTGATTGCGGGAAATCCCGACCGCGTCGAAGTGGTCTTCGAGCAGGGCGACCTTTCCCGCTGGATCAAGGCGCGCGTCGCGCCATCGATCATTGTCACCAAAAACAAAAACCTGAAAAACACCGACACAAAACCGCGTTTTGACGCGACGCTCGCAAACACAGACCTCGTCAATAGCGTTGTTAACCTTACCGTCAGCGCGATCATCTACGATGCGCGCCGAAATCCCATCGCTGTCTCGCGCACTTTTGTCGATAGTATTCAAAAAGGTGGGGAGACAGATGTCGTTTTCACTTGGCCAAAGCGTTTTACGGGAGATTCGGGTGAAGGAGCCGAGAATTTTATCACTGAAATAATAGTGATGCCTCGTGCGATGTTTGCACTTTAAAATACAAAACTCGTCGAGGCGTGCTGTTTTGAGCCCAGTAGGTGATTTTGTTAAATCAGGTGTTCCGAGCGTGACGACGCGAAAACTTCTGATTTTGCAAAATCACATCGCGTAGTGTCCTTTGAAACGCGATGCTCTTTTTAAGCTTCAAAAAAGTCGTACCCTCAAAACAGCATGCCGAGTAAGAGTTTTGTATTTTAAAGTCTATAAAACAACAAGGATATATTTATGCAGATAATTACGCTCGTTCGTGAAGTTTTTTCTCGAAAAGCGTCCATTGACTGGATGCTTTTTCTTCCCGTGCTGGTCATCGTCGCTTTCGGGCTCATCACCATGAATGCGTTTGTCGGAGAGAATTTATTTTTTGAAAAACAACTCATCTCTTTTATGGTCGCGCTCGGCGCCTTTTTCCTTGCGACGCGAATTGATACTGATATTCTGAAACGAACGAATGTTTTGGTCGCGCTTTTTGCGGCGATGAGCTTGCTTCTTATTATTTTGTTTGGTCTCGGACACACGGCAAAGGGGGCGCAAAGCTGGTTCAAGGTCGGACTTTTTGCCTTTCAGCCGGCAGATGCGATGAAACTTCTCTTGATCATTATTTTGGCGAAATATTTTTCGCGGCGTCATGTCGAGATTGCCCATTTTCGTCATATTATTGTTTCCGGCATTTACGCATTCATACCGTTTGCCCTCGTCCTCCTTCAGCCGGATTTTGGTTCGGCGATGATCATTTTCCTCATTTGGTTTGGGATGATTCTCGTGTCGGGAGTTTCAAGGAGGCATCTCGCTCTCGTATTCCTATCCGGTGCGATCGTCTTTGGGGGGCTGTGGATGGAAGTGTTCAAGCCGTATCAAAAAGCGCGCATAATGACCTTTGTCCACCCTATGTCTGACATTCGAGGAACCGGATACAATGCATATCAGTCGACCATCGCGGTCGGTTCGGGGCAGATCATGGGCAAAGGGGTGGGGTATGGCACGCAGTCGCGCCTGCGATTTCTCCCCGAATTTCAAACAGACTTCATCTTCTCCGCATTTGCCGAGGAGTGGGGTTTTGTCGGTGTGCTCATCCTTTTTGGCCTTTTCATCTTGATTATTGGGCGAATTCTAACGATCGCTCTTGTGGGCTCCACCAATTTCGAAATGCTCTACGGTGCGGGAGTCGCCGTATTTATTATCGCGCACTTTGTCGTGAATATCGGTATGACGATAGGGCTTCTGCCGGTCACGGGAGTCACCGTGCCATTTATGAGCTTCGGCGGTTCGCACCTCCTCGTTGAATTCATCGCTCTCGGGCTTTTGGTGAGTATGAAAAAGGATGCTCGGGCTGCGCACCGAAGTGCTCTTTCCCATGAGTTTTTGGGGGTTTAAATATTTTCGTAAAGAGATATTGTTTCCGAAACAACACGACTCAAAGAAAAATCATGAATTACTTTTTCTCGAAGTGCTTTGCCGAGCTTTGTGCGAAGCTCTAGGGATTCAGAAAGTTTTTCAATTGCTGACGAGATGGCCGAGCTGTCGCGCGGTGACACGAGAAGCCCGGTCTTGCCGTCCTCTATGATCTCGGGGATACCGCCAACGCGCGAAGCAACGACTGGAAGTCCCGCAAGCCCCGCTTCGAGAAGGACATACGGCAGCCCTTCTTTAATGGACGGTAATACGAAAATATCAAAAGCTTTCAAATAAGTTGCCGCATTTTCAACGAAGCCGAGCAGGAAAATGTGTTCTTGAAGTTTGTGCCGTTTTATCAGGGCATCAAGTTGCTCGTTCTCTTCACCATTGCCGAGAATGAGGTAAAAAACAGAAGGGTTCTTTTTGATTAGTATGGCAATCGCCTCAATCGCATACCGCAATCCTTTGTTCTTATGGAGTTCGGCTATGGAGCCAAGAACAATAGCATCTTTAGGTATTTGAGCTCCTGCTTGCGTAAAAAGGTGAGAGAGTGCTTCTTCGCTGGTGAGGAGTTCAGCGGAGTCAATGCCATTGTGGATAGTCACAATTTTGTTTCTAATAAACAGCCAATTTCGCGTATCATTGCGCACCGCTTCTGAAACAGCGATAGTTTTGTGCGAAAGCATCACGGTGATCCACGAGAAAAATTTAATAACTATGCGTTGTAGAAACGGGCGGTCTTCATTGAACGCCCATCCGTGGGCAGTGAATATGATTTTGGGAACGCCTGCGAGGCGCGCCGCGAGCGCACCGAGACCGCTTGCTTTGGCGCTGTTCAAATGCACGACGACGGGTTTTTCGAGGCGTATGATCGACCACAATTCGAAAAATGCAAAGAGATCGCTGAGAGCATTTATGTCGCGCGTGAGCGAAAAAATAGGGATAACGCGGACGCGTTGCTCGTGAAGCTTTTGAATGAGCTGTCCCGATCCGCCGAGAGCGACCGCGGTTTCGAACCGGTCTTTTTGAAGGCCTGTGGCGAGGTCATAGACATACTTTTGCGCGCCACCGAAGTTGGACTTCGTAATCACAAAAAGAACCTTTATTTTGCTAGGCATTTTGCTCATCGATGATGAAAGTATACTATATTTATGCTATAGTTGAAAAACTCAGGTATGACCATCGGAAGCAAAAAGGAATTGATCATTTTGTTTTTGGGAGACCTCATTTCTCTCGCTCTCGCTTTTTGGCTTGCCCTCGCGGTGCGTGCCTTCACTGTCCCGTCGTACTTCACCCTCTCGGCTTATGCAGTCTCGCTCGTCCCGCTTTCAATCCTCTGGATCTTTACATTTTTTATCGCAGGTCTTTACGAGAAACACGCGATCGTTTTTGAAAAAAAATTGCCGGGGACTATTTTGAACGCCCAAATTGCCAATAGCATCATCGCGGTCATTTTCTTTTATTTCTTTGCTCCCTACTTTAGTGTTACACCGAAAACTGTTCTCGTACTCTACCTTGTCATCTCAACAGCCCTCATTGTCTTGTGGCGATTTCTCGGACTCGCATTTTTCGGGATCAAGCGCCAAGAGAATGCGATTCTGATCGGATCGGGGGAGGAAATGCGCGTGCTCCTTGACGAGGTCAATGCAAACAAACGATATAACCTGAAATTCGTCTCTTCTGTCGACCTTGATCATATCGAGGGGATAGATATACAGCAGGAGATCGTAAGTCGCGTATATGCCGAAGGGATCTCCTCGGTCGTCATCGACCTCAAGAGCGAAAAAGCAACGATGATCTTGCCGGTTCTCTATAATCTTATTTTTTCAAATGTCCGTTTTTTTGACATGCATAAGGTGTACGAGGAAGTGTTCAGTCGCGCACCGCTTTCATTGATCGGCTACAGTTGGTTTTTGGAGAATATCTCGCAGTCGGCGCATATTGGGTATGATTCTTTGAAAAAACTGATGGATATTACCATCGGCGCAGTTATCGGCATCGTGTCGCTTGCCCTGTACCCGATAGTAATCGTGGCTATCAAGCTTGAAGACGGAGGAGAAATTTTTAGTTTTCAAAAGCGTGTCGGGCAGAATAACAAAATAATCAATATCGCCAAGTTTAGAACAATGAAGATAGCAAACGATGATGCCGCGTGGAGCAAGGTGGAGAACAAGGTGACCAAGGTGGGCGCATTTCTTCGCAAAACGCGCATTGATGAGTTACCGCAACTTTGGAATGTCCTCAAAGGGGATATCTCGCTCATTGGTCCGCGCCCGGAGTTTGAGCGAGCGGTGAAAGAGTATAGTGAAAAAATCCCTTATTATAATACGCGGCACATCATCAAGCCGGGGCTTTCCGGCTGGGCACAGCTCTACCACGAACGACATCCTCACCACGGGCTTGATATAGAAGAGACGCGAAATAAACTTTCGTATGATTTGTATTATATTAAGAATCGCTCCTTTGTGCTTGATTTGGAAATAGCGCTCAAGACGATTCGAACCCTTCTTTCTCGAACAGGAGTTTAAATTATGACAGAAGCAAAACAAAAAGTTGTAGTAACCGGCGGGGCGGGATTCATCGGCTCTCACTTGGTGGAGGCGCTTATTGAGAAAGGTTTTCAGGTGGATGTTATTGATAATTTGGTTGCAGGAAAGCGAGAACAAGTCGATGCGCGCGCCGTTCTTCATGTGGTTGATATCCGCGACCTTGATGCGATACTCCCCATCATCGACGGCGCATTTGCGGTATTTCACCTCGCTGCTCTTCCGAGCGTGCCGTATTCGATAGAGAATCCCAAGGAAACTCACGAAGTCAATGTGACCGGAACGCTCAATATCCTCCTTGCTTCAGCGCGGGGTAAGGTGAAACGAGTTATCTATTCTTCCTCGAGCGCGGTTTATGGCGATCAGACGGTATTGCCTATTTGTGAAGATGCGCGCGGAGAGCCAAAGAGTCCGTATGGACTTCATAAGCGAATGGGTGAGGAGTACATGGCGCTCTTTGCCGAACTCTATGGCGTCGAAACAGTATCGCTCCGCTATTTCAATCTCTACGGACCGCGTCAAAAGAGCGAGGGGGCATATGCGTCGGTGGTTGCAAAATTTATTGCATGTCACAATGCGGATGAATCACTACCAATCGTCGGCGACGGTACGCAGACGCGCGATTTCGTCCATGTGTCCGATGTTGTCCGCGCGAATATTTCCGCAATGGAGAGCGAGCAGGCGGGGAGTGGGGAAGTGGTCAATATCGGTGGCGGGGTTGGTCTGAGCGTCCTCGAGGTAGCACGGCTCGTGGGTGGCAAAATGGAGAATACCCCGCCTCGCGTCGAGATCAGAGATAGCGTCGCCGATATTAAGCGCGCGCAGAAGCTTCTCGGTTGGAGCCCGAGTGTTAAAGTAGAGGATGGGATCAACATTCTGTTGAGGTCTAACCTCAACAAAAAAATATGAACGAAACGATATTTAATTTTTTCTATAGCTATGCGCACATAAATCCTGCGCTTGATGCGGTGATAATTTTCATTGCACGGGATTTTGGGTTCGTTATTCTCACCGTTCTCCTCATATACTTGTACAAACACGAGGACAAGAGGGAAGGGGTGAAGGATCTTTTTATCGTTCTCGCGACGGCGGTCGCCGCATGGTTCATCGCGCACTGGGCGAAAGATGTTTTTCATACGCTACGCCCGTTTGACGCGAATACCGGAGTCCTATCGCTTGTTTCCGAGAGCGGATACGCCTTTCCGTCGGGGCATGCGACATTTTTTATGGCGCTCGCTTCGGTGCTGTGGTACTACCACAAATATCTTGGACTTTTCTTTGGTCTTTCGGCTGTCATCATCGGCATCGCGCGCATCTCGGCGGGCGTCCACTGGCCGATCGATATTCTCGGCGGACTTTTCCTCGGCCTCGCCATCGGCACGACCGCGTACAAACTTGTCAGCTCTTTGATGGAACGGCTGAAGTAGTTATCCACAGCCACCATGAATAGCTATTGCGTAATTTTTCTATAAGTGGTAAAATATAAACCAGAGAAGTACAAGTTGCCCTGTGTCGTCAAAAGTCGCAGGGCGTTCATTTTTTGGTGTTGCTTCAAAAATAAGAAGGAAAGGAGGGGAGAAAAGAAGATATTCTTTCAGGAGTAGCACCAAAAGAAAAGGAACAAAATAAAAAATAACGGAGGGGTTTTATGGCATCGAAGGAGGACACAAAAGAACTTTTGGAAAGGGAAATAAAAAAGAGGGAAAAGGAGTTGGTCCAAAGAAGCCTTTTGGTCAAAGATGAAAATGAGGCACTTAGAGCTGTCTCCTCGGGGGATTCATCGGGAGACCACTCCGCTTCATGGGCCACTTACGAAGTAGACTACGAAGGCGTGCGCCTGAGTCGTCTCAATTCGGAGATGACTCTCTTGGTGCAGGCAAAGGCAAAAGTTGATTCCGGCGAGTACGGGATCTGTCATTGCTGTGGGGAGGCAATAGATAAAAAAAGGCTTGAAGTGAGGCCACTGGCAGAGGATTGTATCTCATGTGCCAGGAAAAAAGAGCTTGCACTAAAAAAGCTGAAACGGAAAGGCGATGATCTGTCAAGACCGCGTTACGAGCTGGTGCGAATGCAATAGTTTTATTTTAAGCCGACTTTCCTGAAAGGGAAGCCGGCTTTTTTCTGCTTGCCCCGTTGGGGGTCGCGACCACTAGCGGGCTTGCACCGAACACCGTTTGGTGCTATATTTTCCCCATTATGTGGAAAACACGCATTGGGGCATTACTTCTTTTGGTCATTGGCGCGGGCATCGGGTATTTTATTTATGCTTCGGAGCCGGCGCTCCACTCGGGCAAAACGGTATACGGTCAGGGCTTTGCGGAAAAGTTCCCATTCAAGCTCGGTCTCGACCTTTCTGGCGGGGTCCAGCTCGTGTATCAGGCAGATGTCTCGTCGATAAAACCGGAAGAAGTGAAAGACGCGATGGCATCCCTTCGCGATGTGGTGGAACGCCGTATCAATCTCTTTGGGGTCTCGGAGCCGGTCGTGCAGATCGAGGAAAAAGGCGGGATCACGGGTCCTGTCGAAGAGCGCCTTATTGTGGAGCTTCCGGGTATTACCGATGTGAAAAAGGCAGTCGAGATGATCGGTCAGACGCCAAAGCTAGAGTTTATGAAGGAACGGTCTACTGCAGAGCTCGAAAAGTACAATAAAGCGATCGAGAAGTTTAAAGCCGACCAAGCAGCCGGTAAACCATTGAATATCCCCGCCGAGCTTCTCGCCGGTCCATACCAGCCGACCGAGCTCAATGGTCGTTTCCTTGAGCGCGCCGTGCTTGAGTTTGACCAGACGACGCGCGCGCCTATCATTTCCCTCGTCTTCAATGAGCATGGCTCGGAGCTTTTTGCTAAGCTGACTAAAGAAAATATCGGCAAGCCGATTGCTATCTTTCTCGACCGCGAGCTCGGCAATAGCGAGCCCATCTCCGCACCCGTCGTGCGCGAGGCCATCACGGGTGGCAAGGCGCAGATTACCGGCAAGTTTACCACCATCGAAGCGCGTACACTTGTGGGTCGCCTCAACTCAGGCGCGCTCCCCGTGGACAAGCTCGAGCTCGTTTCGACGCAAACCATCAGCGCGCCGCTCGGTGCAAAGGCACTCAATGCGGGTATCTGGGCGGGCGTATGGGGACTTCTTATTGTCGCCGGCTTCCTCATCGTCTGGTATCGCCTCCCAGGATTTGTGGCGACTATCGCTCTCCTCATTTATGTAGTCTTGATGCTCACGCTTTTCAAGTTCTTCCACATCACGCTCACGGCGGCGGGCATTGCTGGCTTCATTCTTTCTATGGGTATGGCGGTGGATGCAAACATCCTCATCTTCGAGCGCACGAAAGAGGAGCTCCGCAAAGGGCATGGAGTCCACGACGCAATCATCGAGGGCTTCGCGCGCGCATGGACTTCGATTCGCGATTCGAATATTTCAAGTATTATTACCGCGGTCATCCTCTTCTGGTTCGGCACGAGCTTGATCAAGGGATTTGCGCTCACTTTCGGTCTCGGTGTCGTCATCTCGATGTTCTCAGCGATCACCCTCTCCCGCGCATTCCTCTTTGCTCTTCCGGTCAAAGGGCACGGCACTTTTGTGAGGTTCCTGTTCGGCAGCGGTTTTTTGAGAATTCGCTAACACCTAAAAGCTAAAACCTAATAACTAATTATCATGTTCATCGTAAAATATCGCAAAATTTTCTTTACTCTCTCGGCAATCACCATCGCCCTCTCTTTTTATGCGATGGTGGTCAAGGGTTTCAATGCAAGTATTGATTTCGCCGGGGGTTCTATCATGGAAGTTTCATACGAGAAACGCCCCGACGGTGACACACTCAAAGCTTCTCTTGATAAAGCAGGGTTTGAAGGCGCGCACATTCAGATGGCAGGGGAGAGTGAGGTGATGCTCAAGACCAAAGCTCTTTCCGAGACGGACCGTCAGGCGCTCGTAGCCGCGCTTAGCCTCGACGGGACTCTCAAAATGGAAGAGAAACGCTTGAACTCTATCGGACCAACAGTCGGCAAAGAGCTCCGCAATAATGCGTGGAAGGCAATCGTTCTGGTGATTCTCGGTATTGTTCTCTTCGTCGCATACGCATTTCGCAAGGTTTCCGAACCGATCTCCTCATGGAAGTACGGCGCCATTACAACGGTCACTCTCCTCCACGACATCATTGTTCCAGCAGGCGTGTTCGTTTGGATGGGCAAAGAAGTGGACACGCTTTTCGTGGTCGCCCTCCTCTCAATCATGGGCGTTTCGGTGCATGACACGATTGTTGTGTTCGACCGTATCCGAGAGAACCTGAAGAATCGCGTTTCCAATGATTTTGCAACAACTGTCGGCATGTCACTTCGCCAAACATTCACCCGCTCAATCAATACCTCTCTCACCGTGATGCTCGTTCTCGCAACACTCTTCTTCTTTGGTCCCGCGTCAACAAAAGACTTCTCTCTCATCCTCTGGATCGGTATCGCCATCGGTACATATTCATCAGTATTCATCGCCAGCCCGCTCCTTGTGGTGCTTGAG
This sequence comes from Patescibacteria group bacterium, assembly GCA_038063615.1. Taxonomy (GTDB): domain Bacteria; phylum Patescibacteriota; class Minisyncoccia; order Phycocordibacterales; family UBA1550; genus UBA1550. Next base: position 110,499 of record JBBTUT010000002.1, on the reverse strand, counting down.
AAGCGACAGTCCCGTTAAGATGTCACGAGTTTTACGCAGCGTGTCCCAGCTCTAATGGGATGACAGAATAAGGGGTAGGTTTTTTTGTTTACGTGGTATACTTTAGGAAATGAAAAAATATATACTGATAATTTTTGCAGTGATAATTCTTGCTATTGCGGGTAGAGCATTTTGGGCGTATCAGCAGGTGAAGAGTGAAGAACTAAAAGTAGTCGGTATTCAAGTATCAACAACGCCTGAAACCATTCAGACTAAGATTAATAATCCAACTCAAACCCCTGCTTCTGCAGAAGAAATTAACTCAACTGTTGTTTCTTCTGTACAAAAAACAAACGCACAAACTAGCGTTCCTGCAACGAAAACAAAAGTGGTATCGGCTACCCCAACTCAGCCTTCGGTCATCCCCACAAAGACAGCAAATGAGGTTGTAGTACACGGCAAGGCGGCTAAAGGCATAATTTTAAATGCGAAAATTCGTGCTACTGAAATGGTTGATGGGAAAATGAGTGGGACCGCAAAAGAAGTTGAGATTGGTTCGTCCGGCGATTTTTCAGTCTCAATGCCAAAACCAAAAGGGGTCATCCTCCTCCAGGTTGTTACGCGCAACGGTTCTATTGAAAAAGATGAGGTACTCAAAGTTGATGTCCCATTACCCCTTGATTTTAGGTTCCGCGCTGCTGTTGATATTGTAGACGCAGTAGCGAAGAGTGTTGAAGTTAATATAACTGCATATTCTGAAGCAGCTGTTGTTTTAGCTGAGAAAAATGGCGGACTTTTGCCTCGAAATATTAATTTGGCAAACAGCGGCATATCAAATATTTTAGGACTTGATTTCCTTGGTACTGATATAGTTCAATATAATGACAATGTTCGGCTTGCTACTGCTACGCAGGCAGAGATGAAGATGACCATCCTTAATGGCACGATAGCCAGCATGGCTTCAAATGATGAGTTGGGTTGTGGCCCAAAACAGACATATGGAGAAACAATAAACTGCACGATAGCAAAATTTGCCGATCAGTTCACCCTCACTAGTGTGCCCCAAATGGTTCATCTCGGAGATATTGGTTATAATGCCATGATTCGCCATATGGCGCTCTTCAAAGCAAGTTTATAGTCAGAGATAATGGGGACAGCCACCATTGTTTTGTCAAAAGTGTGGTGTAATTTGGTCTTGTGATATCTTGGATAATTGAGGACAGCCACCATTGTTTTAGGAATTGTGTGGTGTAATTAGTTGACACCGTATATACATAGTATATACTTCCCATATGACCACAAAGTATCAAAAATGGGGGAATAGCTTAGCGGTGCGTATTCCCAAAGAAATTGTTCGTGAGGTGGAAATTCGCGAGGGGGGCACCGTTTCTTTTTCTGTCGAAAATGGCTCGATTGTGTTGAGTAGTCCTAAAAAGCCTAAATATACACTTGAAGGTTTGCTTAAAAATTTTGATAAGAAAAATCAGCATGAGTTGATTGACTGGGGTCCAGATGTTGGCAACGAGATACTCCCACCATGGCAAGAGTAAAATATATACCGTGTCGTGGAGATATTGTTTGGATTGATTTTGATCCGACAAAGGGGCATGAGCAAAGTGGTCGTCGCCCCGCGATGGTTGTTTCTTTGGATGCATATAACGCAATAAGTGGTCGCGCTCTTTTTTGTCCAATAACATCAAAAATTAAAGGTCATGTTTTCGATGTTTTATATGAGGGAGAAAAAGTTAAGGGAGTAATTCTTGCCGACCAGGTACGGACAATGGATTGGAGCAAGCGAGACTTGGTATTTGTAGAGAAAGCACCACCTGCCGTGGCTGATGATGTTGAGGGGAAATTGCTCACGCTTATACAGGGATAAATTGGGATCAGGTACCTTTGATTTTATGACAAAAAAGGCAGAAAAAACATGCAGTGCGTGCGGGAACAGTGTTGTCAATCATCGCTTTGTTTTTACATCAAACTTTATTGATGAGATCATAGGCAGATTTGGCGATGCTTTTTCGTCCTTTTTACCTAAATTGCCGACAAAAAAATTTCAGGGTGCGGCGGATTTTTTGGAAAAACGGTCGTTCGATCTGTTTCGGCTGATGGGTATACTCCGTCATAGCACCGATGTAGAGAAAGCGCGGAGCGGTCGCTCGAAGCTTGTTTGGGAGGAAGCGCAAAGGAGGGGGATAGAGATGGAGCAATCTGTCTTTTTGGGGAGGCCTCTGGAGCACTATCGGGTGAAAATAAATGGTGGAACTTTTTATTTTCAGAGCTTGCCTATTCCGCCATGGCTTCCTCAAGGAGGATACGACTGGATCGACGATAAATTTATTTTGGCAGAAAGACTCAACACCGCCGGCATTCCAACTCCGACGACAAGAAAGATATCAAGTATGTCCGAAGCCATCCTTGCATTTGAAAAACTGAGTAAACCGCTCATCATCAAGCCGAAGTCTGGTTCCCGAGGACGGCATACTACGACCAACATAAAAAATGTGGAAGAATTGGAAAGAGCTGTTTCCATCGCTCGTCAGATCACTCCCGCGATGGTATTGCAGGAGCACCTCTTCGGCAGCATCTATCGCGCGACGGTCGTTGACAATGTGCTGGTTGGATTTTTCCGCGGCGACCCTCCGCAAGCAACGGGAGATGGAATAAAAAATATTCGCGAATTGATCGTGGAGAAAAATAGCAAGAGAAATGAGCGACTGAATGAAATTCTCATCGATGAGGACCTTGTCAGTTTCATTGAGCGACAAGGATATACTCTGGACAGCGTGCTTCCACTCGGCACCGTCATCGACCTGTCGGCGAAAACGGGGAGATTCCGTGGCGGGCATACGAAAGAAATGCTTCCGGAGGTGCATCCGAAAATGTATGCTATTTTCAAAAAGGCCGGCGAGCTGGTCTCGGCTCCTGTCCTCGGTTTCGATCTCATTATTCCGGACCCTACGCAAGACCCCGATACGCAGAGGTGGGGGATCATCGAATGCAACTCGCTCCCGTTCATCGACCTGCACTATTTTTCCCTCGAGGGGACGCCGATCGATGTCGCAAAGCATGTATGGGATTTGTGGGAGGTAAAGAGCTAAAAACCTTTATTTTGCCTATAAAATATGCCTAAAATTCGCGCTTGACTTCTTTTCGACACAAGTATATACTGCTCAAGCGCTTAGGAATGAGCGCTTTTGCTTTCAGGGTATTTGCCCGAAAGCAAAACGACCTTTGACAATTGCATATATGTAAACATCTAAAGTTTGGATTGCAAGTCCAAAAAAGGATCTGTTCGATTTTAGCAGTTGGGCAGATCTTGTGAGTAAAATAACAAGAATACAAAAGAGTATTTTTTCTTTTGTTCCGTTCTTGAGAGTTAATTCAAATGCTCTTTTTAAGAGAGTTTGATCCTAGCTCAGGATGAACGCTGGCGGCGTGGATAAGGCATGCAAGTAGAACGCCGAGCATCACATTGGGTGTGATGCACAAGTCAAAAAGTTTATAAAGTCGAAAGTCAAAAGTGAATACAATTCGTATTTACTTTGGACTTTAAGGACTTTCGACTTTTGACTCGTGTATCGCGCGTAGCGTGATGCTCGGAGTTGCGAACGAGGTAGTAATAAATAGGTACAAACCCCCAAGTCAGGAATAACCCGCCGAAAGGCGGGCTAATACTTGATAGTCTCTTCGGAGTAAAGATTTATCGCTTGGGGCTTGGCTTATTGAGTATCAGCTAGTTGGTAAGGTAATGGCTTACCAAGGCTATGACGCTTAGGGGAGGTGAGAGCCTGACCCCCACCGATGGTACTGAGACACGGACCATACACCTACGGGTGGCTGCAGTCGAGAATCTTCCACAATGGACGAAAGTCTGATGGAGCGACGCCGCGTGATCGATGAAGTCTTTCGGGATGTAAAGATCTTTTATGAGGGAGAAATTTTTGATAGTACCTCATGAATAAGGGGTTGCTAAACTCGTGCCAGCAGCAGCGGTAATACGAGTACCCCAAGCGTTATCCGGAATTATTGGGCGTAAAGGGTGTGTAGGTGGTCGTGTTAGTCATTCGTCAAAGCCTCCGGCTTAACCGGAGAATTGCGGCTGAAACGGCACGACTAGAGGGTGTGAGAGGTTTGCGGAACTCATGGTGTAGGGGTGAAATCCGTTGATATCATGGGGAACACCAAATGCGAAGGCAGCAAACTGGCACATTTCTGACACTGAAACACGAAAGCGTAGGTAGCGAATGGGATTAGATACCCCAGTAGTCTACGCCCTAAACGATGATCTCTAGCTTTTCGGAGTATCGACCCTCTGAGAGGCGAAGCTAACGCGTTAAGAGATCCGCCTGGGAAGTACGGCCGCAAGGCTAAAACTCAAAGGAATAGACGGGGACTTGCACAAGCGGTGGATCAGGTGGCTTAATTCGATGGTAAACGAAGAACCTCACCAGGGTTAGAAATCCATAAGAAAGACCGAGGAAACTCGGTAACTCCGCAAGGACTTATGGACAGGTGATGCATGGCCGTCGTCAGTTCGTGGTTTGAACTGTCCCCTTAAGTGGGTCAACGAACGCAACCCTCGTTGTCTGTTATATGTGTCAGACGAGACTGCCCCCGCCTTTGCGCACGAAGCGCAAAGGCAAGTGGAAAGTAGAAAGTGTAAAGTAAAAAGTGAATGCAAAATGCATCTACTTTCGACTTGTGACTTTTAACTTTTGACTTGCCTTTGTTCGCTTCGCGAATAAAGGCGGGGGAGGAAGGAGAGGATGACGCCAGGTCAGCATGTCCCTTTGATACCCTGGGCTGCACACTTGATACAATGGCCACTACAACGGGTCGCGACGGGGTAACCCTGAGCTAATCCTAATAAAGGTGGCCCCAGTTCGGATTGAGGGCTGAAACTCGACCTCATGAAGTTGGAATCGCTAGTAATCGCAGGTCAGCTATACTGCGGTGAATACGTTCTCAAGTCTTGTACTCACCGCCCGTCAAGTCAGGGGAGCCGAGAGTACCCGAAGTTCCACCTCGCGTGGACCTAAGGTAAGCTTGGTAACAAGGACTAAGTCGTAACAAGGCACGGCTAGCGGAAGCTGGTCGTGAATCAATTCAAAATATAATGTTGTATCGTACGCCCTCGTGGTTGCGATACGCTGAATTGGTCGGTTTTTTCCGCAAGGAATTAAGATGAAGGCCCTCCCATCTCAAAAAGGGGCTCCCTTACCGGAAGGGTTACCGGTACGCAAGACCTTGCTTAATCGCCTGTTTTTTTAAAACGGACGGCAAAGCAAGGCGAAGAACGGAACAAAAGAAAGAATACTCAACAAATAATTTTTAGATATTACATACATGCAATTTTTCAAACAAAAAACCCGCCATATGGCGGGTTTTTTGTTTGACTTTTGCACGGTGCCGTGCTTTAATCGACGGAGATTGTTTTTTTACTATCCTATTAACGGAGGTGGATGATGAAGAAATTTAACGAGAAGAAAAGAGAATGGAGCGATGGCAGTATTGGCGTGAAGATGGAGGTGACTCTACTGATTGCCGCATTGCTGGCTTCCGCTCTGATCTATCTTTCTTTAGACCTAACGGCAGATTTCCTTTTATGGTTCGTTAGCACGCTGAAATAAATAATAGGTGATAAATTAAAAACGGAGGTGTGTTGTGGAAGAAAGAAATGAGGGGAAGGAAAGTGATTTGAGGAGTGGCAATGGCATAGGGGAGGTGCTCTTCTTGTTGTTATTTATTGCAGTGCTTATTTTAAGCTATCTCATTACAACATCGGTTGCAAAACGATTAGGTCTGTGAGACCCTTAAAAAGGATGAAGTATGGTCGGGTACGCATTGCGTACCCGGCTTTTTTAACGAAATCGTTGCGTAAAGGGGTGTTTTATGGTATGTTCTCCAAGTGCTGAAAAGCGCGATTAGCTCAGGTGGTTAGAGCGGGCGACGGATGCCGGGCACTCCCGTCGCCCTAATCACGACGAGGTTTTTAAAATTGGTTTTCAAAGTGCGCGATTAGCTCAGGTGGTTAGAGCGCGTCACTGATAATGACGAGGTCCCAGGTTCGAGTCCTGGATCGCGCACTTTGAAAAGCAGATAAGTTTCCCATGTTCGAGTCCTGGATCGCGCACAATGAACTTAATTTAGATAGAGCGGGCGACGGATGCGGGCACTCCCGTCGCCCTGATAACGACGAGGTCCCATGTTCGAGTGCCTCCATCGCGCACAGATTTTAGTCTTGACTTTGTCCATTAAAATGCTAGTATTTGGGTAGAAACAGTAAATCAAAAAAATGAAGGAGGAGGAGCTATGAATCAAAAGAGGAAGTGTACTTTGCTGATGAGTTGTCACTCCATTATAAACCCGGAAGACAACATACCGTTCGAAACAGGGGTTTACGGGGAAGGTTCTTTGGTTGTTGTGTCCGGGAAAGAAGATGTAACCCTGGTGCAGATTCCAAAGATTCTCGATCTTTTATGGGATAAAGAAGTCGAGATGGCTTTTGTGTATTTGGCGGGGTTCTCGTCATCTACGGATACCCTAAAAAAAGAGAACAAGATCGTAACGACGCTAACATTCATAAAGATAGCGCTGGACCGTGTTAGAAGCGAGAATGTCCACCTTGTCGGGTGCTCAGGTGATCTTCAAAAGAAAGAGAGCTTCGCAAAAGCGGAGGGGCTCGACTTCATCGGGTCAGGAGAAGATTGTGGTGGAAGTTTCACTCTCGGGAAGATCGCTGTAGATGCATTAAAGAAAGCTTCTGTTTGAGTTATTCGAGGGGTCGGTTGCTACCGGCCCCTTTTTTTGTTCGTGCGGGTTTGCTATGATTGCAATCAGTATGAATCCCGTTAGAGACCCTTATGTTATTTTTTGGTAATATAGACATATGTTGAATAAATATTATTGGCAGTATAATGTAATTAGGCACGGAGATTTTATCCCGTTAGAAGTGACTACACGCTGCGAACCCTCGCGACTTCTAACGGGACAAATCTCCTGTCTCTAACGGGATGAAAGCAGTTATCATCGCGGCAGGAGAGGGGAGACGGCTCCATCCGCTTACGCTTGAGCGGCCGAAACCGCTCGTCGAGGTCCTCGGCAAACCGCTCATCCAGCATATCTGGGAAGCGTTGCCCGAGGTCATCAACGAAGTGGTGATCGTCGTGGGGTACAAGAGCGAAATGATGCACGATTTTTTGGGTGATACATTTTTGGGGAAGCGGGTGACCTATGTCGAACAGGATGAACCGCTTGGCACCGCGCACGCACTCAAGCTTTGTCGCCTGCATCTCGAGAATGAAGAAAAGTTTTTGCTTATGTACGCTGATGACATTCATGGGAAAGAAAGTATTGCTCAATGCATGAAGAATGATTCGGCACTCCTTGTCTCTTTTGTTGATGATCCGCGCGCTTTTGGTGTGGTGGTCATGCGCGAGGATGGCACAATTCAAAACATCGAAGAGAAGCCCGAGCATCCAAAATCAAATCTTGTGGCAACGGGCGTATATGTGCTCACTCCTAAAATTTTTGACTATGAAGCCAAACATACAAAAAATGGCGAGTACTATTTGACGGAGATGATCGAACGATACATACACGACCATCCGATGCAGGTGGTGGAGAGCGAACTCTGGATCCCGATCGCGTATCCGTATGACATTAAGCGTGCGGAGGAAATACTTTCTCAATAAAAAACTATGGCAACACCTTCCAATAAAATTCAAGGCAAACTTTTCATCATCGGCACGCCGATAGGAAACCTCGAGGATGTCACCCTGCGGGCTTTGCGCGTGCTCAAAGAGGTTGATCTCATTTTGTGCGAGGATACGCGCGTGACGGGGCGGTTGCTTTCCAAATATGACATCGCGACGCCCAAGATGAGCTACCATGCGCAGTCGAAGCTCGCGAAGGTGGACAAAATTCTCGCGCTTCTCGAAGAGGGGAAAAATCTCGCGCTCGTATCGGATGCTGGAACACCGTGCATCTCGGACCCGGGGATGCTCCTCGTCGCGCAGGTGCGTGAAAAATTTGGCGACGCGGTTTTGATTGTCCCAATTCCCGGACCATCCGCGCTCGTGACCGCGCTCTCGGCGGCGGGCATCTCGGTTGCGGAGTTCACCTTTCTCGGGTTTCTTCCGCACAAGAAAGGCAGGGAAACTTTGTTCAAAGAGATTGCCGAGTCAAAGCGCGTAATGGCATTTTACGAATCACCGCATCGCATCGAAAAAGCGCTTGAGTCGCTCGAGAAATTTTGTGGCGCAGACCGTGGCGTCATTGTCGCGCGTGAGCTGACCAAAATATATGAGGAATTTGTGCGAGGCACGGTCGCCGAGGCGCGCGCTCATTTTGCCCAAAAACCCGACCGCGTCCGCGGAGAGTTTGTGGTAATAGTGGCGCCTGCGCGCTAGTTAAAAGTAAATGTGCCCATTATCTATTTCAAGTCATGACTTGAAATAGATAATGGGCGGTGGTCCGATCATCGCTATTGAATATTTTCATTATTCCCTGTATTCTATCCCTATGACAAAACACACTGCAATGATATTCCTCGGCGCTTTGGTGGTGGCGCTCCCTATCCTCGGGCTTCCATCGTGGGTGCAAACGACTCTTCTCGTCGCAAGCGGGCTTGGTATCGTGGTTCTCGCGTATCTCTCATCGGTCACTTATTGCAGTAACTGCAAAAAACTCATCGACGATGCCGAGCAGGCCCTCCCGTCTGCCGAGAGTGAAATAGTCCCTCCTCATACACAATAATGAAGCGCGCGCACAAGCACATCGCGATAGGGGGTGTCTTTGCAGCCGGAGCATTCTCCGTCTTTTATTTTTTTATCCCCACGATTTTCTCGGTGGCGTATCGTTCGGATGAAGCCGGCGATATCCCCGTCACCACAGCGACGACTTCTGAGGATGTCGCTTTGAATGTGTTATTGGACAAGCTCGAGGTCAAGGTGACCCATATCGAAACTCCCGATGCGGTGAAGGCAATCTATATGACCGCATGCGTTGCGACGATGCCGAGCTTTCGTGAAAAGCTGGTGCATATCGCCGACATGACAGAGGTGAACAGCATCATCATCGATGTGAAGGATTTCAGCGGTACAATCGTGTTTCCAGCGACAGACCCGCTCCTCAAAGACAATGTTGGTCTGGGGTGCCGTACGAAAGACCTCCGTGAATTCATCGCGCATCTTCACGAAAAGGGAATCTATGCCATCGCGCGCATCACGGTGTTTCAGGATCCCTATTATACAAAGATTCACCCTGAGTTCGCGGTCAAGCGCGCGAGCGATGGCGGGGTATGGAAAGACAAAAAAGGTTTGAGTTTCGTGGATGTGAGCGCGAAGCCGTTTTGGGACTACATCGCAGCACTCGGCAAAGAGTCGTATGCGCTGGGTTTCGACGAACTCAATTTTGATTACATTCGTTTTCCTTCGGACGGCGATATGAAGAACATTTATTTTTCGTGGGGAGAAAAAGGGGTGAGCAAGGAGGAGGCGCTCGAGCATTTTTTCGCATACTTGCACGACGCGCTCAAAGATACGGGAGCAAAGCTTTCCGCCGATCTTTTTGGAATGACCGCGACCAATACCGACGACCTGAATATCGGGCAAGTGCTCGAGCGCGCGCTCCCATACTTTGATTTCGTTTCGCCGATGGTGTACCCGTCGCACTATCCGCCAAATTTCAATGGCTGGAAAAATCCAAATCAGCATGTGTACGATGTTGTGCAGTTTTCGATGAGTCGCGCCGCAGAGAGAGCCGAAGCAACGACGACCCCCGCGCTTCACCTTGGAGCACAGCGCATCGGCACCTCGACGCCCGCACTTTATACAAAAGAACCATACAGCCGAAACAAGCTCCGTCCGTGGCTCCAAGATTTTGACTACGGTGGCAACTACGGCGCCACGGAAGTCCGCGCGCAGATCCAAGCCACCTACGACTCCGGCCTCAACTCCTGGTTCCTCTGGGACCCGAGGAATGTGTATACGAAGGAGGCGCTGAGAGGGGAGTAAAAACGAAAATAGCGACCTGCGTAATGTACAGGTCGCTATTTTTTTCGTATACTGATACCAATGTACCTCTACGACAAAAATCGCATCACCTATTTCGCCGAGACGGATCGGCGCAACAAACGAATTCCGTTTGGGATCAAGGCGGAGGACCGCACGCGGCATATGTACATCATCGGGAAGACCGGTATGGGGAAGTCGACCTGTATTGAAAACATGGTGGTACAGGATATCAAGAACGGCGAAGGGTTTGCGTTCATCGACCCGCACGGCAAATCCGCAGCGCTCCTTCTTGATTATATTCCAGAAGACCGAATAAAAGATGTTGTTTACTTTGCACCGTTTGATTCTGATTACCCTATTTCTTTCAATGTGATGGAGGATGTAGGTAAAGACAAGCGACATCTCGTTGCCAATGGCCTTCTCAGTGCGTTCAAAAAGATTTTTGGAGCAGAATCTTTCTCAGACAGAATGCAATACATTCTTATGAACTGCCTCCTCGCTCTTCTTGAATACCCAGACTCGACACTTCTTGGCGTGAACAGAATGCTCACCGACAAAGTGTACCGAAAGAAAGTCGTGGACAATGTGAAGGACCCGTCGGTAAAGGCCTATTGGGTTGAGGAGTTTGCAAAGTATACCGAAAAGTTTGCAGCAGAGGCGACTCCCGCTGTGCAAAACAAGCTCGGGCAGTTCACCTCAAATCCGCTCATCAGAAATATCATCGGACAGCCACACTCGAGCTTTGACCTGCGCACAATGATGGACGAGCGAAAGATCCTCATTGTGAATCTTTCAAAAGGTCAGCTTGGCGAGGGGAACGCTGCCCTTTTGGGAGGCATGATTATTACCAAGATCTATCTTGCGGCGATGTCGCGCGCGGACCTCACCGAGGGTGAGCTCAAAAAGCTCCCCAACTTTTATATGTATGTGGATGAGTTTCAGAACTTTGCCAACGAGTCATTTGCGGATATTTTGTCCGAGGCGCGCAAATACAAGCTCGCTTTGACTATTGCGCACCAGTACATCAAACAAATGGATGAGAAGGTTGCCGATGCGGTTTTTGGCAATGTCGGCACACAGATTATGTTTCGCGTCGGCGCGCCGGATGCAGAGGAACTTGAAAAAGAATATGCTCCCGTTTTTACAGCAGAGGATATGGTGAGCCTGGGCTTCACGCAGATTTATCTGAAACTCATGATCGATGGCGTTGCTTCGCACCCATTCTCGGCGGTCACGCTCGGACCTATCGCGGCACCTGCAAAATCGCTTCGCGATGAAGTCATCAAGTCGTCGCGCGAGCTCTATGGGCATCCGCGCGAGAAAGTGGAAAAGGATATTGCCGAATGGTTTGGCGGAGGAAATGACGATTCTGCAGAATCGCGTCGTGCAGTGTCCATTGAAGCGCGACATGCGCAAGTACCTGAACGCACTGCTCCGCGCACGGACTATGTACCAAAAAAAGAAACGCCGGCGGAACGCGCGCCACTTGTAAAGCGAAACAGCAATGCGATGTTCGAGCGACCTCGTCAAAATTTTGCTGAGAAAAACCTAGGCGGACAAGCCGAGCGAATTGAAAAGCCACAACCAAAACGAGAGGAAATATCCAGACCGGAGAAGCTCGAAAAGCCGTTTGCGCAGGCATTCAAGGACATCCCGAAAATTGAGGCTCGCGAAAATTATTCCGCACAAAAGGACGCAGGAAAAGCCGTCCCCCTTTCAACCCTCGCTCAATCAAGACCGGAGAATGGCGGTTTTGTGCCCGTGAAAAGCAAAGGTCCGAGCGTGGGGAATTTGGGGAGCTTGAAAGATGCGCTCGCGGGAGTCATTGGGACAGAAAAGAAACCCGTTGCCTCGGTTGTTCCACCGCCACCGCATGCGCGCACACAATCAGCGCATGCGCCAAAAGCAGTACCGCAAGCAAGCGAAGGAAACCGTGCGGAGTCGCCGCGCGCACCGGAACAAAAACGCGAAGAACCGAAAGTCAGAGAAGTTCCCGAAGATGTGCTCACCGCAATCTTGCGCGGGGATGATTAAAAGACCCGCTGTGTAAAAATTTTTACTACAACTTTAAATTTTCGGCTATGGCTTCGATAAAATTCTTCAAAATATCCCGATATTCTTTAGAATTTTCTCTTCGCCTCGCCGAGAAAATTGAAAGTTTCGTTACAAAAATTTTTACACAGCGGGTCTTTATGAAAACGATAGCAGTTATTTCAATATTATTTTTTGCGCGGATGGTGTCCGCGCAGGTTTTGATTTCAGAAATAAAATACACGGGAAATGAATGGATTGAGATTTCAAACAGCGGAGCGTCAGCCGATTTGTCTCTGTGGAAATTTTTTGAAGGGGGAACAAATCACAAATTAAAATCAGTGCAGGGAGATGTAACACTCGCTTCTGGCGGTTACGCGATTATAGCAGACGATGCGACAGCATTTTTAACTGAACACAGTGGATTTTCTGGAATACTTTTTGATAGCTCATTTTCATTGCTTGATGTAGGCGAGACAATCAGCATCAAGTCGTCAGACACAAATACTATTGACACCGTTTCGTACACCGGAATTAAAGGAAGCAAAAATTCTACTCAGAAAATTGGCGGAGTGTGGAGCGAAGCAATACCGACACCAGGTGTTGCAAACGCAATTTCACCGGGTACAAGCGTCGCTCCACAAAACACCGCTACGATGCCTGTGGCAAATACAAACACATCATCCGCGCCGACAAGCTCTCAAATGACCGCCCAAGCAGGACCGCAAACGCGGGTGGTGCTTGCGGGCGCGCCAATAATTTTTGAAGGTAAAATTGCCGGCCTCGAAAATGGTTATTCAGCGCCCGCGCGCACGACATGGTCGTTTGGCGATGGCGCATCGGCGGAAGGCAGCAGTGTTTCGCACACCTATTATTATCCCGGCGAATACACCGCAGTCCTCGATGTCGTGTCGGGGAGCATGACGGCGACAGACCGAATGCTCGTGCGCGTTGTCTTGCCAGTCCTCTCCTTGAACGCGGGTGGCGATACGGCGCGCTCATTTTTTACAATCCAAAATCGCGGAGGGGACGAAATCGATTTGTCGGGATGGCAAGTTGCAAGTGCTGAAAAAATTTTTACATTTCCTAAAAATACGATTCTCGGTGTAAAAAAGAACGCGACTTTTGCAAGCGAAGTGACGGGGCTTGCGACGCCGGAGGGGAGCGTCATCGAGCTCCGTTTTCCGAACGGCTCGCGCGTTGAGACCAAAAATGAAACGGCAACCGCAGAAGCGCCAGCTCCAAAAGCAGAAGAAAAACCAAAAGTGAAAGCTGTCACTCAACCGCGCACCGCATCAATACCGCAACAACAAGAAGCTTCTGCCATCGTCGCGCTTCCCGATACTCAAACACCGCTGACACAAAAAGAGGGGAGCTTGTGGCCATGGTATATCGGCGCCGCATTCCTCGGAGTTTTTGCGCTCGGCGGCATTCGCCTCACGCGAGAAAAGGAAGAACGCGGAATTGATTCTTCCTCAGAAGCGAATACAGACGATTTTGAAATCGTCGAAGAAAGCGACGAAGACAAAAAGGCCGATATTTTTTAAGAAGTTGCTCGACCTTAATTGTACGGGTCACTTTTGTGAGTTTGTCAGCGAAATAGACGAATCAGTAGATTTTTGTAAGTTCCTTAATTCCCTGTTCATCCCTGTTTACATTTACAGCCTGTTTGATACTATAGTATCAAACAGGCTGTAAATGATTTAATATGAAAAAACAAGAAAAAGAAAAACAAAAGAAGCAGGAGATGATTTTGAAAAAACAAGAACGACAGGAGATGATTCTGAATATTTTGCTTGGTGTTGGGCTTTTAACAACAGCAATCGTTGCTCCCAACGCCGTGCAACTTTTTAAATATTTTCTTCCGCGAAACTCTCAAGATAGATGGGAGGTTCACCGCTCATTTTCACGGCTTGAGAAAAGAGGGTTTGTAAAAAAGAGTACGAAAAATGGAGATGATTATTATTCGCTTACCGACTTAGGGTATAATCGCGCAAAGCGAAATCAGCTTGATTTGATGAAAATATCTCCTCAAAAAAAATGGGATGGAACATGGCGTTTAATTATGTTCGATGTTCCTGAAGAAAAAAAGATGGCGCGTCGAGCAGTCAATCTCGCCCTCAAGAAGCTTGGTTGTGCGCAGTATCAAAAGTCAGTGTTTATTACGCCGTTTCCTTGCACCAAGGAGATTGATTTTGTTGGAGAATGTTTTGATGTTCGAAAATATATTCGTATTGTTGTCGCCCATGATGTTGAAGGCGTGGAGCAGATTAAGAAGACATTCAAGCTTTAAATTATCCGCAGGAGCACTCGTTTCGAGGAGGTCTCGTTGAATTTCTCTTCAGCCTGTTTGATACTATAGTATCAAACAGGCTGAAGAGAAAAAGATAAGATTGGGGAGATAGTTGTGGAGATAGGGGTTACGGGGTTAGCTGCGCATGATCATAAAAAAGTTTTCTTCTCCGAAGGGGCGGCGGATGATGTCGAATTTTTCTACCGTAAGCCCTGCTTCGCGCGCGAGGGAGAAGAGTTCGCGTTTCGAAAGCGCGTGCACGAAGCGCGCGTTTTTTTCTTTTCCAAAACCGAGGAATGCATCGCCGAAATCGAGACGCGAAAGCCCGCAAAAATTTTTAAGTACAAAATCTAGGCTGGCAAGCCCGCAGATCTTTTTGAATGCGTATTTTAAAATTATCCGCGGTTTCGCGCGCCACACATTCCATGCGGTGATAATAATGAGTCCGCCGGGTTTCACTGCGCGCGCCACCTCACGCAAAAATTCCACGCGGTATGCGCGCGAGGGGATATGGTGAAGCACGGCAAAAGAAACCACGATATCAAATGAGTGGTCGGGGAAGGGGAGGGTAAGAGCATCGCCAGCGACGAATGTGGTGTGTGCTCGTGAATCGTAGCGTTCCCGTGCGACACTGATCAATCCTTCCGAGAAATCAATTCCTGTGTAGTCAATCGACTCGTCGAGTGGAGAACCAAGGAATCTTCCGTTCCCGCAGCCAACATCGAGAAGTCGCGCCCCTTTTGGAATCATGTCCCGCACAAAAAGAAGCTCTTTCCAAAATTTTCCTCGCGTCCGCGAAAAATCCTCCGCTATTATTTCGTATCCCGCTTTTGACGCCGAGAGTACTTCATTTGCATATTCTTTGCGCATTGGTAGTATGGGGTAGAATATCGAATGTAGAATATTGAATATTGAATCAAGCCCGTATTGAATTGCATCCAATTCGACATTCCATATTCGATATTCAACATTCTACCATTTATCATGCTTTTCACCGACATAAAAACCGAAAAGGACTTGGACAAGCTCAAACGGCGCATCGCCACCAATCCGGTGCTCTATGCGCGTATTTTGGAGCTTCGCCAAAACATCCCCTCTCGACAGAACAAACCCGCTTCTATGGGGCAAAATGAGCCGAATACGGCGGTTTCTGAGGATGGATTGGGTCCAAAAATGCCTACCAATGCGGAAATGCTTGCCTTGTACAAAGAGGTCATCGCAACAGGGGATGAGATGCCAAATCTTGACGCGGAGCTTGTTTTGAAAAAAATAAAGACACGAAGCAATTCCGGCGTTGCGGTCGTGTCGCTCCTTACCAAACCGTATCCCTGTCCGGGGCGGTGTACCTATTGTCCGACCGAAGAGAAAATGCCGAAGAGCTATCTTTCAAAAGAGCCGGCCGCCGCGCGCGCCCTTGCCAACGACTTCGATCCGTACGACCAAGTGACGAGCCGTCTCTCTGCGCTCGTGATGAACGGACACGCGACCGACAAGATAGAGATGATCGTCATCGGCGGGACTTGGAGTTTTTATCATCCGAAATATCAGGAAGAATTTCTCGCTGAATGCTATCGCGCATGCAACAATTTTGGAAAACAGAAAGACATGCAGACACCAAAGGGTGTAAAGTCTCTTGCGGAATTACAAAATGAAAACGAAACGGCGGGAACGCGCATCATCGGACTTTCAATAGAGACGCGTCCCGATTACATTACGACTTACGAAATTGAACGACTGCGTCTGCTCGGTGTGACCAAAGTCGAGATTGGTGTTCAGCATCTTGATGATGCTGTCCTCAAACAAACAAAACGCGATATGAAGATTGCGCAGGTGGCACAGGCAACTGAGCGCCTCCGCAATGCGGGACTCAAAGTCGTATACCATATGATGCCCAATCTTCCCGGCTCGACCGTGGAGCGCGACATCGAAATGTTTGGCGAGCTTTTTTCCGGCGAGGATTTTCAACCCGATATGCTCAAGGTGTATCCGTGTATGGTGCTCGAGGGGAGTGAGCTTTTTCAAATATGGAAGGAAGGCGGGTTCAAGCCGTACACGGACGAGGAGCTTTTTCGCGTGCTCGTCGGCGCAAAAAAACAGGTGCCGAAATATGTGCGCATCATTCGGGTCATCCGCGACATCCCCGCGACCTACATTCAAGCGGGAAGCAAAATTTCAAATCTCCGCCAATGGCTTTTTAATGATATGAAAAAGCACAACTGGCACTGCGTATGCATCCGCTGTCGCGAAGTGCGTGGCGCCGTCATTGACTTGGAAAAGTTTCCGCTCACGACGACCGAGTATCGCACTAAAACAGGGCGCGAGATCTTTCTTAGTTTTGAAGAGCCGAACGAGGGCAAACTCGCCGCTTTTCTTCGCCTGCGCCTCCCCGACAATCACGGCGAAGAATTCGTCGGCGGACCACTCGAGGTCCTCCGCGACGCCGCACTCGTGCGCGAGCTCCACACCTACGGGCAGCTCACCCCAATCGGCACCGCAGGCACGCAAAGCCAGCACATCGGCTTCGGCCGCCGCCTCCTCGTCGAAGCAGAACGCATCGCGCGCGAAGCCGGCTACGCCAAACTCGCCATCATCTCCGGCATCGGCGTCCGCGAATATTACCGCAAATGGGGATACCGGCTCGAGGGGACATATATGGTGAAGGCACTGTAGCGCACTCTTTTCTCTAACTATTCGAGTATTTTTAGATAATTCTCGGGAGTGATTACCTCGTAGCTTGCCTCAGGATATGTTTCGCGCCAACCCTTCGGTTCTTTCGCTTTTAGATTTTTCCACTTAAATTCATAACCAAAAAGTTTTCCGTCGCGCTCTTCAACGAAGTCAATTTCGTTTTGATCCCATGTGCGCCAAAAGTGATCATTTGCAGGTATGTTTTTGTATGAACGCGTTTTAAGTCGCTCGATTACCATAAAGTTTTCCCACAGCGCTCCAGCGTCATCGCGGTGAGAAAGATCGTTGAAGTTTGAAATGACCGCATTTCGTACACCCGTGTCGTAGAAATAGTATTTGCTTTTCTTGGTCACCTCTTTGCGAAGGTTACGGCTATATCCGCGTAGATTGTAAAGGATGAATGATTTCTCGAGAAGGTCGAGATATCGAGCGACCGTCTTCCTGTCTATTCCAAGTATTGTCGCGAGCTCGCTCAAAGATACTTCATTTCCCACTTGAAGCGCGACAAGCCGTACGAGGTCGCTTAATATTTTTGTATTGCGAATACGGTCAAGCTCCAAGATATCTTTGAGCAAGTATGATCCGACAATTTCTCCAAGAATATCTTTTTTTTCGCCTGTGTTTTTAGTAGAGACAACTTCTGGATAGCTGCCAAATACAAGCCGCTCAGTAATTTCTACGGAGAGGTCGTGGCGGTTCCCACCGTGATAGGCGAGCAACTCGAGCTGAGAAATAGGGAAGAGTGTTATTGTGTTTTTGCGCCCGGTGAGTGGCTCGCCAATCTGCCCGGCAAGCTCAAACGATGATGAGCCGGTAGCAATGATGCGAATTCCCGGGATATGATCAACAAGCAGTTTCAGTCCCCAGCCAATCTTAGGTATGCGCTGTGCTTCATCAATTACGATGAGGTCGTATCCTGCCGCATACTCTTTCAACAAGGAAAGATCTTCTGATCCAAGGACTTCACGCGCACGAATATCGTCACCGGATTCTAAGCGATATTTTCCTTTGTATGTTGAGAGAAAGTCGGTGATAAGGGTCGTTTTGCCGACACGACGCGGACCAAAGATAACCAAGACCTTGTTTGGTTGGAGACGGCTTCCTATGTCAGCATATAGTCTTGGAATCCTCATATACCTTTAAGGGTATCAAACTCCCCGTAATATGTCAATTACGGGGAGTCAAACTCCCCGTAATATACCTATTTGGGGGAATTAGACTAAAATCAGGTATTCAAAGCTATCTCCGGCATCGGCGTCCGCGAATACTACCGCAAGTGGGGATATGTGCTTGAGGGGACTTATATGGTGAAGGCGCTTTCTCCTACGGTTTGAGGCACAGTCGCACGAACCGCATGAAAAGATAAATGAGAAATGTTGGGTGATGGAGAAGGTGAAGTTCAGACCCTTCGCGGATAAAGACACGGAGCGTTTTGAATTGCTCGGCGCGAGTGCGTTTACGGAAGTTGAGCCCAGAAACTTTATCATACCCATCAGTCAAAGTACTATTGTGGTCGTGGTAGAATATTTTTTCTCGAAGCGCAATTTGGTAGTAGAATAACCATTCCTCGGCTTGCTTGATGTGTTTTGAATATCTAATGTTGGTAAGTAGGTTTGCTTTTATACAATGTGTTACATCGCCTTTGCATCGTTTTAAGATGAGAACATCTTTGATATATGAATACCATGTTTCCAGCTTTGGGTATTTTGTGACTAGCTTTCCTCCTGCGTATGCGCGATTGGTGACGAACCACATTCCCTTTGGGTGAGAAGTGACTAGTTTGTGAAAAGTCGTAAGTGTGTCAGGCGCTAGGTAGTCGTCATCATCCAAAAAAACAACCCAGTCTGAATCTTCGGAAATACTGTCGAGAGCCCGATTACGAGAATAGTTTACACCACGATTTGTATCATTCGCAAGGTAATGAATTCGCGGGTCAGAGACGGAGAAAGGAAGCACTTGGTATGAAGAATCATCCGGAGAATCGTTCACAATGATCATTTCCCATTCGGTATAGGTCTGGCGAAGAACCGACTGAACAGCTCGCTCAAGCAATTTTCTCCTCTTGTATGTTGGGGTAATTATGCTAAATTTCATGATATTCTTTCCTGTTTAATATACCATCCCCTATAGAAAATAAGTAGGGAAAATGGTATTATCCTCCAATAAAGTCCCAATATTATGCCCCCAATTACCGCCTCATACATAAAAGAAACATGGGCACATGCTGGCTTTCAGAAGTACTTCAGAAACATGGGGTGGATGTTTGCTGCGCGTATTACTACTTTCTTTACATCATTTCTTACTGTTGCAATTGTTGCACGCTACCTTGGGCCAGAGAACCTTGGGAAACTTGATTATGCCCAAAGTTTTGTAGCCATTATTTCAGTATTTGCATCATTGGGTATTGATCAAATCTTATATCGTGATCTTATTACTAATCCAGAAAAAGAAAATGAGCTACTTGGAACTGCTATATTTTCAAAATTAATTTTTGGGATACTCGCGTTCTTATTGTCAATTGTGATCTCACTTCTCTTAGGCAATGATTCAATCTTAACTATATTAATTGGTATTTGCGCGTTAGCTTTCATCATTAGCCCAATAGGCACAGTCGGAATTCTTTTCAACGCTCAAGTAAAAGCAAAATTTAGCTCCCAAATTTCCATTTTCCTAGCTTTTTTCATACCTGCGCTTAAGATTCTTGTCGTGTTTCTAAACAAAGGTATTATATACTTTGCTGTAATAATTTTTATTGAAGCAATCATATCTGTCGCATGGTATCTTTATATTTATATTGTTCGTTTTAACAACAGTCCTTTTTTGTGGAATTTTCGTTTAGATATATTTAAACAACTAATGCGAGACTCATGGCCGTTACTTCTAGCTGGATTTTCTGGATATATATATGCAAAAATGGATCAGGTGTTACTTTTACACTATCTCGATTCTGCAACTGTCGGAATTTACGGCGCCGCTGTTAAGCTTACTCAAATTTGGGCATTCTTGCCTGGGTTAATTATTAGTTCAATGTTTCCAGCAATAGTAAATGCAAAAAAAACAAATTTTTCATTGTATGCAAAAAGATTTCGAGCTCTATCATGGGTTACCGTGGTGGCAACAGCCGTAATTGCTCTTCCGCTGTTTATTTTTGCGCCATTAATTATCCAAATTGTTTTTGGAGGAGCCTTTGCTGAATCATCTCCGATTCTTCGAATATACCTATGGACAAGTATCGCTATAACGCTAGTAGTTCTTGCGCAACATTACCTCATCGTCGAAAATCTTAGCAGAATATTTTTATACACAAGCATTATTGGCGCTACAGCAAATATTCTGCTTAATGTTATTCTGATTCCGCAGTTTGGCCCCAAAGGATCTGCATGGGGGACTATGATATCATATCTTGTGGTTGTAGCCAGCTTGCTCCTTTTTAAAAGATCAAGAGATGGTATAATTAAAATTTTCACCCAAAAAAATTAAAAATATACAAGAATTTACGCAGTTAATTAGGTAATAATATAAAACATGGACAAAAAATATTGGGAAAATTATTATAAAATAAAGAATGCGCCTTTACAAGCGTCTTTATTCGCGCAGTTCGTATTAGAAAATTATATAAAAGAAAAAAATTCTTTATTAGAACTTGGTTGCGGAAATGGCAGAGATAGTTTTCTTTTTAGTGATCATGGCGTTGACGTTTTAGCAGTAGATCAATGTGAAAATGAAATATCTGTGTTAGCAGAAAAAAATAACATCCCCAATTTAAAATTTATGTGTGCTGATTTTACAAAATTAGGCGAAATAGGCTTTTTTGACAATGTTTATTCTCGTTTTACGCTACATTCTATTACAGAAAAAGAGGAAGATGATGTTATTAAGTGGACATATGAACACATAGAAAACAATGGTAAACTACTAATCGAAACAAGGGGGAAGAAGAACGAAATATACAAATTAGGAGATCCTGTTCATGGTGAGCCAGACGCCTACATTTATGAAGGCCATTTTCGTAGATTCATAGATATAGACAGATTGCACAAAAAACTAATAAAGGCAGGATTTGAAGTCGTATTTAAAGAGGAAAAGTCTGGTTTTGCCCCATTTGGGGATACTGACTATACATTCATAAGGGTGATTGCGGTAAAAAAATAACATAAAATATATGATAAGCGAAAAAGACTACATTGAGTATAGGAAAAAAGAGATATATCTTCTGGATGCGTTGAAAGAAATTTGTGACAAACATGGGTTGGTCTTTTGGATAGATTTTGGGACCCTGCTTGGTGCGGTACGACAAAAAGGATTTATTCCTTGGGATGATGACATTGATGTGTCAATGCCAGTAGAGGATTATAAAAAATTCTTAAAAATAGCAGAGAAAGAACTCCCGCAAGATATTTTCCTGCAGACCGCCAAAACAGACAAAGCATATAAGCAGCACTTCGCAAAACTCTGTGATTGTTATTCTACATTTTTACACGAAAATGAAACAGGTGAAGAGTCGTATCATCAGGGAATCTACATCGATATTTTCCCATCAGTAATTTATCCTAAGATGCCTGACTTTTTGAGAAAGGGATTACTGTACTTTACTGGTCGATCACGCGCTAAAGCTGTTATTTCCAGAGAAAATGTCTTTTTTAATTATTCTATCTACCTATTGTGCAAATTTATTTGGCTGTTACTTTCTCCATTTAAAAGTGACAAGGTAGCCCAAACTGTTGAGGATAATTGGTATTATTATGCAATACCAAAATCTTATATTTACCCGCTTAATTATATTGAGTTTGAGAGTAAATTATATCCTGCACCTAAAAAAGTACATGAATATTTATCTTTGATGTATGGCAAAGATTATATAACCCCACCGCCACCAGAAAAACGCATTACTCGCGCAAAATCAATACTTATTAGCACGCCAGGTAATCATCCTCGAGCGTTACAAAAACATGGATAATCTAAATAAAACGCAAGCTCCTGTCGCCATTTTTGTGTACAATCGCTTGGATAATACAAGGCAGACAATAGAAGCGCTAAAAAATAATTATCTAGCCCAAAAAACAGATATCTTTATTTTTTCTGATGCGCCGAAAACTGCAAAAAATAAGAAAGCTGTTGATGCTGTGCGTCAGTATATAAAAACAATAACCGGTTTTAAGTCTGTAAATATAATTGAACGGAAAGAAAATTTCTATATCGAAAGAAATATAATTGAAGGTGTGACTGAAATAGTAAACAGATATGGCAAAATTATCGTTTTAGAGGACGATGGTGTGTCTGCAAAAAACTTTCTCACATTTATGAATAATGCTCTCGATTTTTATGAAGACAAAGAGAAGGTCATGCATATTGCAACCTTCACATTTATTAAAATGCCAGCTGGGTACAACAAAGTATTTTTCTGGAGATACTCAGAAAATACTGGAGGTGGGTGGGGTACTTGGAAAAATCGCTGGGATAAATTCAAGTGGTTTCAAAATGAAGCAGAGGGATTAGACGCTTTATCGATTGAACAGAGGGGAAAAATGGAATTAGATGGCGCATTTAATTGTTTATCTAGCTTGAAATTAAATCCAATCCCTTGGGATATATGTTGGTATGTTGCGATTACACGCAACAATGGACTTGCGGTAAATTCACCGAAACCTTTAATAAAGAATAACGGGTTATTTAATGGCACTCACTTTTCTGCAATTAATAAAATTCTTGGGAAGCACCAATTTGAGGTTGAATTGAGCGATGAAGAAGAAATAATTTTTGAAGATAATATTGTTGAAAATACAGAAGCAGTAAGGTTATTAAAAGAATTTTATAGTAAAATAGGTAAAAGGAAAAGAGACAGAGTATTGCATTATTTTGTAAAGATACTGGTGGCACTAAGAATTACAAAACTATTAAAACGCATCCTTGCGTAAAGATTAATTTTAAGTATTGTAATAAAAAATATAAAAACCTATGGCATATCAAGAGACAAATCTTCAAAAAATAAAGAAACTGATACAAAACCCGCGAAAGAATATCGGTAAAATCTTCCCATTTATAAGAAGTAAAATTGCGCCATACAAGAGGGATTTGTATGAGTTTTTTGGTTCAGAAAAATATTCAAAGCCGTACTCTGGTCATGAGGCACTACTGAAACATATTACCAAGAAAAATGGGTTTTTTGTACAATGCGGGGGTAATGATGGTTATGGTTTTGATCCTACCTATTATCTCGAAAAGTTTATGGGGTGGGAAGGGATTATTGTTGAACCCTTACCTATAAGTAAATTGTGTCAAAGAAATCGTAAAAATTCGGTGGTAATACAAAGTGCTTGTGTCTCATTTGACTACCGTGAGAGCACGGTGTCTTTTATTGATTGTAATTTTATGTCTTTCGTAAAAAGTAGTATTGAGAATAGTTCAGAGTGGATTAAAGATAGTGAGCAAGCACAAAATATAGATTGCAGAGAAATCACTGTACCAGCGCAAACAATTCAGTCGATAATAGACGGGCAAGCAATAACTTCATGCAATAGGCCTATTGATCTTTTTGTTGCGGATGTTGAGGGATATGAACTTCAAATATTGCATGGACTCGATTTTTCTAGAAATTTACCCACCCATATTCTTTTGGAGTCTCAAAATTCTGACAGATTGGAAAAGATTACCGATTTTCTGGAACCTCGAGGGTATTCCTTTGTTGATGAAATAGATGAAAAAGATTACCTGTTTGTAAAAAAAATGTAAAAAGTGATAAACTTTTCAATATTATGTACTCATATTTAAAAAAAATCATTAAAAAACTTCCATTTTCTGAAAGTACAAGAAAACTTCTGCGACGAATAATAAAACCTGCGGCATTCTATTTTTGCAGAAGTACAACTGGTCCACTCAGCAACTACTATGGGTTTGACCGAGGAGTACCAATTGACCGTTTTTATATTGAGAATTTCCTTAAACAAAACCAGAAAGACATCCATGGGACATGTCTCGAACTGTTAAACAATAACTACACCACAACCTACGGGAAAGAGAAGGTTGTTAAAAGCGATGTTTTGGATCTTGATGAAAAAAACAAGATGGCAAACATTTTCGATGACTTGCGACATCTTAAAAAAATAGCTGATAATTCTTACGACTGCATAATACTTACTCAGGTATTTCAGTTTATTGATAATGTTGATGCGGGGATTTCTGAGTGCCACCGAATACTTAAGAGCGGTGGCGTCCTTCTCGTGACATTGCCTTCCATAAGTAGAATTGATTGTGTTTCGGGTGTTGAGGGTGATTATTGGAGATTTACTGAGGCGTCAGCGAAGTATCTATTTGAAAAAAAATTTAGCTCCAAACAATTGAACATCTCCACCTATGGAAACGCTCGTTCGGGAATATATTTTTATGCGGGTCTTGCGCAAGAGGATACTTCGAGCAGGATACTTGGGAAAAATGATCCAAATTTTCCGTTAATTATAACAGTTAAAGCAGTAAAACCGTGAAAAGAATTTTAAAGATTTATATAAAACCCTTTTTTGAAGCAACCGGTCTTTATGTATCGATGCATCGTTTATTTTTTCTGCTACTACATACTCAGGCAAAAATCGCTAATATATTTTATAAAACTTTTTACAAGACCGCGCCAATTTTACTTTACCATCGTATCTCGACAACATCTGCTGATCCACTTATGCTATGTGTGACACCTGTGTGTTTTGAAAATCACCTACAGTTCCTCAAAAAACATTACAATATTATACCTCTTTCAGAATTAAGCGGGCTACTCATAGCGGGAACACTTAAAGGGAATGAGGCCGCGGTTACTTTTGATGATGGATACCGCGACAACATAATCAATGCCCTTCCTTTACTTGAAAAATATAATATACCAGCAACAATATTCATAACAACTGGCGCACTCGGGAGAAAAGCATCGTTTGAATGGGATATGAAATATAAAGAATCTGACCGAGCAGTTTTTTTAAGTGAAACAGAAATAAAATCACTCTATGAACACCCATTGATAGAAATAGGCGCTCATACAGAAACACACCAAAGGCTTGCGAGCGCAACCCCAGAAGAACAGAAAAAAGAAATTTTAAAAAGCAAGCTTACACTTGAATATATAATTGGAGAAAAAGTAAGAAGTTTTGCCTATCCTTTTGGTGGAATCTATGATTTTAATAATTTTTCAAAAGAAATAGTTGAGCAGGCCGGTTTTGATTTTGCGTATTCAAACACGCAAAAACTCGCAAAGAAGACAAAAAATAGTTTAGGCATTCCAAGGATTAATATTCGAGAATGCACGGTTTTTGACCTTTCTAAGAAAATAATTTGCAGAAATGGCACTTTTTAAGTATCATGGAAAATAGGCGTTATTCTTGAATAAGGGCTTTAAATTAACTTGAAAAATATGAATAAAAAAATAAAAGCATTTTTTAAAAAAATAATCCCACAATCTATAATCAAAAGAATCCGGGACGAAAAAGCTGTACTAAGATGGTCTCTTGAAGGCCAGCCGGTTCCTCCTCCAGATTTAATTAAACAAAAAATCGTTAGAAGGTTTGGTAAAAAAAACAAATTAAAAACTTTTATAGAAACTGGCACAGCTGGGGGGTTGATGATAAACGCTGTAAAAAATATCTTTTCTAAGATTGTATCAATAGAGCTCGACAACTTTTTGTTTGAAAATGCAAAAAATAATTTTGCTAATTATAAAAATGTCACCTTAATACATGGTGACAGCGGAGAAAAACTTATAGAAATATTGCCCACAATTAGTGAGCCAGCTTTGTTCTGGCTCGATGCTCATTATTCCGGCGAAGGTACCGCGAAAGGGGAGGTAGAAACGCCGGTTATAAAAGAATTACTCACGATTTTTTCGAGAAAAAATGCAAAAGATATTATTTTAATCGACGATGCTAGATGTTTTGATGGGACACATGATTATCCAACCGTAAAACAAATCCAAGATTTGGTGGCTAATTATAGTTATCTTTCATTTAAAATAGAAAGAGATATTATGGTGATTGAATCTAACTAGTATTCATGATCATAAGCAACATAAGTGCTGGGCTAGGAAATCAATTATTCCAATACGCATTTGGGTGCCACTTAGCGGTACTTAATAAAACAGAACACAAGGTCGATATTTCTGGATACAAGGAAATTGAGCCAGATCCAATTCGTGGGGTTAGGGTCTGCGGTCTTGATAATTTCAATATTACAGCAAAGCAGGCATCAAAAGAAGACATGGTTAAGTTTAATTTTCTGCTTAAAAATAAAATTTTTAGACACCTCATTCGTTTCTACAGTAAGCCAGATTCTTATTATAAGAGAAAATATATTTTAGAACCGGAAAAAAATTATTTTAAATTTGATCCATGTATCTTGGCGACAAAGCAACAAAATGATGTCTATGTTGAAGGATACTGGCAGTCAGAGAAATATTTCAAAAATATTGAAAATATCATAAGAAAAGAACTTTCTTTCAAAGAGGTCCCTGATGAAATAAACAGCCGAATGATAAAAGATATAGATGGAAGCAATTCAGTCAGTCTCCATGTTCGTCATGGAGATAATACAAAGATGATCAATGGGGTTCTTCCGCTGGAATATTATCACCGCGCAGTAATGGAAATTGCCTTAAAAATAAAAGATCCCATTTTTTATGTTTTTTCCGATGATCCAGAATGGGCGCGCAATAATTTAAAGTTAAAATATCCAACTATTTATGTTTCGCACAATGGTGATAAAAAAAACCATGAGGACATGAGGCTCATGACTCACTGCAAGCATCATATTCTCGGTAATAGTACTTTCAGTTGGTGGGGTGCTTGGCTCGGCAAAAAAGAAGGGCAAATTGTTTTTTCTCCAAAATCACACCATTCTTGCCCCAATCTTCCATCGACAGATTATATCCCTGCAAATTGGATGTTTTTGTAACCACTTTAAAAATGAAACTCTCCATCATCATCCCTTGTTATAATTGCGTAAGAACGCTTGAGGAAGCAGTTGCTTCAGCTTACAGGCAGGATTTAGATATTCCTTTTGAGGTAGTGCTTGTTGATGATGGTTCGACCGACAATACACGAAAATTGATTGTTGAATTGGCAAAAAAAAATTCCTCCATAAAGTATTTTTGGCACGATAAAAATCTTGGTGGTGGGGCCGCTCGCAACACCGCCATATCTAGTGCCGAAGGGGATGTTATCTTTTGTCTTGATAGCGATGATGTGTTGCCAGATGGAACACTTTCAAAAATGATAAAATTTTTGAAAGAAAAAAGATGTGATGGGGTAACCATAGATAGATCGGTTAAGTTCAGTGGTAATAATATTCACAATATACATCACATAGAAAAATCTCCTTATCCTGGGGGGAAAATACAACTTGCATCTTTACTTTCAAAAAATAAAAATTTTTCTCCGCTTTATGTAAATTTTTTGTATACCAAAAGTGCATTCAACAAAACGGGTGGTTATCCAACTTCGCATGGTTATGACACACAAGGGTTTGCTTGGAGATTCTTATGTGCTGGACTAAGTGCTTATACCTGCCCAGATTCTGAATACTTACATCGCATACACTTCAACGAATCATATTTTATGAGAGAATATAATAATGGTAAAATGAATTATAATTGGAGAGATATTTTCCTAGAGCACTATTATATTTTTAATAATGAAACTCTTTCTTTTATATGCACATTTGACTGCAGCGACTTCACTAAAAATATTATGGATGAATTAATAAACAGAGATAATATTTTAATATCAAACTATGAAAGCACTTTTGGGAAAATATATCCACCCTTACAAATAAAATTTTCGAAACCGACATATATTAAAAGAAACAGCACCAAGGGTTACTATTTAAGAATCAAGTATAAACTTAAAAAAATATTATGCAAAAAGTAAAGCAAATCATTTCTAAAATATATCGATATTCTTATTCTGTTCTCACGGCACCATTCGAGAGGCGTATTAGTAAAAAAGATTTTGAGGTAATTTATTCTGAAATGAAAAATTTATATTTAGTTAATAAAGATAATTATGATTTCTCGGAGTTTATTGTACCTCAGTGGAACAAAAATATGCTTGAAATTGAAAAATATTTTTCAAATAACTTTTCATTTTCATTTTTAAACCATCAAGTTATTAAAGCAACTATGTTCATGTATACACATAGTGAGTGGAAAAATATCCAGAAGGAACTTATTTCTACATATTTAACAAGAAACAAGGCAAAAGAAATCCTTCGTGAATATAATATTGGCAAACCTCTTCTAAATGATATTGGGTATGTTACATCAGGAAATAATATCCATCATCTGTATCACCTGATTAAGTTTTTTAAAGAAACTGAAACTAATTCATCGAACATCAATACTGTGGTTGAAGTTGGTGGTGGTTATGGCAATATGTCCAAGATATATAAAAAAATGAATAAGGAATCAACATATATTATAATTGATATCCCTATCTTTTCATACATACAAGCAGTGTATTTAAAGACAATATTCGGGAGGGAAGCAGTTCATATTGTGCATAATAATAAAATTTATATTAAAAAGGGCTCAATAAATGTCATCCCTTTAAACAAAAAGATTTTTGGTGAAATAAGCAAGATAATAAGCGGTGTTGATCTATTTATAAGCACTTGGGCACTCTCAGAGTCAAATGAAGCTATGCAAAGCTATGTAAAGAGTATTGATTACTTCAAGGCAAAATACCTACTTCTTGCATATCAGAAATCAGCAGATACATTCGCTTTTGCAGAAGATATAAAAAATGTTACAGAAATATATGACAAGATTTATGACGAAGAGACAGAGTATGTAAAAGATAATTATTATTTATTTTGTAAAAGGAAATAGATAAGGATTTATTTTTATGGATGATACTTACACAATACAAGATTTGTCTGCAAATAAAGATATAAGCTTATTTCCCGTGCCAATTCTTTTTGTAGTTTTTAATCGGCCCGATACGACTAAGCGGGTTTTTGAAGTTATACGAAAAATTAAACCTTCAAAATTGTATATTGCCACCGATGGGCCAAGGATGAACAGAGAAGATGAATCAAAGCTCTGCGAAGATACAAGAATGGTAACAGAGAATATTGATTGGGCATGCGAAGTGCATAGAAAATATTCTGACCAAAATTTAGGTTGCAAAAAAGGGGTATCAAGCGCTATCACATGGTTTTTTGATAATGTTGAAGAGGGGATTGTTTTAGAGGATGATTGCTTGCCTGATCAGTCCTTCTTCTCTTTCTGTCAAGAGTTGCTGGGTAAATACAGAAATATCGATAAAGTAAAAATGATTTCGGGTGATAATTTCCAATTTGGTAAAAAATACGGAGATGCGAGCTATTACTTTTCAAATTTTCCACATATTTGGGGGTGGGCGACATGGCGGAGAGCATGGAGGGAATATGATATTGATATGAAAACCTACCCGGAATTCAAAAAGAGGAATCGTATTGCACAAATATTTGAAGATAAGAGGGTTCAAAAATACTGGCTTAATCTTTTTGATAGACTTTATGATAATAAAATTGATACATGGGATGGGCAATGGGTCTATTCTGTATATAACAACAATGGTGTAGTTATTCTTCCAAATGTAAATCTAGTATCAAATATTGGTTTTGATGAAAATGCCACGCATACGAAGAAGTTAGATGGTATCTTTAGTGAAATACCGACTGGCAAGATTGGAACAATTGTTCACCCAGCTTCGATTGTGGTAAATGAAGAGGCGGATACAAATTATAGTTCTTTACTTGTTAAAACCGTTTTTGTGAGAATATTGAGAAAGCTACAGTTTGTGTTAAATTGAATTCATAACTTATGAAATGTAAGATCTGCCAATCTGAAGCAATTCTTGTAAAAACCTTGAAGGTAAGGGGTGTTTACAATGCCGAGTATTATTTATGCGATGAGTGTGGGTTTATGTTTGTTGGTAGCCCAATATGGCTTAGTGAGGCCTACAAAGAACCGATAAACACAACCGATACGGGATATGTGTTGCGCAATGTGTATTTATCTCGCAAAACTCTGGTACTTTTTTTATTCCTTTTTAACACGAAAGCGACCTTCCTTGATTTTGCCGGTGGATACGGGATGCTCGCGCGCCTGATGCGCGACTACGGTCTGGATTTCCTGACTGATGACGCATACACACCGAATTTGTTTATGAAAGGGCTTGAATATAACAATCAAAAAATTGAAGCAGTGACATGTTTTGAATGCTTCGAACATCTCGCAGATCCGAAAAATGAAATTGGTAAAATATTTTCCATTTCTCCGAATATATTCTTTTCAACCGTTTTGTTTTCAGGGAAAGAGGCACCATCAGATGATTGGGAATATTATGGTTTAAACCACGGACAGCATGTCTCCTTTTATTCATTAAAAACTCTTGAATATATTGCTAATAAATATAATGTGAATATATATAGTGATGGTGCAAACCTCCATTTATTTACGAAGAAGATAATTACTAATTGGCTTTTTAAATTGTTGCTTTCATTGACCACTGTTCAGGTTGATTTGATAGTGCGAAAATTACTCAAGAGTAAAACAGTTTCGGACAATGTGATGCTTGTAAATCAAGAGAACACATAATATGTTGAGGCAAATTGTAAAAAATATTATGGATAATCTTATCGCACTTGAGTGTCGGTTTGTTCGACAAGAAATACATAAAAAAAGACGCGTATTAATTTTCAGAAAAGATGTACTGGGTGATTTTGTAATTTTTATACCAACACTAAAGTATTATCGTGAGTACTATAAAGATTACGACATTAGCTTAGTAGTGAATAGTGTATGCGCAGAGCTCACTCCGTTATTTCCCTTTATAGATGATGTAATTATTTTTGATCAGAAAAAATTTCGAACAAATTTTTGGCACCGAAGGGCATTTATAAAAAATCTTGCACAGAAAGGATTTGATGTCGCTATTTATCCTGTTTACACCAGTGAAAAAATTGGAGACATCATAATGAAGGATACAAGAGCACCGAAAGTCTTGGATTTTAAAACAATTGCAATCCCGGACAGTCTAAATGAGCTAGACAAAAATATGGCCTTTGTTTCAAATGTCGTAGGCAAGCCATGTGAGGCATTGTTCCCAACAATCGATGTTTCTCTTCTGGACAAGAAACACTATGAACAAATTTACAAAGAATATGCCTTAGAATCTGGAAAATATGTTGCTGTCGTTCCTGGAGCTGGGGCGACGTACAAGATGTGGCAATTGAACAAAATGTTTGAAATTGTGGATTATTTAGTAGAAAAAGGGTTGTCCGTAGTTCTTTCGGGGACAACGGAAGAACAATTGCTCGGAGAAGAAATAATGAAACAATCGAAACACAGAGATAAGGTTATCAACCTTATAGGTAGAACAAGTCTACCTTCCCTCGCGCATTTGCTTGCTGGTGCAAAGCTGTATTTTGGAAACGATACAGGAACGCTTCACTTAGCCGTTGCCGTCGGGACCCCATCAATTGCGATAATGGGTGGTGGTCATTTTGGGCGCTTCTTTCCTTATGGTAATCTAGATATAAATAGGATCGTATTTAATCCCAACATGAAGTGTAGAGGGGATGGATGGAAATGCGCAGAAGGTCTCTCAAAAGGAGAGCCAGCTCCGTGTATAAAAAATATAAGCGTCGCAGATGTTAAAAAAGAGATTGATGCTCTACTTTCTATTGTAGAATAAGTATTATTGTATGAAAAAAATAATTAAAAAAGTAATTCGTTTATTTCTCACACCATTTGTCTTAAGGGATTACTTTCAGTTTATGAGTATGGATAAAAGCTGTCGCTTCAGCTTGGCGTTTGAGGATTTTTACCCGCAAGTAAAAGATAAAACGGTTAAAACGGGGTTTGATCGGCATTATGTTTATCATACAGCGTGGGCGGCGCGAAAAGTGAAGGAGATAAACTCGGGGTTTCATACTGATATTTCTTCATCACTCTATTTTTCTAGCATCGTGTCCGCGTTTGTCCATATAAAATTTTACGATTATCGGCCGGCACAATTGAAACTCTCCGGCATTGAAAGTGGTGTGGCTGACCTCACGAATCTCCCATTTGCAGATAGTTCAATGAAATCACTTTCATGTATGCACACTGTTGAGCATGTTGGTCTTGGTAGGTATGGTGATGCAATCGATCCAGATGGTGATATAAAAGCAACTAAAGAGCTTAGCCGCGTCCTTTCCTCTGGTGGCTACTTGTTATTTGTTGTCCCTGTTGGTAAGCCAAAAATAGAATTCAATGCGCATAGAATTTATAGTTATGACCAAGTTTTGGGCATGTTCCAAGATTTGAAACTTGCTGAGTTTTCTTTAATTACTGATACAGTCGAGCAGGGAGATTTTATTGAACACGCTGACCCAAAACTTGTTCAATCTCAAAATTACGCATGTGGGTGTTTTTTGTTCAAAAAATAACTATGATTGTCGTTAAATTAAAAGGCGGGTTAGGGAACCAGATGTTTCAGTACGCCACTGGGCTTGAGGTTGTTTCGGTGTGTAGTCAAACGCTAAAACTTGATATTACTGGGTATGATGATCCTCGTTATGTAACAGCCGATACGCCACGGCAGTACAGAATGTTCCCATTTAATCTTTCGGCAGTTATTGCGACTCCGGATGAGGTCAAGTCCTATAAGTATCCCTTCGGGATTTTTTCAAAAGCTATGAGGTTTTTTAACTTTAGGATTTTAAAGAGGTATTATGTGGATTATGACCCAAACTTTTTTAAGAAAAGCCATAACTATATTGAAGGGTACTTTCAGTCAGAGAAAAACTTCATAGATGTTAAAGATAAAGTTTTCAAAGAGTTTGCTCTCAAAAAAGAACTTGAATCTGAGGTCTTTCTCACGGAGAAAAATAAGATTGATAAAACAAGGAGCGTCTCGGTGCATATTCGACGGGGAGATTATGTGAGCGACCCCAAAACCAATATCGCTCATGGACTTTGTTCCAAGGAGTATTATGAAAAGACCATCAATCTGATTAAGGCAAAAGTAGAATCACCGGTCTTTTACTTTTTTTCTGACGATATCGACTGGGTCAAAAAAGAATTTGGCGAACATTCTGATTTTAGGTATGTTTCAAATCCAACCCTTCAGGATTACGAAGAGTTAGTTCTCATGTCCTCGTGCGCCCACAATATTATCGCAAACTCCTCTTTTTCATGGTGGGGTGCATACCTCAATCAAAATCCAAACAAAATAGTTATTGCGCCAAAGAAATGGGTGAATAAGGAGCCAGACCCGCAGCCAAATATAATTCCAGAAGGGTGGGTTAGGATTTAGTATTTATGGTTTTCCTTAAACCATTTATATGTCGAGGAGATACCATCATTGAGCGATATAGAGTGTCCCCATCCAAGTGTATGAAGCTTGCTGACATCAAGGAGTTTTCTTGGGGTGCCGTCGGGCTTGGTGATATCCCAAATGATTTCACCCCTGTATCCAACAACTTCTTTTATTTTTTCCGCGAGTTCTTTAATAGTCACATCTTCGCCAGTGCCGACATTGATAATGGAGGAGTCGTTGTAATTCTGCATCAAGAATAAACTTGCTTCCGCGAGGTCGTCCACATGGAGAAACTCGCGCTTCGCGCTTCCTGTGCCCCATAAAGTAACACTTGGTGCATCGTTAACTTTTGCCTCGTGGAATTTTCGAATCATCGCAGGGAGGACATGCGAGTTTTCGAGATCGAAGTTATCGTGGGGTCCATAGAGGTTGGTCGGCATCAATGAAATGAAATTTGTGCCGTATTGTTCGTTGTAGGATTGGCACATAATGATGCCCGCTATTTTTGCTATTGCATACGCTTTGTTCGATGACTCAAGTTCTCCGGATAAAAGATATTCCTCTTTTATCGGCTGTGGGCAGAGTTTTGGATAGATGCAGGAGCTTCCGAGAAATAACAACTTTTTTACTTTGTGTATGTAGGCGCTATGGATGATGTTTGTCTGGATTGCGAGATTGTTATAGGCAAAGTCGGCAGGCATAGTTTTGTTTGCCATAATACCGCCCACTTTTGCCGCGGAAAGAAAAACATACTCAGGTTTCTCTTCTGCAAAAAATTCAGTGACCGCGTGTTGGTCGGTGAGGTCCATGTCCTTGTGTGTTTTGAGAACGAGGTTCGTGAAGCCATTTTTTTGGAGCACGCGTACAATAGCGGAGCCAACAAGCCCGCGATGCCCTGCAACAAAAATTTTAGAATTTTTGTTCATTTTTAAGATCTTCTTCAGCCATAAGTTTCACCAGCTCCTTGAATTTTGTTTCTGGTTCCCACCCGAGCTTATTTTTTGCTTTTGAGTAGTCCCCAAGGAGAATATCAACTTCGGCAGGCCTAAAGTATTTTGCGTCAATTTCTACGATAGTTTTTCCTGATTTTTTATCGATACCTTTTTCATTTACACCCTCTCCTTTCCATTTAAGTTCAAAACCAAGATGCTTGCATGCTTCTTCGATGAATTCACGAACACTGTGCGTTTCGTTTGTGGCGAGAATGAAATCATCCGGCTCTGTGTGTTGGAGCATCAGCCACATCCCATACACATAGTCTTTTGCATACCCCCAGTCTCTTTTTGCATCGAGGTTCCCAAGATAAAGTTTTTCCTCCTTGCCGAGTTTGATACGCGCGAGTCCTCGCGTGATCTTACGAGTCACAAATGTTTCTCCGCGACGAGGGGACTCATGGTTAAAAAGTATGCCGTTCGAGGCAAAAACACCGTAGGATTCACGGTAATTTTTTGCTATCCAGTACGCATATACTTTTGCGCAGCCGTATGGCGAGCGAGGATAAAATGGTGTGGTTTCTTTGAGGGGGATCTCAAGCGCTTTTCCAAACATTTCGCTTGATGATGCCTGGTAAAATTTTGTTTTGATTCCCGTTTCTTGAATTGCGTCAAGGATGCGGAGTGTTCCGAGCCCCGTTACATCGCCGGTATATTCCGGTATATCAAAACTTACGCGCACATGACTTTGAGCGCCGAGATGATAAATTTCGTCCGGTTTTATTTGCGTGAGAAGTCTGTTGATGTTGCTTCCGTCGGAGAGATCTCCATAGTGTAGGAATAATTTTACGCCCTTGATGTGGGGATCTTGATAAAGATGATCGATGCGTGAGGTATTGAATGTACTTGCGCGTCTGATTATACCGTGAACTTCATATCCTTTTTCAAGGAGAAGTTCCGCGAGATATGAACCGTCTTGCCCCGTGATGCCGGTGATGAGTGCTTTTTTCATATATTGAATATACTACAATATTTTTGCTTATTTTGATAGTTTTGCGCATTTTTTTATGTTATAGTATTGGGCATGAAAATCGTACGACCTTGGGGGACGATGTGGAAACTTTTTAACACCAAGCATACTTGGCTTAAATTTATCCTTGTGCGGGGTCGCACAAGCTTGCAGTCGCATAGCCAACGCACCGAGTGGCATTTTGGTTTTTATAAAGTAGAACCGATGCAGAAACATAGATTATTGCCCGGCGCATATTTCGAGTTTGTTTATGGTAATCCGCAAGAAGATGATATTATTCGCTACGAAGATGATTATGGGCGTGAAACTGCAAAGCGCGTAGTAATTGTAAGTGGAGGGTTTGATCCTGTTCATATCGGCCATTTGCAAATGTTTGAAGAGGCAAAGAAGCTTGGTGACAGATTGGTCGTAGTGTTAAATTGCGATAACTGGCTCATCCGCAAGAAAGGGAAAAACTTTATGAATCAAGAAGAACGCGCGGGGATTATTCGAGGATTTAGTTGTGTTGATGATGTGTTTATTCTTGAGACTGAGCGCGAAGATGTTGGAGAAGCAATTGAGAAAATCAGACCACAGGTATTTGCGAATGGTGGCGACCGCAAGGCGGAGGCGGATATTCCTGAGGCAAAGATCTGTAAAGAACTTGGCGTGGAGATGGTTTTTAATGTTGGTGGTGGGAAAGTGCAGTCAAGCTCATGGTTACTAAAAAAATACAACAAATAGGATTTCTCGTTTTCTGCAATTATGTTACGATAGTGGCACCATGAATCCCGTTGAGGTCAAAATGTTATATTTTGGCAACAATGGGGTATGCTGGAACAGTTATTAAAATAGTCATGCATAGATTTTGCCAAATATCTATGCATGACTGCTCGATGAGTGCATAGATTTTTGAATTCTTGCATAGATTTTTTTGTTATGTTATCATGTTAGGGATGAACGAGAAAGACCTTATCTCTATTGGGGAAGCGGCAGAAATACTAGGTGTTTCCATTGATACTCTCCGTCGCTGGGATAAATCCGGTCGTTTTCATGCTGAAAAATCGGAAGGTGGACATCGATTGTATTCAAAAGCAAAAGTGGGGATTTACTTGAAGGATATCTTCGTTTTGGCAAAGGATTGGTGTGTGAACGAGACAGAAATACCAGAAATGTTTTATTGTCAAAACAGCGGTGTTTTTCAGGCGCGGATCAAAAGAATGTACGACGAAATTGCAACGGTGCCTGCCCTTGCTCATATCTCTTCCCTTGTACTTGCAGTTACTGGAGAAATAGGAAATAATTCTTTTGACCACAATATTGGAAATTGGCCGGATGTCCCAGGTATATTTTTCGGATACGATATTTCAAGACGACAGATAGTGTTGGCGGATCGCGGTATCGGGGTGCTCGCAAGTTTAAAGCGAGTGAGACCAAGTTTGAATACTGATGAGGCGGCACTCTCTGTGGCTTTTATGGAAATTTTGTCAGGTCGTGCTCCAGAAGAGAGGGGGAACGGTCTAAAGTTTGTGAAGAAGGTTATTACTGAAAATCCTATAGGACTTGTGTTTCAGTCTGGCAATACGGAAGTGCTCCTTCATAAGGATGATGGTATTCTGAACATGAAGGCAACTAAAAATATTATTCGCGGGTGTCTTGCATATATAACATTCTAAATATATGAAAATTTATTTAAAAAAATTTGGAACAATACTAATGTCCCGCCCAGCAGGAAGAGAGGCCTCTCTCGCTTTTTCCCCATTGTTGAACGAAATAAAAAAAGACGAACCTGTCATGATCGATTTTGACGGAGTTGTCGCTTTTTCTCCATCGTGGGGAGCGGAGTTCCTGGGTCCTATAGCTAAAAAATTTAAGGATCGAGTGGTATTTTTAAACACAGAAAATCCGTCTGTTAAAACAACATTGGAATTATTGAAAGAGATTGGCGGGGTTTAACAGTATAAAGAAGCAAAAATAGAAGTAATTACGACTGAGTTTTTTTGCGAACATACGGACAAAATTCGCTCTCGATTTTCGTAAATTTATGGTACGATAGGGAAACTATGAACATACACAAAATTTTGGCGAATGCGGTGGTTTTGGCGGGGTTTGTGGCGGTGCCGTTTATCCCGTTCGTCATTCTTTCGCAAACTACTTTTTTCCCGTTTATTGTGGGGAAGAATTTCGCGTTTCGGATTGTCGTTGAGATAATGTTTTCTGCATGGCTCGTTCTCGCTTTCATCGACCCCGCATATCGATTAAAGTTTATATCCAAGACACGAACCAGCTGGTTCGGCTGGCTCCTCGGTGCGTTTGTAGCATTTCTCGGTATCATCACACTTTCTGCTATTTTTGGCGAAAATCCTACAAAAAGTTTTTGGTCCAACTTTGAGCGCATGGAGGGCGTGGTGACCTACTTTCATCTTTTCGCATATTTTGTCGTCGCGTCTACCGTACTTACGGCGCGCGACATGTGGCGCCCGTATTTAAACTTCCACCTTGGCGTCGGCGTAATCATGGCGCTCTATGGCGTCATGCAGTGGGCGGGAGTGTTTAAAGTTGTGCAGGACGGCATCCGTATCAATGGCACACTCGGCAATGCCGAGTACATGAGCACCTACGCGCTCTTCAATATTTTTCTCGCGGGATTTTTTCTCGTTCGCCAAAGTTTTACGACAGCAGGAGAAAGAGTGCGTGTGGCGATATACGGCGCGATCATTCTTTTGCAAATGTTCGTGCTCTACCATTCGGGGACTCGCGGGGCGGTGCTCGGGCTTTTTGCGGGACTCGGACTCATCACGCTTCTCGTCGCGATCTTTGAGAGAAACAATAAAGCGGTGCGAAGAGGGGCTATCGGTATTTTACTCGCGATGTTTATTTTTGTCGGCGGTTTCATTGCGCTTCGCGACGCATCGTTCATACAGCAGAGTCCTATCCTCTCGCGTCTTGCGGCTATTTCGCCAAGCGAGGGGACAGGCAAAGCGCGCCTCATGGTCTGGGGTATGGCATACGAAGGGTTCAAGGAGCGCCCAATCCTCGGCTGGGGGATGGAGAATTTCAATTTCGTTTTCAATAAATACTATGACCCGAATATGTGGGGGCAGGAGCAGTGGTTCGATCGCGCACACAATGTGTTTTTTGACTGGCTTATCGCGGGCGGTATTCTCGGTGCTCTCGGGTATATTTCACTTTTTGGATGCGCGGTGTATTGCATCTGGCGTCGCGCGGACGAGCTTTCGGTCGTTGAAAAAAGTGTGCTCACGGGTCTCCTCGGCGGATACTTTTTTCAAAATCTTTTTGTGTTCGACAGTATTTCGTCGCTCATTTATTTTGGAACGATTCTTGCATTCGTTGAAAGTATGAGCCACCCACAAATGGAAAGTGTTTATGGCCGAGCCACGAAATCAGCTGATTCGAAGTCGAAAGTGGAAAGTAAGAAGAAAGTGACGGAAGAGGAAGACCTGACTATCTTTGTTTCAGGCGGGGCTTTCATCCTCGCGCTCGTACTCATCTACACCGTGAATTACAATGGTTTCAAGCAAAACACGACGCTCATTCGCGCGCTGACGGAGCGATCTGCGGACCCATTGAATAACCTCAAGCTCTTCAAGGACACCATTGCATACGATTCATTTGGAACGGCTGAAGCACGCGAACAGCTTGCATCGTTCTCAACGACCGCCTTTGACCAAACAAAAGGAATATCGGATTTGCAGAAACAGTATATTGTTCTCGCTGGAGAGGAGCTTGAGAAACAGGTGAAAGAGCTTCCCAGCGATGCGCGCTACCAGCTTTTTGCGGGATCATACTTCGCGAAGATGGGGGAGATGGACAAAGCATTGCCGTATCTCACGAGGGCTGTTGAACTCTCTCCGGCAAAACAAACCATGCTTTTTGAATTGGGAAGCGCTTATTACCGCAAGAAAGACACGGCGAAAACAGAGGAGTTGTTCAAACGCGCATTCGAGCTTGCACCGGAGTTTGAGGTTGCTGAAAAATATTATTTACAAATCTTGATGGCAAACGGCAAGCGCGCCGAAGCGGAAAAGGTATTGAAAGCTTATCCGATATCGGGAATAAAACTCTAGGATAAATCCAGAAAATATGGTACAATAAAAACATCTATGAACAAGCAAGATCTCCAAAAAGTCTTGTGGGACATCAGTGTGGAAAGCATTGACACGCTCTCCACGGATTTTGTAATACAGAGGATTCTCTCGTACGGTGGACTCATTTTGCTTGTGAAAGCGATACGAGAATATGGGAATGCCAAAGTGACGCAAGTGTTTGAAACAATGAAGCCGACGAGTATCCCAGCACGGAAATATCACTATCTCAAAAATTTTCTTTTGTCATGACACTTCACCAAGAAACAATTACCGACACCATGTGTACTGTTGCGCGCCTTGTTTTTGAAAATATTGATCCAGAGTATTATCTTGCCGGAGGAACAGCGCTCGCGCTTTATGTCGGGCATCGAAAAAGCGTGGACCTCGATTATTTTATCGCGAAGCCGATAGACACGCTTGCTTTAAAAAAGAGTCTTGTTGATATTTTCCAAAAAACCACAGTAGAGATTCTTTTTGAAACTAAGGATACCTTGTGGTGTGTTATCGACGGCGTGAAAATATCATTCATCTCTCGGTTCAATACGCTTTTGGAGCCGGTAAATTCTACGGATTTTTTTCGGCTTGCAAGCATCAAAGACATAACGGTAATGAAGCTTGTCGCGATATGCGGGAGGGAAGAGTATAAAGATTATTTCGATCTTGCGTGCATTGCGAAAGAAACGGATGTGCGTTCGTGGATATCGTGGTGGCAAGATGTTTATCCGGAACAAGATATCATGAGCTGGGTCGTTGCTTTGTCCGCAGTAGACTCGATACAAAAAGTACCTTTGGAAATAGCCGAAGATTTTAGAAATAAGGATGTTTCAGGCATCATTAAAGGTGTTGTGCGCGAGGTTACGAAACAGGTAAAATTGATTGGAGCTTGACTTTTCCTGTGAATTTGCTATATTGGTTACATGAGTGCAGTGAGGGAAACCTCTAGGTACTTCCAAAACAAACGAATGTCTACAAAAAGCCCCGCGAAAGCGGGGCTTTTTGTTTTTGTATAAATTGTTTATAATACAGAACATATGGTGAATGGTGAGTTTCGCGTCGGCTAGACACTGCCCGGTACTCTACGCTCATCGTATTAAATAGTATCGTGTGTTCCTATGGCTAGCGGCTGCACTCATAGACATTTGTTTTGGAGCTCGCCCCCGCTGGCCTTAAGAGTACAGGAGTAAAAAATCCGCCAATTTGGCGGATTTTTTTAATTTCCAAGTTCTTCCGCCTTCTATGTCCTATAGGACATAGAAGGCGGAAGATTTAATTTTTGTCTGGTATGTTTTGAAATTTTTTCACTGCACACGCATTCGGGCCCATAGGTCCGGATGCGTGTGCAGTGAAAGGGAAGTTTAAATTTGAAATTGGAAAATGGAATGCGAAATTAAATTTATGAAATTAAAATTTCGTGGAGCAGATGTAAAATTTTTTTTGTTTCAAAAAAATTTTCTTCACGACAAAGAAAAAAAGTTATCCACAGTTTTATTTTTAAAAAGTATTGTGTTTGATTTTTGTATGCGCGATAATAGTAGTAGATCACAGTACACCGTGTGAGAGAATTTTCACACAAGACATGATCCAATAATTGTACGCGATTGATGATGAGATTTACTCATACACGATCGGGTCGAGTAATTGTTGTAGATAAAATAATTTGCATACATGTTCGAGGATGCATCACTGCATCAGCGAATAGCACATAAAAAAATGGCAGCAAAAAAGAAAGCAAAGAAAGTAGCAAAGAAGGCAAAGAAAGTAGCAAAGAAAGCAAAGAAGACTACAAAGCGTAAATAATATTTCGCTCAAACAAAAACCCCGCTTCGGCGGGGTTTTTGTTTTTGTAATTTTACGAAGGGCGGTCCTTCGTAAAATTCGGCGGAGGTCGTTTTTTGTGCTAAACTGGCCCAATGTCATTTCTGAAAACCTTATTCAGTGGGGGTGGGGCGGCTTCAACATATGCTCCATTGGTAAAGAAAATCAATAGTTTTGAGCCTGCATTTCAGGCGCTTTCGGACGATGCGCTCCGTGAGAAAACGGTGGAGTTTCGCGCACGACTCGCTTCGGGAGCAACTCTGGAAGACATTCTCCCCGAGGCGTTTGCGGCCGTTCGCGAGGCATCGCGCCGTACGCTTGGTCAGCGCCACTACGATGTCCAGCTTTTGGGCGGCATCGCGCTCCATGAGGGCAAGATTGCCGAGATGATGACGGGCGAAGGAAAGACACTCGTCGCAACGCTTCCCGCATATTTGAATGCGCTCGTCGGCAAGGGCGTGCACATCGTCACCGTGAATGACTACCTCTCTCGCCGTGATGCGACATGGATGGGGCAGATCTATTCATTCCTCGGTCTCTCGGTCGGCGTCCTCAACCACGCTACTTCGTACCTCTATGATCCGAACCATCAAGACCTCGACACCGCGCGAGACGAGCTCGGCTCATTTAAAGTCATCCACGAGTTTATGCGTCCGTGCTCGAAGCGTGATGCATACCGTGCTGACATTACCTACGGCACGAACAACGAATTTGGTTTTGATTATCTGCGCGACAATATCGCGTACACGCCGGAGGATCTTTCACAAAGAGACTACCACTATGCGATCGTGGACGAGATCGATTCCATTCTCATCGACGAGGCGCGCACCCCGCTCATCATTTCCGCGCCGTCGGGCGATGCGGAAAATC
The DNA here is from genome assembly GCA_038063615.1 of Patescibacteria group bacterium. GTDB lineage: Bacteria > Patescibacteriota > Minisyncoccia > Phycocordibacterales > UBA1550 > UBA1550. The sequence continues at coordinate 68,438 of JBBTUT010000002.1, read as the reverse complement.
TGTATACGGTATTTGCGGGCATCGCATCCAAGCTCAGCGAGGGCGAGCACTATACGGTTGACGAAAAGCTGAAAGCGATTCAGCTCACGGATCTAGGCATCACGCGCGCCGAGGAGCTTTTGGGTATTGAAAATATCTATACCGAGCGCGGGGTGAAGTATGTGCATCATTTGGAAACGGCTGTCCGTGCTCAGGCGCTCTTTCGTCGCGACAAGGAGTATGTCGTGCAAAACGACGAGGTGATGATTGTGGATGAATTCACAGGGCGTCTCCAGCCGGGCCGTCGTTGGTCGGAGGGTCTTCACCAAGCCGTCGAGGCGAAAGAGGGCGTGAAGATACAGCAAGAGTCGCGCACTTTTGCGTCGATTACATTTCAAAATTATTTCCGCCTCTACGGCAAGCTCGCGGGGATGACGGGCACCGCCGAGACATCGAGCGAAGAATTTTTCAAGGTCTACGGTCTCGAAGTTTCTCCCATCCCGACCAATCGCACCGTCGCGCGCATCGATCGCTCGGACCTCATCTTTCAGACGGAGAGCGGGAAGTTTCAAGCGATCGCGCGCAAAGTGAAAGAGCTCAATGAAAAAGGACAGCCGGTGCTCATCGGCACGGTTTCTATCGAAAAGAACGAGCTCCTCTCGGGGTATCTCAGGCAAGAAGGAGTACCGCATGAATTGCTCAATGCGAAAAATCACGAACGAGAAGGCGAGATCATCGCGCAAGCGGGGCGCAAAGGGAGCGTCGTCATCGCGACCAATATGGCGGGGCGTGGCGTGGACATCAAGCTCGGCGGTATCCCCGCGACTCCCGAAGCGTATGAGGAGATCAAATCTCTGGGCGGACTTTTTGTGCTTGGTACCGAGCGCCACGAGGCGCGCCGCATCGACAACCAGCTCCGCGGTCGCGCGGGACGCCAAGGGGACCCGGGCGAGACGCAGTTTTTCGTTTCAATGGAAGACAGCTTGATGCGCGTCTTTGCTTCGGATATTGTAAAAAAGATGATGGGACGGCTCGGCATCCCCGAGGATGAAGCAATCCAAAACAAGCTCATCTCGCGCTCCCTCGAGACCGCTCAGGAAAAAATCGAAGGGTTCCATTTTGACGCGCGCAAGCATGTGCTCTCCTATGATGATGTGATGACCAAACAGCGCGCGTTCGTGTATGGAGTTCGTCGGGATGTTTTGATGGGGGACGGTGGGGCAAAGGTATATATCACCGAGATCGTTGCGGGCGACCCGGAGCTCACGAAACAAATTGATGAAAAAATCGCCGTGCTCGGTGAAGCGGAGTTCTACCATGCGGTGAAACGCCTCATCCTTCAGGTCATCGATATGATGTGGATGGAGCACTTGGATGCGATGGAGTACTTGAAATCATCCGTAAACTTGCGCGCCTACGGTCAGCGCGATCCGCTCGTGGAATATAAAAAAGACGGACTGCGCATGTTTCGCGAGATGAAAGAATCGGTGCAGAATGAAATTTTGCGCTTGCTTCCCGCCATCGGCGAGGGTAGCTTTGCAAAAGAAGAAGCCGAAGCACGCGTGCGCGTGGCGCAGGCAAAGGAAGTCGGCGAGGGAGAGGACACCGCATCCGCCACAGAACCCATTCACTCCGACAAGACAGGCAGGAACGATTTGTGCCCATGCGGATCTGGCAAGAAATACAAGAAGTGCCACGGGGCGTAAAATACTTTGAATATCAAAGACACCTACAATAAAATCGCCGAGGATTGGCACCGGACCCACAAGGATGATGATTGGTGGGTATCGGGGACCGAGCATTTTTGCTCGCTTCTTCCGAAAGGTTCGCTTGTTTTGGATGTTGGGTGCGGAGGGGGAGTGAAGTCAAAATATTTTATCGAAAAAGGAATGACCGTTGTCGGCGCGGATCTTTCGGAGAATATGATAAGCATCGCGAAGAGGGAAGTCCCGCAAGCGCGGTTCGCTACCCTTGATGCGCGCGATATAGACACGCTTCCCGAAACATTTGACGGCATATTTGCGCAGGCAGTACTTCTCCATATTCCGAAGAAAGAGATCGTGCCACTCATCAAGAAATTTAAAGAGAAAATAAAAGAAGGCGGATATCTCTATGTGGCGGTGAAAGAACAGCGCGCCGACAAGTCAGAAGAGGAAATAAAAGATATGGATGACTATGGTTATCCGTATGAATTATTTTTCAGCTACTTTACACAGGGCGAGTTGGAGCAATATTTTTCTGATGCCGGATTTGAAGTCGTTTCCAGTACCGTCACTCCATCTGGTAGAATAAAGTGGATACAGATCGTGGGGAGGAAATTAAGCAATTTATAATATGCACTACAATAAACTCGTGCGGGACAAGATCGTTGAGCGAATCGAGGCGAAAGGAGAGAAGGCGGTCTTTCATATTGCCGATGAGGCGGAATATGGGATGAAACTCAAGGAAAAGCTACGCGAGGAGGTGGAGGAGTTTTTAATGGCTGAAAACATCGAAGAGCTTGCCGATATCGCCGAGGTCTTGGATGCCGTGATGGCATATAAAGGGTTTTCAAAAGAAGCGCTTCGCGCTGAACAGGAAAAGAAAGCGTGCGAGCGCGGTGGGTTTGCCAAGCGCATTATTTTAGACGAGTCTTAGAAATGGAATTAGTTTTTTGTCGGTTCCCCCTGTTATCTATTTCAAGTCATGGCTTGAAATAGATAACAAGAGACAACTGAGTTAACTCGTTGCGGTTTTTGTTTGCGATGGGGTCAATTGGTGCCGATGCGTCATTCAAGGTTAAAATATTCTTTGAGTTTGCGTACACCCTCGATCTCTTTTGCTTTGATGTAGATGATGTGGTCGCGTACTCCAAAAAATTCTCCAATAAAATCAATTTCATTTTTACATAAGTATGGTGATACAAAAACTGACTTTTGGATCGGGTACAAACCAAGCTCTTTTATCTTCCAGCTCACCGCGTCGCGTGCTTTCTTCTTTGGCTGTGGAATGTCGAACATCACGATTCTCCACCAGCCATCCCATTTCTTTGGGACTTTTAATCTCATCTCGCCAAGATTGTATTCAAGAACTTTTTTCTTTCCCGCTTCGGTAATCTCTACGACTTCGGTACTATTTTTTGTATAAATGTTTACCAGCTTTCTTTTTTGAAGTTTTTGGAATGCTTGATTTATCCGGTGGCGGTCTTTTGCCCTTTTGAAATTTTTAAAAAGTGGCACTACTTTACCGAGCCCAGGCATCGCCGCCATTGCGACGATGAAACCACAAGCCGCAATGCCAAGCAGTATCTCTTTTGCAAGTTCGCCTTTTTCGTATTTGTCCATGGTGTATTTACTTTGTATTATACACCATTATCTATTCCAAGTCATGACTTGGAATAGATAATGGTGGCGGATGTGGAGGAAGAGAGAGGTATTATTTGGGGGAGGATTGTTTTGTGTTGGGGTGCGTGGTATATTTACCAACTATGGAGCAAAAGAAAAAAGTTTTAACTTTGTGCCTCCTTCATACTGATACTCATGTGCTTTTGGGGAAAAAGAAGCGCGGGTTTGGGGCGGGGAGGTGGAATGGGTTTGGCGGGAAAGTGGAAGATGGAGAGACGATAGAGGAGGCGGCGCGGAGGGAATTTCGCGAGGAGGCGGGGATAGAGATACCTATTCTTGAAAAAGCGGGGCTTATGGATTTTGAATTTGAAGGGAATCCGGAGATTCTTGAGGTACACATCTTTCGCGCACGCGAATATCATGGGGAGCCGACAGAAAGTGAGGAAATGCTCCCGCAGTGGTTCTCCCGCGACGAGATCCCTTTTGCCGAGATGTGGCCGGATGACCCGCACTGGATGCCGCTCTTTTTTGCCGGCAAAAAATTCAAAGGAAGGTTTCTTTTTGGGGAAGGGGATTGTATTTTGGAAAAGAATATTGAGGAGGTGGATATTCTAATATAAAAAATACCCACTAAAATCAGTGGGCATTTTGCTAGGGAACTAGGGAATTTTTGATTTTGCCTCGGCGAGAAAATCAATCAATGTCCCCGCGTTCGAGATACATTGAATTGGACAATCCGCCACGAACATCTGAGCCTGAAAATCCCAATCCTGACCTTCAGAAATCCTTTGTTCGATATCATTGAGAGTCTCTCCTCTTTTTCTCATCCGCTCTCGCAGAATCTTTGGTCCCGGCGAGAGGATGTGGAGAGCAATAACTTCAGCGCTGTCTCCAACATAATCAACGAGGTCGGGGACACTCCCTATTGTGATGTCCATCAGTGAGGTTTTGTTCGACGCGACGGCATCATCAATGGATTTTTTGAGCGTCCCATATTGGGCACCATGAATCCATGGAGTCACCCAGAGAAACTCTTGCGAACTTTCCTTTTGAGCGAATTCTTCTTTCGAAAGGTAGAAGAATTCGCCGTTTTGGTCGCGCGCGCGAGGAGCTCTCGCGGTGACGCTTTCCACGATACGACAGTCTCCACTTAAAAACAGGTACTTACACAATGTTGTTTTTCCTGAGCAAGAAACTCCGGAAATCGTGATTATTTTCCTCATGGCTCCTCCTTTAAACGGAAATTTAAAACAAAATCTACGGCAACCTTACCTTTTTGGTGAATTTTTGTCAAGTTTTGGTGCGGGTTTGTATCTTGGAAATTATGTGAGTGGGGGGATCTTTGAAATTGTTAAAAAACAGGCGCAAGGACAGTTTTTGACCGCAAAACACCAAGTTGGGTTTGTAAATGGCTGTCCTATAATACCATTGTAGGATAAGGATATAATGACAAATTTTCTAAAACTAGTGTTTTAAAACACCCTAAAATCATTGACTTTTTAGCTCGACTATGCTAGGATTGACTCATCTTCAATAGAGACTAAGTGCACCTTTATATGGTGCCTTTTTCTTTAGAGAGACTTTAGGATCACACCAACACGGAGTTTTGCGGAGCTAAACCGCTATCTATGGAACAAACAAAACAATTCATGCGAGGGCTGGTGCTCATTCCGTTTTTAACAACCGGATCACCGCTCGCAATGCTTCATAGCAGTTTTCTCTCTCTCGTGAACAATGAGGGGCAGGGGACCTATATCTCGCTTTCTGACGAGCATGCAAAAAAAATCGATGCATACTTCGCAAAGCGCGACATGCCACTCGAGGGCTTTGGCGCAAAGATGGTAAAAGAAGCCGAGAAGAATAATCTCGATTGGCGCCTTTTGCCCGCAATCGCGATCAAGGAGTCCACAGGCGGGAAATTTGCCTGTGACAACAATCCTTTCGGCTGGGGCTCGTGCAACATCGAGTTTAAGAGTTTTGATGATGCCATCGAAACCGTGGCGCGCAATTTGGGCGGGAACAATCCAAACACCGCGCGCTACTACAAAGACAAGACGACGCAAGAGAAACTCTGGCACTACAATACATCGGTCATTCCGACTTATACAAAAGAGATTTTAAAGTTTATGGATTTGATTGAGAGGGGGGAGTAGGGACAACTGACAATTGACATGTGACAATTGACATTTGACCAATGCAAACTTAAAAAGCGCGCCCATAGGGCGCGCTTTTGTGTCTACGGTCAATTGTCACATGTCAATTGTTTCCCTTCGTGCTCGTCGCGGTCGCGGCTTTTTCGCGGGTGGCGCGGAGCTTTTTGAGCTGGGGAATGATCTTTTCGATATCCTCGGTGCTCTTGAAACCGTAATAATTTTCTTCCCAGATGACGAGGGCGGGGAGGGTGTTTCTGACGCCTTGGATAGACTTCATCGTTTTGACCGCCGAGAGGTCGAGATTGTAATCGAATGCATAGATACGGAGCTCGGGGAACTCTTCACGCAGCTTTGTTAAAACATAGCCCTCTTTTTTGCAGTCAGTACAGTCGCCTTTATTCGAATAAAAGTAAATGATGGTGATGGGCTTGACCCCGCATTTTTCTTTGACCTGCGCGACCAAGAGATAGTCTTTAATCTGGAGGAGCGAGTAGTATTTTTTGAGGTTGATCACCTCGGCATTGCTGTCGCCCAGATTATCTTCCATATATGAAAGTTTCGCGGCAAGAGAACTGAGCTCTTCTGAGAATGTGGTCGAGTGATCGATTGCCTTGCAAGAGGACTCCTTGAGAAGTGCGAACTGTGTTTCAGAGGAGAGTATGTCAAGTGAAATTTTGCTCTCGACATTTTTTATTTCAGCAAGTCTTTGTGCCTCAAAACGGTTGCTTACGAGGAGCGCGCCAAAAAACACCGTGGCGGTGGTGGCAAAGGCAATTACATATTTTTTTGTTTCTATTTTTGCTCTCATATTATCGCCACTTGGTTCCACGGGAAAAGACTAGATTGATGACCGCGCGGGTGAACCAGATTGGTGCCACAATACCATAAAGGAAGATGTAATAAAAGATGCCCATGCTGGGGCGGAAACGACCCTCGGCGAGCTTGGTGCCATTCCAAATGATGACGAGCCCGAGTCCGAGAAAGACATAGGAAAGAATTGCCATAAAGTTTGTGTTGAAAAAGAATGAGTCAAAGCGCGGGAGTGCGAACGAGATCCCCACCGTGCTTATTTGGAGTGCTTTGTCGGCAATGGTGCGCGTGGCATGGAATGCGACAAAGCCGAAATTATAGAGAAAAATGAAGACGCCGAAAAATGAAAGGGGGAGCGTAATCATCCCAAGGATGCCGTATTCTCGGCGGAACATCATAAAGCGATAGTCGAGGGTGTTTTTCATTCCGCCATATGCCCAGCGAAGTCGTTGGCGGTAGAGCTTGTAGAGTGTTTCCGGGGAGGTGGTGTGAACGAGGGCGGTGTGCACACTCCTGATGCGCAAGTGATGTTTTTGCATACGAAGCGCCAACTCCATATCCTCAGTATTGTGCGCCTTTTTGAAAAGGCCGATCTTTTTGAACACTTCACGGCGGAAAAATGAAAATGGTCCAGGAGTGATGTGGATTGCATCAAGTGGTGAAAGCATACGCTTAAAAAATGCGATGTTGTGGTATTCTGTTCTCTGCATTTTTTGGAGAATCGTTTTTGGCTCATGGATTATAATTGTAGGAATTCCAGCCATCATGTGCGGGTCTTCATTGAAGGCGCGCGCTATTTCATGGAGCGCGTTTTTATCTACGAAAGAGTCTGCGTCGAGACATCCGATGAGCTCGCTCGTGGAATTTTCGATACCGAGATTGACCGCGGTATGTTTCCCACCGTTTTCTTTTTTGAAAAGTTTGATCTGAGGATTATCTGCAAATTTTTGGATGACTTCCCAAGTGCTATCGGTCGAGCCGTCGTCAATGATGAAAATTTGCAGTCTGTCTTTTGGATAGTGCAAGCCGAGGAGCGAGTCTACTGTTTTTGAAACAGTTTTTTCCTCGTTCCAGCAGGGGACGATAATGGTGGTCGATGGGTAGTAGGAAAGTTTTGCGCTTGAGGATTTTACGGCAAGCTTCAATCGTTCTTCGAAAAAGGTGATGAGGAAAAACACCTCGAGGTAGAGGGTGACAAAGAGGAATGTATAGAGGATGCTGTCGAAAAATGTCTCGATCATGAGAGTGGAACTTTGAATTTCAAAACTCTTACTCGGCATGCTATTTTGAGGGTACGACTTTTTTGAAGCTTAAAAAAGTCTGAAGTTCTCGCGTCGTCACGCTCGAAACCCCCTCAAAACAGCACGCCTCGACGAGCTTTGTAATTCAAAGTATAATAGCATAAATTACGATTATGTCTTTCTCTGTCATCAAAAATGCCGATGAGCTTGCGACGACGGGGCTTCGGCGCGATGCGCTTGAGATCCTTGAGGCGGGGTATCAAGCGGTCTTGACCAAAGAGGTGGTGCGGTCGCAAGTAGAGGTCGATGGGAAATTTTTGAGGATCGGCGAGCAATTTTTCGCGCTCAATGCGTACGAGCGCATCTTTTTTGTCGGGATCGGGAAATGCGCGTTTGATGCGGGAGAAGTGTTTGAAGAGAAGCTTCACGGGTGGCTCACGGACGGCATCATCCTCGATGTGCGCGGGGCGCCACTGCAAAAACTGCGCTCGCACATCGGCACGCACCCGTTCCCCTCAGAGGCGAATGTTGAAGCGACGAAATCGATCGCAAAACTTCTCGAAGGGCTCACCGAGCGCGACCTGTTGATTACGGTGATATCGGGCGGTGCGTCGTCGCTCTTGTGTTTGCCGTACGATATTTCTTGTGACAATCTCGCGACGGTGACAAAAACGCTCATGGACAAAGGAGCGACCATCGTCGAATTGAACACGGTGCGGAAGCACACATCTCAAATACAGGGCGGACAATTTGCAAAACTCGCGTATCCGGCGATTGTGGCGGCGCTTATCTTTTCCGATGTGCCGGGAAACGATATGGGGACGGTGGCGTCCGGACCGACGGTCCTTGATCAGACTACCGTCGACGATGCGCGCGCTGTCTTGGAAAAGTATGGAATCACGAACATTCCCAATCTTCTGGAGACCCCAAAGGAAGATCGCTACTTTGAACGAGTCCGCAACATATTATTTGTGACCAATATGAAGGCGCTTGACGCGATGAAAAGCGCGGCAGAGAAGCTTGGGTATGGTACGAAAATAGAGAATGCGGAACTTCAGGGTGAGGCGCGCGAAGTGGGTGAAATGCTCGCGCGTGATGCGGTCGCCCCGAAAACATGTCGTTTGTTTGGCGGGGAAACTACGGTGACGGTGAAAGGAGAGGGCAAGGGCGGGCGGTGCCTCGAGGTCGTACTCGGCGCGCTTGGAGCGATGCGCGAAGGGGTCGTTGTCGTCGCGGCAACATCGGACGGATGGGACAATACGCCTTTCGCGGGAGCTCTTGGCGATACGGAGGTTTTGCTCCGCGCGCAGGAAATAAGTGTGGACCCAAAGACGGCAATCGCCGAGAGTCAGTCGTATGCATTTTTCGAAAAAGTCGGCTCGCATATCGACACGGGGCGCACAGGCGCGAATGTGTCGGATTGGTATTTTACGCTGACGGCGTGATTGTGGTACAATGTACTACATAGTAAGTTAATTTTATGAATCCCATTAGAAGTTTCCCGAGAGTTTTTAAAGATGGTAAGGAAACAAATAATAGGTTAAATCATTTTTGTAGTAAATTTTATCAATTAAACTTCTAACGGGATGAAAATCATATATTTTTACAATGAAGATTGGGAGGCGGGGTATGTGAAGGAGCGCCTTGTTGGGCACGAGATAACTTTTTTGAAAGGCATCACCACCGACTATCCGGATATGCGCGATGAGCAAGCGGAAGTGCTCTCGGTGTTCGTGAATTCTCCCGTTGGAAAAACGGAGCTCGACCGGTTCCCGAACCTGAAACACATCGCGGCGCGCTCGACGGGGTACGACCACATCGACCGTACTGAAACGCAGGCGCGCGGGATCACAGTTTCGTTCGTTCCCGGTTACGGAGAAAACACTGTCGCCGAGTTTGCGGTCGGGCTCCTCCTCATGGTCTCACGCAAACTGTATGAGTGCGTGAAAAAAGTTCAAGAAGAGGGGCTCTTTTCGCAGGCGGGGCTTCGCGGTTTCGACCTCAAGGGGAAGACAATCGGCATTCTCGGCACGGGGCGCATCGGTGTGCATATGATCAAAATGGTGAAAGGATTTGATATGAAGGTCATCGCATTCGATGCGCACCCGAAAGACAACCTCGCGCAAGAGCTCGGCTTTTCGTATGTATCGTTCGACGACCTCCTCGCTCAGTCCGACATCGTGAGTGTGCATCTTCCTTATATGAAGGAAACTCATCATATTTTGAATGTCGACAATATCGCAAAAATGAAAAGGGGGAGCGTGCTCATCAATACCGCACGCGGCGCGCTCGTAGAAACGGAAGCGCTCGTGAAAGGCCTCCGCGAGGGGATCCTCCTCGGCGTCGGCCTCGATGTGCTCGAAGAAGAGGGCTTTGTCGAAGACGAGACGAGATTGCTTTTCAGCGCGCATCCGAACGAAGCAAGCTTGAAAACCACACTCGCCAATCACTATTTGATCGAGCATCCGCGCGCGATCATCGCACCGCACAATGCATTCAATACCGAAGAGGCGATCAAGCGCATCCTCGACACGACGGTCGAAAATGTCACTGCGTTCAGCAATGGTGAGATAAAAAATCTTATTCCCCAAGCATAGTTTATTTTTTATGCGGCTTCTTGCAAAATGGATCCTCGTCGCACTCGCATTCCTCGCTCTGCCGAGCGTTATCGACGGTATCAGTATCGCTTCGTTCACAACTGCGCTCATTATCGCGTTTTTCTGGGGGCTCGTGATGCTCACAGTGCGTCCGATTCTCAACATCATCCTTTTACCGGTCAATATCCTCACGCTCGGACTTTTTTCGTTCGTCATCAACGCGCTCCTCTTTTGGGGGATCGGCTCATTCATAACAGGTGTCCATGTTTCTGGATTCGTGCCGGCACTTTTGGGGTCGCTCGTTGTTTCAGTAGCTGGCTTTATCGCGGACAAACTTCTCTCTCAAGATTAAATTATGCTCGAGCAATCCATTGACTTTTTTATCCCGCTTGTCCAAGACCATCGCTTTTTGGCGTATGGCGCTCTTTTTGTAGCGATGCTCATAGAGGGGGAGGCGTTTTTGATCATCGCGGGAATGCTCGCGAGCTTGCGCGCTCTTGATTTCGGCGATGTACTCTGGGTCGCATTCGTCGGTGTGCTTTTGGGTGATGCGTTTTGGTATGTTTTCGGCATGTTCATCGCGCGGATGGAAAAGCTCGCGTACATCGCTCGTTTTGCAGAAAAAAGCGTCTTCTATTTCTTACCGCGATTTCGTGAAAAGCCGTTCCTCTCGATATTCCTTTCCAAGTTTATCTACGGCGTAAACCATGCGGTGCTGGTGCTATCGGGGGTTCTCCGCATATCGTTCCCGCTTTTTATGAAAGCGGAAGCGATTGCTTCGTTCGCATGGGTGGCTATCTATGCGGTTGCGGGCTATATGTTTGGGCATGCCGCGGTCGTCTTTACGAGAAAAGCGTCGCACTTCGTTTTGCTCATCGTGGTTTTCGTGGTAGGATTCATTTTGCTTCAGAAACTCATTACCTCTTATTATGAACGGCTCGAACATCAAAAACTTGAATCCCGTTAGAAGTTTCCATGTACTTTAATCAGAAGACAAGGAAATAATCAAAGGGCTGGATAAATCACTATGACTAATTTTAACAACAAAACTTCTAACGGGATGAAAAAGATCGTAACCCACAGCGGTAACTTCCACACAGACGAGGTTTTTTCCTGCGCCACACTTGCGCTCTTGCACGATGGAGCAGTCGAGGTCGTGCGCAGTCGCGACCCCGAAGTTTGGGCGACGGGGGATTTTGTCGTCGATGTGGGCGGAGTCTATGATGCAGATGCCGGGCGATTTGACCATCATCAAATAGGTGGCGCGGGGGTGAGGGAAAACAATATTCCGTACTCATCGTTCGGTCTCGTATGGAAACATTACGGCGAGAAAATCACGGGCTCTGTATATGCGGCAAAAATGATCGATGGACTGATAGCACAGCCGGTCGATGCGGGAGACAACGGCGTTGAAACATTCGCCGCACACGGCGAAGTGGTGCCGTATTTTCTTCACGATGTCGTGAGCGCTTTCCGCCCTGCGTGGAATGAGGCGCGCACCGAGGAAGAAGGTTTTTTTGAAGCGTTTGAGGTCGCAAAGAAAATTCTTGCGCGCGAGATCATTCACGCACGCAGTGAGGAAGAGGGGAAGCTCCGCGCTGAAGAAGCGTACGCGCGCGCCGTCGACAAGCGCATCATCGTTCTCGACCATCATTATCCGTGGTACGAGTCGCTCGGCGCGCGCCCGGAACCGTTGTTCGTAGTGAAGCCCGCGCGTGGCGACGACAACATGTGGAAAGTCGAAGCGGTGCGGAGCGACGCGCATTCGTTCAAAAACAGAAAGGATCTGCCGATCGCATGGGCGGGCAAATTTGACGGAGAGCTCGCCGAGATCTCCGGCGTCCCTGATGCACTCTTCTGTCACAATAAACGATTCATCGCCGTCGCAGGGTCGAAGGAGGGAGCGATGATGCTCGCAAGGATTGCTGTGGACGCGAATTAACTATTGGCTATTAACTATTTAACTATTAACTACCCCTATGGCCTTTATCGACGAAATGACAATTCATATGAAAGCGGGCGACGGCGGAAATGGCGTCGAGCGCTGGAAGCATATCAAAAGCAAAGAATTTGCCGGTCCTTCCGGCGGCGACGGCGGACACGGAGGCGAGGTGCATGTGCGCGCCGTGCGCGATGTGCACATACTTTCAAAATATCGTCACCAGAAAGAGTTTCTCGCCGAACGAGGCGGAGATGGGGGAAGCGACAGTCTCCATGGGAAAAATGGGGAGGACCTTGTACTTGATCTGCCTATCGGCTCTATCGTGTGCAACTTGAATACGGGCGAGGAGGTGTCGCTTTTGAAAGAAGGCGAGGAGATTGTCTTGCTTACGGGTGGTCGTGGCGGGTATGGTAACGAGCATTTCAAAAGCTCGACCAACCGTTCGCCAAAGGAGCACATCCCCGGCACAAAAGGGCACGAGGCGGATTTCCATATAGAGCTTCAAATAGTCGCGGACATCGGGCTCATTGGTCTTCCGAACGCGGGGAAGTCGAGCTTGCTGAACGCTCTCACTCGTGCGAGCGCAAAAACTGCAGACTATGCCTTTACGACACTCGAGCCGAATCTCGGCGAATGTTTCGGCTTCATCATCGCGGACATCCCGGGACTTATCGAGGGCGCAAGCGAGGGGAAGGGGCTCGGGCATAAATTCCTCCGCCATGTGAAGCGCACAAAAATGCTCGCGCACTTGGTGTCGCTCGAAAACGAAGACCCGATGGCTGTCTACGAAACCGTCCGCAAAGAACTCTCCGCTTTTGACAAAGTGCTCGCCGACAAGCGCGAGATTATTGTCCTCACAAAAACCGATATGGTCACGCCCGAACGCGTTGCCGAAGTGACAAAGCAGATAAAAAAAATTCGCCCGGAGGTCTTCGCAATCTCAATTCTCGATGATGCGGTGATGAAATCATTCCAAGACGAGTTGCTAAAACTTTTGAAAGTGGTGGTATAGACTCCAGAGAACGGTCGTGATAGTATTGCGATATGAAAGCTTTTAAAAATACTTTGCAAAAAGGGTCAGTGCGGTATGTGGTATTTAAGGAAAGAGATGTTTTTTTTGGTGTTGCCCTGGAATTCAATGTTATTGTTGAGGCGGCGTCTCAGATTGAAGCCATTGTTCTTTTAAATGAGGCGGTGCAGGGCTACCTTGAGTCTGCGCGTAAATTCAAATTGCGTCCGCATGTGCTCAACCAAGCTATTGAACCTGAATATGAGCAAATGTGGCAAAGTGTTCAGGGGGTTGGCAAACGCGTCGCACGAGCGACCAAGTCTCCTTATGTGTTGAGCTCGGGTCAATTTAACCTCGCCTTCGCGTAAAGAATTATGCCTCGCGGACTCAACAATTGGACCTTTAAAAATGTTGTTGATTTTTTGAAGGAGCACAGGTTCCAGCTCTCTCACTCCGGCGGAAGTCATTTTTATTATGTTGGTCATTATGGTGGGAAAGTGAGACAAACACACATTCAGTATCACGGACAAAAGTCGATCCACCCGCGCACTCTCAAGTCGGTCATTGTGCAGTCGGGAATCCCGCAAAATCTTTGGTTAAAATAATAACAGTACTTTTGTGTGGCGTATTAATTTCCTCAAAATCACCAAGTTTGACCTATAGGTCAAACTTGGTGATTTTGAAGCATTAATTTTTGATACAGGAGAGGTTGGGGCGAGTGGGGATATTTTATGATATACTTCGCATATGTTATCAAAAAGACAAGAAGCTGAATTAGTGACTGCAATCCAAGGGCGAGGAGAGGTTCCTCTAAAGTTTGCTTATTTGGGTGAAGGAGCAAAACATTGGGACAAGATTGCGACCCAACGCGCCAAAGAAGGGGGAATTAACTCCGCAGAGGCTATATTGTTACAAAAAAGAGTTGAGGATTTTGTTCAAACATTGGCAACCAGTCAGGGAATAAATATTGTTGATATTGGTTGCGGTAACGGTTACCCTGTTTTTCCTATTTTGTCGTATCTCACAAAGAGGAATATAAAATTTACTTATGTACCCATCGATATATCACAAGAATTGCTCGACCTAGCTGTCACAACGGTAACAAAAGAATTTAGTGGAACAGAGTGTAATCCATTCCAAATAGATTTTGAGTTGGGTCAATTTTCAGATGTAATGTATGACCTAAAGAAAAACGGCTCAGTCAATCTCATGCTTTTCTTTGGAAGTACATTAGGAAATCATTCAGACCTACACAGGGTACTTACAAACTTTAGGGATTCAATGACCTCGAAGGACTATATGATTGTTGGAGTCGAATTAACAAATTTAGTTAAAGCACAGAATATTATTCATCACTACGAAGGTGAAAATATAGAAAATTTTGTTTTTGCTACACTCGATTATTTAAAGGTGTTTCGTCAAGATTATAAAATGGAGGTTTCGTGGAATGCTATTGAGAATCAAGTTGAGATTAGGGTTACACTTCAAAAAGATATCTCGCTGGAAATAGCAGGAGAAAAATTCACTTTGAAACAAGGAGAAAACCTTTTACTTGCTCGCTCAAAAAAGTTTAGTGAATCTGTTGTTACAAAGTTGCTTTCGGATATTGGGTTTAGGACTGAATTGCTTACTACAGCAGAAGATAGGGGATACTTGTTAACTATGGTTCAGCCAACGAGATACAGTGCTTAGTCTCGATTAAATAAAATTTTATGAGTTATAAACTAACCGTGGGTCTCGAGGTCCACGCCGAGCTGAAAACAAAGACGAAGATGTTCTGCAATTCGGCGAATGATCCTTTCAATGCAGAGCCGAATGTGAATATTTGCCCCGTGTGTATGGCGCATCCGGGGACATTGCCGGTAATCAACCGCGAGGCGGTGAAGCATGTTTTGCGCGTGGGCGTGGCACTCGGGAGTACACTTGCGGACTTTACCGAGTTTGACCGCAAGAACTATTTTTATCCTGACATTCCAAAGGGGTACCAGATTAGCCAGTACAAATATCCGCTCGTGTCGGGGGGCGCTTTGAACGGTGTCGTTATTGAGCGCGTGCATCTCGAAGAAGATACGGCGAGCTCGTCGCATGAGGGCTCGGAGGGAAGTCTTGTGGACTTCAATCGCGCAGGTGTGCCGCTCATGGAGCTCGTGACGACACCCACAATCAAGAGTGCGGAAGAGGCGGGAAACTTTGCGCGCGAGCTTCAGCTTCTCCTTCGCACACTCGGTGTGTCCGATGCGAATATGGAAAAAGGCGAAATGCGTGTCGAGGCTAATATTTCAATATCAAAAACCGATGCGCTCGGTACGAAAGTGGAGGTGAAAAACTTGAATTCATTTCGCTCGGTGGAGCGCGCTATCGCATATGAGGTGGAACGAATGACGAAGATGTTGGACAAGGGCGAAACGATAGTACAGGAGACGCGCGGATGGGACGAGAACAAACAGGCGACATTTTCGCAACGCAAGAAAGAAAGCGCGCACGACTATCGCTATTTCCCTGACCCTGACTTGCCAAAATTGAAGTTGAGCGAGATTCCCGAATTTTCAAAAGAAGCACTCTCGGCGACACTGCCGGAGCTCCCGTGGGAGAAACGCGCGCGTCTCGTGCGCGAATACGGCGTGAAGCCGGAGAATGCGGAGATATTTACCATAGACGCAACACTCGGCGGGCTTTTTGAAGATGCGGTGGTCGCTACGGGTAGCGACCGTCCCTCGATCGCGCTTATTGAAAACTACATCACCTCTGACCTCGCTGGCTTAATGAAGGAGAATGGGACTCTTGGTGGTGTGACAGGGGCGGGGCTTGCCGACCTCGTGACGATGATCAAAGCAGGCGACCTCTCTTCGCGCGGTGCGAAAGACACGCTCGCCATCTTGTACGCCGAAGGCGGGCACCCGCACGAGATTGCGCAAAAACACAATTTCATCCAGAAAAACGACATCGAAGCGCTCAAAAAGATCGTCGCCGAAATCGTCGCCGCAAACCCAACCATCGTC
Source organism: Patescibacteria group bacterium (assembly GCA_038063615.1). Lineage (GTDB taxonomy): Bacteria > Patescibacteriota > Minisyncoccia > Phycocordibacterales > UBA1550 > UBA1550. Next base: position 52,385 of record JBBTUT010000002.1, on the reverse strand, counting down.
GCCGATTACAAATCCGGAAAAACCGCCCTCTTCCAATTTTTCATCGGGCAGGGGATGAAAGCAAGCAAAGGCTCCGCAAACCCGGGAACGCTCAAGGTGCTGTTTGAGGAGGGGTTGAAATAGTAGTGTTGCCGTTGACAGCAATAATGACAAAGTATATACTTTAGCGTATATGAAAACAGCAGTATTAAATATCAAAATAGACCCAAAGGTAAAAAATGAAGCGCAGAAAGTTGCTGACGAGCTCGGCCTCTCTCTTTCGGCGATCATAAATGCGTTGCTTAAAGATTTAGTACGGAATAAATCAATTTCGTTTTCACTTTTAGGTCCGACCCCGTTTTCGGAGCGAGTTATTCGCGCCGCGCGTGCCGACCAATCCAAGAGAAGGTAGGTGCAGGATCTTTTCTGAAGGTATTTTAAAAAAGGAACGAAACGCGTGTCTTTTTTGTTGGGTATGCTAAAATAGACAGATAATTTAATAGTTGAAATAATCACGAATTTACATGAAAAAAGTACGAGTGGCGATCAATGGGTTTGGGCGGATTGGGCGGGCGTTTTATAAGTTGGCGCGGACACGGCCGGAGCTTGAGATCGTGGCGGTGAATGACCTCGGGGATCCGTCGAATATGGCGTACCTTTTGAAATACGATACGGCATATGGCAAGGCGGATTTTGTCGTTGAGGTTGTGGGCGGTGATGAGCCAGGGTTCATCGTGGACGGGCAGAAAGTAATCCTTGTGCAGGAAAAAGAACCGACCAATCTTCCGTGGGCAAAATATGATATTGATATTGTGGTGGAGTCGACCGGATTTTTCACGAGCCCGGAAAAGGCGAACATTCACCTTGCGCAGGGTGCGAAGCGTGTTGTGGTGACCGCGCCGATAAAAGGAGAGGACCTCCCCGAAGTGCCGTGCGTGACCGCGCTTATGGGTATCAATGATAGCGAACTTGCAAATGCAAAAATTTCTTCCAATGCTTCTTGCACCACGAACGCCGCAAGTCCCGTCGTGTGTATTTTGAACGAGACGATTGGTATCGAAAAAGCGATCTTGAATACGACGCACGCGTATACGGGTACGCAAAAGATCGTTGATGGTCCTGGGGGCAAGGACTTGCGCGGGGGTCGTGCGGGCGCGCAAAATATGGTGCCTGCTTCGACGGGTGCGGCGATATCGGTGACGGAAGTCGTGAAAGATTTGAAAGGAAAGTTTGACGGTATCGCGGTGCGTGTGCCGGTAATCTCGGGCTCCATCGCCGATGTGACATTCATCGCAAAGCGCAATACTTCGGTCGAAGAAGTGAATCAAATCCTCCGCGATGCGGCGAAAGACCCTCGCTGGGAGGGCATCTTCACGGCGACGGATGAACCGATCGTTTCATCGGATGTCATCGGCGAGCTCTACGGCTCCATCGCCGACCTTGAGATGACGCGCGTCGTGGACGGCAATCTCGTGAAAGTGATGGCATGGTACGACAATGAGATGGGGTATACGAATACGCTCGTACAACATGTGGTTAGAGTAGCAAGCTTTCTATAATAATTTCATGAAAATTTACATCGGTTGTGACCATGCGGGGTTTGAAATAAAGGAGATGCTCCTTCCTTTTCTTCGCGTGCTTGGGCACGAGGTGGAGGATATGGGCGCGCATTCGTTTGAAGCGCTCGATGATTATCCGGATTTTATCCGTCCTGTTGCGGAGGCGGTGGCAAAAGACAGCACTGCGCGCGGGATCATTCTCGGCGGGTCGGGGCAAGGTGAGGCGATGTGCGCGAATCGCGTCAAAGGCGCACGCGCGGCAGTGTACTATGGCGGACCATTTGATATCGCCGTACTTTCCCGCGAGCACAACGATGCGAATATTCTCTCACTCGGCGCGCGATTCATCGACGAGGACGAAGCGAAAGAGGTCGTGCGCGTGTGGCTCGAGACGGCGTTTAGTGGAGACGAGAGGCATGCGCGGAGAATCCAAAAGTTAGACAATTGACAGTTGACACCGCTTCGCGGACAATTGACGGGTACAAGATTCGGAATTCGTTAAATGTTACATGTCAATTGTTAAATGTTTGCGAAGCAATTTTATGACAGAAATCATCCCCGCGATAATGCCAAAGAGTTACGAAGACCTTGTTGAAAAGGTGGGGCTTTTTGTCGGGGTCGTTCCGTTTGTTCAGCTTGATATTATGGATGGCAAGTTTGTACCGGAGCGCACTTGGCCGTATCCGCTTGGGCGCGAGCCACACTTTGATGCGATCGTTGCCGAGGAAGAGGGGATGCCTGCGTGGGAAGACATTGATTTTGAGGTGGACTTGATGATCGAGAGCCCCGAGCTCGCTGTGCCAAAGTGGGTGAGTGCGGGAGTGCGACGCATTATTGTGCATGTGGAGAGTATTGACCCCGTTAGAGCTGACGGTCGTATACGACCTACCTCTAACGGGGCAAGTTTTGAGGCCATTCGCGCGTCGGTGCCGACGGGCTTGATTGAACTCGGGCTTGCCATCAATACTACAACGCCTGTGTCCGCACTTGAACTCTATCTCGACCGCATCGATTTCGTGCAATGTATGGGAATCGCAAAGATCGGTTTTCAGGGTGAAGTGTTTGACGAGCGCGTGCTTGAACATATCCGCGCGATTCGCGTATTGCGTCCCGAAATGCCAATCAGCATCGACGGCTCGGTAAATTTTGAAACCGCAGAACGACTCGTCGATGCCGGCGCGACACGCCTTGTGTCAGGGTCGGCAATCCTTGAGAGTGAGGACATTGTTTCAGCTATTGATGAATTAAAAAATCTGGTATCATAGTCACATGACTCACCTTCACGACGATAAAATAAAATTCCTTGAAGAAAAGGCGATTGAGGTTCGCAAGTCTATTATCGAGGCACTTGTAGAGGCAAAGAGCGGGCACACGGCGGGACCTCTTGGTATGGCGGATATTTTTACCGCTTTTTATTTTCATATTCTCAAACAAGACCCAAAGAATCCGACATGGGAAGACCGCGACCGCGTCGTGCTTTCCAACGGGCACATTTGCCCCGTGCTGTATTCCGCGATGGCGCATGCGGGGTATTTCCCTGTGGGAGAAATGAAAACACTGCGCAAATTTGGCACGCGTTTGCAGGGGCATCCGCACCGCGAATATTTGCCGATGCTTGAGACGAGTTCGGGTCCGCTTGGGCAGGGGCTTTCGCAAGCGGTGGGGATGGCTATTGTAGACCGCCTTGACCGCGGGCAAAATTCAAATAGAACGGTCTATTGTTTCCTTGGTGACGGCGAGCTGAACGAAGGGCAAGTGTGGGAAGCAGCGATGCTCGCGGGGAGAGAAAAACTTCACAACCTCGTCGCCATCGTGGACCGCAACAACATTCAGATCGACGGCTTCACGGAAAACATAATGCCGCTTGAACCGCTCGCGGATAAATGGTCCGCATTCGGCTGGCATGTGCTTGAGATTGATGGACATAATATGGAAGCGATTGTCGACGCGGTAGATGAAGCACGCGCGATCTTTGAAAAACCGTCGGTTATCATCGCGCATACGATTCCTGGCAAAGGTGTGGAGATGTTTGAAAACGATTACAAATGGCATGGTAATCCGCCAAATAAAGAGCAGGGCGCAAATGCTATGGCAGAACTTCGCACGCTCGGTGGGAAGCTTATGAGCGAACATGAATAAAAATATAATAATTTAGCTATGCACCCAATCCTTTTCCCAGTAATTTTAGTCTTTGTAGGTTTGTTCTTACTTTTTTCTCAGAATGTTTCACTTGGTTTCTCAATGGTTTTAAGGAGGCCTAATATTTTTTATGCGGGGTTTGGAGTTATTCTGCTCGGTATTATTCTCTGGTTTGTTTTAGATTACATTGAGTCAACTAAAAACGGGCATCTTATGTGGACGATGCCAATAGTGTACATTATTGCAATTTTTTCAATGTTCGGTCTTTCTGTTAAGGAAACAACTCAAGAAACGGTATCTTCTTCGAAGAAGAGTGAGAATTTTAGTAAGTTAATACTCTTTATTTTTATTTTGTTCCCATTTTTGGCGTTTGCAATTGTTTTTACATTAGTCACACCCTCATTTATGACAATAAGTTTGACTGTTTTGTTCATTCTTATCGTCGCGAAATTTATGAAAAATAGAAAAATATAAGATAATATACAGATATGAATATCCCACTTAACCCAAAACTTTTTGATACCGATGTAGAGCAGGCGCCGATTCGCGCGGGGTTTGGTGAGGGGTTGCTTGTTGCGGCGCGGGCGGATGAGCGGGTTGTGGGGCTTTGTTGCGACCTCGTCGAATCCACAAAGATGGATGGTTTTGCAAAAGAATTTCCGAAGCGATTTTTTGAAATGGGAATAATGGAGCAGTCGATGGCATCGGTTGCGTCGGGGATGGCGGCGATGGGGAAGGTTCCATTCATTTCGTCGTATGCGATGTTTTCTCCCGGGAGAAACTGGGAGCAAATTCGCACGAACATTTGCTACAATGATCGGCCGGTGAAAATAGCGGGCTCGCATGCAGGAGTTTCCGTTGGTCCCGATGGAGGAACTCATCAAGCGATAGAGGACATCGCGCTCACGCGGGTGATTCCAAATATGGTGGTCATCACCCCGTGTGATAGCATCGAGGCACGCAAGGCAACCATCGCAATGGCAAAAACAAATTCACCGACCTACATTCGTCTTGCCCGCGAGAAAACCCCAATCATCACGACCGAGGACACGCCGTTTGAGATCGGCAAAGCGCAAGAATTTTTCCGCTCCGCAACCCCAAAAGTGGGCATCATTGCCTGCGGTTCGCTCGTCTACAATGCGATCATGGCGGCGAAACAGCTTGAGGCGGAGGGAATCGGCGCAGTCGTTTTGAATATCGGTACCGTGAAGCCGCTCGACTGCGAAGCGGTCATCGCGCTCGCGAAAGAATGCGGGGCGATTGTGACTGTCGAGGAGCATCAAGTCGCGGGCGGTATGGGCTCGGCGGTCGCGGAGGTTCTCGCAGAGGCGCACCCGACCAAAATGCGCTTTGTTGGTGTGCACGACAAATTCGGTCAGTCGGGAAATCAAACAGAACTCATCGAGCACTATGGAATGGGAATCAGTCATATCAAAGAGGCGGTCAAAAGCATTTTGTGAATTTTTAATAAATAATAAAAATTTTAATATGGATTATTTAAATGGCAAGAACGGTATAAAAAGAATAATTGGCGTGGCACTCATGGTAAGTTTGCTGGGTTTTGGAGCGCATTCGGTGTTTGCGGAACTATCATCGATGTCAACGACGGGAACGGCATCGGGAGCGGGGTCAAACACCTCAAGAGTTTCGGCGACCGCAACGACATCGACCGCGGATTCCGTTGTTTCAATCATTCCAACCACTCCAACGACGGGGGTCGCACCGGTCATCGCGACTCCCAATACAATCGCCACAGAATTTACGCCAACGAGTGCTGTCACTCCCGCAAAAACAAAAGAAAAAGAAAAAACAGTATCATCGCAATCGAGCGTCGTTTCTCCGCGCAAGCAAGTTAAGTCTCGAGTGATCCTGAAAGATGACAGTGACAGAGTATTGGGCGATAAAGTGTCAGGCGATAAAGTGTCAGGTGACACAAAAGTATCCGTGAAAGTTGAAGAAAAAGAAAAAGTAGCCGCTGTGGAGGTCAACCTGACGCGGAAAGATGGAGGGGAATCGCTGTACATCGGGAAAACGCACATTGAACCAAGTGATACGCAAGGGGTGGTTTCTTGGGATTCAGCGAATACGCCGGACGGTTCTTATGAGCTGACTACGCTAATCACAAAGCAAGATGGCGAGGTTGTTTTAGGCGACAGCGTTACCGTTGTCGTGAAAAATGAAGAGGAAAAATGGATAAAGACCAAAGATGCAACCAACATCGGCAACAGCAGCGTACGAGAAGTTTCTCGACAATTTGTCGCGGAAAAATTTGTTGAAGATATCAAGAGCACGCAGACCGTAAAAGAGGAGCAAATAAAAAAAGAGATAACAAATACGCTCAAGACATTCTCTGAAAAGAAAGAGAGAAAAGAAGTCGCGAAGGATCTTGCGAGTGAAACAGTGTCCCTAAAGACGGACACAAAGGAGGACCCTCGCAAAGTTTCCGTACAGCCGCAAAAGCCGGCTCCTGATTTTGAAAAGGTCGTTGCCGAGAAAGCGGAAGACCTCAAGGACGCCATCAAGAGAGGCGATGATGAGAAAAAGAAAGAGATCATCAACGAGATCGTGGAGACTACGCGGACAGTACAAAGTGATGGTTCATTAGCCGTAGAGAATAATAAACCGGAAAATATCGTTGCGCAGGACGCTTTGGTGAAAAATGTCGAGGCAGGGGTCGCAAAGCTTGAGCAGGTGGCGATAGAACAGCAAAGCGGCATCGTTGATGTCAAAAACTTCGCGGTCGCGGAGGTCGCGGTCGCGGAGGTTGTCGAGAAACCCGATGGTACAAAGACCGCAAGCAAGATTTCCTTCAAAGGGAAAGCGCTCCCCAACAGCTTTGCAACGCTCTATATTTTCAGCATCCCGATTGTCGTCACGGTAAAGACCGACAACGATGGAAACTGGAATTATACGCTCGACAAGGAGCTTGAGAATGGCGAGCACAAAGTGTTTGTGGCGATCACGGATGTGAAAGGGACCGTGGTGGCGAGAAGCAACCCATTGCCGTTCGTGAAAGAAGCTTTCGCTATCACCGTTCCGCAAATAGTCCCGGATGCCGGCAGTTCACCGAGCTTCGTCGAGGACAATTATTTCTACGGGAGCATAGCCGTGATCATCCTCATTGTGGTCGCCATCTTTATTCTGCTCGGTTTTAAGATGAAAAATACTCCGCAGGAATAATACCATTCACAAAAATGTTCAAGTATCTCGCCGGCCATTTTTCAAAAGGACTTTTATTTGTAAAAAATAATCCTCAGATCATCTACACGATCTTTTTGGTCGTCTTCATCCCGATTGCGTTCATCGCAAGCGGACAAAAATTCCTCTCGGTCGCAAAGGAAAATCAAGAACGGCTCGAAAAGGAGCGCGTCGGCGTGATGCAGGATATTTTTATCGAGCTTGCCGCTCTCAAAATGGACGATCCGGCATCCTTGCAAAGTATCATCGAGCGACTGAAAGACCAGAACAAGGAATCCATCAGTGAGTTTAAGGTGGTGGTTTTCGAGGGAGGACAACAAAAGGTCATCGCTTCCATCGATAAAGGTGAAATAGGGACCGCCGATGAAGAGAATGCGTTCTTTTATCGAGAAGCGGGGGCGCGCGCCGATGTATCAAAAATATTTCCCGTTTCACTGTATGGCGAAAGGCATTGGAATGTTGTGCGCGCGATTCCCGGCGGGGAAACTGGAGCGGTCCTCGGCGTTGTGTTCATCGACATCTCCATGAGAGCGATTGATGAGGTTGCGGCGCAAAATATCAAGAGCGCGTACATCTTTCTCTTTTTTGTTGTTCTTGCGATTTCGTTCTTGCTTTTGCGCCAAGCAAAGATCATCGACTATACCGTGCTTTATCGGAAGCTCAAAGAAGTTGACCAAATGAAAGACGACTTCATTTCTATGGCGGCGCATGAGCTCCGTACGCCACTCACGGTGGTAAAGGGACATGCCGAGATGCTCGCCAAATCGAGCAACTTAAAAGAGGAGGACAGAGAAGATGTTTCGCGCATCACGGTGTCGATAAATCAGCTGAATACTTTTATCGGCGATATGCTCGATGTGATTCGCCTTGGGCAAGGGAAGATGAGTTTTGACCGACAAAATACAGATATTTCTCCGATCCTTGAAGAGGTTGTCGGTTCGTTCGCTGTCGTTGCGCGTCAAAAAGGTCTGGAGATTTCGTATGAGAAAAAGGACATTCCAAAAGTATTTGTCGATGCGGAAAAATTGCGCCAAGTGCTGGTGAATATCATCGGGAATTCGATGAAGTATACATCCCAAGGTTCGGTGAAAGTTTTTGCCGAAGTATCGCGCGATACGGTATTTATCCGCGTGCGGGATACCGGTATCGGAATTTCTGCCGAGGATCAACAAAAGCTCTTCGGAAAATTCTTTCGCGTGAAGTCGAAAGAGACAGAGGACATTCAGGGTACCGGGCTTGGTCTTTGGATTGCCGCTCAGATTATTTCAAATATGGATGGAAAGATCTCCGTGGAGTCCATCAAAGGGAAGGGGACAGATTTTATCCTCTCGTTTCCGGTTGCGAGGTAGGATCGTGTTTTGAACTAGAACTCGGTGCTTGACAATAGTTTCGTTTGGGTGTATAATGGATGAAGATGTAAAAATGGGGAATGGTTCCCTGTTTGTTTTTTAAAAATTCATTCTAAAAAAAGGGGGGAGAGAAGATGAAAAAAATGATTGTTGGTTTAGCCATCGCGGTTATGGTGATGGTAGTAGGATGTGGCGCAGGAACTGAAGGAACTGATTTGAATCTACCGCAATCGCAAGTAGAAAGCGGGTCATCAGGATCGGTACGACTGAAGGTTAACCTCTTTGATCAGGGCGTTTCAGCCACGCTCGCGGCTCCTCAAAGAGCCGGTGGGCTCATGAGGATTCAAGACATCATGAAGGGGATGACGAAGAAATTTGTCGTTTATCTTTATGAAGTCGACAACATCGGTTTTGTGCAGGGTGGCCTCAGTTATTCGTCTACCGCCGAGGTGGTGGATGGGGTGGCGAACATTGTCATTCCGAATGTCTCTGCGGGGAGGAGTTACTACCTCTCTGCATATGGCAGTGATGAAAATGGCTTGCACGACCTCTTCGTCGGATGGCAGAATAGCGTTCTTGTTTTAGCCGATGTGACAACCGACATTGAGGTCTGTATGGAAATGGTCACGATGTATTGGATTAATAATCTCGTATTGTCCAATATTTCGGGAAACTATCAGGATGGTGGGTCTTATTCTGGAATGATAGAAGGATTCAATGTGCACGGTCCTTACGCGTATGTCACCCCCTGCGTATCTGCAGGACAAGGGAAGATGTCTTGCTCTGTCGGAGTCACGACAGAGGAAACTTCTTCGCTCGACTTCAGTATTACCGACACAGACGGTGTGGAGCATGTCTACCGATTCAGAATAGGTATACGCGATGCCCTCGATGACGGCAAGATCGAAGTAGATCTGGCAAGTGGCAGTATCACATTAAGTGCAAGTTTTAGTCTCGATGTAGACCAAATCTATTTTGATGGTCTGACTGGCGAGACAAACTATGCATGGTATACCAGTTATGGCGGATTGCCGATAGGTATTGCGGTCGGAGACACGCTGGAGTTCACCTATGACGATGGTACGACAAATGCAGTTGCGACTGCCACTGTTATGGCATATGCCGACGGAAGCGGTTACTACTGCAAAATCGTGTGGTCCAAGCTCCCGCAGTTGTGGTGGAGTAAAAACTACTACACGGTCAAGGTTGTTATTCCCATAGTACCCGTTTTATAGAATGAGTTTTTGAGTATGTATTGAAGGGTGGTTTGCGAAAGCAGATCACCCTTTTTCTTTTTTTTGTCCGTCCACTACAATTTCACCGCCTTATAATCCGCCGGTGCTTCTGCGAGATATTTTTCGAGTGCTTCGCGCGAGAGGAGACCTTCTTGCGCGCCGATCTTTTGTACGACGGACATGGAGTTCACGGGCGCCCATGTGATCGCTTCGCTCGGCGTCTTTCCGAGGGCGAGAGCGGAAATGAATGCTGAGGCGAATGAATCGCCGGCACCGGTGCGTTCGTATGGTGGCACTGGGTCGGGGTATATTGGCATGAACCATGCGTCCGCGCCATCGTATACGAATGCGCCTTTTGGCCCGTCGGTAATGACAACGATCTTTGGACCGAGCTCGGCGATTTTTTTTGCGAGATCTTTCGGTTCGGCTTCTTTATTTTTTAAGATCTGTCGCGCCTCTTCGACATTACAGAAGAATACTTCCGTATGCGCATACAGATCTTTGAGTGCTTCCACGCCGAGCTTGATCTGAAATCCGCCGGGCTGGAACGAGAGCTTGGTCTCGGGGTGCGCGGCGAGGTAAGTAGCAATCTCGTGATGGTAGGCGAGAGACTTTTCATTGAGTGATGAGAGGTAGAGCCACTTTGGACCGACGGCGCCGAGGGGGAGCGTGTAGGGGAAATCCTCGTGCTTGATGAGGATCGTGCGTTCGCTGTCGTACCAGAGTACATAATGATAGTTGGTCTTGATGCCGTCGTATTCTTTTATGTATTGCGTTCCAACGCCGTCGGCGGTCAAGGACGAGAGGCACTTTTTACCATCATCGTCGTTGCCCAAATTTGTAATGAGCGCACTCTTGAGACCGAGGCGCGAGGCAGACACGCAGGCATTTGCGCTGTTGCCAACCGCGTAGCATACTTTCACGAAATCAAAAGGAACCTTTGCGCCGAACGGCATGCAAATTTCGCACGCACCGGTATCAATGCGGCAGGTCGTATGCGCCTGATCTTCTTTGAGGCGAATAAATGCGTCAACGACCGTGTCCCCGATGCCTACAAAATCTAATTGTTCATCCATAATATGTTCATTTTTAGTGATAATGTGGAAAGTATACCATATTGGTTTGCTTGTGGTAGAATAAAGATGTCGGAAAGATAGTAACCTGAAAATTATTAAAATCATGGAAGAAATAAAAAAATCATATAATCCGTTCAAAATGTGGGGAAGCTGGGCTGGCCTCTGTGTCGGGATAGTTGGTACATTTGCGTATGAAGGCGGTGCCATCTATCTTATGAATTTCTTTAAGATTGATGATTTTACGGCAGTTGCCATTTTCTTAAATATATTACAAGCGTTTGGAGGCGCACTTCAATTGACTAATCCTGTAATATTGATACTTCAATGGCCTATTTTGCCAGCAGTATTGGTTACCCCGATAGTGATATTTCTTTATGGCTGGGGGATTCATTCGATATTCAGGAAACTCGATAGAGAATGGCGAATAAGGTTATTGATTGCAATTGCAGTTTTGATTATTGTTAGAGGTGCCTACGCTTATATAAGTGGTAGGCAGGCAATGCTTGAGGCGAACCCCATAATGGCCCTAACTGCTTCGCAAGCTATAGATAAAATGATGACCACTGCGCGTGATGAGTCTGCTGTTATAGATGAGCGATTAACAGCACTTGAATCATTAAGTGGGAAGGTTGCAGAAATGACACCAAGTGAGAGAAGTACTCTGAGCGAGCAATTAGTGGCGCTTAGTGACAAAATAAATACATCCAGCCTAATATTGGACTTGAATAAGGAATCTGACCAAATGAACAAAATGAATTATCAACGAATGATGGCAAGAATTACCATGTTGCAAAAAATGCTTGTGGCGAGATGAAGATATTATCAGAATAATTATAAAAGAGATGGACTTTATTTTATACGGGGGAGTGGTTGTTACGGGGCTTATTGTGGGGTTTGGGTATCGATTGATACGCAGGCGCGGGAAATCTGAACCAAAAAATGACGCGATGAATAAGATCAGCGAGTTTTACGCTTCGCAGAATAACGACCTTAACTATTAACTATCCATGACACATATACCAACATTGCGCGAGGTGATCGCTGAAGCGGAAGCAAAGGGTACGGCAGTCGGACATTTTAATATTTCAAATCTCGAAGCTTTGTGGGCGATTTTCCGTGCTGGAAAGTCACTCAACCTGCCTGTCATCGTTGGCCTCTCGGAAGGCGAGCGCGATTTCGTGGGTGTGCGCCAAGCGGTGGCGCTCGTGAAAAGTATTCGCGAGGAATATCAGTATCCCATTTTTATCAATGCCGACCACACCTATTCGGTGGAGCGCGTGAAAGAGGCGATTGATGCGGGTTTTGATTCCGTCATTTTTGACGGAGCGAAACTTTCTTTTGAAGAGAATATCGCAAAAGCGAAAGAGTGTGTGGATTATGCGCGCGCATCGGGGAGAGACATTCTTGTCGAAGCGGAGGTGGGATACATCGGCACTTCGTCAAAAGTGCTCGATGCGATCCCTGAAGGTGTGAAATTTGACGACTCAACACTCACCTCGCCCGAGCAGGCGGAACGATTTGTGAAAGAGTCCGGAGTGGATTTGTTCGCGCCGGCAGTGGGGAATATGCACGGCATGCTCAGGAATGCGCCCGAACCGCGCCTCGACATCGAGCGCATTCGCAAAGTGCGCGCCGCCGCAGGCGTACCCCTCGTGCTTCATGGCGGGTCGGGAACGAGCGACGAAGATTTCCGCGACGCCATCAAAGCCGGCATCAGTCTCGTCCACATCAATACCGAAATCCGCGTTGCCTTCGTGAAATCTCTCGCTTCGTATCTCATCGCGCACCCCGACGAAGTCGCTCCGTATAAGGTAATGAAAGAATCAACCGAGGCGATGCAGAAGGTCATCGAGGCACGGTTGCGGCTGTTTTCGGGGCTCTAAGTGATATTTTTAGACGATACGCTTGCCTTTTTCCTTTAAATCCGTATACTGGCACAATATGATTACATTAAAAGGAGAAACAAGGGACCCAAAGTCGAAGCTTGCTGAGGTCCGCGCTCAGGGCTTTGTGCCTGCAGTCTATTACGGTCACAAGGAAAAGGCGACCCCGTGCGTCTTTGAGGCAAAGGAGTTCGGGAAGGTTTGGAAAGAGGCCGGCGAATCAACCGTGGTAACCCTCGACCTGCCAAAAGGCAAAATGAACGCCCTTATCTATGAAGTGCAGGTGGACCCCGTGAGAGGTCAGCCAATTCACGCTGATTTTTATATTCTCGAAAAAGGACAGGAGGTTACCGTCCACATCCCGCTCGAATTCACCGGTATTTCTGCCGCGGTGAAAGACCTTGGTGGCTCTCTGGTGAAAGTGCTCCACGAAGTTGAGATCAAGGCCCAGCCGGAAAATCTTCCTCACAATTTCGTCATCGATATTTCCTCGCTCGACACACTCGATAGCCAGATTCTCGCCGACAGCATCGTTCTTCCAAAGGGTGTTACGCTCATTACTCACGGAACAGATGTTATCGCCGCAATTGCCGTCGCAAAAGAAGAAGTAGCGGAAGCGCCGGTGATAGACCTTGCTTCGATTGAAGTTGAAAAGAAGGGAAAGAAAGAAGAGGAGGAAGAAGTTCCTGCGAAATAATCCCCGCCAATATTTAGATAAAAAACTGCTTCGAATTACCATCGAAGCGGTTTTTTTGTTACAATGGACTGTATATGCTGAAAAGTTTTCTTACAAAGATCATTGTCGCCGTCTTTTTGGCTATTTCCGTATTTGAAGGGTTTGCGGTGATGACCTATGCGCAGACCGCCGCACCTTGTGATTCCGCGTGCCGCACAAAACTTGAGGAAGAGTTGGCATCTACAGAAAAAGAAATGAATGCGCTGGTCTCGGTTATCGAAGACAAACAGCGTGAAGGAGTTTCTCTCGAGCGCGATGTGTCGATCTTGAATACTCAAATAGAAAAAGCGAAGCTTTCGATAAAGGCGCGAAATCTCTCGATAACCGGCCTTACAGAAGATATTGGTGTAAAGAACCGCACCATTACCAAATACTCGGCAAAGATCGATCGCGAACGCGAGTCACTCGCCGGACTCATGCGCCGCACAAACGAGCTCGATACCTACTCCATGGCGGAAGTGATCCTTTCGGAAAAGCCGCTCTCGGAATTTTTCGGAGACCTTGATGCATTTGAGTATGTCGAGGATGCGATCGGCAAATCTCTCGACGAAGTGGGTGTGGCAAAGAAGATCACCGAGGAGGCAAAAACCGCCCTTGAAGAAAAAAAGGACAAGGAGACGGACCTCAAGTATCAGAAAGAGCTTGAAAAAAAAGAATTGGCAAGAAAAGAAGCCGAAAAGACGCGGGTGCTGAAAGTCACCAAGGGACAGGAAAAAGAATATCAGAAGGTGTTGAAAGAAAAGAAGGCGCGCGCCGCGACGATTCGCGCACAGCTTTTCTCACTCCGCGATACCGGGGAGATCCCGTTTGGGCAGGCACTCGACTATGCAAACATTGTTTCGAAAAAGACCGGCATTCGCCCAGCATTTCTCCTCGCCATTTTTATGCAGGAGTCGGGTTTCGGAAAGAATCAGGGTTCATGCTATCTCAAAGACCGCAATACCGGTGCGGGCACTTCTTCGCGCACGGGGAATACCATATCGCGCGTCATGAAGCCGGATCGCGATGTGTCGCCGTTTTTTGATATTACGGGGAAAGTGGGTCGCGACCCGTTCAATACGCTTGTTTCTTGTCCTCAGTCAGTTGGTTATGGCGGAGCGATGGGACCGGCGCAGTTCATCCCCTCCACATGGGTGCTTTACGAAGATTTCATCACTACCGCGCTTGGCATCGACGCCGCGGATCCGTGGCGCGCGCGGGATGCGTTTATGGCGGCTGGATTTCTACTGAAAGATAATGGCGCACGGTCGGGCTCGTACAGCGCCGAGCGTGACGCCGCATGCAAATATTTTTCCGGGTCAAGATGCTCCAAGTCCTCATGGGCGGCGACCTATGGCACGCAGGTCATGAAAAAAGCCGAGACGATCCAGACGACGATGATCGATCCTATTGAGAATGTGTAGGAACCTATAACTAACAACAAACAACCTACAACAAAACCAAAAATTTTATTCTCTCACTTTCCGCCTCCCTTGTCCTATAGGACGAGAGAGGCGGAAAGTGGAAAAACTACTGACTATGTATACAGTACTATAGGGTCGTATGCATAGTCACTTGTTTAAACTCTCGATGATTTGTGTGATCGAAATTATTTGAGATTCTCAACGAGTACCTTAAGCGAGTCAATCTCAATCGGCTTTAGCATTTCATAAAGTTGTTTTGCAGTCGGTTTCTTTTTTGCACCGAGGGCGATAAGGAGTGCTTCCATTTTTGTTTTTGCTTCGGGGGAGGTCAATGCTGTTCCAGAAAGTATCGTTTGTGAAAGCCACTCAGTGCTGTTTTTTATACAGAGAGCTTCTTTGTCCGTCGCTTCGAGAGTGGGGCAGAGGGCGAGAGAGAGGAAGGTCGCATTCACACGCGTTTCAGCAATCTTTTTCTCGAGGACCTCGAGCGACGCTTTTTCTGTTTCGAGAGCATCTTTCGTGGCGGCAAGCTCGTTTTTAGTTGTTGCAAGTTCTCGTGAGAGCTCCTCATTCGTTTTTGTATTTTTTGAAAGGAGCGCCCATATGCCAAGAGCGGAGGCAAGATAGAGCCCTACAAGAAAAATGACAATGCGTTTCATCCGGAAATTATACCAAATATACATTGACTTACAATATGTTTTTTGGTATATTACATATTAATAACCGCATTCGGCGGATTTTTTGTTTAAAATCATATGGAAATCAGAAATATCGCTATTATCGCGCATGTGGACCACGGCAAGACGACCTTGACCGACGCTTTGATGCGCCAGACGGGAATGACGAAGGAAGGTGTTACGATGGACTCAAATGCCCTCGAGCTTGAGCGCGGCATTACCATTTATTCAAAGAACACTTCTGTTTTTTACAAGGATACCAAGATCAATATCGTGGATACTCCCGGTCACGCCGACTTCGGCTCCGAGGTGGAGCGCGTGCTTCGCTCTATCGACACCGTGCTTCTCCTCGTCGATGCGCAGGAAGGCCCGATGCCACAGACGCGTTTCGTGCTCAAAAAGTCTCTCGAGCTCGGCCTCAAGCCAATCGTTGTTTTGAATAAAATAGACAAGCCGGCGGCGCGCCCGAAAGAAGTGCACGATGAAGTGTTCGAGCTTTTCTTTGAGCTCGGCGCGACGGATGCACAGCTCGATTTCACGACAGTGTACGCCATTGGCCGCCAAGGTATCGCAAAGCGCACGCTCGAGGAGGACTCAAAAGACCTCACGCCGCTTCTCGATGTCATTTTGGAAAAAGTTCCTGCCGTGAAAGCGGATGCTTCCGCTCCCGTGCGTATGCAGCCATTCAATCTCGGCTATGACAACTTCCTCGGTCGTCTCGCAGTGGGCCGTATCTACGAAGGTACTCTTCACACAGGAGAAACCGTTATCATCAAAAATCCGGACGGTAGTTCTCGCACCGGCAAGATCACCAAGCTCTGCACTTTTGAAGGGACCGAGCGTAAAGAAGTTTCCGAAGCGATTGCAGGGGACATTGTGATGGTTGCGGGTCTTCCTGATATTTATATTGGTGAAACTATTTGTGTATCAGCCGACCAAGAGGCACTCCCTGCCATCAAGGTGGATGAACCGACCATCTCGCTCAATTTTTTCGTGAACGATTCTCCGTTTGCCGGAAAGGAAGGCAAGTTTGTGACTATTCGTCAGATCCGTGACCGTCTCGAGCGCGAGCTTGAGGTCAATGTGGGACTCAAAGTTGATTTTTCCGCAATGGATTCGTTCAAGGTTTACGGTCGTGGAGAGCTCCATGTTTCCATTCTTCTCGAACAAATGCGCCGTGAGGGATTTGAGCTTCAGGTGTCACAACCGCAGGTCATCATCAAAGAGGAAAATGGCAAGAAGCTTGAGCCATACGAAGAGCTCATCATTGATGTGCCTGTTGAAAGTTCCGGCGCAGTCATCGAAAAGATCAACAAGCGCAAGGGTATGATGACCAACATGAAAGAGGAGAACGGCATCGTGCGCCTCACTTACGATATCCCTACTCGTGGACTTCTCGGTTTTCGCGGACAGTTTGTGGTGGACACAAAAGGCGACGGAATTCTCTCGAGCCGTTTCGTCGAATTTCGCGAATATGCGGGTGAGATAGTGAAGCGCTCAGCGGGCTCAATGGTCTCGATGGCGTCCGGCAAGGCGCTTGGTTTCTCTCTCTACAATCTGCAGGCTCGCGGTACTCTCTATATCGGTCCCGCTATTGAAGTATATGAAGGGCAGGTCATCGGCAACACTTCCAAGGGTGATGAGATGTCGGTAAACCCTACAAAAGGGAAACAGCTCACCAATATGCGCTCGTCTGGAACGGATGAGGCGATCACCCTCACGCCTCCATTTGATCTCTCTATCGAGCGCGGACTCGAGACGATGACCGAGGACGAATATTTGGAAATCACCCCGAAATCAGTGCGTTTGCGCAAGAAGTATTTGACGGATATCGATAGGGCGAGGGCGTTGCGGAAGTAGGGAAAACCAGTCTATAAAGTCAAAAGTCTTAAAGTCTATAAAGTAAATACGGGTGCACCCACTTTTGACTTTAAGACTTTTGACTTTATGGACTTGCGCGCTACGCGCGCGTTATCCACAGTTATATTGCGCTTTTCACTCCCGCGTGGTAACCTTATGGGGTAAGAAGTTTTCACCTCAGTGCTTGCTTGATTCTATCTAGGTAAGAGGGCGAGGGAAACAGGTCATCTTACTAGAGGCTTCCTGCACAATACTTTTTTACTGCAATTTCTAGATTTTGACTGCGTCTCGCACAAAATCTAGAAATTTCGTCACAAAAATTATTGTGCAGGAGGCCTCTGAATTAGAATTAAGCAAAAGAATATGGCAAAGAAATTGTATGTAGGGGGTATCCCTTACTCAACCACAGAAGACGACCTCAAGGTTGCGTTTTCACAGGCCGGTGAAGTTCTTTCGTCAGCTATCATCATCGACAAGATGACTGGTCGCTCGAAAGGTTTTGGCTTCATCGAAATGGCGAACGACGCTGACGCCGACAAGGCAATCGAAATGTGGAATGGCAAGGACTTCCAAGGCCGCACTCTTACGGTAAACGAAGCTCGTCCTCTCGAGGAACGCGCTCCTCGCCGTGAGTTTAGTGGTGGAGGGAATCGCCGCATGGGCAACTAGCTCACGCAACAAAAAGCCCGCTCGAGAGAGCGGGCTTTTTGTTTGCGCACATTTGACATATGACACTGCATTTACATTTTATTGGCAGGTTGATACAATGAGACATTAAATAGTAATTTATAAAATTTATGGACATTAAACTTACCAAAGAAGATAAGAGGAACATCGGAATTGCTGTTCTTGCGCTCTTCGTCATCTCGCCGTTTATTTCTATCAGCCCATTTCAGCTGGTCACCAGAAAAGAGAAGGCGATGCTCTATGGCAATACGGCGATGGCGGATTTGCAGAGAAAAGATCTGGCGAGTGCGGAAAAGAATTTCAGGAAAGCGTCACTGCTCGATCCTCGCAATGAGATGTACCGAGAAAGTTTAGGTATGACGCTGTCCAATCAGCAAGAAAAACTAAATGAAGCCACAGAGGTGTTCAATAAGATATTAGAAAAGAATCCGAACAATTTGACGGCTCTGTATTTTTTCGGCTCCTATTATCAAAGCAAGGGTGATTATGAAGAATCAAAGAAAAAGCTTCAGGCGTACTTGGATGTCAATCCGCAAAATCCGGAAGTTTTGACGATGCTCGGCGTTGTGTACTACAAATCCGGCAACAAGGAGGGTGCGAAGGAACAGTGGCAAAAGGCGCTGCAAATCGACCAAAATTTCGAGGCGGCACGGAATAATCTGGCGACGGTGGAGAGTGAAAAATAGAGCTTGATTTTTTATTTCTTTTTTGGTATGCTCTGAAAACTATGGTAGTACGAATGAGACATACGCGGGCGCATACGGCAAACCGCCGTTCACACCACGCTCTCGATGGAGCGCGCCTTTCGAAGTGCGTCAAATGCTCGGCGCTCCACTTGCGCCATCAGGTGTGCATGGCTTGTGGCACTTATCGCGGCAAGACGGTTTTGAAAGTGGCAAAGACCATCAAAAAGACAGAAAAGAGGGTGGCGGCGAAGAAAAAGTAGAAAGTGAAAAGTAAGAGGGCGCGGGGGAAGTGGGGAATAATTCGGTGGTTGTAAGGATAAGTACTTTTTAAATTAAATTACCATTATTTATGGCAAACAGGCACCTTTCCAGAAGTATTGTAATGCAGACACTCTACGAATGGGATTTTCGCGGAGGCACGATGACCGACCTAGAGATCGAGCATACGCTCGCACGCAATGCGGAAGAGTTTGCTCCTGGGGTGCATGATATTTCATTTATGAGAAAGCTCCTCTTGGGTGTGCTTGCAAAGCGCGCGCAGGTGGATGACATCATCGAAAAGGCGGCTCCAGACTGGTCTATCGACAAGATTGCGATTATTGATAGAAACATTCTCCGCATCGGGCTGTACGAGCTCCTCTTTGAGGACCGCGCGCAGGTGCCGGCAAAAGTTGCCATCAATGAGGCAATCGAGCTTTCGAAAACATACGGAGGGGAGACGAGCAGTAAGTTCATCAACGGCGTCCTCGGCGCGGTATACAAAGAGCTCGGCGAGCCGGGCAAGGACGAGATCGGCAAAAAGAAAAATCCGCAGGAGCTCGTCGATCCAAAAACGCTTCCCGTCGACAAGCTTGGAGGTGCGGTGGTATACGCACGAGATGGCAAGGATGTGTTCTTGGGGCTGGTGCACGACATCTTCGGACACTGGACCCTTTCGAAAGGGCACTATGCGGACGGGGAAAATGACGAACAGGCGCTCGCGCGCATCGTGAGCGAGGAGATCGGGCTCACGGTTTCTGTCGGCGAGCTTTTGGGCGAGAATGAATATGTCGCATCGCATCCCGAGAAAGGGAAGTTGCTCAAGAAGGTGAAATACTTTCTTGCCGAAGCGCCGTATCAAGAAATTTCTTTGCAAAAAACAGGCGGGCTCGATGGCGCGCAGTGGTTTCGGCTCGCAGATATCCTCAGTCTCAATTTGTATGATGATATGATTCCGGTGATCGCGAAAGCGGTGGGGATCTTGCTCAACAAACAACCTACAACTCGCAACTAACAACCGATGCGGGAGTAAGGTATTTGTTGTGAGTAGTGAGTTGTATGTTGTAAGTTAAATTTTTATGGAAAAATTCAAGGCATTTGAAGAAAAGATTGGTGTGCATTTTCGCGACCGCGCGGTTCTCCGCGAGGCGTTTACACATCGCTCGTACATCAACGAGACGCGCGAGCGCGGGCTCGACCACAATGAGCGCCTCGAGTTTCTCGGTGACGCCGTGGTGGAGCTTTCGGTTACTGATTTTTTATATAAAAAATACCCAAAGGCGAACGAGGGCGACCTCACGAGCTATCGCGCGGCGCTCGTGAATGCGGTGACATTGGGCAACATTGCTATCGAACTCGGCATGGAAGCATACCTCCTGCTTTCAAAAGGCGAGGCGAAAGACAAGGGGACAAAGGCGCGACAGATCATTCTCGCCAATGCATTTGAGGCGGTGGTGGGGGCAATCTATCTTGACCTTGGGTATGAGGTGGCGGACAAATTTTTGAAAACGCACCTCCTCGGTAAGACGGAAGAGATTGTGAAAAAAGAACTCTGGCGCGACGCAAAAAGCTTTTTCCAAGAGCAGGCACAGGAACATGTGAGTATCACGCCGTCATACCGCGTCATCAGAGAGCAGGGTCCCGACCATGACAAGGATTTTGTGGTGGGCGTATATCTCGAAAAAGAGCTCGTTGCGGAAGGTGTGGGCAAATCAAAACAGGAAGCGGAGCAGAATGCCGCGGGGGAGGGGTTGAAGGTGAAGGGGTGGGGGAAATGAGTGGTTTATGTCCAAGACACGAATCAGCTGATTCGAAGTTGAAAGTAAAAAGTAGAAAGTAATACATGTTTGGGCATGTTGGCTTGTAGTATCATATTTAGTTTGTTAGAATACATATATGAAACTAAAAAATTTATTGCAAGGAAGACTTGGTCGTTTGAGATATTTCTCTTATTTATTTATCACCGCTGCGATTTTTAGTTTATTAATTATTGCATATAGAAATATTTTTGCCGCTCCATACAATGAATATCTTTTCTTTATAGGACTATTTTTCCTACCAATTATTATTTTAACAATTCGGCGTCTTCATGATTTAAATCTCAATGGTTGGTGGGCATTATTAATACCAGTCTCTTGGGCAACACTCCCCGCGATGTTTATGGGCTTCGCTTTTAGTCCGTCTACTCCGTTCTTTGTGGAGGTCGTGGTTCGGCTTGTATATGTTCTGACCGCAGTATCCTTCTCTTTTTTATTTTTATGGAAAGGTACTTCTGGCTCAAATCGTTTTGGTGAGGCGCCATTGAGGTAATTGCAAGAACCGCCGATAAATAATTTGGTTCACTTCTCGGACGCAATGTCGACCATAAACTCTTCTGAGTGTCGGCTACCGATAGTGATTTGTAATTCTAAAAACGAATGCGGTATTGTTTTTGATCATGAATAATGCGCGGTATTTTCGGTCGACTCGAAACGAGTAGATCATTTCTTCTTTTGGCTCCATAAGCTCAGTGTTGAGCGAGGGGTGTTTGATGTTGGATTCAAATAAAGAGACGGCTTTCTTCCATTTATCATCAAGCCCGTGTGCTTTGATGTAACGAGATACTTTTGGAGTAACTATTTTGATTTCCATAATTTCGAAACACGGAGGTCATTAAGGCCATCTTCAAGATCGATGAGGAATTCTTTGGAGTATTTTTTTGTCGCGCGAAAGTTTTCCACCACATGAGCGACTGGCGTTTCGATGACTTGAGCCGCAAAGCCGGATGCGATCTTGCGGTATGCGTTGGCTTGGCGAATTAGCGACTGATACTCTATTTTAGGGATTGTTACTGTTGACATATTGATATTGTATACCATGGTATATACACGAGTCAATGCTTTGTATCACTAGCTATTCATATGCTAAACTAAACCAAATGAGGGTAAAATCGCTCGAAATTTCCGGGTTTAAGTCGTTCGCTCGCAAGAGCGTTTTTGAGTTTGGGGCGCAGGTGTCGGCTATTGTGGGACCGAATGGGTCTGGGAAGTCGAATGTTGCCGAGGCGCTTCGTTTCGTGCTGGGGGAGCAGTCGCTAAAGTCGATGCGCGGGAAACGCACTGAGGACCTCATTTTTAACGGCTCGAAATCGGCTGAACGGCAGAACCGCGCCAAGGTGACCATCAATTTTGACAATAGCGACCGCACTTTTCCGGTGGACTTTGACGAAGTGTCAATTGCGCGTGAGATTCATCGTGATGCATCGAGTGAATATTTTTTGAACGGTTCATCGGTGCGGCTCAAGGATGTCATCGAGCTCCTCGCGTCGGTGCACATCGGTGCATCGGGGCACCATATCATTTCACAAGGCGAGGCGGACCGTATTTTAAATTCGTCGCCAAAAGATCGTCGTGCGATGGTCGAGGACGCGCTCGGGCTCAAGATATACCACTGGAAGATCAATGAGAGCGAGAAGAAACTTTTGAAGACAGAGGAAAATATGCGGCAGACGGAGTCGCTTCGCCGCGAGATCGCTCCGCATATCAAGTTTTTGAAAAAGCAGGTGGAGAAAGTGGAGCAGGCAAGGACGCTACGCGATGAGCTTGCGCTTCTCTATGGTGACTATTTGAAGCGCGAAGAAGTGTATTTGAAACATACGCGTGAAAAATTGCACGGTGAAAAAGAAGATCTTGAGCGAGAGCTCCATGAGGCGAATGAAGCGCTTGCGCGCGCCGATAGTTTGCGCGGTGCGCATACAAAAGACAGCGAGGAGGTGGCGGAGCTCGTGCGGGTGCGGTCGGAGATGGGGACGGTGAGGCGCGAGCGGGACGATTTGGGGAGGAAAATTGGGCGGCTAGAAGGAATGATAGAGTATGAGGAACGCCGTTTGAGCACGCCCGCAGAGTCAAAAGACAAAATGATTTCGGCACGCGAGTCGGAAAATCTCGCACAGCACCTCTACGACGAGCTCGGCTATGCGGAATCGAGCGAGGACTATTTGTATATAAAAGGAGTGGTGAGCTCGGCACGGGGAAGAGTTGGACAGTTTCTCGAACACATTCGCGGGGATGGTGGCTCTGCTGAACGCAATGAAAATACTCTGCGCGACCTCGAGGGGCTTCGCGGTGAATGCGCGGCGCTGGTTGCCACACAAAAAGGCCTCGAGGAAGCTCTGGAAAAATTTGAGACACGAACGCACGAGCTTGAGAGGGCGATAGAAGGAAAGCGCGCGGAAACGACCGACGCCGAGCGCGCTTCTTTTGAGTTTCGCGCGAAAAAGCAGGAGCTTACGCTTCGCCTCGGTATGGTGCGTGAGCATATTGAAAACTTCACGCGGGACGAGGTGGCATTTCGTGAGGAGCTTCGTGAGGGGAGTATTTTGGTCGGGCGCACGATCGTCGATTATGCGGGCATCGTTGTCGATACGGAAGCGGTGCTTGCCGAGTCGCGCGCCGAGCAGGAGTCGCGTCGGAAAAAGATCGAGCGTCTGAAAATTCGCCTCGAGGATACGATGGGAGGTGGATCGGGCGAGGAGATCATGCGTGAATATGATGAGGCGGTCGAGCGTGATGCTTTTCTCGAGCGTGAGCTTGCGGATTTGAAGCAGAGCGCGGAGTCGCTCCATGCGCTTTGTCGCGAGCTCGAGGAGACGCTCGGCGCGCAATTCAAAGAGGGCATCGCAAAGATCAATAAGCAATTTGGCGAGTTTTTTGCATTGATGTTTGGCGGGGGTACCGCATCGCTTCAGATCTCAGTGGAGAAAAAGAAAAAGAGATCCGATACGGATATCGCGGAAAATCCTGACGAGATTGAAGAAGAGGAAGCCGAAGAGGGAATCGAGGTAGCGGTATCTCTGCCACAGAAAAAGATTCGCGGACTCCAGATGCTTTCAGGCGGAGAACGAGCGCTCACTTCCATCGCGCTCATCTTCGCGGTATCGCAGGTGAACCCGCCGCCATTTTTGGTGCTCGACGAAACAGATGCCGCACTCGACGAGGCGAACTCGAAAAAATATGGCGACATGGTGGAAACCCTCGCCAAGTATTCTCAGCTCATTGTCATCACACACAACCGCGAAACAATGTCGCGCGCCGGTATCATCTACGGCGTCACCATGGGCGCCGACGCCATTTCAAAACTTCTTTCGATCAAATTCGAGGATGCGGAGGTGTTGGCGAAGTAAAAAAGATGCAAACTGATAATGTAAAACTTGTTGTGTTTGTTCCTCTCTCGCATACGGATATTGTTCGTAATGCCATCGGTGAGGCAGGGGCGGGGAGGATAGGTAATTATGATTTCTGTTCTTTTTCTTCGCGTGGGACTGGTCGTTTTTGTGGGAATAAAAACTCAAACCCGATAATTGGAAAATCGGGTGAATATAAATCTGTTGAGGAGGAGCGTATCGAGGTTGTTGTCCCTCGAGCAATTCTGAAAAATGTAGTTGAAAAAATGAAATTGGTTCACCCATATGAAGAAGTTGCTTTTGATATTTATCCTTTAGAAAACTTAAATTAATTTTGTTCGCCGATATTTAAAAACAAAATACCGCAATATAATTTGCGGTATTTTGTTTTACTTCACCAACTCATAGTCGATACTCTTTCTTTCCAAATCCACCGCTTTGACGCGGATTTTCAATTTGTCGCCGAGGGTGTAGAGCGTGCGGGTTTGTTTGCCGATGATGCGGTATTTTTCTTTTTCAAAAATATAGTAGTCGTTGCCGAGGTCTGAGATGCGGATGAGCCCTTCGCATTTAGTCTCGTCTTCTTCTACAAAAACGCCCCACTCGGCGACACCGGAGATCGTGCCGTTGTATTCTTTGCCGACGCGTTCGCTCATATATTCGGCTTGCTTGAACTTGATGGAAGCGCGCTCGGCATCCGACGCGAGCTTTTCCATTTCGGATGAGTGCATCGTGAGCTTGCGGTACTCTTCCATTTCTCCCTTTGTTACTTTTTCGTCCGCGAGGAAGTGCGCGAGGATACGGTGCACCATCACATCGGGATAGCGACGAATCGGAGAGGTGAAGTGCGTGTAGTGTTCGAATGCGAGACCATAGTGCCCAATGTTGTGCGTCGAATATATTGCCTTTGCCATCGTGCGGATGGTCGCGGTGTTGAGCATCGTCTCTTCGGGCTTGCCTTTGATCTGCTCGAGGAGCTTGTTGATGTCATGAGAGGAAACACGGCCTTCCTTGAGCGGGAGTTTGTACCCCAGCCCTGCAACAAATTTTGCGAGCTCAGCAAGGCGCTCCGGCTTTGGTTCGTCGTGCACGCGGTACACAAAGAGGTCGCCCTCATGGTCGGGGTGCGCTGCTTTTCGAGATCCTTCACCAAGCTTTTTCGATACAAATTCCGCAACTTTTTTGTTTGCGAGAAGCATAAACGCTTCCACAAGCTTGTTCGTGTCTTGAAATGTTTTCGTATATACGCGAATCGGTTTTTTGTTCTCATCGAGCTCAAACCGCACTTCTTCGTGTTCGAAAGAAATCGCTCCAGCGTCTTTGTCTTGCTTTACGATTTTTTTAGCGATGACATTAAGGGTGTGAAGCTCGTCATAAAAAAGTCCCGCGCCATTGTCGAGTACCTCCTGCGCTTCTTCGTAGGTAAAGCGTTTGTTTGAGTTGATGATCGCGCGCCCGAACCACTCGTCCTTGACGACAACTTTTGTTTTTGGGTCGCTGGCGGTGTCGGGCGCAAAGGTAAACACCGCTGAGAAAACGAGTTTGTCTTCTTTTTCGTTGAGCGAGCAGAGATCGTTTGAAAGCACCTCGGGGAACATGGGGATGACGCGGTCGACAAGATAAATTGAGGTTGCGCGCCGGCGAGCTTCCTCATCTATTTCTGCATGGGGTTTTACATAGGCGGACACATCGGCAATATGTACGCCAATTTCAATGTCGCCGTTTGGAAGTGTTTGTATGGAAAGTGCATCATCGAAGTCTTTTGCATCGGCGGGGTCGATGGTGAATGTCGTCACACCGCGAAAGTCACGGCGTTTTTTTGCTTCGTCGGCGATGAATGCCGGAGCTCTTTCTTTGAGTGCGTCCGCCTCGCGATGGATCTCTTCGGGGAGCTCCATCTGGAGTCCCTTGTCGAGCACGATGGCGCGGATCTCTGTTTCATTGTCGCCAGCATCGCCGAGGACCTCGATGATCTCCGCGGTCGGATTTTTCTTTGAATCGTCCCATTCGGAGAGGCGAACGAGCGCTTTTTTGCCGTTTAGTTTTTCGCCGTGCGGACCCGCCTGCCATCGCCCGACTGCATCCTTTGAGAGATAGGCAGTGGCGGGCAGGGGATTTGGAATGAGAAAATCCACATAGATGCGCGTGTCTTGGGGAATGAGGTATGTCGTGCCGTCTTCTTCTATCGTGCCGACAAAAGTTATTTTCGCGCGCGCGAGGATCTCCACGACTTCGCCCGTTTGTTGCATGTCGCCACTTTTCGCGTTAAGACGGACCTTTACGCGGTCCTTTGGTAGGGCGGTGCCGAGGAGCCCCGCTTCGATGCGAATATCGTTTTCGCGCGGGCTGTCCTCTCCCAGAGAAACGAAGCCGAGCCCTTTGCCGGTCGTGGTGATAACGCCCTCGACGAAGTTCCCCGCGGGAGTTTTTTGAGTAGTCATAGTACTCAGTAAGATAGCACAAAAGAGCATGCTTGACCATTTGGGAGCTTTCTGATAAGATAGCGCCTATGTTAAATATCAGATTACAGCGCGTCGGTCGCAAGAATGATCCTTCATTTCGCGTCATCGTTGCAGACTCAAAGTTGAAACCAAAGACGGGGAATTTTCTCGAGATTCTCGGTTCGTACAATGCCCGTCGTGGTGCTCCTATTATAAATGTTGAGCGTGCAAAGCACTGGCTTTCGGTGGGTGCAAAAGCATCAGGCACCGTGCACAATCTCCTCGTCGATTTGAAGGCAGTTTCCGGCAAAAAAATAAATGTCTTGGGCAAAAAGACCCCGATTGTAAAAGAGACTCCTAAAGAGGAAGTGAAAGCGCCGGTTGCTCCCGTAGAAACTAAAAAAGCAGAAGCCATCGTAGTAGAAGCTCCTGTCGCAGAAGAAGTAGTGGCAGAAATCACTCCAGAAGTTGTCGCAGAAGCTCCCGTTGCAGAAGTAGTAGAAACTCCAGCAGAAACTGCTTAGTCATTTCTGTTCTTTGCACCTCGAATCTATTTTGTAGTATAATTGTTCCAGTTAATCGTTAACGACAGAAAAACAAATATGAAACAAGAAGCAGATGTAGTATTTCTTGAATATGTGGTAAAGGCACTCGTGGATCATCCGGAAGATGTGAAAGCGACACGCATCGTGGACGAGATGGGCGTACTCATCACTCTCGATGTAAATCCGGGGGACATGGGCAAGATTATCGGTCGCGACGGCAATACCGCGAAAGCGATTCGTACGCTCCTTCGCGTGGTAGGGATGAAGAACAATGCGCGTGTAAACCTGAAGATCAGCGAGCCGGAAGGAGGCAAGAAGCCAAGCGCTTCAAAGACGGTGGATGAGGCGGTAAACGAGCTTAGTATCTAAGCTCTAGTTAAAAGTCCAAAGTGTAAAGTTAAAAGTAGATGCATTTTGTATTTACTTTCGACTTTACACTTTTTACTTTATACTCATCTTATGATTCGTTTTCACATCATCTCCATTTTCCCTGAAGCCGTGCGTCCGTACATGGACGCATCGATTCTCGGTCGTGCACAAGAGAGTAAGCACATTTCTATTTCGTATTATGATCCGCGCGAAAATGCGGGCAACAAATGGGGGAAAGTTGATGACCGCCCATACGCGGGCGGGCCGGGGATGGTGATGACGGCTGAACCGCTTCTGCGTACTCTGGAAAAAATTGCAAAAGGAATTGCGCGCAAAAAGAACACGAAAACAAAAATCATTTTGTTCTCGCCATCGGGGAAACAATTTACGAATGCGTATGCAAAAGCACTCGTCACAAAATACACCGACATCGTGCTCATCGCGGGACGATACGAAGGCATCGACGCGCGCGTGAAAAAGATATTTAAAGCTGAAGAAGTTTCCATCGGACCGTTTGTGCTCACCGGCGGGGAAGTACCCGCAATGGTCATAGTGGACGCATGCGCGCGCCAGATAGAAGGTGTGCTCGGCAAACACGAGTCTCTCGAAGAGGGACGCACCGCTTCACCCGAAGTCTACACGCGTCCCGAAATCCTCGTCTGGAAAGGAAAAAAATATAAAGTCCCCGCAGTCCTCCTCGGTGGTAACCATAAAGAGATTGAAGAATGGAGGAAGAAGAAGCTGGGGTAGCCTTCCCAAATATAAATAAGTGTAGTACAATTCTGTATATGATGAAAAATATGATAAAAACCCTTGCTGGCACTGTTCAGGTTGGACAGAAGGTCGTTGCGAGCCTTTCTGTGCAAGAAAAAAGTAGTCTTGAGAAAAGATGGGATATTGAGCATGCATATTATTCAAGTGCGCTTGAGGGAAGCAAAATTGATCGCAAAGAGTTCGATAAACTAGCTGAAAAAATTGCATAATTAATTCAGTAATGCCTGCGGACCGTCCAAAAAGCGAAGAGGAATTGCAAAAACGAGAAGCCACTGGTGTCATCAGGGCTTCTCGTTTTGTTCGTAAATATGCTCAGTCGCACAATACGATAAATGTCGAAACCATTTGTGCTATTCACAGAGAAATATTTAGAGAAGCATGGCCTGAAATAGCTGGTGTGTACAGAGAGGAAGAGCTATCAATTACAGATTCTGATTTGCTCCTGCCACACCCTACTGAAGTTCCTAACCACATGAAAGAACTCGACGCCCTTCTTAAAAAAGCTCTTGTTGATCTTGAAGGTTGTGAGGGTCATATTTTGAATTTCCATATTGAGGTAACGGACGAAGGTCTTTTGTGCGTTGAAAGGTTAATAAAGACTACCGCGTGGATTCATCACGCGATTACCGCCATTCATTCATTCAGGGAGGGGAACGGGAGAACCGCCCGATTGGTTGGTAACCTTATTCTTGAACGATATGGACTTGTTGGTATTTCGGTAAAGATTGAAAAGGAAAATAAAAATGCATATCGTAGTGCGCTTGCGCAAATTGATAAGTATCAGGATTATGAACCGCTTGAGGCGATTATTTCAGAAGGTATTATTGATAGATATCACGGTGTTGCTGTGAAATACTATAATGTCTAAAAAATCTGCCACAAGGATCTCTTTTTCTGAGTATGATGCTGTTCATCTCTATGAATTGGCGCTGGAACATTTTTGCGTTTCGGAAAAAGAGGGTGTGTGTTATATCTGCTTGCGTATAAAAAATCGTCTTGAGAAAATGATCGGCAAGAAGGAGGTTGCGCGTGTAAGACGGAATGTGAAGTTGCATCCGTATTAAATAAAGGCATCTAATCAAGAAGTTACAACTGCCTACCTATAGGGTAGGCAGTTACTGTAAAAGATTTACTAAGGGCGGAGCTTATTTTGCTAAAGCTGAGTTATCCACAAGGTGTCATATAAAAGAAGTCATGACTTGTTTTATATGACGGTTGGGATGCGTGGGACAGGAATCCCCGCAATAAGCCACGATAGTGGCTTATTGCGGGGATGAAAAAAGCACGGGGGCGCTTTGCTTGTATAACCCCATTGCAAGAAGTTTGTTTTCGTGATATAAATATTTTAGAAATTTTGTTAAAATTGTTCTATAAAATGGGAGGTTTGCATGAAAAAGACGAAGATGGATCCGGAAAGCTCGCATTTCAAGATTTTGCGCAATATAGTCATTGCTCTGCAGGACCAGTATGACGAACAAGAATTAACTCTGCACCCTGTCAAGAAGCTAAAAGCTCGTCTCGATAAGGCAAGTAAAGAGCTACAGGAGGTATGTCGTCATGAGAGGGTTGCTGAGCTCATGTCGTCATGGTCACCGAAAAAGACACCGAAAGTAAAGTTCGTCTTCTCTAACGGTCGGGTTTGTCTGGACTGCGGGCTCGAAGAACTCGTTAGTGAAATGAACTGTCTTTTTTATCGGATTCTTCCTAAGTCTTCCTTTTTTACCAATTTCTCGGAAGTCGAGAAGTTCACGAAATTTGGAGGGATAGAGAAGCAGAATTTTTTGGAAAACTTTGAAAAATCCAAGCTTGTATTTCGCAAGCTTGGAGATCTTTTGGAGGAAAATTTAAAGAAAGAAGGTAATGTGACCAAATAATCTAAATTGATGTGTATTGTACCAGTCGAGGAATCTCCCTCGACTGGTCTTTGTTTTAACTCCTATAAACTAATGCTCAATTTTGAATTTGACACAAACTTTCATTCTGGTATACTCTTCTTAACGGTAATTTGATTGCGTACTTGGCGCCGTACGATAGAGGAGAAGGGGTACAATTTTACAAGGTCTCGTTTATTCGAAATCCTTACATCAACATCAAAAAGGTGGTATTCACTGCTTTTTTGTTTTTTGTCGTTTGGGGGTGCGGGTAGGCGGGGAATAATCACATACGTCACATATGCGAGCACAGAAAACTTTTGCGCGGTACAAGAAGCCACAGGTAGAGCTTCCGAATCTTGTGGAGACACATTTGAAGTCATACAAATGGCTTCTCGAAGAAGGACTCAAGGATGCGATCAAAGAATTTTCCCCAATCGAAGATTACTCAGGGAAAAAGTTTCAACTCGAATTCGTCGGCATCGAACTTTCGGCGCCGAAGTACGACGAATATTTTGCAAAAGAAAATAAGCTTTCCTACGAAGCGCCACTCAAGGCGCGCGTGAAGCTTATCAATAAGACATTCAAGAGTGAGAAAGAGCAGGAAATCTTTATGGCGGATTTCCCTATGATGACCTCGCACGGTACCTTTATCGTGAACGGGGTTGAACGCGTGGTTGTCCCGCAGATCTCGCGCTCTTCGGGTGTGTCATTTACCGTAGAAGAGCTCAAAGGCAAGCGATACTTCGGCTCGAAGATCATTCCCGGTCGCGGTGCGTGGGTGGAGGTGGAGTCCGATCCGGACGGCGCTATCTATGTGCGCATCGACAAGAAGCGCAAATTCCCCGTGTCCGTGCTTTTGCGCGCACTCGGAGCAAAAGACAATGACGCTATCCTGAAAGTATTTGCAAAGGATGAGGATGCAAAGAAAGCCATTGAGACAACTCTCGCAAAAGATCCCGCAAAGACGCAAGAGGAATCATTTGTGGAAATCCACAAAAAGCTCCGCGACGGCGACCTCGCAACGCCGGAAAATGCGCGCAGTTTCGTCGACTCTATTTTTGCAAAAGAGAAGTACGACCTCTCGGAAGTCGGTCGTTTCAAGTTCAACAAGCGCTTTGGGAAGTCGCTCGACAAGACGGAAATCGCGCGCCGTACTATCAATGTGGAGGATGTGGCGGCAATCGTTTCAAATATCGTGAAGTTGAATGCAAATCCGCATTCGCTTCCCGATGACATCGACCATCTCGGCTCTCGCCGTATCCGCTCGGTCGGAGAAATGCTCCAGCAGAAGATCCGCGTGGGTATGACACAGATGAAGCGCAATATTCAGGACAGAATGTCGACCATCGACACTGACGCGACGATGCCGGTGCAATTTATTTCTCCTCGTCCGCTTCAGGCGCGCCTCAAGGAGTTCTTTGCGACAAATCAGCTCTCGCAGTTTATGACCCAATACAATGTGCTTTCGGAAATCGAAAGCTTGCGTACTTTCTCGGCGCTTGGACCCGGCGGTCTCACGCGCGAGCGAGCAGGCATCGAAGTCCGCGATGTGCACCCTTCGCACTACGGACGCCTTTGCCCTATCCACACACCGGAAGGTCCGAACATCGGTCTCATTTTGCGCCTCTCGTGCTATGCGCGCATCAATGATTTCGGCATGATCGAAACGCCCTATGCGAAAGTGAAGGACGGCAAGGTCACGAAGGAAATCGTCTACATGGACGCGCTTGAAGAAGAGCAGTACAACATCGCGCATATGAGTCTCAAAATCGACGGCGACAAAATCGTCGAGGAGAAAGTCGAGGTGCGCCACGCCGGCCGCCCCGAGCTCGCTTTGCGCGAAAATGTGCACTACATGGACATTGCCGCAAATCAGGCATTTTCTATCGCGACCTCAATGATCCCGTTTCTCGAGCACGACAATGCGAACCGCGCGCTCATGGGTTCCAACATGCAGAAGCAGGCGATCCCGTGCGTGATCCCCGAAGCGCCGCTCGTGGCAACAGGGATGGAAGGGATGGCTGCGCGCGACACCGGCCGCCTCATCATCGCGGACACCGACGGTACCATCACGCATTCGGATGCAAAGAAAATCGTTTTGAAAGACGAAAAAGGAAAAGAGCATACGAACAAACTCGTATCGTTCTCCCGCACAAACGGCTTTACCGCATTCCACCAGCGCCCAATCGTGAATGTCGGCGACAAAGTGAAAAAGGGCACAACGCTCGCAGACACTTCTTCTTCGGACGACGGACAAATCGCGCTCGGACAAAACGCACTCGTCGCATTTATGTCATGGAGCGGTTCCAACTACGAAGATGCCATCATTCTTTCTGAACGGCTCGTGAAGAACAGCAAATTCACTTCGATTCATATGGACGAATTTGTGGTGAATGTGCGCGACACCAAGCTCGGACCCGAAGTGACGACGCACGATATTCCAAATGTCGGCGAAGGCAAACTCAAAGATCTCGACGAGGATGGCGTCATCCGCATCGGTGCGGAAGTGCATCCCGGCGACATTTTGGTCGGCAAGATTACACCGAAAGGAGAAACGGAGCTCACTCCGGAGGAAAGGCTCCTCCGCTCTATCTTTGGAGACAAAGCGCGCGATGTGAAAGACACTTCGCTCCGCATGGAGCACGGCAAGCGCGGTCGCGTCATCGGCATCAAAGTGTTCTCCCGCGAAAAGGGCGACGCTCTCGAGAGCGGTATCATCAAACGCATATGCATCGAGGTTGCGCAAGTGCGCAACATTTCTGTCGGCGACAAGCTCGCAGGACGCCACGGCAACAAGGGTGTCATCTCGGTCATCCTTCCAGAAGAAGATATGCCATACATGGCGGACGGTACTCCTATCGATGTCATCTTGACTCCGCTCGGCGTTCCTTCTCGTATGAACTTGGGACAAATCCTCGAACTCCACTTGGGTCTCGCGGCAAATACGCTCGGCTATCAGGCGATCGTGCCTCCATTTATGGGTGCTACGGTGGATGAGATCAAGGGCGAGCTCGTGAAAGCGGGCTTCCGCGAAGACGGTAAGATGAAGCTTTTCGACGGTCGCACGGGCGACACATTCGATCAGGATATCGCCGTCGGATATATGTATATTCTCAAATTGAACCATATGGTCGAGGACAAGATCCACATGCGTTCCATCGGGCCTTACTCGCTCATCACCCAGCAGCCGCTCGGCGGAAAGGCGCAGGGAGGCGGACAGCGCTTTGGTGAAATGGAAGTCTGGGCGCTCGAAGGGTACGGCGCTTCCAATGTTCTCCGCGAGGTGCTGACGGTGAAGTCGGATGATATTACGGGTCGTTCAGAAGCGTTTGCCGCTATCGTGAAGGGCAACGATGTGGTCAATACCAACATTCCGGAATCGTTCAATGTGCTCCTCAATTATCTCCGCGGGCTCTCACTCGACATAACGCTCCTCCAGAAGAGGGACATTAAGTAAATAACCAATTATGGAAACAACACACGAAAAAAAGAGTTTCGATGCGATCCTTCTCAAACTTGCTTCGCCCGACCGCGTCAAAGAGTGGTCATACGGCGAGGTTACCAAGCCGGAGACGATCAACTACCGCACGCAGAGAAGCGAGCGCGGAGGCCTCTTCGACGAGCGCATCTTTGGACCGGAAAAAGACTATGAGTGTTACTGCGGAAAATACAAGCGCATTCGCTACAAGAACATTATCTGCGAGAAATGCGGAGTTGAAGTGACGCGCTCTATTGTGCGCCGCGAAAGAATGGGACACATCGAGCTTGCAAGTCCGGTTGCGCACATTTGGTTCTTGCGTAGCATCCCTTCGCGCATGGGACTCCTCCTCAACCTTCCGATTGTTGATCTCGAAAAGGTCATCTACTTTGCGGGCTACATCATCACCAGCGTGAATGTCGCCGAGAGAGACAACTTGCTCAAGGAGCTCGATCAGGAATACAAAAACAAATCAAAGACGCTCACCGACGAAAATGGCAAGGAGAAATTGAAGGAGCTCCTCCTCAATACAAAGCGCGATATCGAATCGCTCATCGAAGGCAAGGTCCTCGATGAGATGACCTACCACAAGTTCGCGCTCAAGTACGGCACCGTATTCGAGGCGGGCATCGGCGCGGAGGCGATTTACAATATTTTTAAAAGACTTGACCTTGCGAAATTCCGCGAGAAGCTCGAAACTGATCTTGAAAAAGCGGGAGCAGTGGAGCGCGTGAAGTTGCACAAGCGACTCGGCATCGTGAAGTCGATGCAGAGCTCGGGGATGCGCCCCGAGTGGATGTTCCTCACGGTCATTCCTATCATTCCGCCGGCGCTTCGCCCGATGGTTGCGCTCGAGGGCGGTCGCCATGCGACTTCAGACCTGAACGACCTCTATCGTCGCGTCATCAACCGCAACAATCGTTTGAAGAAACTCAAGGAGATCGGCGCGCCGGATGTGATCCTCCGCAATGAAAAACGCATCCTCCAAGAGGCGGTGGATTCTCTCATTGATAATTCGATTCGCCGTGTGCAGTCGGTGGCGATGAACGCGGCGCAAAAGCGCACGCTGAAATCCCTCGCCGATACGCTGAAAGGCAAGCAAGGCCTCTTCCGTCAGAACCTCCTCGGCAAGCGTGTGGACTATTCGGGGCGCTCGGTGATCGTGGTGGGACCAAAACTTCATCTCGACCAATGCGGACTTCCGAAGCATATGGCACTCGAGCTTTTCCGCCCGTTCATCGTCGCAAAAATTCTCGAACAAGAACTCGCATACAACATTCGCGGGGCAAACAAGCTCATCGACGACAGCGTGCCGGAGGTGTGGGCTTTTCTCGAAGAAGTGATCAAGGGCAAGTATGTGCTCTTGAATCGCGCACCGACACTTCACCGTCTCGGTATTCAGGCGTTCCATCCGGTGCTCATTGAAGGCAATGCTATCCAAGTACATCCGCTCGTTTGTACCGCTTTCAATGCGGACTTCGACGGCGACCAGATGGCAGTCCATGTGCCTCTTTCTCATGCGGCGCAAGAAGAAGCGCGCAACCTCATGGCATCGAACAAGAACTTGCTCGGACCGGGCAACGGCGACCCCATCGTCAATCCGAAACTCGATATTCCTCTCGGATGCTACTCGATGACAAAGATCGTGGAAGGCGCGAAAGGCGAGGGCAAAATATTCCCAACTCCAAACAGTGCTATTACCGCACACGATTTTGACGCAGTGAGTTATCGCGCCAAGATCAAGGTGATGGGTACGGAAACACAGAAGTACGCTCAGTTTGGCGGACAAGTTTTTGAGACGACTGTCGGACGACTTCTCTTCAACAGCGTGCTCCCTTCGGATTTCCCGTTTGTGAACAAAGAGGTCACCAAAAAGGAGCTCGAGAATATCATTGATGAGATCATCAATACTTACGGTATCGATGCAACACCGCCGATCCTCGACAAGATCAAGGATTTCGGTTTCAAGTATGTCACAAAAGCGGGTATCACTTGGGGTATCGATGAGATCAAAGTTCCCGCTGAAAAGAAAGGCATCGTTGCGAAAGCGCACACGGAAGCGGACGAGATTCGTTCCGAGTTTAACGAAGGTTTGCTTTCGGAAGAGGAGCGCTATCGTCGCACCATCGAAGTCTGGCAGGGTGCGCGCGCCGAGATCGAAAAGTTTATGCCGGGAACGCTCGACAAAAACGGCTCGGTTGAGGACATGTTGAAGTCGGGCGCCCGCGGTTCCATTTCACAGATCGTGAACATGGGCGGTATGACCGGTCTCATCATCAATACGGCAGGTCGTACGCTCGACTTCCCGATCATTCCGTCAAGCAAAGAAGGGTTGTCGCCGGTGGAATATTTCATCACCACGCACGGCTCGCGAAAAGGTCTCGCCGACACCGCGCTTCAAACCGCGAAAGCCGGATACCTCACTCGTCGTATCGTGGATGTCGCACAGGATGCTATCATCACCGAGGAAGATTGCGGAGACAAAGAAGGCAAGCTTATCCGCAATGAAAACCTCGTGGGTTTCGACATCTTGCTCGCGCGCAATCTCAAGGGACGCGTGCTCGTGAAAGACATTGCTCTTGCCGATGGCACTGTACTCTACAAGAAAGGACATTTGATGACCAAACATGAGGCGAAAGACGCGGAAGCGCAGGGTATCACCGAGGCAATGGTGCGCTCGCCACTTTCTTGCAAAACCGCACACGGCATTTGTCGCAAGTGCTACGGTCTCGACATCGGAAGAAACGAGCTCGTGAAGATCGGCGAAGCGGTGGGTATCATCGCGGCGCAAGCTATCGGCGAGCCGGGAACACAGCTGACGATGCGTACTTTCCACTCCGGTGGTATCGCGTCGGTGGGCGGTGATATTACGATGGGCCTCCCACGCGTTGAAGAGATCTTCGAACGCCGTGAGCCGAAGAGTCTCGCTATTGTATCGCACACAAATGGTGTCGTGATGGAAGTCACGCGCAACGAGAAAGAGCTTGTCGTGAAGGTCCTGCCTTCCGAAGGCGAGGGCAAGAAGAAGGGCGAAGCGATCGAGTACGAAACGACCGCAAAACGAACGCCATTCATCAAAGTCGGGGATTCTGTCGCAAAGGGACAGCTCCTCTCGGATGGCTCGGCTGATATTGCGGAAGTCTTTCAATACGCAGGCAAAGATGTGGCGGAAAACTACATCATCACCGAGGTATTGAAGATCTACGAGCTTCAGGGCGCATCGATCTCGCGCAAGCATATCGAGGTGATCATTCGCCAAATGTTCTCGCGCCGGAAGATCAAGGACGCTGGCGATACGAAGTTCAACATGGGTGAGATCGTCGAGCAGGGCGAGCTCGCTCTTGAAAACGAGCGCGTTGAAAAAGCGGGCGGAGAAAAAGCAAAGGGAGAGCCAATAGTTCTCGGTATCTCGGAAGTCGCTCTCACAACCAAGAGTTGGCTCTCGGCTGCTTCATTCGAAAACACGACGCGTATTCTCATCAATACCGCAATCAAGGGTGGTACGGATACGCTCCGCGGTCTCAAGGAAAATGTCATCATCGGAAATCTTATTCCAGCGGGTACAGGGTTTGGCGCGAAGAATAGGGGAGCGGAGTTGCCCGGCGAAAGTGCGGAAGAGACAGTATAGTTAATTTAGGAGTTATTGGTGTATATATGCGTATTGTTTCACCGAATTTCAAATTTTTAATTTCAAATTTTTAAATAAATTCTAATTTTCTAATTTTAAAATTAAAGAATTAAAACATTATTTAAAAATTAAAAATTTGAAATTAAAAATTCTTGAGTGGATAAGCTTCCTAAATCATAATTTATGACATCTGTCATTGAAGAGATTAAGTCAAGATTAAACATCGTCGATGTCGTCGGTGGATACCTCAAGCTTGAAAAGGCGGGGGGCAATTTCAAGGCGTGCTGTCCATTTCACAATGAACGCTCACCTTCTTTTTTCCTTTCGCCGTCACGGCAGACATACCATTGTTTCGGATGCAATCGTGGCGGGGATGTGATTTCGTTTGTCGAGGAAATAGAGGGGCTCGATTTTCAGGGGGCGCTCAAGGTGCTCGCGGATCGTGCGGGCGTGACCCTCACGCGTGAGAAAGTGGGTGCGAGGGATGAACGCGAAGCTATACACCACGCGCTCGAGCTTGCGACAAAGTTCTATGAAGCGGTGCTTCTCAAGTTTCCCGAGGCGGAGAAATATTTGGAAGAGAGAGGATTGACTTCGGAGACGATCAAGCATTTCCGCGTCGGATTTGCTCCGGATGAATGGCGTTCACTCGGAGACTTTCTCGCGAAGAAGGGCGTGTCCGAAAGTATGATGGAGCGCGCGGGGCTCATCGTGCGCTCGCCGAAAGGATTTTATGATCGCTTTCGCGGGCGCGTGATGTTTCCCATCACCGACAGTTCCGGCAGGGTCATCGCATTCTCGGGGCGCATCTTGAAAGAGGGAGAAGGGAAGACACTCGGTGCATCGGCATCCGCAAAATATGTGAACAGCCCCGAGACCGATGTCTTTCACAAGTCGCGCGCACTCTTTGGATTTTCTCAGGCAAAGAGTGCGTGTCGTCGCGCGGACGCATGTGTGCTTGTGGAAGGACAAATGGATCTCATTCTTTCGCATCAAGCTGGCGTGACGAATGCGGTCGCATCATCGGGGACGGCGTTGACCTCCGAGCACCTCGAGCTCATCAAACGCTTCACGAAAAATATCGTGCTCGCTTTTGACGCCGACAGTGCGGGAATCGCGGCGGCGCATCGGGGAGTCATGCTCGCTCTGTCGCAGGATATGACCGTGCGCATCGCCCGCTTGCCGGATGGTACGGACCCTGCAGATCTCGCGCTCAAGAACCCATCCGCATGGGTGGATGCGGTGAAAAACGCAAAACAGGTCATTGATTTCTACCTCGAACTCTTGCCCGCGCTTCATACGGACAAAACAGCGCTTCGCGCAAAAGTTTCCGAGGTGATCGTCCCCTTCATCACGCTTCTCAAAAGCTCCATCGACCAAGGGCATTTCGTGGGAGAGGTTGCGAAACTTCTCGGCATAAAAGAAGAGCCGGTGTGGGATGAGGTGAAGAAGAGCGCAAAGATGATCGGCGTCGCGCGGGAGGCGGAAAAACTCGAGCACGCGGTGGCACCGCTCTCGCGCCGTGCGCGCATCGCCCGCATCATAGAGAGTACGCTTCTTTGGCAGGAGGGGACGAAAGAACCCGCTCTGAAAGATATAGCTTCGTATCGCTCTCAGTTTACAAAGCTCCTTGACGGGTCGCCGCCCATTTCCGATGGGTTCAAAGAAGACGAGCTCATCTTTGAGGCAGAGGCGCGGTTAGAGGGGAGTGAGCGAATAGAGGAAGAGTTGAAAGAGCTTTTGCAGGGGTTTGCCGAAGAGATTCTCAAAGAAAAATTCGCGGAAAAAATGTCCGAGATCAAAGAGGCGGAAATGGCGGGAGATGTTCCTCGAGCTGAAAAACTCCTCGCCGAGTGTCAGAAAATTTCAAACGAGTTGCACACACTAACAAAATC
This sequence comes from Patescibacteria group bacterium, assembly GCA_038063615.1. Taxonomy (GTDB): domain Bacteria; phylum Patescibacteriota; class Minisyncoccia; order Phycocordibacterales; family UBA1550; genus UBA1550. The sequence goes on along the minus strand of JBBTUT010000002.1, from coordinate 13,495 downwards.
TATTTCATAATATGCCCAAAAAAACAATTACCAAAAAACCCGCAAAGAAAATGGTGAAGAAAGTGGCTCCCAAAAAAGCCACGGTTAAAAAAACAGATAAAAGTCCACGTCCAAGACGCGAATCAGCTGATTCGAAAAAGGTCGCGCCAAAAAAGGTCGTCAAAAAAGTTGTTCAGAAAAAAGCGCCTAAAAAAGTCGCTCCCAAAAAAGCGGTGAAGAGACCGTCGCGAAGTGCAAAGTCAAACGAAGCGTGGGAGGAAAAGGCAAACCGCCTCATCCTCAAGGGTCGCGCGCGCGGTTTCATCACCTACAATGAAATATTGAAAGAGTTTCCCACCATCGAGCAAGATGTGCTTTTTCTCGATACGCTCTACGAAAAGCTCGGTGATGCGGGCGTGGACATTTTGGAAAGCGGAGGACTTCTCGAGCTTGAACCGGAGGAAGCGCTCACGCATAAAAAGTACACCTATAAGAGTGGCGACTCGTCGTACGATTCTATCCAAATGTACCTCAAAGAGATCGGGCAGTACCCGCTTCTTTCTGCCGGAGATGAACGGGAGCTCGCACAGCGCATTCAGCAGGGCGATGCGGAAGGGAAAAATCTCCTCGCCCGCGCAAACTTGCGCCTCGTGGTTTCTATTGCGAAGAAATATGTGGGACGAAGCGCCGATCTGACGCTCCTCGATCTCATCCAAGAGGGGAACCTCGGGCTCTTTAAAGCGGTGGAGAAATTTGATTGGGAAAAGGGGTACAAGTTTTCAACCTATGCGACTTGGTGGATTCGCCAGGCTATCACCCGCGCACTCGCGGACCAGTCGCGCACGATTCGTATTCCTGTGCATATGGTGGAGACGATTTCCAAATACAAGCAGACCGTACGCCGTCTTTCGCAGGACCTCGGTCGCGAGCCGATGCCCGAAGAAGTGGCGACCGAGATGGGGCTTGATGTCGAAAAGATTTACAATATTAAAAATATCGATCAGGACACGGTGTCCCTCGAAAAGCCGATTGGCGATGACGACGACAAATCAACGCTCGGTGAGTTCATCGCGGACGACAAGATCATTTCGCCGGAGATGGAATCATCCCAGCGTATCCTCTCAGAGCAAGTGCGCGATATTCTCGGCGACCTTTCCGAGAAAGAGCGAAAGATTTTGGAAATGCGCCACGGGCTCATCGACGGCGTGGTGCGCACGCTCGAGGAAGTAGGCCGTGAATTCGTCGTGACCCGCGAGCGCATCCGCCAGATCGAAGCGAAAGCGATCGAGAAGATTCGCGCGCATGATAAGGTGGATAAATTGCGGAATTACTAGTTTTTGAGGAGAACCTCTTACTCGGTGAGTGCCTGTGAGACACGCATAATTTTTTGCTAAAAATTTGCTCTGCTCGTCGCCGAGCTCCTGCGCAAGGTCTCACAGGTACTCACACTCGACGAGGTTCGCTGAAAAATAGTAATGTGTCCGCGGGGAGATAAAATAAAAAGGCGTCCACGAAATTCTGTGTGACGCCTTTTGCGTTGCTACATAGCGAGAGTGCTTTGACTGTCGATTTCTTTGTTGAGCAACTCGAGCCAATTTTTTGGGACGAGACCTTTGTCCAGTCGCTTGCGGGCGTCTGTGACGACTCCAGGACATTGGTGGAGAGAAATAAATCGCCTTTCTTCAAGGCTTTTTCGATTTAGCCCCGAAATGTTATGCCCTCCGACATATTCGAGCCAGACGAGATATTTGAATAGGATCAGTGCTCGTGGTGTTTCAGCATGGATTTCCATATACCCCACAAGCTTCCCTGCATCTTCAAAAGAGTCTGGTTCTTTTGAGTCTGGCATATTTTTCAAGTCACACATTTTGCACCTCCTTTTTTAAATTTTACTTTCTGTCGCAAGGATAGCAAAAGTATGGGCGTTTGTCAAAGCGTTAAAATTGTGGTAAAGTGGGGCGAATGTTGGAAACGGGGAAAATGCTACAAAATACAGGTCTTACGGAAGAAACCGTACGGCATATTTCTGCTGTAAAAAATGAGCCGGCGTGGATGCTGGAGAAACGGCTTGAGGCGTTTGCGCTCTATCAAAAGGCGCCGATGCCAAAGTGGGGACCGGATTTGTCGGGGCTTGATCTTGAAAATATGGAGTACTTCGTTGACCCGAGCGTCGGCGAAAAAGACAAATGGGAGGATTTGCCTGCAGAGATCGTGGACACTTTCGACAAGCTCGGTATTCCAAAAGCCGAGCGCGAATATTTGGGTGGCGTGGGTGCGCAGTATGATTCGGGAATGGTGTATCATCGCCTCAAGCAAAACCTCACGGACAAGGGCGTCATTTTTGAAAATATGGATGTTGCGCTGGTGAAATATCCAGAGCTTGTGCAGAAATATTTTATGACCGATTGTGTGCCTATTTCAGACCACAAATTTGTGATGCTCCATGCGGCGGTGTGGAGTGGGGGAACATTTATTTTCGTCCCAAAGGGCGTCAAAGTGGGGCAGCCGCTTCAGGCGTATTTTCGTATGAATCGCGAGCGGAGCGGGCAGTTTGAGCATACGCTCATCATCGCCGACGAAGGGTCGGAGATCGAATACATTGAAGGGTGCTCGGCTCCGCGCTATCAGGCGTCGTCGCTTCACGCGGGGTGCGTCGAGATTTTTGTGCACAATGATGCGAAGGTGAAATATGTGAGCATTGAAAATTGGTCGCTCAATACTTACAACTTGAATACAAAGCGCGCGCTGGTGTATGCGAACGCCGAGATCAAATGGGTCAATGGCAATATGGGCTCGGGCGTGACAATGCTCTATCCGTCGTCAGTGCTTTTGGGCGAGGGTGCGCGCGCGGACAGCTTGGGTCTGATCATTGCAGGCAAAGGGCAAGTGCAGGACACGGGCGCGAAAGTCATTCATCTCGCACCGCACACCACCTCGACCATTTTCTCAAAATCAATTTCAAAGGACGGCGGAATTGCCAACTATCGCGGGCTCATCAAAGTTTCAAAGAAGGCGAAAGGGACGCATTCGTCGCTCGTTTGTGATTCGCTCCTTCTTGATTCCGTATCTCAGGCAAACTCGTTTCCTGTGGTGCAGAACGCGAATGATGATGTCGAAATATCCCACGAGGCGCGCATCGGGCGCGTGGGGGATGAAGAGATCTTCTATTTGAAGACGCGCGGTTTCAGCGAGAGCGAAGCCGTGCGTCTCGCGGTAAACGGCTTTGCGAACCCGATCATAAAAGAGCTTCCTCTCGAATACGCGGTCGAGCTCAATAAGCTAATCGCGATGGAGATGGACGGTGCAAAGACAATTGACACCGCTTCGCGGACAGTTGACATGTGACAAAAATACAATGCAACTCGATACAGAAACAATTAAAAAAGATTTCCCTATTTTTTACGAAGGACCGCCCTTCGTAAATTTACGAAGGACCGCCCTTCGTAAACCGTTGGTATATTTGGACAATGCGGCGACTTCGCAGACTCCGCGCGTGGTGCTGGATGCGATGGAGGCGTATTATACGGACTTTCGCGCAAATATTCACCGCGGGTCGTATGAAGAAGGGGAGATGGCGAGCGCGGCATACGAGGAGGCGCGCGGGAAAGTTGCGCGATTTATCGGTGCGGATCCTCGCGAGGTCATTTTCACTTCGGGCGCGACGGCATCGTCGAATATGCTTGTTTCGATGCTTGAACATTCAATCTCAGGAAGTTCTGACCTTCCTCAGGAAGGTCAGAACTTCCTGAGATACCTCAAATCTGGCGATGAGATCGTGACGACGGTGATGGAGCACCATGCGAGCTTGATACCGCTTCAGGCGCTTGCAAAACGGCAAGGGCTTACTTTGAAACATCTTCCGCTGGGAAAAGACTCGCTCACTATTGATCATGCCGTCCTCGAAAAACTCATCACTGAAAAGACAAAGATAGTTTCGGTGATGCTCGCGTCGAATGTGACGGGGGCGGTGAACGATGTTGCGCGCATTGCGGAGTGCGCGCACAAAGTGGGTGCGCTCGTTATTTGCGATGCGACTGCGGCGGTGGGGCATATGCCGGTCGATGTAAAAAAGCTCAGCGTGGATTTTCTGTATTTTTCCGGACACAAAATGTGCGGACCGACGGGGACTGGGATGCTCTGGGGACGGGGTGAACTTTTGGAAAAACTTGAGCCAAGCGTGTATGGCGGAGGCATTGTTGATGAAGTGACGCTTGAGAAAGCAACATGGCGCGGTGTGCCTGCGCGGTTTGAGGCGGGAACGCCAAACATCGCGGGGGCGATTGGGCTCGGCGTGGCGGTGGAATATTTGGAAAAGATTGGACTCACGAATATTCAGGAGCATTCCGCAATGCTTGTGAATGAAGCTATCAAACAGCTTGAGAAAATTTCCGGAGTAACGGTGTATGCTGAGTGTGATGTGCAAAATGTGGGTGTCGTGTCTTTTGTCGTTGACGGTGTGCATTCGCATGATGTTGCGGAAATCCTCGGTCGCGAAGGTGTCGCCGTGCGTGCGGGGCACCACTGCGCGATGCCATTTATCACTGCTCTCGGCGTGCCCGCAACGACGCGCGCAAGTTTTTATTTGTATAATACGATGAGTGATATTGACGCGCTGGTGCGCGGTATTAAAAAAGCGCAGGAGGTGTTCGGCGTATCGCGTGTTTAGTATTTATTCCATATTCCATATTCAAAATTCTATATTCTACCCAATACCATGGACGAAGAACTTTATAAAGAAAACTTGCTTGACCACAATAAAAATCCGCACAATAAGCGGGTGATTGCAGGCGCGCACAGTGAAGCCGAGGCGCGCAATGCATCGTGCGGGGACCGCGGCACGCTTTTCATTTCCTTTGACGACAATGGGCGTGTTTCTGACGCGGCGTTTCAGGGCGAGGGGTGCGCGGTTTCTCAGGCGGGGCTCTCGATGCTCACCGACAAATTGCGCGGTATGATGAACGCGGATCTCAAGCTCTTGTCGCCGGGCGATATGTATACTATGCTCGGTGTAGCGATCAGTCCATCGCGAGTGAAATGCGCGCTTTTGGGGTATGAGGCGTTGCAGAAGATATTAAAAGTCCATAAAGTCTGTAAAGTCCATAAAGTCGAAAGTGGATGCGGATGCGCTGGACTTTAAGGACTTTATGAACTTTTGACTTTACAAACTTATTTATGCCCACACTAGAAATAAACAATTTAAAAGTTACACATAAAGACGGCCTGCCTGCCGTGGCTTCGGCGCAGGTAGGAAAAGAAATTGTCCACGGTGTTTCTCTTGCGGTAAAATCCGGCGAGCTCCATATCGTCATGGGCCCCAATGGTTCGGGGAAGACTACATTTTTGAACGCGCTCTTGGGACATCCATCGTACGCGATTTCCGGTGGGACGATAGTGCTTGACGGCGAGGATATCACGAACATTCCGACAGAAAAGAAAGCGGAGAAAGGACTCTTCCTCTCGATGCAATATCCGCCGGAAGTCGCGGGGGTGACGGTGCTCTCGTTTCTTCATCGCGCTTATCGTCTGATAAAGGGGGAGGAAATTGCGGTGCTTGATTTTTATCACGGGCTTGAAGAAAAACTTAAAAAAATAAACATTGACCCTGTGCTCCTGAAACGATTTGTGAATGTCGGCTTTTCGGGCGGGGAGAAAAAGCAGAGCGAGGTGGTTCAGCTCATCGCCCTCGCGCCCCGCTTCGCTTTTCTCGACGAGATCGATTCGGGCGTGGATGTGGATGCTCTCGGAAAAGTGTTTGCGGGCATCGAAATGCTTCGCAGAGAGGGCACGGCTTTTGTTATTGTCACCCACCACGGCGCGATCCTCGAGCGCGTAAAACCCGACTTTGTGCATGTGATGAAAGACGGGCAGATCGTGCGGTCGGGAGGTGCAGAGCTTGCGCATGAGATTTTAGCAAAAGGATTTAAGGAATAGAATGTCGAATATTGAATAAGAGGGACTCATGATGCATCCATTCAATCTTCAATCTTCAACATTCGATATTCAGCCAATTAATATGTACGAAAAAATAACAGAGCAACAGATCATCGAGAAATTGAAACTGGTCAAAGACCCCGAGATCGGAATCGATATTTATACGCTCGGACTCATTTACAAGATTACGCTTGAGGAAGATGGTGTGGAAATATTGATGACGCTCACGACCCCGCTCTGCCCATTCGCAGATGACCTCATCGCCGATGTCGAGAAAAAAGTCGGTGCGCTCGGCTACGCCGAAGGCGATGTCCGCGTAGAACTCACCTTTGACCCCGAATGGGTGGCCTCGGATGAGGTGCGGATGATGCTCGGCGTTTAAACAAAAACCCCGCAATTATGCGGGGTTTTTGTTTAAACGCACAATTGACTTTTGACCAGTGACATCTGACCAGAAAATCCAAGGTATCCCGTCAATTGCGAATCAACTGATTCGTGTCTTGGACATAGACATGTCACTTGTTAAATATTCCACCTTTATTTCAGCAACCCGTCAATCGTCGCTTTTACTGATTCATATGGCTGTGCGCCGTCGATTGATGTAACTACTTTTTTGTCTACGAGGATGATCGAATGTGGGGTTCCGCGCACGCCGGCTTTATTGCCGCTTGCAATGTTTGCATCGACGATTGCTTTCATTTCACCGCTTGTAAGACATTTGTTAAACGCATCGACATCAAGTCCGACGGTCTTTGCGATCTTTGGAAGTTCTGCTGGGTCGAGCTGGTTGTTCCCTTGTGTTATCTCAAAAATTTTATTCGTGTACTCCCAGAATTTTGTATTTCCACCAAGCTTGTTTGCGCATTCAGTCGCTTCGGCTTCTTTTGGCGCTTTTGAATGAAACGGAAGAGGGAAGTGACGATATACCCATGCGACTTTGCCGCCGTTGCCGTATTCACCCATTACACGGTTCATTGTTCCGTGGAATGATTTACAGAATGGGCACTCCGTATCCGAATATTCGACGATGACGATAGTTGCATTCGGATTACCGAGGATGTGGTCGGCAGGGGTGACGGGGTCGATAGCTACCGTATTGGCTTTTGTGTCTCCTGCCGCAACTGCGGGGAGAGTCCCTTTTTTATTGTCACCAAAGTAAATCGCCCCAGCGATGGCAAGTCCTGCAATGACGATAGCGAAAGGGACGGCGAAACTTTGCGCTGTTGGCGTAGGCACTTGCGGTGTTGTATTATCTTCCATATTTTTTGATTAATTCTATTAAGTAGGAACAGTATATCACCTCGTTAAATATTTGCCGAATTTTTTATTTTCCTCCTACCATCACAGACTCTTGGTTATAACCAAGAGTCTGTGATGGGGGTCCGTGTTTTGCTCGTTCGTTCGTAATTGTGCTAGACTGGCGGTATGGAAATCAAGTCTGCAGAATTCGTCAAAGGGGTCATCGGCACTGACCCTATCTTGGGCGATCAGTACCCGCAAATCGCATTTGTGGGGCGGTCGAATGTGGGGAAATCGAGCGTAATCAACTCCCTCGTGCTTCGCAAGGGGCTCGTGAAGTCGAGCTCCACACCCGGCAAGACAAAGGAAATAAACTTTTTTCTCATCAATAAGGCATGCTACTTTGTCGATCTTCCCGGATATGGGTTTGCGCGGATGGGCGCGAGAGGAGCAGAAAAGATTCGGAAACTTATTTTGTGGTATTTGGGAAGCGGGGAAGCGCGCGTGCGTCTCGTCGTTCTCATCGTTGATCTGGGTGTGAAGCCGATGGTCCATGATAAAGAAATGGCGGATATTTTGCGCGCGGAGAACATTGATTTCGTCGTGGTCGGGAATAAAGTTGATCGGCTGAACCAAACCGAACGCGCGCACAATATCAAAGAGATCGAAGCGGCGATTGGCGCTCCCATCTTGCCCTATTCCGCGCGGACAAAAGCGGGGAGAGAAAATCTTCTCGAGGTGATAGAGCAGGCGTGCGGATGAGGTATGATATACTTTCAAAAATGAAACACAGGATTATTTTTTCTATCATTATTTTTGCCGTCCTCCTCGGCGTAGTTTTTTTATGCGTCACGCGCATTCCACAAAAAGAAAACGAAACTGACAAAATAAATGTCGTCGCAAGTTTTTATCCGCTTGCACATATCGCGACCGTCGTTGGCGGAGAATTTGTCCTCGTGCGAGACCTTGTTCCATCGGGGACAGAACCGCACGACTTCGAGCCGTCGCCGCGCATTTTGGCAGAGCTCGGGCGGTCGGACCTGTTTCTCTATAATGGCGCGGGTTTTGAGCCGTGGGTTCCAAAATGGGAACAGAGCACTCGCGCGCGCCCCATGCGCGTCATCAATATGGCAGATACGCTTAAGGGAGCGGGCGTGTCGTTCATTGAAGAAGGCGGGGCGGTTAATCCGCATTTTTGGCTTGATCCGATGATATTTACAGAAGAAGTGAAAATCGTGCGCGATGCTTTGGTTGCTATCGACCCCGCGCACGAGGATGCTTTCCGCGAGAATGCGGAGCGTTTTATTTCCGCCCTCGGCAACCTCGACCAGCATTTCCGCGAAGGGCTCTCTTCGTGCGCGCTCCGCGATATCATCGTTCTGCACGAGGCATTCGGCTACCTCGCGCGGCGGTATGACTTTTCGGCAACGGCAATAGTGGGCATCTCTCCCGAAGAGGAGCCGTCGCCAAAAGAACTCGTGCGCATCATCACCCTCGCGCGCGAAAAAGGAGTGAAGCATATCTTTTCAGAAACGATTGCAAGTCCGAAGTTTTCAGAGGCGGTTGCGCGTGAGATCGGCGGGTCGACCCTCGTGCTCAACCCTATTGAAAGTATGACCCCAAGTGGAGTACAATCAAAGCAGGATTATATTTTTGCAATGGAAATGAATTTGAATAATCTGCGAAACGCAATGATATGCAATTAGAAGAACCATACATCGAGCTCGACAATGTGAGCTTTTCTTATGACCACAACCCTGTTCTCGAGAACTTGTCATTTACGGTGCGCAGGGGTGAATACCTCGGCATCATCGGACCGAATGGCGGAGGCAAAACGACACTCATCAAGATTATTTTGGGTCTTTTGCATCCTACGAGAGGCAATGTAAAACTCTTTGGTACGGACCGTCACGATTTCAAGGAGAAGCATCGCATCGGCTATGTTCCTCAGCGGGTGACGCAAAATGACAAAGACTTTCCTGCGACCGTTTTCGAAGTGGTGCGGACCGGACGCATCGCGCGGCTTGGATTTTTTGAAAGATTCACAAAAAAAGATACGGAAGTGGTCAACCGTGCGATGGAAATATCGGGGATATCGCGGTATCGCGATACGCTCATCGGCAATCTTTCCGGCGGGGAGCGCCAGCGCGTATTCATCGCGCGCGCGCTGGCGAGCGAGCCGGATGTCCTCATTCTCGACGAGCCGACGGTCGGCGTGGACATCGGCGCGCAGAAAACCTTTTACGAATTCTTGGCACAGCTCAACAGCGAACACCACCTCACCATCATTTTCATCTCGCACGATGTGGATGCCGTGTCGCAAGAGACAAAGACCGTGCTCTGCCTCAATCACAATCTCGTATGCCATGGACTCGCGCAGGACCTGCTCAACGAACATATTTTAGAGCGACTCTACGGCGGACATAAGCAGAGGGTTCCGCACAATCCAAACAAACCAAACAAACACGAACATGCTTGAAATATTCCAATATGATTTTATGGTGCGCGCCTTTGAGGCGGGGATAGCGATCGGCATCATCGCGCCGCTTATCGGCATGTTCCTCGTCGTGCGCAGGTACTCCCTGATGGCGGACACGCTCGCGCATGTGTCGTTCGCGGGGGTCGCCATCGGACTCCTCCTCCAAATCAACCCCATCTTTTCAGCGATAGGATTTTCGGTCGTTTCCGCTTTTGGTATCGAGTACCTCAGCAATTCTCGTCGCATCTTCGGCGAGTCGGTGCTCGCGCTCTTTCTCTCGGGGTCTCTCGCGGTCGCCGTCATTATCCTCTCTCTCGCAAAAGGATTCAACGCAAACCTCTTCAGCTATCTGTTCGGCAGTATTTCGACGGTTTCCACCACGGACCTCTGGGTGACGCTCGCGCTCGCGGTGATCGTGTTTTTGAATGTCGTACTTCTTTATAAAGAGCTCTTCTTCGCTTCATTTGACGCCGAGCTTGCAGAGGCAAGCGGTCTCCCCGTAAAAATGCTCAACATCATGATGGTGATGCTCGCGGCGGTCGCCATCGCGCTCTCTTTGCGCATTGTCGGTGTGCTCCTCATTGGCGCACTGATGGTCATACCTGCCATTTCCGCAATGCAGTATGGCCGCAGTTTTCGCTTCACGCTTATCCTCTCGGTCATATTCTCCCTCGTTTCTGTTATCGTGGGACTTTTTGCATCATACTATTTTGACCTCGCGTCCGGCGGAGCGATCGTACTCGTGGCGCTTTTCATTTTTCTTGTAAGTCTCGGGTTTGCGAGGAAAGGGTAGTGTGGTAAAATGCAAGGAGTAATCAGGAGCAGGACTATATATTATTTTAATTAATCAAATTATGTACACATACACCATTGTGAATGTTATCTCGTGGGCAATCGTGACAATCATGTCAGTTGCCTTGATCGTCCGCCTCGCGCGAAGCGCTTCGTTCAAAGAAATATTTTGGCATCGTTACCTGGTCATACCCGTCGCGATAATCATTGTTGCCAGTCTTTCGGGATTTTATTCCTATAAAACATATGCACCGGATTTTGCCATGCCTCCTTTTATGCACACAATGGCGCCGGGCGGACCCGCACCATATCTTCCTCTCAAAAATGTATTGAAATTCTTTCAGAAGGCATCTGATTTTGAGCGCGTAGCTGATATTGGTGCTGACTATAATACGGTACCCGCACCCATTATGCGCACGACGCCGGAAACTATCGAGATCAGTCTCACTGCCAAAGAGGTGATCTCAGAAGTCGCGCCTAATGTCTTCTTTAATTTTTGGACATACAATAGTCAGGTTCCCGGTCCGATGCTTCGCGTGCGCGAGGGCGATACCGTAATCCTTACGCTCACAAATGACAAGACCAGCCTCCATCTGCACAATATCGACCTTCACTCGGTCAACGGGCCCGGCGGGGGCGCTACGCTTACGAATGTCGCTCCCGGAGAAACCAAAACATTTAAGTGGAAAGCGGTACAACCGGGACTGTATGAATACCATTGTGCGACGGCAAATGTGAGCACGCATAATTCCCACGGGCAATACGGGCTTATCCTTGTAGAACCGAAAGAAGGTTTGCCGAAAGTAGACAAAGAATTTTATGTTATGCAAGGCGAGCTTTACACGATGGGTGACATCGGTCGCCAGGGAATGACGGTCTTTGATGCGCAAAAGCTCGTAGATGGCAACCCCACCTATGTGACATTCAATGGGCGCGTAGAAAAAAAGACCGGTATGGAGATCAATCGCGGCGATCGCGTGCGCATGTATGTGGGCAACGGTGGGGTGAACCTTGTCTCCTCATTCCATATCATTGGCGAGATATTCGACACGGTCTACCCTGAGGGAGCGATGGGCCTAGGGTCGACTCTCTTCAAGAATGTACAAACGACCATTGTCCCCGCAGGCGGTTCGGCAATCGTTGAGTTTGTCGCGGAAGTTCCCGGCAGGCTTGTGCTCGTTGACCATGCCCTTGCGCGCATGAATAAAGGTGCGTGGGCCACGGCAATGGTAAAAGGTGATGAAAACCCCGATGTTTTCTCGGCAGTAAGTACCTCTTCGACCGCAACTACGGCAGTGCACGGCATGGAAATGGGCGGATATTGATGACTAACCATGCCGGCAGACATGGCGAAAATGGGACACTAGAAAACAAAAGAAAATGCCCAGCCTCTCTAGAGAGGCTGGGCATTTTCTTTTGTTTTCTAGTACACTTTGTCTATGTGTTCTTTTACATAGTTGAGGTCGCACCCGTATACTTTTTTGCCCGGATTGAAAATGTTCTTCGGGTCAAATATGTTTTTCGTTTCCTCAAAAAGGCGATAGACGGCATCGCCGTACATCTGTTTCAGGAACGGGGTGCGGACGATTCCGTCGTTGTGCTCACCGGACATTGATCCGCCAAACGAGAATACGAGGTCGAATACCTTTTGCGAAAGCTCGATTACGATGTCGCGGTCGCGCGCTCTGCGCAGGTTCATAAGCGGAATGATATGCAAATTGCCGTCTCCGATGTGTCCCGCGATGGTATAGGTGAGTTTGTATTCGCTCATCACCTCAGCAAGCTTTGGTAAAAACTCCGGGAGCTTTTCCGGGCTTACGATGATGTCGTCGATAAACGGCGCGGTCTTGTCGGTACCGCCGTGCTTTCTCAAGAGGTTGAAACTTTCGTGGCGGATGGTCCAGAATTTTTCCGCTTCTTTTTGCGTGTGCATTATTTCCGCCTGCACTTTAAATTGTTGCAAGTCTTCAAATGCGAGGTTTGCTTTTTGAGCCGCTTCTTCTTCGGATTTTCCGGTAAATTCCGCGAGGAGCACGAGTTTTGGGAAACCGCCCTTGAGCACCATAATCGCTTCCGGAATGAATGATAGACCGAGCTTGATGATGCCCGTCTTGAGCGACTTTACAATATCAGGGAAGAAGCGAATTGCAAATTGGAATGTATGGTCGTCGTATGATTCGAAAGTCTCCGGTTTGTGAATAAGCATTTTTGCGACAACTTCAGAGAGATTGTCGAGGTCCGGCAAAAAAATGACCACGAGCTTGCGGGATTTTTTTGGTTTAATGAGTGCGAATTCGATTTCGGTGAAGATGCCGAGCGTGCCTTCAGATCCGGTGAAAAGCTTGGTCAGGTCAAAAGTTTTGCGATCCCAGACATTCCAAAGCGCGTAGCCCGCCGAGTTTTTTGAAACTTTTGGCTTTGCGTTTTTTATGAGGTCGTAATTTTTCTCGAGGAGCTCGTGCATACGGCGGTATATTTCACCCTCGAAATTTGAAAGTTTTTTCTTTTCTTCGAGCTCGGCGACGGTCAAGGGACCGAATTCGTATTCGTTGCCGTCTGAGAGTACCACTTTCAATCGTTTAACCCAATTCTCCGTGCTCCCATAAGTGAGAGTCATTTCGCCCGAAGCATTGGTACCGGTCATACCGCCCACCGCGCAAAGCTGTCGTGACGCGGGGAAGGATGGCATGATGACGCCTTTTTCTTTTGTCGCCGTGTCCATATCGCGGTAAAACACCCCCGGTTCCACGACCGCGCGCTCGGTCGTAACGCTTTTGATATGGTTCATATTTCCCACATCGACGATGATGGAGTCGTTGAGCGCACCGCCTGCCATGCCTGTCCCCGCCGCTCGTGCGGTGAGCGAAAGGGAAGCATCCTCATCTTTTTTATTCGACACGAAAGCAACAAGTTTCTTGATGTCATCCGCACTGTTCGGCTTCACGGCGAGCGCGGGACGGAGCTCAAACAAACTCGTATCATTTTCGTAGCGAATCAGGTTTGGTATGTCGCTCAAGATTTCGCCTTCAAATCCTGTGGTGCGGATAAGGTCTGCTGTTTGAATGTTTTTTTCCA
>JBBTUT010000001.1:0-2560 GCA_038063615.1 Patescibacteria group bacterium | reverse complement strand
AGGGGGTGCACTTTTAACTTTGGAAGGGGTGCACTTTTCGCTTTGGTATTACACTCGGAATACAGCTTTGTAGTCAATGTAGTTCATGTGATATAATGAATAAAAGTTTGCGAGTATTTACTTTTGACTTTACACTTTCAACTTTCAACTTTCAACTTTCAACTAATTTTACCATGTGGACAAATCTCAAACGAATCATCAAGGCGGGCTTCATCAGTTTTTGGCGAAACGGCAGTGTTTCGCTCTCCGCCGTTTTCGTGATGATCGTCGCTCTTTTTATGATTGCTTCGACGCTCCTCCTTACGGCATTTCTCGGTACGGCACTCAGAGACCTTCAAGACAAGATTGATGTCAACATCTATGTGGATACAAATGCGAAAGAGGTGGAGATAATGGATTTGAAGAGTAAGCTCGAGACGCTCCCAGAGGTAAAGACCGTCACTTATATTTCGCGTGAGCAGGCGCTTGAGACATTCAAGGCGCGCCACGAGGATGATCATCGCATTATTCAGGCGCTCGATGAGATCGGCGACAATCCGCTGACTGCCACGCTCACTGTGAAAGCGAGAGAGCCATCGCAGTACGAGGGGATAGCAACCTTCCTCAGCAATAAAGCGGAGCTTTCGACCGACGCGCTTTCTATCGTGAGCAAAGTCAACTACAATGACAATAAAGTGGCGATAGACCGTTTGTCCAAACTTATCCTCGGTGTAAAGAAACTCGGGAGCATCATTACGGCGGTGATGATCGGCATCTCGATACTCATCACCTTCAACACCATCCGCCTCGCTATTTTTATTGCGCGCGACGAGATCGGCGTGATGCGCCTCGTAGGCGGGAGCAACGAATACATCCGCGGACCGTTTGTCATCGAGGGTGTTCTTTATGGTCTCGTGGCGGGATTCCTCACGCTCATTCTTTTTTATCCGATCACCTATTGGCTCAAAAACACGACGCAGACATTTTACGGCGGAGTCGACCTCCTGCATTATTTCGTCGCAAACTTCGTTCAGATATTTCTCGTGGTCATGCTCTCGGGTGTGGTACTCGGCTCGATATCGAGTTATTTGGCAGTCCGCAAATATTTAACCGCACGATAAAATGACAAACAACAAACAACAAACAACGGACAACGGAGAATCAAAATACAGAGTTGTATTCGATTCTTGTGTTGTATGCAGTAAGTTGTTGGTTGTAAGTTGTAAGTTGTAAGTCAAGCAAGTATGGCAAAGAAAACACGCAAGTATATTTTTGTAGTAGGAGGGGTGATTTCAGGCGTCGGCAAGGGCATCACCACCTCCTCCATCGGCAAGATCCTCCAGTCGCACGGCTACCGCGTGACGGCGATGAAGATCGACCCGTATGTGAATGTGGACGCGGGTACGATGAACCCCACCGAGCACGGCGAAGTCTTTGTGCTCAAGGACGGTGACGAGTGCGATCAGGATATGGGCAACTATGAGCGCTTCCTCGGCGTGTCGCTCACCCGCGACAGCTATATGACGACGGGGCGCATCTATCTTTCGGTCATTCAAAAAGAGCGCGCGCTCGCGTACAAGGGCAAGTGCGTGCAGGTGGTTCCGCATATTCCCTACGAGGTCATCGACCGCATCAACAACGCGGCGGACAAGGCGAATGCGGAGATTGTGGTCATCGAAGTCGGCGGTACGGTGGGCGAGTACGAGAATATCCTTTTCCTCGAGACCGCGCGCATGATGAAGATCAAAAGCCCCGATGATGTGCTCTTTGCCATCGTGAGCTATCTCCCGACGCCATCCACGGTGGGAGAGATGAAGACCAAGCCGACCCAACATGCAGTGCGCGCGCTCAACAGTACGGGGATTCAGCCGGACTTTATCATCGCGCGCAGTGATGTTGCTTTGGATAACAAGCGCAAAGAAAAGCTCGCTCTTTTTTGCAATGTAATCCCCGAGAGCGTGATATCGGCGCCCGATGTGGAGAGCGTCTATGATGTACCGGAGAATTTTGAAAAAGACAAGCTCGGTGAGAAAATTTTGAAACGGCTTAAGCTAAAATCGCGCGGCAAAAATGTCGGCTGGAAAGAATGGGAGGATTTCGTCCGCCAATCGCACAAGGCGAAAGACGAGGTGCGCATCGCGGTCGTGGGGAAATATTTCGATACGGGAGATTTTGTCCTTTCTGATTCATACCTTTCTATCATCGAAGCACTCAAATATTCGGCGATACACCTCGGCAAAAAGGCGAAGCTCGTATGGCTCAATGCTGCGGATTTTGAGAAGAAGGATGCACCGCTTGCCGAACTCATCGGTTTTGACGGCATTCTCGTACCGGGCGGTTTCGGCTCGCGCGGAGTGGAGGGCAAGCTCGCCGTCATTCGCTTTGCGCGCGAACACAAGATCCCGTACTTCGGTATTTGCTACGGTATGCAACTCGCGGTCATCGAGTATGCGCGCAATGTCCTCGGACTCAAAGACGCGACCTCGCGTGAGATCGATCCAAAGTCAAAACACATCGTCATCGACATTATGGAGGGGCAAAAGGAAAATATGGAGAAAGGAAATATGGGTGGCAGTATGCG